>NZ_RYDU01000019.1:0-62191 GCF_003970755.1 Pantoea sp. YU22 | reverse complement strand
ATGCGGGCGGTTGCCCGGCATCCAACGCCATTCATGGCCATATCAATGATTTTCTGGTGCGTACCGGGTTGAGAGGCGGTGTAAGTGAACTGCAGTTGCCATGTTTTACGGCAGTGAGAGCAGAGATAGCGCTGATGTCCGGCAGTGCTTTTGCCGTTACGCACCACCCCGTCAGTAGCTGAACAGGAGGGACAGGTGATAGAAACAGAAGCCACTGGAGCACCTCAAAAACACCATCATACACTAAATCAGTAAGTTGGCAGCATCACCGACGTGACGGACATAACCGTGATAACCCGCTGGGCCGTTCAGGGTGAGGTGTCCGTGCACCGCGTGCATATGCACATTGTCGGCGATGACGATGCAGTAACGGACGTTATTCACTTGTGGAACGGCGTTTTCAACACCCCCTTCCGGGATAAAACCCCGGCTGAGGCCAGAAACTGGATACCGGCATCCTGTCAGCCCCGCCTGACCGTGAACGCTGGCGACAGGCCGTCCGCACGCGAACCGGCTATCTGGCGTCGTGCCGATCCGGCCGGGATTATCCGACAGCAGACCGAATACTATACTGCCGCTACCGTAGAGCCTGAAAGGCTGCTTTCGCCTATGCGTAGCAATAACCGGTTACCGGCACTGGAAGACGCGTTTGACTGCAAAGTACGGGAATATTCGGACACGCTGCGCGTCCTGTATCCCTTCCCGGGCGTAACCGTCTGCCCACTGACGGAGCATGAGGAGCTTATTGAAAACGACCTAAAAGAGATCGGAAAGCTCGATGCGTTTACTTCGATCATTCAGCCCGTTCTGCAGGAAGTTCGCACGGTGTGTCCGGTGTTTTTCACCAACACGACCAACCTGATGAACTACATCCGAAGGTTTTCCACGCGTTTTAGCGCGCTGAGTGACGCTGATCAGCGGTTTGTTGAAGACCAGATTAATCAGCCATTGTTTCAGGTTTCAGTCAGCTGAGACCGCCCGCCGCACAGCCTGACGCGCCCTGCGTCTGGCGGAGGAGGCGGAACATCACGTCAGCCCATCCGGGCACGTTCGCACCGTAAGTAAACCCCGCGCAGCTTTCTGTCTGGCTTTTGCCTGCCCGCAGCCCTGCGCGCCCGTCTCTGTTTCCACATAAAGGACTTTCAATGAGCCTCAACGCCCGCGACTTTACCCAGGGCGGCCAGGTGATGAAATACATGATCGGCATGTTTGTGCAGATCATGAATATCGCCTCCTACTGGGTTGTGCTGTTTTCTGCACTGGTATTTTTCAGCTGGATGCTGCTGCGCCTTACGCTGCAGGAGTTCATTCACGGTAGCGCCTACTGGCTGGTTAAGTGGTTTGTCATGCCGCTGTCGAAATTCTCCGGCGGTAATTCTAAAAGCGGCTGGACCTTTCATTTTGAGCGACCCAACGGCGAAGTGGTGGCGTTTAAACACACTGCTCAGCAGGTGATGAACGATCCGTACTTCGTGCAGATGGGCGAAAGCGTTAAAGACGCCGCATTTTACGGCTGGGGCATTGCCACATTCTGCTTTGTTGCCGCCATTCTCGGCATTACCTGGTTTCTCGGGAGTAAGGGCGCGAAGCAGCGCGAGAGTGAGCTCACCGGCGGCCGCATTCTGGCGACAAGCCCTGCAGTAGTGAACCGCCTGCTCAAAAAAGCCGACGTGATGTCCCCGCTCAGCATTTGCGGTCTGCACATCCTTAAAGACTCCGAAATGCAGAACTTCGGCTTCCACGGCACCGTCGGCTCGGGCAAAAGTACCGCGCTGAACGACCTGCTGCGCCAGCTTCGCGCGCGAGGCGACCGCGTCATTATCTACGACAAAGGGAATAACTTTATCCCAACCTTCTATAGGCAGGATAAGGACAAGATCCTTTGTCCTTTCGATAAACGCTGTCCGTTCTGGGATCTGTGGGAAGAGTGCCAAACGGTGGGCGATTTTGAGAACTTTTCTACCTCATTACTACCTGACAGCAGCGGCAGCAGCGATCCGTTCTGGGTGCTGTCAGCCCGTTCTATGTTTGTGGCTGCCTCCCGCCGGATGGGACGTGATAAAAACCGCAGCATCGGTGAGCTGTTGAAAAAGCTGATGTCCATCAGCCTGGCTGATCTGCGCCAGTATCTTGAGGGCACGGACGCGGCAAATCTGGTGGATGGCAGCATCGAGAAAACCGCGATGACCATCCGCACCATTCTGACCACCTACGTTCGCTCGCTGCGCTACCTGCAAGGGCTGGATGAGCAGGTCCGCCGCCCGTTCAGCATCCGCGACTGGCTGCACACCGAAGACGCGAGCGGCGATAATCCGTGGATTTTCATCTCCAGTGACGGCCAGAACCACAATGCACTGAAGCCACTGTTGAGCGCGTGGCTCTATATGACCATGTCCGGCATTCTGGGCCTGAAAGCCGATCGTAACCGCCGCATCTGGATTTTTCTGGATGAGCTGCCGTCCCTGCACAAGCTGCCCATTCTGCCGGAGTTCTGCGCCGAGGGCCGTAAGTTTGGTGGCTGTACCGTTGTCGGTCTGCAGAACTTCCCGCAGCTGGAAGAAACCTACGGCACCAACGCGGCCAAATCTATCTGGGACCTGCTGAACACCCGCGTCTTTTACCGTGCCCCCAGCGGCTCGATTGCGGACTGGGTACAGAAGGAAATCGGCGAACAGCGTCACAAGAAGTTCAAAGATCAGTACAGCTACGGCATCGACATCATCCGCGACGGCGTGCAGTTCTCCAAAGACGAGGTTAACGAGTTCCTGGTCAGCTATTCCGACGTGCAGAGCCTCAACGACCTCGAGTGCTACATCACCCTGCCGGGCGAGTGGCCGGTGGTGCGCATGAAGCTGCCCTGGAAACCCTACCGCGAAATTGCTGAAGGGCGTATTCCACGCGACGTCGAGGACGTGTTTGACCCGGACATCGAGGCAACGCTTGCGGGCGAAACCGCCGACAACAAGGCCAGCCAGATTGTCGGGCGGCTGTTCGGTGACGCAGCTGTAGCGGCTGCAAAACCTGAAGACGAACAGAGCGCGGGCAACACCGGAGCCGCTGCAGGTACGCAGAGCGCAACGGCTCCCGCTGAAAACGCTACGGCGTCGTCTCCAGCGGCTCAGGCGGCAGCTGCCGAAGCAGGCGGGCGCGTAGTGGCGCTGCCGCCTCCTGTAGCGGAAGCATCCCCATCCCCAGAAACCACAGTGCCTGCGCCGGCCGCACAGCAGGAGGCAGAGCAGCGCCTGCAGGTTATGGACGTGGTTAAACATAACGGCACGGATTTTGGTCTGGACCGTAACTGAGGTGAATCATGCTGTCAGTCTCTGCAGTCAAAAGCGCCGGTAAGGCCGGCGCCTACTACACCAACGAAGACAACTATTACTTCCTCGGCGAGCAGTCCACGGAGTGGTACGGCACGGGCGCGGAAAATCTGGGCCTTGAGGGCCCGGTTAACCGGGACACCTTCGTCGCGGTGCTGGAAGGCCAGCTACCGGACGGCACCGACATGCGCCGCATGGAGGGTGGAGTCAATAAACACCGTCCGGGCTACGACCTGACATTTTCCGCACCCAAGAGCGCCTCGGTGCTTGCGCTCGTGACCGGCGACACCTTTCTCGTGGATGCACACAAGGAGGCGGTGCGCCGCACGCTGGACGAAGTTGAGAAACTCGCCACCACGCGCACCATGACCGACGGCATTACCGAGATGGAGAAAACCGGCAACCTGGTGATCGCGACCTTCATGCACGACACCAGCCGCAACCTTGAACCTCAGATGCACACGCATGCGGTTGTGGCCAACGCCACGCTCTCGCAAAACGGCTGGAAAACCCTTTCCACCGACATCAGCGGAAAGCAGGGCTTTACCGACGTGGTCTGGAACGAGCAGGTGAGCATCGGGGCGCTCTACCGTGGCCACTACCGGTCCATCATTGAGCCTGCGGGCTACCAGACCGAGGACACCGGGCCGCGCGGGGAGTGGGACATCACCGGCGTGCCGGTGAAGCCGTTTTCTTCGCGCCGCCAGGACATTCTCGATCTGGTCGGCGAAAACGCGACGGCGAAGCAGAAAAGCATGGCCGCCCTCGATTCCCGCCAGGCCAAGCACTTTGAAGACCCGGAGACGCTGCGCGAGCACTGGCAGTCGGTGCTTGAGGATACCGGCTTTGATGTTGAGACGTTCAGGGAGGAGCTGGCGGAGCGCCAGCAGCAGCGTGAAGCCGAAAGCGCCGGGCAGGAAGAGAAAGCCGCCACGCCTTCGGTGCTCGACGGCGCTGTGCGGGAGGCCATCGAGAGGCTGTCGTCGAAAAGCGTGCGCGTGACTTATGACGACGTGATGACCAGCGTGCTCAATCATGTACCCGTCAGGGAGGGCGTTTACGGGCAGGCGCGTAAGGCCATTGACAGCGCCATCGGTCACGGCCAGCTTATCGCCGTGGATAAAAACCAGACGCTGTTCACCACAGCCGCCCACGTTCGCGACGAGGCGCGCCTGTCGCAGCTGGCCGCCGGGCTGGCGGAAAAGCGCGGCGGGCTCACAGCGCCGGCGGGCGAGCGCGGCGTGCTGGCGCAGGTGGCCGACGCCGATCGCGCGGTGTCGCTGATTGACGTGCGCGGCGGCACGCAGTTCATCAGCGACCTCAACAACAGCATCATGGCAATGGCCAGCGAGAACAGGCGTCCGCTGGTCGTGGTGGCCGCCGACGGCGCCGCGCGCAAGCGCCAGCTGGCGACCTTCGGCGACAAGCCCGGCGTACAGCTTATGACGGCGGAGGAGATGAAAAGCGCTGAGCTGCCGGCGCGCCCGCTGGTGCTGGTTGCGGAGGCCGAGCGCTTTAACACCTCCGGGCTGCACGACGTGCTGAAGACGGCGGCGCAGCACGATGGCGCCACGCTGGTGACCGATACTCATGCCCGACGCACGGCAGGCTTTGCGTCGGAAGTGCTGAGCGCGGCGGGCGTGAAACAGTTCACCGCTTCACCGAAGACCGAAAACGTACGCGTGACGATGGTGCAGAAGGACACGGTGGAGGACCGGCTCAGTGTGGCGGCGCGCTACTACGCGCAGGAAAAAGCGCAGGGCCGGCAGGTGTCGCTGCAGGCGGGCAACGCGCGCACGCGCGACCAGCTCACGATCCGGACCCGGGAAATCCTCGCCGACGAGGGGCAGCTCGGCCGGGTGCTGGGCGAAGCCACGGTGCGGGTGCCGGTGTGGCTGGACGCCAGCAACCGCAACGACCGCAGCGTCTACCGCGCGGGCATGGTGCTGGAGCATCACGAGGGGCAGGGCCAGAAGTCGGTGTTCACCATCGCCGGCGTCAGCGAGCGGCATAACCTGCTGACCCTGAAAGACGAAAAGGGGCAGACGCAGGGCGTGAGCATCAGCAGCATCGACAGCCACTACCGGCTTTACCGGGAGAAAAAGCTGGAGCTGCGCGAGGGCGAGCAGCTGCGCGCCACGGCCGATCTCGGCAGCCGGGCCGGCAGCGGGGAGCGGCTGACCGTCACCGGCGTGAAGGAGGGGCGCTGGCTGTTTAAGGACACCATCACGATGGAAAACGCAAAGGGCGAGCGCGTCAGGCTCGACCGCAACGCGCCGCTCTACGCGGACTACGCCTACGCCGAGTCTTTTGGCGCCACGCGTCGCACGGAGGGGCGCGTGGTGGCGGTGCTGGCGGGCAAGGAGGTGAACGACGCGACCGTAAACATGCTGCGCCGCAGCGGCTCGGACGTGATTGCATTCACCCCGCTGGACGAGGCCACCATCGGCCGCCGCCTGGAGGAAAACCGCCCGGTGGTCAGCGTGACGCAGGGCATCAAATCGCTCGCCGGGGAAAGCGAGCTGACGGACGCCCTGCGGGAGCTGGAGTCCCGGAAGATGTCGCAGCCGGAGCGCGCGATGCGGCTGGCCATCGAGAAAGCCACCGGCACCGACGTGACGTTCACGGGCGTCCGGGCGCTGGCCGGGGTGATTAACACCGACCGCAGCATCACGCCCGAGCGCGCGCAGGAGGAGCTGTCACGCCTGGTGCAGCGCGGGGAGATTTTTGAACTCAGCGGGGAGCAGGGCGCGGCCGGGAAGTACATCTCCCGCGAGAACTTTGAGAATGAGGTGTCCATCCTGCGCCACGTTGCCGAAGGAAAAAACAGCGTAAAACCCCTGCTGGCCGGCGGCCTGAGTGAGGAGAAAGCCGCCGGGCTCACGGACGGCCAGCGCGAGGCGGGCAACCTCATTCTGACTACCCGCGATCGCTTTACCGCCATTCAGGGGTATGCGGGGGTGGGGAAAACCACGCAGTTCCGCACCGTGGCAGCCGCACTCGCCGCCGCAGACAACGCCCCGGACATTCGCGGGCTGGCACCCACGCACCGCGCCGTCAGCGAGCTGTCTGACGCGGGTATCCCGGCGCAGACCATCGCCAGTTTTCTGAGCGAAAGCAGCCAGTGGCAGGCCGCCGGACAGGCGCGCGACTTCCGCAACACCGTGTTCGTTATCGATGAGTCCTCCATGAACGGCAACGCCCAGCTCGCCTCTCTGATGGACGTGATTGCCGAAGGCGGCGGCCGTGCAGTGCTGAGCGGTGACCAGGACCAGCTGAAGTCCCTGGAGTCCGGCGCGCCGTTTGCGCTGGCCCTTGAGCGCAGCGCCGCAGACGTGGCGGTGATGAAGGAAATTGTGCGTCAGATCCCCGCGCTGAAGCCCGCCGTGGAGGCGGTTATTGCCGGCAACGTGCGTGAGGCGGTCCGCATCACGGCAGATACCAGCCCGCAGAGCGTGCCGCGCCAGCCGGACGCGTACGTGCCTGAAAGCAGCGCGATGGACGGCAAGACGATGGCTGTGGCTGACGAGACGAGCGGGCCGGGCCAGGCCCCGGCAGACAAAGAGGGTCCGGACCTGATCGGTATGATTGCAGACGACTACAGCGGGCGGACGCCGGAGGCGCGCGACAATACGCTCATCGTGGCGGAACTCAACGCCGACCGCGAGGCCATAAACAGCGCGGTGCACAACCGGCTGCAGGCACAGGGGGCGCTGGGTGACGGCGTCACGGTGCCGCTGCTGGTACGCGTCAACAACAGCAATGCCGATCTGGGCCGGCAAAAGTTCTGGGAGGCGCAGGAGGGCAACGTTGTGCGCCGGGGCGAGCAGTATTTCAGGGTAGAGGAAACGGATAAGGAAAGCGGCGTGGTGCGCATGGCGGGGCTTGATGGCGCGCCGGACCGCTGGATCAGACCCGCAGAGCTGCGCAAGGAGGATGTTGCCGTGTTTAAAGAGGTTGAGCGGGAAATCAGCACCGGTGAGAAAGTTCGCCTGACGGCAACGGACCGCGACCGCAACGTGCGCGCCAGCGACATGGCCGTGGTGTCAGGCATTACGGAGGAGGGAAAAATTCTCATCGATACCGGCGACCGGCAACTGTCATTCGATCCTGCCGCGCGCTACGCCGACCGCCACATGGACTACGGCTACGCCGTCACCACCTACAGTTCGCAGGGCGCGTCCGTGAAGTACCTTATCGGCCTGTTTGGTGAAGAGGGCGCCAGAGGCCGCATGGCGGCGCTGGACAGCACATACGTAGAGCTCTCAAGGGCAAAGGAGCACGTTCAGACCTACTTCGACAATCTTTCTGGCTGGGCAGCGAAGGTGGAGAGTAAAAGCGGGCGGCGCCAGACGGTGCACGACGTGCTGATGCGGGCAGAAGACGTGCGGGCAGATCGGGAGATACAGGCGTGGGACAAAAGCCTGCCGGTATCAGGCACGCGCCTGGCGGACCGGGTGGATCAGGACCTGACGGTGGACGCACGCTTTATGGCCGGGAAAACGCCGGAAATGTTGTGGCCGGTTATCAACGAGCACGGCCGGCAGCGCGGAAACTGGCACGTTCCGGTATCCCCCTCCACCGGGGAAGTAGACTTTTCAGCCGCCCACTATGAAGGGGCAGCGGACGGCAGTCGCATCGTGCTGCAGCGCGGGGAAAAGCACGGAAAGGTGCTGGAAGCCGCGGATGTCGCGCAGGCGCTGCAGCTGATGAAGGACAACCCGGAAAGCCCTGTCGTGCTCTCTGCTGACCACAGTGAACGTCCGGATGCCAGAGGCGCGTCGGCAGCAGCGACGTCGGGTGGGGAGGAGCTGGACCGCCGCGAAGCCGAGGCGCTGGAGAAAGCCGTTAAGGCCGCGCTGGGGCAGGAGGAGAAAGAGCCGGAGCCTGTTGCGCCTGAAGAGGCGCGGAGCGCACCGGACGACAGAGAAAGCGAGCGCGAGGCAGCGCTGGCAGCAGCGCTGGAAGAGCTGCAGGAAGAGGAGGCTTTTGATTACCGCGACTACGACCTGTCGCCGGAGCGTGAGGACCGAACCGCAATGATGAACGATGAAGTTAACGTGATGCGCCACGAGCGCAGCGAACCTGAGCCGGAGTTTGGCCATAAACCTCAAAAGACGCTGGAGTAGACCCTATGACAATACTGCTTATTGCGGCCACCGTGGCCGTTTCCCTGATGATGCTGATGGCCTGGCTGCCTGAGTTAAGGGCAGAAGGCGCGCTGCTTCGCCGCTGGAGTAAGGGAGGCGGCGAGCCCCGCTGCAGTGAGGCCATACAGAACGTGGTTGACGGCTTCATTAAGGATTTTTCAGCCACGCACCGCCTGGCGGAAGCCGAAACGGCGCGCATCCGGGAGATGAAGGCCCGTCCGGGCATGATGCCGGTGACCCTGCTGCTGCATCCGCAGCTGGTGCGGCGGGAAAAAGGACGCTTTACGCGCGGGCGAAACCTGACGTCCGTGTTTGTGGCCACGGGCGTGAGCGCCCTTATCATGCCGCCGCTCGCCGGCATGGCCATGCACAACATGAGCCTGTGGCTGCTGCCCTTTCTGAACACGGCGGTGTTTTTTGCCGGCCTGCAGCTGCTGCGCTACGCATATTCTGACATGGGCCTGCTGAACGTGCTGGTGACGGGTAAGCCTGACTGAAAAAACGGCCTGCCGCCCTGCGGTTGGCCGGTCCCTCGCGTCCAGGATTGAAAATCCCGCACGCTCACGACCCCCGGAGAACCCCATGAAGGTCATTATTTTGCCACTGCTGTTAAGCAGTCTGGTGCTGCTGCCAGATGCAGTTCACGCCGTGGACGCGCCTGGCGTCAGCGTCGGCTTCTCCCCGGAAGGCAGCGCAGTAGCGCTGGTGCTCGATGTCATTGATCGCGCACAGACGGAAATCCGGCTCGCCGGCTACAGCTTTACATCACCTGAAGTGGCCTCTGCCCTTATAAGAGCTAAAGCGCGCGGCGTGAATGTGCGCGTGGTGCTCGATGAAAAGGCGAACCAGAACCGTATAAGCCAGTCGGCCATTAACCTGCTCGCAGCGCGCGACATCCCGGTTCGTCTTAACGGGCAGTACGCCGCCCTGCATGACAAGTTTATCGTCGCTGACGGACGAATGGTTGAAACCGGCAGTTTTAACTACACCCGCTCAGGTGCCCGGCACAACAGCGAAAACGCGCTGGTCATCGGAGATATGCCGGCGCTTGCTGATCGCTACCTCCGGCACTGGCAGTCCCGCTGGGATGCAGGTACAGCGTACAGGCTGTCTTACTGACCCACCGTGTTAACCGTCCGTAACGCCGGATCAGCCCGTTCGCCAGCGGCTGTGAGGTATCACAATTAAGGCATATTACTGATTTGGCTTATGCTATGCTGCGGAAAGTCTTATTTTGCAGCAGGGTACGAGCATGAGCCCCCGTGATTCAGTAACATCAGCTCCCGAAAAGAAACGCACCCGTAACAGAGAGCAGCCAACTCCTGATAAGGAACGCGCGCGCGCCTATAAGGCACGAAAGCGTGAAACGCACAGAGCCATCAGTCTCTTTATCCATACAGAGATGAAAGAGGCGCTGGTTAAGCTTTGTGAGTTAAAGGGAATATCGCAGGCTGAGTTGCTTGAAAAGCTGATTGAGGCGGAAGCACGAAGTAATGGAGTGCTGTGACTGGTCACGTTATTGCCGAAAGCGTTTCTGAGTGATAGATTACGGACAGTTAAGAATTGATGGCTGGCCACGCCGGAAAGCGGCAGGGATCTGAGGCGGCAGGACCAAATCAGAAAAGAAAAACCCCGAAAATCCCTTCAGTTTGGCGACGGATGAGGATTAACGGGGCCCAACACTATACTGCACAGGATTATTGCCCTGTGCGGGGAGTATAGATTCATGCCCGGAAAAAGACAATCCGTACTGTGCATACTCTGCCTGCGCAATATAAGCGCCGGGCGGTATGCATAAGCAGACACCTCTCAATTCATTCTCCCGACCTGACAATCGCCACCGTGGCGATCATTCCACTGCCTGCAAATGCTCTAATCCGGAATGGTTCGCGCCGAAGGGCTATCGCCGCCTGCCGGGTCAGATGGGCCACGCCATGAGCCGCCTTGTAAATAAGGACAAGCGCACAGGGAAAATGACGCTGCGTCAGCGCATATCCCGCCATCCCTACTTTGTGCAGCTGCGCGACGTCGCAGGGCGCAAACGTGACTTTCGTCCCGAAAAACAGGCGCTGTATGACGCCATGTGGCCGCTGTGTGTCCAGCGTGCGGATCTTGCCACCTCTGTTGTCACCTTTAACGGCAGCAAGCTGGCCGATGAACTGAGCCCGAAAGACGAAAATGGCAACGTCATTCCGGAAACGCGCGTAGAACCCAGCCGGTTGTCTCGCCTGTTTGAAGAGTGGGAGCGTTACGGCCTGATAGAGCGACCGGACCTTGAAATGGACCCCGTAACCGGTTACTGCATGCCGCGTCATATCGTATTGACCGACCAGTTCTGGCAGCTGTGCGGCATCGATATGGACAAATTTCTGGCTGAGCGCAACGAACGTCTTGCTGCAGAAGCCGACGGCATCATCGAACCGGGCACGCACGCCTCAGTTCGCGCCGCGCGCCGGCGCTGGTATGAAAATATGCGCATGGCCACGCTGATCAGTCGTCGTGATAAAGCATCCAGGCAGAAGCGCCGTAAACGGCTGAGTAAACTGCCGCTTGATGACAGGCGTAACGCGATGGCCAGGCTGCTGCGCACGCGTCCAGTCCACGAGTGGAAAACGCTTCCCCCGGAAGATTTTGATCGCCTGGTCTGGAAATGTCTGCGCCAGCTGGAGCTGGGGCTCGACTATGAGCCCATGCTGCCTGAAGTACCTGATATAGTTCACTGACATACCCGCCCAATTTTAACCGCCTTGACTGGCGGTGAAGTCGTTTGTGCCGGGCACTGAACGCCCTCTTTTGCGCTGGTATTTCTCCTGGCAATCAGTGAATCGTGGCCGCAAAATCACTGCGGCCTTTTTTACCCACAGTTACCCGCAATCAACATCAGAAAATTACCTGCAATTACAGTCAGCACTACGCGCAATACAGTCCTGACTTACGTCAGAAAGAATAATCAAAATAATAAATAAGGTTTTCATGCAGACATCTGGCGAAGATAAATTAAATGATTTCGCTTGCAGCGGCCGCAGGCGTCCGCGCCGCTCAGAACCTGAAGTAGCTCCCGCCGACAGGCGGCGGGCAATACATATTAGTTACATCATTCATTAATACTCTCATTTAACCCCCACCCGAGCCGAACCTGAAACCCCGTGCCCCTCTCCGGCAAAATCCCGGAGCCGTACCTGAAGCCCGGTTGCCCCACTGACCAGATCCCGCCGCCCTGCCCAAAGGGCCGGTACTTCAAAGTAGCTCCCGTCGAAAACGACGGGCATTGCCCGTCATCATAAGAAGCTAATTAAATAACATCACGATCGCAGTGCGCATTTCAGCATCGAGGGGCTCCCACCTGAAAAGCGCCGCCGCCCCGGCCAGAGGCCGGGATGGAGTCGCTTTTATAGATGGATGATGTAACTAGGAATTGAAGCCGCTGTGAGTACTGTCGCTTCAGCACCGGAGAACACGCCCGTAAGCGGCCCTGACGGCCCGCTAACGCGGAGATACGCCCCGACTGCGGCTACGCCTTGTCGTGACCACTCCGACGGCGCACAGGGGCTTTACATCGCGTTTAGCAGGTTTGGCTTAGCAGGGCAAGGGATGGGTTTGGTGAAACCTATCAAAACGGAACCGGCTTCGCCGGGCTACCAGCGCCGTCCAGCTCTTGTGCAATATGCAACTGCTTCTGGCGCCTTCATGCCGCTTCGCGGCATTTAAGGGCTGGCTACGCACTGCTCGCCAGCCTGTATGTGCTTCTCAAGCCAATATCCGCTTTGTGCCAAAAGCGGACGTTTACTTTTGATTAAGACGCTTTTTTGAGCGGAGTTTTTAGAGATCAATGAGAATGGCTCCCTGCAAGGTGGCCCGGTGTGATCACTGGCGACACATATTCCGGCTCTTCAGTCTGCTCCAGCTCACGCAGAATGCCGCAGTCGCGAGTCGCCCGATTTGCGTTGCAGTGACTCCGAAGCTCATTCAACTGGTTTTCCAGCATATTCAGCTCGCAAATCCGGGCCTGAACATGATGAAGATGCTCATCTATCAGAGCGTTCACCGTTCCGCAGTCTGCATCTGGCTGACTGCGCGCCTGCAGCAATACCCGGATTTCACCATGCGTCATATCAAGCGCCCGGCAGCGACGGATAAACATCAGTCGCTCCAGATGCGTGCTGTCATAATGCCGGTAGTTGTTTGTCTGGTCGCGTATTGCAGGCTGTAATAATCCTTCCCGTTCGTAATAACGTACGGTTTCAACCTGGCACCCTGCCTGCCGTGCGAGTTCGCCAATTTTCATATTTCACCTCACTCATGCTTGACCCTGTAGTTGCTTCAGGGTCTTTAATGCCACTATAAGCGATGAACAGGATAAAAACATGAGTGACTGCTGCAGTAACAGTAAATGCGGAACGACCGCATCCGGTAAAAACTCGCCTGTAAAAGATATGGACGTCGTAAATTCCGATATTCCGGCGAAGGAAGGCAGGCCAGAACACGACGCTGCCACTGAATGTTGCAGCGGTACTGGCTGTTGCGCGTCAGAAGCGATAAACCCTTCAGCCAGAGATGCTGCCGGGAATGATATTCAGACACGCCTGCGCATTATGCAGATGGACTGTCCTACAGAGGAGACCCTGATCCGTAAGAAACTAGGGCCTCTGTCTGCTGTAAAACATCTGGAATTTAACCTTATGCAGCGGACGCTTACTGTTACTCACGCGGCCCGTGCTCTTGAACCGGTACTTGAGGCTGTACGCTCGCTGGGATTTGATCCGCAACTGACGGGCGAAAAATCCGCTGGTCAGAAGAGCTCTTGTTCAGGCAGTCAGCCATCAGGCACGACCGCTTCCTGCTGTACTCCGTCCCCGGTCACTTTTAGTGAGCTGCAGACGCAGCAGACTACTGCTGAAGGGGTGCGTACCAGTATCCGGATTATGCAGATGGACTGTCCCGTGGAAGAAGGCCTGATCCGTAAAAAACTGGACGGCATGCCTGAGGTCAAAGAGCTTGACTTTAATCTGATGCAACGTGTGCTGACGGTAGTCCATACTCCTGATGCGCTGGATCCGGTTCTGGTGGCCATTCGCTCACTGGGCTTTGAACCTGAACTTCCTGACAGCAGTGGCCAGCATGCAGTAAAGGAAGAAAAGAAAAAATCCTGGTGGCCGCTGGCGCTGGCTGGCGCAGCGGCGATAGCCGCTGAGGCCATGCACTGGGTCGGCATGCCTGAGTGGGTCGAGGCTGCGCTGGCTCTGATTGCCGTGTCAGCCTGCGGCCTGACTACCTACAAGAAAGGCTGGATAGCACTGCGTAACGGCAATCTGAACATCAATGCTCTGATGAGTATTGCTGTGACCGGTGCGCTGGCGCTCGGGCAGTGGCCGGAAGCCGCTATGGTGATGGTGCTGTTCACGATAGCAGAGCTGATTGAGGCAAAGTCTCTTGATCGCGCCCGTAATGCTATAGGCTCCCTGATGAAGCTGACGCCAGATACGGCTACGGTTCAGCAGCAGGACGGTTCCTGGAAAGAAACTGATGCAAAATCTGTTTCTCTGGACAGCGTGGTCAGGGTCAGGCCCGGCGAGCGTATTGCGCTGGATGGCATTGTAACCCGGGGCCGCACCGCCATTAATCAGGCACCCATTACCGGAGAAAGTCTGCCGGTAGATAAAGGTGAAGGCGATCCTGTATTTGCCGGCACGGTTAACGGCTCGGGCGGCTTTGAATATCGGGTGACGGCTGCTGCCGGGAACACCACGCTGGCGCGAATCATTCATGCCGTAGAGGAAGCTCAGGGAGCAAAAGCCCCCACACAACGCTTTGTCGACCGCTTTTCACGTATCTATACGCCCGTCGTATTTATCATTGCGGTTGCGGTTGCGGTTCTTCCGCCTTTGACTGGCGGAGGAAGCTGGCAGGAATGGATTTATAAGGCGCTGGTCATGCTGGTTATTGCCTGTCCGTGCGCGCTCGTGATTTCCACACCGGTGACTATTGTCAGCGGTCTGACGTCTGCAGCTCGCAGAGGGATCCTGATTAAAGGCGGTGTTTACCTGGAGGAAGGCCGCCGGCTTAAATGGCTGGCGCTCGACAAGACCGGTACGCTTACTCACGGGAAGCCGGTACAGACAGATGTGGTGATTTATGCCGGTGTCACGGAAAGCGAAGGGCGTGCGCTGGCTGCCAGCCTGGCGGGTTATTCCGATCACCCGGTATCGCAGGCCGTGGCGGCGGCGGCAAAAGGTACACAACGTTATACCGTGGACAGTTTTGAAGCTCTGGCCGGGCGCGGCGTCCGAGGAGTGATCAACGGAAAAACTTACAACCTTGGAAACCTGAGGCTGACGGAAGAAACGTTAGCCTGCCCGCCCGCTGTAAAAGAGGCACTTGCCCGGCTGGAAACACAGGGGAAAACCGTTGTCTTACTCAGTGATAAAATGCAGGTGCTCGGGCTGTTTGCTGTGGCTGATACGGTTAAAGAAAGCAGCCGGGAGGCGATAAAAGCGCTGCACAGCCTCGGCGTCAGTACGGTCATGCTTACGGGAGACAATGCGCACACCGCCAGCGCGATCGCCAGTCAGGTCGGTATAGATGAAGCCCGGGGCGACCAGCTGCCGGAAGACAAACTCCGCGCTGTAGAGTCGTTTGCTGCTCAGGGCACTACGGGCATGGTCGGAGATGGCATCAATGATGCCCCGGCGCTGGCCCGTGCGGATATTGGCTTCGCTATGGGCGCAATGGGAACCGATACTGCAATTGAAACCGCCGACGTGGCGCTGATGGATGATGACCTGCGGAAAATACCTGCCTTTGTCCGGCTATCCCGACAGACCTACAACGTTCTGGTTCAGAATATTGTCATGGCAATTGGAATAAAGGCAGTATTCCTGGCTCTGACAATCGCAGGCATGGGCACAATGTGGATGGCCGTGTTTGCGGACGTGGGCGCAAGCCTGCTTGTTGTGGCAAACGGCCTGCGTTTATTGCGTAAATAGCTGCTTAATGTGTTGCCCGTCGGATGACGGGCAATGTTCTCTTTTCACTCATAGTGAACGCTGTCCTGCGCATGCATCCGTGTTATGCCAGAAACAGACGTTCAGCTTTAACAATTACTCAAATAAAAAGATTTTGCCCGTTTGACTCCATAAATATATTTCCATTATTCTGGAAATACAGTTATGGAGGAAGTATGGATTTAAATACTGCAGCAAATGCACTCCGTGAATTAGGACACCCGACGCGCCTGGGCATTTATCGGGAACTGGTTAAGGCGGGCCATAATGGCCTGCCGGTCGGCGAACTGCAGAAGCGCCTCGGCATTCCGGCCTCCACGCTCAGCCATCATCTTTCTGCGCTGATATCCGCCGGCCTGATCAACCAGGAAAGGCAGAGCCGTACTCTGTTCTGCAGACCGTGTTATGCGCAGCTTGAGCAGCTGATGGCCTTTTTGACAGAAGAATGCTGCGCAGGCGGCAGCTGCGGCCTGTCACCCGCGACGACTCACGAAGAGACCTCATTGTGAACAACATCAACAATACCCTGAAAAACATTGACCCCGCGCTTCTGGACATGCCGCTGACGGAAGAGAAACTGCATGCCACAGAAGTGGCGCACCCGCCTCGCATTCTGATGCTCTACGGCTCGCTGCGAGAACGCTCTTACAGCCGGCTGGCGACGGAGGAAGCCGCCCGGCTCCTGACGGCGATGGGCGCAGAGGTTAAAATTTTTAACCCGTCCGGCCTGCCGCTGCCTGACGATGCCCCGGAGACGCACCCAAAAGTTGTCGAGCTGCGTGAGCTGGTTCTCTGGTCAGAAGGTATGGTCTGGTGCTCGCCTGAGCGTCACGGCGCCATGACCGGCATCATGAAGGCGCAGATTGACTGGATACCCCTGACGTCCGGCGCGGTTCGCCCGTCGCAGGGAAAAACTCTCGCCGTCATGCAGGTGAGCGGCGGCTCGCAGTCGTTTAATGCCGTCAACCAGATGCGCATCCTCGGCCGCTGGATGCGCATGATTACCATCCCGAACCAGTCATCCGTAGCAAAAGCCTGGGCCGAGTTTGAGGAGGACGGCCGCATGAAGCCTTCCCCGTATTACGACCGCATCGTTGACGTGATGGAGGAGCTGATGAAATTCACCCTCCTGACGCGCGGCCGGAGTGAATATCTGACCGATCGCTACAGCGAAAGGAAAGAAAGCGCCGCGCAGCTTTCAGAGCGGGTCAACCAGCGCAGCATATGAAAAAAGCCGGCATTTTGCCGGCTTTTGTTTTTGTATGTCCCGTCCAGTCAGGCGCATGCTCAGGGGTCAGCGGCTGATACGGTTTCCGTGCTCATCAATAACCTGCTCGCCATCTTCTTTTGTAAAAGGCCCCTGCTGCGGATCTGGCAGAATGTCCAGAACCGCTTCAGACGGACGACAGAGCTTTGTGCCGAGAGGCGTCACAACTACCGGACGGTTAATGAGGATGGGGTGAGCCAGCATGGCATCCAGCAGTTCTTCATCGCTGAACCGGTCCTCTGCCAGACCCAGCTGCTCATAGGGCTCTGTATTTTTGCGCAGCAACGCGCGCACGCTAATCCCCATATCCGCAATCAGTTTTTGCAGCTCGTCGCGCGTCGGCGGCGTCTCCAGATACATAATCACTGAAGGCTCCACGCCACTGTTGCGGATAAGCGCCAGGGTATTACGGGACGTCCCGCAAGCCGGGTTGTGATAAATGGTGATATCAGTCATAAACGGTACTCCGTTACGGTGCTGCGCAGACGCAGCCCCGGGGTTAAGGTTAAACAGACAGGCGCAGGACCAGCGCCGCCAGCGTCACAAAAAGCACCGGCAGGGTCATTACGATGCCCACGCGAAAGTAATAGCCCCAGCTGATGGTGATGTTTTTCTGCGCCAGAACGTGCAGCCACAGCAGGGTTGCCAGGCTGCCGATTGGGGTGATTTTCGGACCGAGATCGCAGCCGATGATGTTGGCGTAAACCATCGCCTCCTTTACCACTCCCTGAGCGGTACTGCCGTCAATGGAAAGCGCGCCAACCAGTACGGTAGGCATGTTGTTCATGACCGATGACAGGAAGGCCGTCAGAAAACCGGTGCCCAGCGTGGCACCCCAGACGCCGTGCTCCGCAAAGCGGTTCAGGATGGCAGAGAGATAATCCGTAAGTCCGGCGTTGCGCAGGCCATACACAACGAGATACATGCCCAGCGAGAAGATGACTATCTGCCAGGGCGCGCCCTTCAGCACCTTCCGGGTATCAATAGCGTGTCCTTTCCGCGCAACCAGCCAGAGAATAAATGCGGCTACCGCCGCGACCAGACTGACCGGCACGCCCAGCGGCTCCAGACCAAAAAAGCCGGCCAGAAGCAGGAGCAGCACCAGCCACCCGGTTTTAAAAGTGCGCATGTCACGGATAGCTTCCCGTGGCGTTTTCAGCTTAACCAGGTCATAGGTTGCCGGAATGTCTTTGCGAAAAAACAGATGCAGCATCACAAG
This sequence comes from Pantoea sp. YU22, assembly GCF_003970755.1. Classification (NCBI taxonomy): domain Bacteria; kingdom Pseudomonadati; phylum Pseudomonadota; class Gammaproteobacteria; order Enterobacterales; family Erwiniaceae; genus Pantoea; species Pantoea sp. YU22. The sequence goes on along the minus strand of NZ_RYDU01000019.1, from coordinate 44,234 downwards.
CGTGGCCGCCACGGAGGCAATATTCACCGGCACCATGACTGACGCATACTCACTGAAGCCCAGCTTAAAGAAATCCGCCGTCACGATGTTGACCAGGTTCGACACGATGAGCGGCAGGCTGGACGTGTCCGCGATAAAGCCAGCCGCCATCACAAATGCCAGCGTGGCCCCGGGGCTGAAGCCCAGCGCCAGCAGCATGGCGATAACAATGGGCGTCAGGATAAGTGCCGCGCCGTCATTAGCGAACAGCGCCGCCACCGCCGCACCCAGCAGAACAATATACGTGAACAGCAGCCTGCCCCTGCCGCCTCCCCAGCGGGAAACGTGCAGTGCCGCCCACTCAAAAAATCCTGACTCATCTAACAGCAGGCTGATGATGATGACCGCAATAAACGTGGCCGTGGCGTTCCAGACAATCTGCCAGACGGCCGGAATATCCCCGATATGCACTACGCCGGTCAGCAGCGCCAGCGCAGCCCCGATAAGGGCACTCCAGCCAATACTGAGCCCTTTCGGCTGCCAGATAACCAGCACCAGCGTCAAAATAAAAATTGCACCCGCCAGAAACATATACCCTCCTTCAAAACTGCGCCTGTCAGAACTGGCACAACGACCCAATGAATACATATACGTAAAAGCATATATGTATGGTCAAATTTTTAAATGCAGACAGGTTTACCGTTAGTCATTGCGTTGTCCCGCTCAGCCTGCTGGCTGAGGTGCAGAATGTCATCCCGCTGACACAGATAAGCCTGTTCAATGACGGCTGCCGCCCAGGCAGGCATGTGAGGTGACAGCCGGTAATGAATCCATTTGCCATCACGCCGGTCGATAAGCAGGCCGCTGTCTCTGAGCAACGCAAGATGACGGGAAATTTTTGGCTGGGCTTCCCTGAGAATGGATGTGAGTTCACAGACGCAAAGCTCCCCCTTTTCCCGCAGTAGCAGCACCAGACTGAGTCGGGTTTCATCAGACAACGCTTTGAAAAGCTGAAGGGGGTTTAGGTGAACCATGACAACTCCTGTGTATGAAGCAACAGGTAGTATCGCTACGTACAGACTGGCGATCAACTATATATTCGAAAAAGAATATATATCACCCCCGTTGCATATTCTTTTTTGCAAACCAGTTCTGTAATACAACCGAGCGTTAATCACGGGAGGATGTAATCGCTTAATGTCCGCTTTTCGCTCTTAGCGGACTTTGCCTTGTTCATAGTGTCTGTTCTATGAACTACGCCTTTAATATCTGGACGGACATCAGGTATGTACCAGGGAATTTGAAATCTCGTCACAGAATGCGGTACCTGTTTTCAGTACACCGTAACACCAGTGCACCAGTTTTCTCATCAGGGCACCAATGGCCACCATTTTTGGCTTTCCTCGCAGGCACAGCTCATTGTACATATTGCGCATCCGCTTATTGTGAATTTTTCCGCAAAGGGCTGACATATAAAGCTTTGCTCTTAACTGAGGAGGGCCTATTTTCGACATGCGGGAGCGATTGCGTACCGACGTGCCTGAACGCTTCTCCACAGGCACCACCCCCAGAAAAGCTGCAGCCTGTTCAGCTGACTCAATATTATAGCTGCGCAGCACGACCAGCATGTGCATTCCCAGCTGCGGCCCGACAGACTTAATCGATGTCAGCAGGCTGAAATCCCGCTTCAGGTCAGGACAAGCCTGGATGTGCGCTTTGATTTGTCGCTCGATGCTGTCTACCTCTTCACGAAGCAGATGCGCCATGCGCATGCAGGAACTGATGACATCTGCAGGCGTATAGGTTGACAGGTATTTTTCCAGGCGATTCTCCTCACGCACGGCATCGCCCAGCAGCACATCCCTGCGACGTAAGAGCGCACTGAGATGTCTGATTTCAGGTGCCGGCGGCTTCCAGCGATGTGGCTTTTTCAGGAGTGCGTAACAGGCCAGCATGTATGCATCGACTTTGTCCGTTTTCGTCATGATCCCCATGCCGCGGGCAAATTCTCTGCTACGGTGAGGGTTAGCCAGTGACACACAGAAACCTGCGTCATATAAGTCAGTGGCCAGCCGCTCGTGATAAACACCGGTTGCTTCCATAACCAAATGAACGTCCTGCGGACCGCAGTGCTGGAGCCTGAGCCAGCGAATTATGTTATCTGTTGCGCTCCGATCATTCCGGATATTGCGCGTTTTGATGCGACCTTTGATACCGTCATAAAGCATGCACAGATCAAGCGTGCTTTTGCTTACGTCTACACCCACTGGAAACATAGTTTCGCTCCTCTCACATAAACCGTCACGCCTGTTTGCCTTGTACATACGGAGTCGAGCTCCCGGTAACCGTTCAACCTGATGTGCTGGCGTGAAAGGTGAAGCGGAGGGCCTGATGCTGCTAAACAACGTTCAGTCTGTTAATGACCTTAAGGACAAGGGCGGGCTCGCTCTGCTTCAGTGGTGGTAGCTAATCACCACATAATCTTAGATACAAGGGCAAGGGATGGGAGCGGTGAAACCTATCAAAACGGAACCGGCTTCGCCGTGCTACCGGCGCCATGCAGCTCTTGTGCAATATGTGGCTGCTTCTGGCGCCTCTATGCCGCTAAAGCGGCATTCAGGGGCAGGCTGCGCACTGCTCGCCCGCCTCAAGGAAATAACGTCAGGAAAATTTACTCACAGCTCAGCCTTTTCTGTAGCGATCTCTGGCATTGTGGCGGTCTCCTGCTGCCAGTCGTGCTGCATATTCTGACTGCAGTAATCGCAGTAATTCTGGGATAAGAGCAGGCGTCACAGGCCACGGAAGGCTAAAATCTACGTCAAGAAGCTGATAAAGGAAGGATAAATGGCATTTCAGAACCCGGCGCAGAACTATGAGGAAAAGCGGCTCAACCTTGGTGATATGGTCAGCCTTTCCACACACTCAATCTACCTGATGCGCAGCGCCAGCGATTATCCGGAAGTTGGGGTTGATCGAATATCACATATGATTAGCGTATTTATTGACCATGCCCCTGACACCTTCAGTCTTACAAGTCCGGCAATGTAATATGATTTGGGTGATTCTTATTGCACAAATTCTTTCTGGAGTAATTGCCCGCATCGTATGACTTGTACCGGATACGACTTCAACCTTCCCAAAAATAGTGCAAAAAGCTTACTTATTAAAAGCAACTCGTCCGTAAAACGTTATATGGAGGAAGTGCCTATGACAAGTGATGAAAAGACGATAATTGAGAGATATATACAGAAACTGAATGTAGCCATAAAAAAGGATCCATAATGCATTAGTTATCTTCTTATTGAAAAACCTTATTAACAATCAAGTCAAAGTAGAATTAAACCTCTAAATAAATAATAAAAAATCATTAACACTGTCTTTCATACTACTGGTCAGATAGAAAAAGAAGGCCCGCCACAGTCAGACGGGCCGGCTGAACTCAGCCAGAAAGTTTTAACAACCATATGATTAATGAGGGTAAATCACACAACATCCGGGACACAATTGAAAGCTCATGAGAACCAAAGGCACTCCTGTATAACAGGGTGATGAAAGCTATTGTCCCTGCTGCAGCATTTTGCGATGCATATCAATAATGCTCTGGTGTGCCGGAGAATTTGCATTGTTCATAGTTTCATGTGCAATAATTGCCTGCTCATGTTCATTCACAGACGTGGACTTAGACATTGACATGCAATTCATACTGGCACATTCACCGTTTTTTTCCGGCACCTGATTCGCCCATGCCGATGTAACAGTCAGCATGGTTACGGCTGTAACAAGGATAAATTTTTTCATTTAAGACTCCTTCGCATTCAATAATAAAAACCAGCTTTTAGCCAGGTGGTGTATCACTGCTTCAGTGGTTTCTATCGTAGAGTAAAAATGAAAGCGCAGGTTAAATATGACAGAAATGTAATTTAAATCAGCTTGTTTCAACATGACAGGATTGTAATCATCTGCTCAGCCTGGCTGTGATAGTTTGCAGTTATTCATATAAACATTCTTTCACAGACAGTACTGGCACATCAGAATCAGGATGTTTTTCTGACTGAAGTACCTATTTCGGAGCACAGTCATGCCGCTAAATAGTTCACGCCGCGACTTTATAAAAGGGATTACAGTTGCCGGGATTGTCGGAGGAGTTGGCCTGCGATCCTTTGATGCGTTTTCAGCAGTGAGTCTGATGAGCGCACGCACCATGACCGGAACTGAATTTGATTTATTTATCGCAGAAACTCCGCTCAATATCACGGGTAACCCCCGTTATGCCAAAACAATTAATGCCGGTTTACCGGGCCCGCTGCTGCGCTGGAAAGAAGGAGATACCGTTACGCTGCGCGTCAGAAACCGACTCGATGAACCTACCTCCATACACTGGCACGGCATTATCCTGCCTGCCAACATGGATGGCGTCCCGGGTCTCAGCTTCCACGGCATAGAGCCGGATAACACCTACGTCTACTCCTTCCGTGTAAAGCAAAATGGAACCTACTGGTATCACAGTCATTCCGGTCTGCAGGAGCAGGAAGGTGTGTACGGACCAATCATTATTGATGCTGCAGATCCGGAACCGTTTACATATGACCGGGAGCATGTGGTCATGCTGACGGACTGGTCTGATGAAAATGCGTCTGCCATTCTCGCAAAGCTTAAAAAACAGTCTGATTATTACAACTTTGCCAAACCTACCGCACGTGAGTTCTTCAGGGATGCCCGGGAAAAAGGCCTCAGCAATACGCTGGCGGACCGCAAGATGTGGGCTGAAATGAAAATGAACCCGACCGACCTCGCCGACGTCAGTGGAGCTACGTACACCTACCTGATGAACGGTCAGGGGCCAGCAAAAAACTGGACTGGTCTTTTCCGTAAGGGTGAAAAAATTCGCCTGCGCTTTATTAACGGCTCTGCCATGACTTACTTCGACGTGCGGATCCCCGGCCTGAAGATGACCGTGGTTGCCGCTGATGGTCAGTATGTCAACCCTGTCGCCGTAGATGAATTCCGCATTGCTGTTGCTGAAACTTATGATGTCATCGTTGAACCGGCTCAGGATGCCTATACCATTTTCGCACAGTCGATGGACCGAAGCGGTTATGCACGGGGGACGCTCGCCTCACGTGAGGGGCTTTCAGCCCCCGTCCCCTCTGTCGACGCCCGGCCCTGGCTGACCATGGATGATATGGGCATGGGAGGCATGGATCATGGAAGCATGGGCGCAATGGATCACAGCAGCATGGCTGATGCAGGGCAGATGCAGGGCATGGATGGCGGTGAAATGCAGGGCATGGATGGCAACAGCATGCCTGCCGCTGCAGCCGGCAGCATGGCGGGCATGGATCACAGCAGTATGGCTGGAATGAGTGACATGCAAAAGCATCCGGCTTCTGAAACCGGTAATCCTCTGGTCGATATGCAGGCCATGATGCCCACTCCTAAACTCAGCGATCCGGGTATCGGGCTGCGTAATAACGGACGTAAGGTCCTGACATATGCCGATCTGAAAAGCACGTTCGAAGACCCGGACGGGCGAGAGCCGTCACGTACCATCGAACTTCACCTCACCGGGCACATGGAAAAATTTGCCTGGTCTTTTAACGGCATAAAATTTTCTGATTCAGAGCCCGTCACACTCCGGTACGGCGAGCGAGTCCGTATCGTACTCGTTAATGACACCATGATGACTCACCCGATTCATCTTCATGGCATGTGGAGCGATCTGGAAGATGAGGAGGGTAATTTCCTTGTCCGTAAGCACACCATTGATATGCCACCGGGAACCCGCCGCAGTTATCGGGTTACCGCTGATGCGCTGGGCCGCTGGGCTTATCACTGTCACCTGCTGTTTCATATGGAAACCGGCATGTTCCGCGAAGTCCGGGTAATTGAGTGAGGTACTTCTGATGTCAGTTTCTGAACGCATTAACAAGAAAAAAATCATTTCCTGCCCTGCAGCCAGCCTGCTGATTTTATCAGCATTTTCTGGCAGTTATATATCCACAGCACGGGCCGCAGATTCTGCATCGATGCCCAGTATGCAGGGGCACGACATGAAAGGCATGGACCATTCAAAAATGAGTGGCATGGATCATTCTGGTATGGAAAACATGACCGGGATGGATCACTCCGGAATGGGAAACATGGCGGGTATGGAAAGTATGTCCGGAATGGATGGCATGGAGTCTATGCAGCCAGCCGCCCCGACTGAGAGCCGCACACCGATTCCGGCATTGACCGATGCCGATCGGCGGGCAGCATTTCCGGATGTACACGGGCATAAAGTGCACGACAGCAGCATTAACTGGTATGTGCTGGCCGACCAGCTGGAGTGGCAAAAAAACAATGATTCCGGCGGGTTCAGCTGGGATGTCAGCGGCTGGGTTGGTGGCGATATAGATCGCCTCTGGTTACGCAGTGAAGGTGAAACCAGCAAAGGAAAAACGGAAAGCGCCGAAGTTCAGGCTCTCTGGGGACACGCAGTCTCACCGTGGTGGGACGTCGTCGCCGGTGCGCGTCAGGATTTCAGGCCCGGCCGGCAGCAGACCTGGCTTGCTGCCGGTTTTCAGGGGATGCCGCTTTATAACCTGGAAACCGAGCTGACCGCGTTTGCCGGTGAAAGGGGTCGGACGGCTTTGCGTTTTGAGACTGAATATGACGTGTTGCTGACCAACAGGCTGATCCTGCAGCCATCACTGGAGGCGAATGTCTTCAGCAAAGATGATAAAGACCGGGAGATCGGAAAAGGGCTGTCTAATACCGAACTCTCGCTGCGGCTTCGTTATGAAGTGAGGCGTGAATTTGCGCCCTATATCGGAGTTTCATGGAATCAGCTGTACGGCAATACCGCCGACATGGCCGCCCGCGAGGGAGAAAAGGATAACGAAGTACGTTTCCTGCTCGGAGCCCGCGTGTGGTTCTGAAGTAGTTAATCTTAATAAACAACAAGACAGGTATGACTATGAAATATTCTTTTGCTACTTACGCCATCGCTGTTGCTGCTTCTTTTGCCGCATTCACTGCACAGGCACACCCGGAGCTGGCCTCCTCTGTTCCTGCAGACAAGTCGCAGGTATCCGCTCCTGCGAAAGTTGAACTGCACTTTACAGAAAACCTGGTTACGAAATTTTCAGGTGCCCGCCTGGTCATGACGGCAATGCCGGGCATGTCCTCTCATTCACCCATGCCTGTAGCCGCGAAAGTAGCAGCAGGCAGCGATCCAAAAACGATGGTGATTACACCAGCTAAGCCTCTTGGCGCCGGTACCTATAAAGTGGAATGGCGCGCTGTCTCTTCCGATACGCATCCGCGCACCGGTAACTACAGTTTTGATGTGAAGTAATATCATGAACGATCAGACCTTTATTGTTATCCGTTTTTTTCTTTATCTGGACCTGATGGTTTTATTTGGTCTGCCCTTATTTGAACTGTATGCCGTCAGGGGAAAACTTAAAAAATCGGTGTCACTTTTCAGCGTCTGGTCGTTCTACTTCCTGTTGATTTCGGCAGGCATTGTTTTATCGCTGGCTAATATGCTGCTTGTCGCTAAGGCAATGAGCGGCATGACTGATGTCGGCGAAATTACGCTTCACATTATGGAGATGGTAATCGGGGAAACAGCCGTCGGCCTGAGCTGGGTTATACGCCTGATTGCGCTGTTAATCGCTTTTATGGGGCTGGGGTTACGTCTGCGCAATGCCCGCATATCCCATTATGTACTGACTCTGTCAGGAGGCGTTGCACTGTCTACGCTTGCCTGGGGTGGCCATGCTGCAATGAATGACGGGCCTGATTACTGGCTTCACCTTTTGAGTGATATAGTTCATTTGTCGGCAGCGGGAGCATGGGTTGGAGCCCTGGCGGCATTCAGTATCCTGCTGTGCCTGAAAAAAGTTGAAAATGCCGGTCACGCTCGTCAGCTTTCTGATGCGCTGACAGGATTTGGCAGAACAGGGTCTGTGATTGTTGTCAGCATCGTTCTGACCGCCGGGATTAATTTTTTCTATATTGTTGACGATCCCTTCCGGACGCTGCCGGGCAGTCATTACGGGTTACTATTGCTTACCAAAACCGCACTTTTCTTTGTGATGCTGTTGCTGGCGGCCGCTAACCGCTTCAGGCTGGCTCCCAGACTGGAAACCGCCCTGAGTCAGGGCAGGTATAAGACAGGAATTGCACTGATGCGCAGAAGTATTATCACAGAGTTCAGTGTATCCATCCTGATCCTCGCAACCGTAGCATGGCTTGGCACCCTGTCGCCCGGCTCGGGTATGGAGTAATCATTAAGCTGAAACGGGATATGTCGCCATGAGCTCAATTCTTATCGTTGAGGACGAACTTAAAACAGGAACTTACCTCAGACAAGGCCTCCAGGAGGCGGGCTACAACGTGACCCTGGTCAATGACGGCCTGCAGGGGCTTGAGCACATACTGAAGCAGCGTTATGACCTTATCATTCTGGATATTATGCTGCCCTCCATGGACGGATGGGATATCCTGCGGCAGATGAGAATGGCCCGTCATGAAGAACCCGTGCTGTTTCTTACCGCAAAAGACAATATCAGCGAAAAAATCAGAGGCCTCGATCTGGGGGCCGATGACTATCTGCTCAAGCCCTTCGACTTTGCTGAGCTGCTGGCCCGCATCCGGACGCAGCTGAGGCGTAACCGCTCACAGACGGGCGGTATACTTACCATTGCAGACCTGACTATAGATGTCGCCCGCCGGAGTGTCAGCAGATCCGGGAAACGAATCCATCTTTCATCCAAAGAGTTTTCTCTCCTGGAGCTGTTGCTGCAGCGTCGTGGAGAAGTTCTGCCCCGAAACCTGCTTTCTTCGCTGGTGTGGAATATAAATTTTGAAAGTGACACGAATGTTATTGATGTGGCTGTCCGACGCCTGCGTAGCAAAATTGACGACGACTTCAGCCCAAAGCTTATTCATACCGTACGGGGAATCGGCTACGTACTGGAGATCCGTGAAGAGTGAAGCGTAACTGGTCCCTGACGTCCAGGCTGAGCATTGTGTTTGCAGGCGTCATGATGTCTGTATGGCTGCTTTCGAGCGCCTTACTGGTGACCGCGCTGGACAGCTATTTCCGTAATCAGGATCTGACGCTGCTTAACGGAAAGCTTGAGCTGGCAACCGAGCTGCTTGAAGGAGAGTTTCATAGCGGTCGCCTGAACAACGCCGGACTGGCACGTAAGTTAGCCGACGCGATGGTAGGCCATAGTGGACTTTATCTGTCCGTCAGAACTGCGGACAACCGGATACTGACCGACTATGTTTCTCCGGGGTTTCCGGTTCCGGAACAGCGCTTTGCCGTTAATATACATCAGCCCGGTGTCCTTCAGACGACTGAAGATAACGGGTGGCGCTATAACGTTATCGTCAGAAAAGTGAGTGTGCCGGATGCCAGCGGGCAGCGCGATATGCTGATAACCGCTGCCTATGATACGAGCCTTCACGACGCCTTTATTGCCCAGCTAAAGAAGTGGCTGATCTGGTTTAACGGGGGCCTGATTTTTATATCGATACTGCTGGGCTGGATTGTCACCAGAATAGGGCTGCGGCCGCTTAACGAAATTAACCGCCTGGCCTCGGCAGTAACCGTTAATAACCTCGGCGAGCGCCTGCCGGCGCACCGGCTACCCGCTGAGCTCCTGCCTACGGTTGCAGAGTTCAACAGCATGCTGGAGAGGCTCGAAAGCTCCTTCCGGCGTCTGTCCGAATTTTCATCGGATATTGCTCACGAGCTTCGCACCCCTGTCAGCAATCTGATGATGCAGACGCAGGTCGCGTTGTCACGGGAGCGTGATGCTGACAGTTACAGGGAGATCCTTTTTTCCAATCTAGAAGAGCTGGGCAGGCTTGCCAGAATGAGCAGCGATATGCTTTTCCTGGCTAAGTCAGATAATGGCCTTCTCTCCCTCAAAAAGGAGACAATCATGGCACATACTGAAATTACCGAGCTGATTGAGTATTTTGAACCCCTGGCAGCTGAAAATGGAAAATCCCTTAATCTTGAGGGCGATGCCTGCTTTGCCGGTGACCGGCTGATGATTCGGCGGGCGCTGAGTAACCTCATAACAAATGCAATAAAATATTCTTTAGAGGGCGATGAGATCCTGATTTGCGCAGAGCAGGGGGAAACGCTGGCTTATATACACGTATCGAACCGCACCCGTGTCATCACTGATAAAAATATTACAAGACTTTTCGACCGGTTTTACCGGGCAGATACGTCACGTCAGCATAATACGGACGGTGCAGGGCTCGGTCTCTCAATCACGCGATCCATTCTGCAGGCACACAATGGTTCGTTACAGGCTGTGATGAACGGCGAGTTAATAACCTTTACGGTGGAATTGCCAGCAGCCTGACTTTGCGCTTATGCTTTTTTGTTCCAGACTTATACCTGTAACGACAACTCTCTGATCTGCATCAGTAGACTCTTCCGAAAAGAGTGGAGGGATAATTGATGACGATCTGAAACCCTGATTTTATCTGATGCTGAGAAGGAACGAATCATGAAGAAATTTTCTCTGACACTGGCTGCGTTGATGCTTGCCCTGCCGGCAGCCGTTATGGCCCAGAAGCCGGATATGAAAATGTCGCATGACATGAACATGTCCCCGGCGTCAAAGGACTACATGTCTGGTATGCAGCAGATGCATGACGGCATGATGAACGCGGTAAAAGACAAGGATGCCGACAGGGCCTTTGCAAAAGGCATGATTGAGCATCACAAGGGGGCGATCGCTATGGCTGAAACAGAACTCAAATATGGCAAAGACCCTGAGATGAAAAAAATGGCTGAAAATATTATCAGTGCTCAGAAAGAAGAGATAAAGCAGATGGAAAACTGGCTTAAAAAGTAACATTTCACCGTCAGTATATGCGCCGTATAAGTTACCTTCCTGTCTTTCAGTGGCTCGCCCTGGCGAGTCATTGCTTTTTTTGTTCTCACATACCTCAGAATCAGAACCTGATCGTTTACCCTGCAGGGTATGCAAGACACCGCCGGGCCTTGCGTACATTTGCCCCACTTGCTTATGGTGTGTGAATGTTCAGCGCCAAAAAGAAATAAAGCGGTCACCCTTCATACAGATGAGCAGGTTAAATGCCTGCAGCCGTTTCGCTCTGCTTGCCAGATAAAACTGCCTCATTAATGCTGTGCGCATAAACAGTATAATTAAGAGGAGGATTTCTATGGTCTGTTCAAACGCAATTACCGTTATACGGCAGTACATCCGGGGGCCGGGATTATGAACCGGGCCGTTATGCACAGGGCCTGACCTTACTCTGGCCACCGGTCTTCACACCGCCTGTCCGCGTAGCGCTCTATGCGGAGCCCTGCGCAGCTGGCTTCCCCTCCCCTGCTCAGGATTACGTGGAGAAAGAACTCGATCTCAATGAGCTTTGCATACGCCGACGAGCATCAACGTTCTTCGTACGTGCCAGCGGACACAGTATGCGCGATCTGGGATTGTGTGATGGCGACGTCATGGTGGTTGATCGCGCAGAGGAAGCCACCCACGGGGATATCGTTATTGCTGAGGTAAATGGTGAGTTCACAGTCAAACGTCTTCAGCTGTTCCCGCGGCTCGCACTTCTGCCAATGAATCCGTCTTATTCCATTATCTATCCTGAAGAGCTGCAGCTGCTCAGCGTGGTCACATGGTTTTTTAACAGCACGCGCGCACGCCGGAGGTAGCTATGCCTGTGTTTGGCCTTGCCGACGTAAATTCGTTTTATGCCAGCTGTGAAGCCTTATTCCGCCCCGACCTGAGGGGGAAGCCTGTGGTGGTGCTGAGTAACAATGATGGATGCGTGCTCGCCCGCAGCGCTGGCGCAAAAGCGCTGGGAATAAAAATGGGCACCACATGGTTCCAGATTAAGACGCAGAATTTTCAGGAACGGGTTTACGTGTTCAGCTCAAATTACGGGCTTTATCACAGCCTCAGCCAGCGCGTAATGATGGCGCTGGAAGAAATATCCCCCCCGGATCAGCAGTAAAAGATAAGCCCAGTAGCCGACCAGATGTGAGCAGTGCTAACGTAAAAGCACAAATGCCGCGAGCTCGACTACTGCAACCTCGGCATAAGTGGTACTTTCATAACGGTCTCCTTCTGTCAGCAAATGCGCACTAATTAATGCCCTTCTTTGCCGAGCCTGATACTTCTCAGACGTAACGCATTAACGATAACACTGACGGAAGAAAGGGCCATAGCCGCTGCCGCAATTACCGGCGAGAGCAATATGCCATACGCCGGATAAAGCAGACCTGCGGCCACGGGCACTCCGATGGCATTGTAGATAAAGGCAAAAAACAGATTCTGCCGGATATTTTTCATGGTGATCTCGGACAGATGGCGAGCCCTGTTCAGCATCATCAGGTCACCTTTAAGAAGCGTGATGCCGGCGCTCTCTATTGCCACGTCAGTCCCCGTACCCATCGCAATCCCCACGTCAGCAGCCGCGAGTGCAGGTGCATCGTTCACGCCGTCACCCGCCATCGCCACCACATGGCCTGTTGCTTTCAGCCGACTAATCACTGCTTTTTTACCATCAGGTAAAACCCCGGCTTCGACCTCTTCTATTCCGAGCTTATGCGCCACGGCTTCAGCAGTAAGCTGGTTATCCCCTGTCAGCATGACAATACGGATACCCGCCCCACGTAAGGCCTTAAGTGCCTCGGGCGTGGTTGCTTTAAGGGGATCCGAAATAGCGATCAGGCCGGCAAGCTGCCCGTCTTTCGCCACATAGATAACGGTTGCGCCTTCCCTGCGCAAGGCATCCGCAGTGGTCTTCTGGTTATCAATAACGATACTGTTATCCTGCATGGCCAGCTCATTACCAATAATAACCCGTTGCCCTTCAACATGCCCTGAGACCCCTTTACCTGACGGGGCATTAAAATCACTGACTGTCGGTACCGTGATCCCTTTTTCACGTGCGGCGTTGACCACTGCCATACCCAGCGGATGCTGTGATCCTTTTTCTACGGCGGCCGTCACTCGTAACAGAGCCTCTTCGCCGCCCGGTATCAGGCTGATTATACCAGTCACCGAGGGCGCACCTTCCGTGAGCGTGCCGGTTTTATCGACAACCAGAGTGTTCACTTTTTCAAGGCGTTCCAGGGATTCAGCGTTTTTGATTAAAACCCCTGACTGGGCCCCTTTGCCCACCCCCACCATTATCGACATGGGTGTGGCCAGTCCCAGCGCACAGGGACAAGCGATAATCAGGACCGAAACCGCGGCTATCAGACCGTGCGCTACCCTGGGTTCAGGCCCCCAGACAGCCCAGACCACAAACGTGACGGCTGCAATGAGTATTACCAGGGGAGCAAACCATCCCGAGACACTGTCAGCCATTCTCTGAATGGGCGCGCGTGAGCGTTGCGCATCAGCGACCATCTTTACAATACGGGACAGCATTGTTTCATCACCGACTTTCTCCGCCTGCATGATGAGGCTACCGGTCTGATTTATGGTCCCTCCGATAACGCGGTCATTTTCCGTTTTGGTAACCGGCATTGATTCCCCGGTTACCATCGATTCATCCACGGTGGTACGGCCTTCGAGCACGATGCCATCAACCGGAACACTCTCTCCAGGCCTGATACGGAGTTTATCGCCAGGCAGGACGTCTTCTGCTTTGATATCCGTCTCATGGCCATCAGGATCCAGACGTCTGGCTGTTTTGGGGGCGAGGTTCAGCAACGCGGTAATGGCGCCTGACGTTTGTTCCCTTGCCCGTAATTCAAGAACCTGCCCCAGCAGGACCAGCACCGTGATAACGGAGGCCGCTTCAAAGTACACGGCAACCTGGCCATTCATGATCCTGAAGGACGCAGGAAAAAGAGAGGGAAAGATCGTGGCGATGACGCTGTACACCCAGGCTACTCCCGTGCCCATTGCAACGAGAGTAAACATGTTCAGCGAGCGGTTACGTAGCGAGGCTCCGGCACGCGAGAAGAATGTCCATCCGCACCACAACACCACCGGAGTGGCCAGAAGCAACTGCAGCCAGACGTTGTACTGTGGCTGCAGTAATTGCATCATTCGCGGAAACAAATGGGATCCCATTTCGAGCACCAGAACCGGTAACGTCAACAGCAATCCCAGCCAGAAGCGTCTGGTCATGTCGCGAAGTTCATCACCCTGGCCCGTGGATGCTGTGGCAACAAGCGGTTCCAGCGCCATTCCACAAACGGGGCAACTTCCGGGACCACTGCGACGTATCTCCGGATGCATCGGACATGTCCACACGCCGTCAGACATCGTTTTCTCACTCTGCCGGTATGACGGTTTTACCCTTTCAGGGCTAGCTTCATGATGATGGGAGGCTTCATTGGCGTTTCCGCTCAGATAATGATCGGGATGGGCTGAAAATTTGCTCTCGCAGCTGGCAGAGCAGAAGTAAAACTGATGGTCATGGAATCTGATGCTGCTGTGCGCCTTTTCCGGCAGGATGGACATTCTGCACACGGGGTCCCTTACCTTACGCACTGACTGACTGGCGTCTGCGGATCGCGTCTGTTCAGAAGCAGGCTGGTGATCGTGTGTCACTGCATTATCATTTTTCACAGTAATTTTCCTTATGCACACCTGAGCGTCTCATATCTACAGAGTATGTCACGGATGCGATTACCACGAATAATGCCGGCATCAGACCGGATGATGCCGGCGTCCCGTTATCAGCGTCTATTCGATTCTCTGGAAGACGTTCTGACTTCCATCCGGGGCAAAGGCCATAACATTGTAAGCCTCTTTTCGGTCGCCCATCTCCATTCCCGGACTGCCTGCGGGCATGCCGGGTGTGGCGAGACCGTAAATGCCCGAACCTGACTGCATTGCCTGATGTATCGTCGTCGCCGGGACATGGCCTTCGATGACCAGCTTGCCTGCAACCGCTGTATGACAGCTGCGTAGTCCTGCCGGAACAGAATACTTTTCTTTCAGGGCTGACAGCGCCTGATCGTTCATGACGTGCGTTCGCACTTTAAACCCGTCTTTTTCCATCGCCTTGCCCCATAAGAAACAGCACCCACAGTGTTCTGACTTGTACATATCTATGACTTTTTCACTTGCGATTGCCGGCAGTGACAGGCCGAGAGCCAGAGCCACTAACACCACTTTATTCATACTCACCTCGGTAAATTAGCGATATAAATCGTGTCGTTCACACGAATTTGTTCAGAAGGGAACCCACCCGGGGTGCCCTTTCAGGATTAAGACACGTTTTTTTTATGTCTGCGCAGCCAGATTAATTTGTAGGCGGCAGGAATAATGAACAGTGACAGCAGGGGAGCAGTGATCATCCCGCCAATCATCGGCGCCGCAATACGGCTCATGACCTCTGAACCGGCGCCGGTTCCCCAGAGTATGGGCAGAAGACCCGCAATTATCACCGCCACGGTCATGGCTTTCGGCCGGACACGCAGCACGGCACCGTGATAAAGGGCTTCATCAAGGCCTTCCGGTGTAAACGCCTCCTTACGGGACAATTCCGGATGCGCTTCGATGGCATGACGCAGGTACATCAGCATGACCACGCCAAACTCCGCCGCCACCCCGGCCAGGGCGATAAACCCGGTGCCGGTGGCCACAGACATATGGAAGCCCTGCCAGTAGAGGAACCATATTCCACCGACGAGTGCGAACGGCAGACTCATCAGAATGAGTAAGGTCTCATCAACGCGACGGAACGCCAGGTATAACAGAATGAAAATGATCATCACCGTCATCGGTACCATCAGTTTCAGCTTTTTATTGGCATGCTCCAGTAATTCAAACTGCCCTGAAAAGGATACACTGGTACCCGGTCTCAGTTTCACCTTCTGGCTGATGGCCGTCTTGATGTCGTTTACCACTGACACCATGTCCCGGTCGCGGGCATCAATATAGATCCAGCTGGCGGGTCGGGCATTTTCCGTTTTCAGCATCGTCGGTCCGGAAACCACCCTCACATCAGCGACATCCCCCAGGGTGATTTGCTGCTTCATCGGTGTCAGGATCGGCATCTGCCTCAGGGCCTGCGGACTGTTCCGGTAATCCTGCGGATAGCGGATATTAATCGGGTAGCGGGCCACGCCTTCCACCGTTTCGCCTACCGTCGCGCCGCCGATGGCTGAGGAAACGAACATCTGGACATCGCCCACCGTCATCCCGTAACGGGATGCTTTTTCCCGGTTGATATCAACATCAATGTAGCGGCCGCCTTCCAGACGCTCTGCCAGAGCAGACACCACTCCCGGCACGGTTTTGGCTACTGCTTCAATTCTCTGTGCTGTCGCATCGATATCGGACAGAACGGTTCCGGAAACCTTGATACCGATCGGGCTTTTAATCCCGGTCGAGAGCATATCGATACGGTTACGGATAGGGGGAACCCACAGGTTTGCCAGACCCGGTAAACGGACCGTCTTATCCAGTTCGTCAACAATCTTGTCAATCGTCATGCCCGGTCGCCACTGATCTTCAGGTTTCAGCTGAATGGTTGTTTCCACCATTTCCAGTGGAGCGGAATCCGTTGCGGTCTCTGCCTTACCGGTTTTGCCAAAAACAGACGCCACTTCAGGCACGGATTTGATTAACTTGTCCGTGGTCTGCAGGAGTGCCGCAGCCTCAGCTGGGGATACACCTGGCAGCGTTGACGGCATGTAGAGCAGGTCTCCCTCATTGATCTTCGGCAGAAACTCACCGCCCACCTGACTCATTGGCCAGATCACCGTGAAAATGGATAAGGCCGCAACCAGCAGGGTTGTTTTTGGCCAGTGAAGTACCCTGAGCAGTAAGGGGTGATACCCCTTAATCAGCCACCGGTTGAGTGGATTACTGGTCTCAGCGGGTATTTTTCCCCGGATCCAGAATCCCATCAGGATCGGAATGACGATGATGGCCAGCGCGGCCGCTCCTGCCATGGAATACGTTTTCGTGAAGGCCAGCGGCCCAAACAGGCGTCCTTCCTGCCCTTCAAGGGTAAAAATAGGAATGAACGACAGGGTGATGATCAGCAGGCTGATAAACAGCGCTGGCCCTACTTCCACGGAGGCATCGGTGATGACCTTCCAGCGGGTGGCGTTATCTATCTCCTCACCGGGATGCTGATGGTCCCACTCTTCCAGCCGTTTATGCGCGTTTTCAATCATGACAATGGCCGCATCCACCATCGCCCCGACGGCAATCGCGATCCCCCCCAGCGACATAATATTGGCGTTCAGTCCCTGGAAGTGCATGATAATAAAGGCGATACACAGGCCAAGAGGCAGAGAAATAATCGCCACCAGTGCTGAACGGACATGCCAGAGGAACAGCGCACAGACAATGGCAACAACAATAAACTCTTCAAGGAGTTTATAACTGAGGTTGTCAATGGCCCGGTCAATTAACTGGCTGCGATCGTAGGTGGTGACGATCTCGACTCCTTCAGGCAGGCTTGCCTTCAGCGTATCCAGCTTATCCTTAACGGCAGTAATGACCTCGCGCGCATTTTTACCCGAACGCAAAATTACAACGCCGCCTGCCACTTCACCCTGGCCGTTAAGCTCGGCAATACCGCGACGCATTTCCGGCCCGGTCTGTACGCGGGCAACATCACGCAGATAAACCGGAATCCCGTTCTCTCCGGTTTTCAGAACGATGTTATTGAAATCATCGATGGTCTGAAGGTAGCCGCTGGCCCTGACCATGTACTCCGCTTCCGCGATTTCAACGGATGAGCCTCCGGCCTCCTGGTTAGAGGATTCAAGTGCCTGCTTAACTTCGGGCAGGCTGATGCCGTACTGAACCAGTTTTTCCGGATTTACCTGGATCTGATACTGCTTCACTACGCCGCCCACCGACGCCACTTCTGCAACATTCGGAATGGTTTTCAGTTCAAATTTCAGGAACCAGTCCTGCAGGGAGCGCAGTTCAGAAAGGTCGTGTTTTCCGCTGCGATCGACCAGGGCATATTCAAATATCCAGCCCACACCGGTGGCATCAGGGCCTATTTCAGAACTGACACCGGCAGGCAGCTTGCCCTGAACCTGGTTCAGGTATTCCAAAACGCGTGACCGGGCCCAGTACAGATCGGTACCATCTTCAAAAATGATGTACACGTAGGAGTCACCGAACTGAGAAAAACCGCGCACGGTCTTTGCGCCCGGTACCGACAGCATGGTGGTGGTGAGCGGATAGGTGACCTGGTTTTCGACAATCTGCGGAGCCTGGCCGGGATAGCTGGTTTTGATAATCACCTGCACATCAGACAGGTCGGGCAGCGCATCCACGGGGGTATTGATGATAGTCCAGGCTCCCCAGATGCTGAGAAACAGGGCTGCTATCATTATAAGGAAACGGTTGGCGACCGATCGCCGGATAATCCATTCAATCATCGTCGTCTCCTCAGTGTCCTGAATGCATATTTTCAGGCTGGCCAAGCATTGCCGGCATTGTGTCGTCCGACTTTTCTGGATGACGCATGCGCTCCAGCGCCCCGGTAATATTGGCCTCTGAGTCAATCAGGAAGAGGCCGCTGACCACCACGGTGTCGCCTTCATTCAGCCCACTACCAATACCAGACTGTTGCTGTGATTCGTGCAGAACGTGAATTTGTTTCGGTACAAACCGGCCCTCTTCATCAACGGTGATCACACGCTGTTCTTTACCGGTATCAATCACGGCCTGGCTTGGTATCAGCAGCATTTCCTGACTTTGGGTATTCAGTTTCAGATACGCATTCATACCCGGCTTAAGCAGCTCGTCCTTGTTCGTAACCTGCAGACGTACCTGCAGCGTACGGGTTGTCTGATCTGCACTCGGGAGAATGTTCCATTTTTCAACATGGAATGTTTTGTCCGGATAAGCCGGTACCGATATTTCAAACTGTGAGGTATCTTTCAGCAGATAGGCAATGGATTCCGGGACTGCCGCACTGATCCATACAGGATCCATCCCCTGAATCTGGGCCACCACTTTATCTTTTGAAATGTTCATACCCGTACGCAGGTCAAACGCAGTAATGACACCATCGATAGGTGCCTTAATGGTAAACCGGGTCTGAATACTGCGGGTGGAACGCAGTCTCTGAATATCCTCTTCCGGCATGCCTGCCAGGCGAAGCCGTTCCAGGACGCCTTTCAGTTGCGTGGGCGTTCCTCCGGTACCGGACAGCAGGAGGAACTCACTCTGCGCCTCCACCCATTCCGGAATGGTGATATCGATAAGCGGCGTCCCTTTCTTCACATGATCGCCTGTTGTCAGGGGATAGACTTTTTCAACGAAGCCGTCAGAACGCGCCTGAACAATAACAAACTGATATTCGTTATAACTGACGTTGGCCGGGATTGTCTGAGAATAATTCAGCATCCCTCGGGAAATTTTTTGTGTTTTTAATCCCAGATTCTGCACCTGAGTCGGGTCAATACGGATCCCTCTGCCGCTTTTATCTTCGTTTTCATCAGCATATTTAGGCACCAGATCCATATCCATGAAGGGGGATTTACCGGGTTTGTCAAATTTGGTTTCCGGCTTCATTGGGTCATACCAGAAAAGCACCTTGCGTTCCTTTTCGGTATGTTCTGTTTTTCCTGTTTCCTGTGCGGAATTTACAAACTGCCAGGCAGTGACAGATATCAGCCCTCCCGCTATAAGGCTGCTGATAATTATTGCAGCATATTTTATCTTTGAAGAAGCCATACAATTTTCCGATAAAAAATCAAAACCCCTGGCATATACGCCTGATAATTAATTAACAGGCGCACAGGTTGTATTCACTCCGGACTGTCAATCAGGATTGCGTATCGTTGATGCTTTTGAGTAAAGAGATATTGCTCTGCTGAACAAACGTAAAGTCAACGTGAGTGCCCGCTTTCAGGGCCGTAATACTGTCGTCTGCATTCACAAAGGTGAAACGCATGGTCATAGCAGGCCAGCCAACCGCCGGGATGGCTTCGTGAGAAATCGTGATTTTCTTACTGCTGAGATCAATGTCTTTGACAATACCCTTTCCTTTAATTATCTGCTGTGCTGAGGCATTACCGGCAGCATTCATTTCGCCGTGCTGATGGGTTTCTGCATGCAGCCCCGCTGAAAACATTACGGAAAGAGCACTAAATACAACCGCTTTAAGTGAATTACGCATTTTATTTTTCCTGACTATTTAAATAGATTTACTCTGCCCAACCGCCTCCCAGCGCAGTGAACAGATTAATTTCATTGACCTGACGGGAATAGGTAAGATCCAGGATGGCTTGCTGCGTGGTGAACAAAGATCGTTCTGCATCAAGTACTTCGATATAACTGACGGCGCCACTGGAATATAATCCTCTGGCACGCTGAAGGGTAATCTGTAATGAGTCAAGATAACGCTGTTGCGCCTCAAGTTGCTGATTAATGCTGTCCCGCAGCGCAAGCGTGTCGGCAACCTCTTTAAATGCTGCCTGAATTTTTTGTTCGTAATTAACTACTGACTGCTGCTGACGAATTTCAGCGAGTTTCAAATTGGATTTGTTTCTGCCGGCATTAAAAATCGGGATGTCAATTATCGGAATAAAATTCCACATTCCGCTCGCCGGTGTGAAGAGGTTGGACAATTCCGTGCTGCTTGCCGAAAGCCCGCTGGTCAGCGTGATGGACGGGAAAAAGGCGGCACGCGCTGCGCCGATATTGGCATCAGCGGCTTTCAGCTGATATTCCGCTTCCATAATATCCGGTCGCTGCAGCAAAATTTGCGATGACAGGTTTGGTGGCAGTTTTACTGGATTTATCACACTGCCTTTCATCTTTTTTTCCGATGGAAACGCATGATACGTTCCCAGTACCAGCTGCAGGGCATTATTGGCCTGAGCCAGGTCGCCTTCTCGCTTGGCGATCTCTGCATGGGTACTTTCTATCTGCCCGCGAGCCTGCTCCAGTGCCAGAACGTTTGTACTGCCGGTCACCAGCTGTTTCTCAACGAACGCATAGGACTGTTCGTAATTCTTCAGCGTCTCCCGGGCGATACGAAGTTGTTCATAAGCCAGCTGCTGACTGAAATAGCTCTGGGAAACATTTGAGACCAGCAGGATATGTACGGCACGACGGGCTTCTTCGCTGGCGAAATAGTTCTGCCTGTCAGACTCGCTCATATTTTTGAGTTTGCCGAAAAAATCGAGCTCGTAACTGAGCGTCAGACCCGCGTCGTATTCCCGGGGGGGCGTTTTATCTCCTTTCAGTCCACCACTGTAAGTGATACCTGAGGAAGCATTTAACTGAGGATAACGGTCTGCATCCGTGACGTTGTACTGAGCCCGGGCCTCTTCCACTTTGAGGGCGGCCATTCTGAGATCGCGGTTATTCGTCAGGGCTTCAGTGATCAGTCTGGTAACCTCGGGATCGGCAAAAAAGTTACTCCATCCGGTGTCCTGGTATCCCGCCACCGTCGGCTCCAGGCTGTTGCGGGACAGGGAGAACTGCTGGGGTACCGGTGCCGCCGGCCGCTGATATTCGGGCGCCAGAGAGACACAGCCTGCCAGGATGAATATCGTGCTGATGCTAAGTAGTTTTAATTTGAACATAACGCTTCTCGTCCAGGCCGACCTGGTAAAGGGTTCAAATGAAGTCCGGAATATTGATAGGGGTACTTTACAGAACGCTCTCTGTTTGCCGGGTGACAGAATAATGACAATGTTGTCATTATTCTGACATTCGTTGATAACGGTCGCGGGCGCAATAGAATGACATTAGCTGCCCGTCGGAGAGAAAGATGAAAATACTGATCGTTGAAGACGAAATGAAAACAGGTGAATACCTCAGCAAGGGGCTGACTGAAGCAGGATTCGTGGTCGATCATGCTGATAATGGCCTGACCGGCTATCATCTCGCCATGACTGCCGAGTATGATTTGGTGATCCTGGATATCATGCTGCCTGATGTGAACGGCTGGGATATCATCCGTATGCTGCGCAATGCCGGCAAAGGGATGCCGGTATTATTACTGACAGCCCTCGGCACGATTGAACACCGCGTAAAAGGGCTTGAGCTTGGCGCAGATGATTACCTGGTAAAACCCTTCGCGTTTGCTGAGCTTCTCGCCCGGGTACGAACACTGCTGCGACGGGGTAATACGGTGATCACGGAGAGCCAGTTTCAGGTGGCCGACCTTACGATTGATCTTGTATCAAGAAAGGTAAGTCGCGCCGGGAACCGCATTTTATTGACCAGTAAGGAGTTCAGTCTGCTGGAGTTTTTCCTTCGTCACCAGGGGGAAGTTCTCCCGCGCTCTCTGATTGCCTCCCAGGTATGGGACATGAATTTTGACAGTGACACGAACGCCATTGACGTCGCGGTAAAGCGGCTTCGCGCTAAGATAGACAATGATTACGAGCCGAAGCTTATCCAGACGGTTCGGGGCGTGGGCTACATGCTTGAGGTTCCTGATGCGTAAAATGCTCTCCAGGCGCCCTTTCTCTCTTGCCCTGCGGCTGACCTTTTTTATCAGCCTGTCCACGATACTGGCATTTATCGCCTTTACATGGTTTATGCTGCATTCCGTAGAGAATCATTTTGCCGAACAGGATGTCAGCGATCTGCAACAAATCAGCACGACAATGCACGGCATACTGCAGTCGCCGGCCGATCCCGATGAGAAAAAGATAAGCAAAATAAAGGAGTCGATTGCCAGTTACCGTAACGTTGCCGTTCTGCTGATGGATCCGCAGGGAAATATCCTGTTCAGTTCGGCACAGGGAGCGGCATTACGCCCGGCGATGAAGACGGCTGACTTCAGCTCACACTGTCGCGCGAAGGATGTTTTTCTCTGGACGGTGGAAGATCCGGTCAGACCCGTGCACGGCGGGCCAGGCATGAAGATGGAAACATACCGGATTATCGCCTCTTCAGGAACCGCAACACTGCAGGGAAAAAGCCAGAACTATGTCCTGCTGACGGGCCTCTCCATCAACTTTCATCTTCACTATCTCGACGCACTGAAAAAGAATCTGATTGCAATTGCTGTGGCGATAAGTCTGCTGATTGTGCTCATCATCCGCATTGCTGTTCGTCAGGGACACCTGCCCCTGCGTAACGTCAGTAATGCCATTAAAAATATCACCTCGGAAAATCTTGATGCGCGGCTGGAACCCTCACGTGTTCCTATTGAGCTGGAGCAGTTGGTCGTCTCTTTCAATCACATGATTGAGAAAATCGAGGATGTTTTTACCCGACAGGCCAATTTTTCTGCCGATATTGCACACGAGATCAGAACTCCGATTACTAATCTCGTGACGCAAACTGAAATTGCACTGAGTCAGGACCGGACGCAGAAGGAGCTTGAGGATGTCCTCTACTCCAGTCTTGAGGAGTATAACCGGATGACCAAGATGGTCAGCGATATGCTTTTCCTGGCGCAGGCGGATAATAATCAGCTGAGCCCGAACTGGGTCATGTTTGACCTGAGTGCGGAGATCATCAAAGTCTTCGATTTCTTCGACGCCTGGGCGGAGGAACGGAACATCACATTGAAATTCAACGGGATGCATTGCCTTATCGAAGGTGATCCCCAGATGTTCAGACGCGCCATCAACAATCTGCTCTCTAATGCCCTGCGCTATACGCCGGAAGGTAATGCGGTAACCGTATCGATAAAGGAACAGGAAAATTATTTCGAACTCATGATTGAAAATCCCGGGAAACCAATTCCTGAAGAACATTTATCAAGGCTTTTTGACCGCTTTTATCGTGTGGATCCTTCCAGGCAACGGAAAGATGAAGGCAGTGGAATAGGGCTTGCTATTGTAAAGTCAATCGTGGAAGCGCATCACGGCAGGGTCCATGTGGAATCGGATATACGCTCGACACGTTTCATATTATCAGTGCCAAGGCTTGAAAAAATAATGAATGCCACCCCACAATCGTAATTTAAAGGAATAAATGACAAAGTTGTCATCAGCCTGTCACGTGGCAAACAGAAGTCATTCGATATAGTTAGTGCAACTTCTCAGGAAGGCTGTATTACTTGTCAGGAAATATTCCCGTTATGAATATACAGCCGGCCACCCGGTAAACAGGTTCAGCGAAACAATATTCTGTTTGTCACTGGATGCGCTGACTTCAGTAACCGGACATCACTAATTCAGGAATGGAGAATTATCATGAAAAAAATTGTACTTGCAACTTTTTTAGGTTTTGGCGTGGTATCTGCGTCATGGGCCGCTCAAACTGTGAATATTCACGATCGTTTCAACAATACCCAGGCTTCGGCTCACCAGATACAGTCAGCTTCTGTCCCATCTGCTATCCAGGGGGAGCCCTCCCGGATGACCGGAATGAATCAGCATGAAAAGGCCATAATTGCTCATAAAACCATGAATAATGGCTCTGCGGAAGCCCACCAGAAAATGGCTGAAAACCATCAAAAGATGATGGGAAACATTGCCGTCAACGATACCCACCCGTCAGCCTCGCTCGCAGCGATGAATGAACATGAAAGAGCAGCCGTTGCCCATGAAACCATGAATAACGGCCAGTCCGGGGCACACCAGGCGATGGCTGAAGCGCATCGCCGCATGATCAACGCTGGCTGAGTGCCATTGTAGTATGGGTGCTGTTACCCTTTCCTTAATAGTTATTCCCTTAACCGGACATGCTGCTGCATTTCGCCCCCGCACGGGGGCTTTTTATTCCTCTCAGCTACAATTATCCTTTATCAACCTGAATAAGGATTAATTGCATGAAAATCAAAACATCCCTCCTGGTTATTTTAATGTTACCCATGCCTGCTAATTCTGCTGAAAATTCTGAAATGAAGATGCGTCACACGGGGTAATCTGCATGTCGATATCTCGTAAATTTTCGCACAGTCATAGAGGCGGCTGCATTCTAAATATTCTGGAGCCATAAGGATGCAGTGTGTTTATCTGCCACATTTTCTTCAACGGTTTTTCGCTCGGCCCTGAGCTCAGCCATGTTCATCCCCAATTAATTTCTCAGGAGTTTCTGCGCAAGATGCAGACAGCGGATGCAGGTCTGTTCCGATTTACCTGTAGTTGTGGCTTTAAAGGATTCTACGATCGTGAAATTAACGTCTTTATTGAAAAGGTGTTCAGCAGCAAGTATTGTCTGCACGCGTTCGTCGATAAAAACAAACTCCGGCAGATCATCAAACTCACATGCGATTTAAAACGGGTCGCAGCCTCCCTCATGCTGAAGCAGTTCATGTCATTTCGGTCAGCCTTAATCCTTTCCGCTTAAAAATATCCACAGCTTCAAAAATTGCGTATTTACCGAAGTCAGTGCGCCGGATAACAGTGATCATTTCCTCATCAATTTTTTATTTCCGCTTTATTTATTTTCCTACTAAAATTTTTTATTTTTGAGTAGCACAGACAGTCCTGCTGTGATGACCCAAGTGAATATGAGCAGATAACGAGCAGGTGTCGCTACATGAAATCTGAGAAAGTCGCAGGGGTTAAAACCTCGCCAGATTCCGCTAAGCTCACGGTTGTTGTCTTCTTTATTTTCCTAATGCCTTACCTACCAGGCATGTAGCCAAGAGTGCCTGGTACGATCCCGCCGGCGCCGTTTTTTCTCTATTCCCTTACCCGGCAGACACTTACCCTCTTTTCCACGCCCGAAACGCGCCGGGGCCCACGCCTTTTTATTTCCGGACATCCAGGTTATTCTCCGCATACGGGAGAAAAGCCGAAAAACCGATCCGAAACGGATCCAGACCAGATCGATTTATTCCCGTGGTTTTCGCTGGACAGACAGGGGAAAATACGTTCCATGACGCCAGGCAACGGAGAATGAAAATTTGAGTACTTTACCCCGAGAGGTCGTGCAGATTTCACGTAGCGACGTCACTGGTCAGAACGTGACCGGATCCGGCGCCGCACGCTACTTTGACTATGAGAGCGCCGTGGCCCTGCGTAACCTGGCCGCTGCCTACGGCACCGACATGCCGCGCTACCTGCTCGCCCCCGAGGTGGCCGTGCTGCTCTCGAAGGTGCCCGACCTGAAAAAGCGCCTCTTTATTGACGCGCTCTGGAACACCGGCGGGCGGCTGAATGAAATTCTGCCGCTGACGAAGGAAGATTTTGTGCTGGACGATTCGCTGACCGGCGCGCCGCTTTCTTCGCCGTTCGTGGTGCTGCGCACCCTCAAGCAGCGCCGGCTGGAAGAGGCCGCGCGCAGCCGTAGCCGCCGGCGCGGCCGCCCGACGAAGGAGGAGCAGCGGGCGGAGCGCGAAACAGAGGCGGAAATTCGTGACAACCCGCCGCGCGCGGTGCCGCTCACCGATCCGGGCTTCGTGCAGCGCTTAAGGGAGTGGTTTGCGACGGCGCAGCTGGCACCGGGCGCCCGACTCTGGGATATCCGGAGCGAGGACACCGCGCGCAGCTGGATAAGCCAGGCCGTGACGGCCGCGGCGCGTGACGGTGTGACGTTTTCCATCCGGCCGGTGACGCCCAAGACGTTCCGGGACTCGTTTGCGATGCACCTCGTGCAGCACCAGGTGCCGCAGAAGGTCATTCAGACGCTGATGGGCCATAAGGACGCGAAGTCCACCGAGTGGTACACGCGGGTGTTCGCGCTGGACGTCACCCGCCAGCTCGGCGTCCGGTTCTCCATGGATCCGGACGAAGCCGGCCGGCTCCTGCTGCCCGGTCAGCCCTCATTTCGTTGATCCCTTGTCCATGGCCGGGGGCTGTTTTCCTGAAAGCAGCACGGCGGATCCGGGTCCGTCCGGGGTTGTTTTACAATTAGCGGAGTCAGGATCTGTCGAGCTTTATCGCGCTTCAGATCGGCCAGAATTCGTGGATGCGGAATGTTCCCGGGCCGGCCTGCAGCAGGCGGCTGTCACTCTTTCCCTTCGAGTGCCGTCATCTGGTCGCTCAGATTTTTGCCCTGTCTTTCAAGCAGGCTGATTTTTTCCTGCAAAGCCCGGACCTGTGATTCCTGCATTGAAGCCTGCTCGCAGATGTTTGAATAAACATTTGTACTTTCCTTTCCACACGCTGCTCTGTCGTAGCCGGCGCTGGCGCTGGTCTCATAGAGCAGTTTCTGAACCTCAGCAATCTGTCGGTTGTTCAGCGCAAGGGCGGCGCTCAGTTTGCTGATCCGGGCTTCCTTGCGTTCCATCTCCTGCCGGCGTTCTCCGCTGCTCAGCGCACTGAGCGTGCTTTTCAGATCAGCATTCTCCAGCATGAGCTTTTCATTCCGCTCCTCAAGGCTTTTAACGTTCTCCCGATAGCCGGCTGACAGCTCGGCGACCCGCTTACTGATAGTCTCTTCACGGCTTGCCTGCGCCGCATCGTAGCGACTCTGCGCAGTCCGGTTCTCTTCACGTAAGTATGCAATATCTGAAGTCAGCCCTTCGTTGCGTACCTTCATTTCAGCCAATGTAGTGTTATTCAGCACCTCTGAAGTGATAATGGTCGAAACGGTGGCCAGAGCAGCGCTCCAGACAATCCATGTTATGACAGGGTGGTTTCTGATTGTTAGGGGGATCCATCCGAACAGGTTGAACATTGGGTCGGGGGCCTTAATTCACTGAAATAAAATTAATATAACAGATATAAAACGCGCTTAGCACCTTCCCTCTGCCGCGTCACCGTGACCACAAAATCCGCGCCCGGGGCGAAGGCCAGCGCGGTGACGCGTTCTGGTGAATTCTGCAGGGGAATGGAGGCTGTTCATGCGTTAATTTTCACGTAGCGTTGTCTGTGCATTTATCCGGCTATTCTCCCGCACCGGCGCGGCCGGAGCCAGATCAATAAATCGCGCAGACTGGATCCGAAATTTGGTTTTACCCGCAATATAGAGGGTTATCCAAACCACGTAAAGGATCCTTTTTCTGCGTAAAACCGCGCAAACCCGCGCGGCGCAAGGCTTGCGGGCCCGATCCCGCCGTTTGGTATAATTGGGGTAATGCCAAGGTAACGAAGAAGTGATGTCAAAGTGTTCAGCGCAGCGTTAAGATGAAGGATACAGATTAATCCTAATGCATCAGGGATGGTTCAGATGGCAGTCAAGCGCGCCTATTACGGTAATGATAACGACCTGGACTACTTCGAGCGGGTCTTCCAGTCAGCCAACATCAACTTTCTTATCGGGTCCGGGGCATCGCTTCCGGCGATTTCAGTGCTGGGAAATATCGAAAACGAATTGCAGGAGCTCATCAATAAAGATGATGAAGAAAATTATTTTAATAAAGCTGCAGAATTTTTAGGTACAGTGTGGCGTCCGCATGAATACCTGCTTGGGCGGAAAGGGAAAGTAATAGTCACTCCAGAATTTGAACAGAACATCAGCACCACCCGGGGGAATTACGATAAGTTTATTTCTTCGCTTGAGAAAATACTGACCCGCAGGCGAACCGGGCTCTTGCCAAGACGTATTAATATCTTCACAACGAATTATGACCTGTTCATCGAGGATGCCTCGATAAGGAACAGTAATGTTGTGCTGAATGATGGTTTCAGTAAGCGCGCGGATTTATGGGGGGGATGCTCATTTGATGGCGGGAGTTTTTATCACACAATAAACGCAACAGGCAATCTGTACAATTACAAGGTCGAGCTCCCGACTATTAATCTGATAAAAATGCACGGCTCTTTATCTTGGCTAAATGAAAACAACAAAATCATTTATGAACTCCCGCCTTTTGAACCACTGGCTTTCAAAAATGAAGAAGCGAAAAAGGCCTGGGTACTGTCTCATAAATTAATTTTACCCCGAAAAGAAAAATTTAAAGAAACGCTGTTAGAAAACGTTTATTACGATTTATTGAGAACCTATTCAAACGAGCTGGATAAAGAAGCTACTTTGCTGGCTGTATTTGGTTTTTCCTTTGCAGACGAGCATCTTGAAACGCTCACCAGGAAAGCCCTGCGTAATGCGACGCTCAAGCTGTTAATCTTTGCTTTTAATGAGGCCAGTACCGAGGGGTTCATGGAAAAATTCCGTGATTATTCCAATGTCGAAGTTATTTACCGTCCCGGTGGAAACCTGGATTTCCCGGCAATGAATAACATTATTACCTGCTATCTGGGAGGGGCAAGATGAGCGGACATTTTACCGATGAGGAAGCAGTATTGCGCATCGGCGAAGTCTGCGAGGTCTCCGGACGCGCAGTTACTATTCTGGTGGATAAAAATAAAAATCTCAGCGACCTGTTTTATCAGGGAAAAGTCCTGAGGAACGTGTCAGTAGGCAGCTTCATTGAGATTAAAAAAGGCTTTATGAGCCTGATTGGTAAAGTGGAAGCAGAAAAGATAATCGAGGAAAAGCACCCCTCTGGCAGCGGCAGCGATACCTGGCGATACCGGCGTTACCTGACGGCAACGCTCACGGGATACATTGATCGCGGGGGGAGGTTCACCGGCGGTTCGCGTGAGCTTCCTCTTATCGGCAACGAGGCCTTTGTGGTGACGGAGGAAATGATACAGACCGTTCATCAGATAGCAGACGCAGATGAAACGGTGATGTTATTCACCCGCACGGATCTTGAAGATATCGAGATCGCGCTGCCGGTCAACGGGTTGATTAACTCGCATATTGCCATTTTCGGTAACACCGGCAGCGGAAAATCCAACACGTTGGCCGCAATTTATAAAGCCGGAACGGCTCAGATAAAGCGCATGCTTGGCGAGCGTTATAAAGAAAGATGTAAATTTATCCTATTTGACTTTAACGGAGAATATACCGCTCCGGACTGTATCACAGCTGAGAAGATGGTGTATAATCTGAATACGCATCATGCAAACGGCGATAAGCTTCCTCTTCCCAGAGAGGTATTGCTGGAACATGACATGCTTTCCGTTCTGACCGATGCGACGGATAAAACACAGAAGCCATTTCTGAAACGGGTTATTGATTTTCGCCATAAAGTGATGAGCAGCGAGGATCCACTTCAGTTTATTCGAAATATTCTTAAGAAAAAAGTCAGACAAAATCTCTTTAGTGGTGATAAGGCAAAATGTGATATTGTCAATCAGCTTTTTGGGCCTATTTTTAAAGATGACCAAGAACTGATAGCTGACCTGGAGTTTCATTCCGTTGCCTGTAAGTGGAGATTGATAGGCGGAAACATATTTAATGCTGAAGTCGATACCGAGCGATCGTATATCTTCAGATTGGCTTGCGATTTTCAATTCAAGGTTGATATGATTGAAGATCTTCTTGACTTTATGTATCTCCAGCTAATACAGGAATACTTATCTAACAAGTCTAATCCTGAGCATATATCTCCCGTCATAAACAGAATGAATGCAAACCGGAAAGATATTGCAAAGATATTTGACACGTCGGGAAAACGGGATTTCTGGAACGAGAAGAACTTTTCCGTCGTAAATCTTAACATGGTAAATATAACCATGAAAAAAACATTACCGCTCCTTCTGGCAAAATGGGCTTATAATTTAAAAAAACTATCCTTGATCCCCTCTACCCTCCACCTCATTATTGATGAAGCTCATAATATATTGTCTAACACCTCCTTCCGCGAAACTGAGAGCTGGAAAGACTACCGGCTCGAAACTTTCGAAGAAATAATTAAAGAAGGACGCAAGTTCGGAGTATTTGTCACTATCTCCAGCCAGCGGCCTAATGACATTTCATCCACCATTATTTCACAGGCGCACAACTACTTTATTCATCGTCTCATTAACCAGAACGATCTTTATGCCATCGAAAAGTCCGTCTCATACATAGACCGACTGACAGAAGAGTCCATCCCTACCCTTTCCACAGGGACATGTATATTCAGTGGCATCGTAAGTCCCATGCCGTTGAAACTCAGGGTTGCTGAACTTCCACCAGAACAGAAACCCAGAAGTCATACCATTTCCTTTAAGGATTTGATGGAGCCCGAACCAGAGGCGAATGACGGCGGGGGGCTTAAATTCTGACTGCTGGACAGGCAGTCCCACGCTGACAGGTTTTGCGAAAAGCACTTACGGCGCCATGAATGTCATATTCCTATCCCGGCACGATTACCTCCGGTAAGTTATCTTTCCCGGCCGACTGGGATTGAAAATTGGGGACCTGGCGGCTCCCCCCTAATGATGCACGCACACGCTGATGGCCCCAAAAGCGGCAGTGAGTTGCATAGACACATGAAATTCAGTTAAAACGGACGGCATTCACATAATCATTGCAGGCCTCATCAGGACAGGAACGGGACAGTGGGATTAGTCATTCATGGAACACACGTAGTTGTTGATCATGCCTGTAAAGACTGGCTCGTGACGGAACCGGCAGGTAATCCTACCGAAGAATGGGTGGGGGAATTGAGGATCTGGTCCGTATTCAGAAGACGACTGGCTTCTGCGAAGCTCCAGCGCGATCGCCGGCTGAAAATGCTGGGTGATAACTGCCCTATTATTTATGCTCTCAAAGGCAAGCAGGGATTAACGACCGATCTTGCCAGTATCCTGCACCTCAGCAGGAGCTTTGACGTTATTCTTGACGACATTGCGAACCGGGACACTGACGGTTACGACGCGGTGATCTCAATGCCCTCTTCCCATCCCCTGAGTGCGATGGTCGCAACACGATTTGCGCGTAAATTTTCAGCTCCACACCTGGGAAACGTCTTCAGGAAAATTACGGTGGAGGAAGCACTCACCATGCTGGATCGGGCTGACATTGATGTGGCGGATCATAAGCGTCTCGCTTTCAGGATCGGTAAACAGCTGCAGTCTGCAGGTTTCCACGGTGCATTTTCCCTGAAAGATATTCCCGTCGTGTTCCGGCACGTTTTCACCCCACTCAAAATCAATGCGGGTGCGTTAAGCCTTACTACATTACGTGTACTGCTTGTCGATGACCTCCTGGCAACCGGCACAACCATGGTCACGGCTGCTGAGCTAATCCGGCAGACCATTCCCCGTGCCAGTATCTGCGGTGCCTGTCTGTTCGGATCTGCCGGACGCTGAATAATAAGTTGCTCAAAAAAGAGCAAGGGCGTATATTTATATACAGAGTGTGCTTGAGGCCCCCCGCTCTTTAAATCCAGATGGGTCCCGCGTAGGCACCCGCAGAGGTCGGTTCGTAAAGAACGAGTATCTGCAGATTAGGCAGCGGCTAATCCTTCGGTTATACATTTGTGTATAACTGTCGTAACGAAGGGAGAGCTTTTGCTCTCCCTTTTGCATTTCTAAGAACACATATTTGTCAGCTAACCGTCTTTCAATCAATTTTCGTATTAGCCCAGTAAAGCCTGTGACTTTTTTCCTGTCATGAGGTTGCAATAACCCGGGCAAGAGTAGTCAGCGACTTACGAGCTTTGCGAGTATAAGAGCCCCGGATAAGCTCTTTTCCTTATACCTGATGATCTGCTACATACTTGTTTAGCGCGATCCCCTCTCCCTGACGAACTTCGAAGTAGTAGGTGCATTGCCGAGCCGTAAGTTCGCGAAGGAGTTCATTGATCAGAGCATGATTCGGCCCCTTACCTTTCGATGCACTGACAACGCCAACAGGTGTCGACGTTACCAGCACTACATGATGCGGAGCGTCAAGTTGCAGTACGCCGTCAATGAGTCCCTGAATGATGCAGCGGTTCACCGTAGTGTCGCTGTAATTAAACTTCTGCAGCCTCTTTTCACTACCCTGTTCTGTCAGCACCATAGCCGATCCCTCACGCGTTTGTGCATTGCAGCTGCCGGTGACATAGATAAAAACGCTCTGCATTGTATCCTTCCTCAGTTCTGTCTGTTCTGGCGATGATACGTCACATGTTCCATCTGTTCTTTTCAATTTCCATACTTTAACTAACGGAGAGCTGTTTTCCCGGTTAAACGAGCACAGACAAACTCGGCAGAGCGCCATATTTAAAGCATGCGCTTTTTTCTGGCCAGCCCCGGAAACGGGTTGCCAGTACGCTTCCCGGCCGCAGACAAAAACCACCTTACGGGTTCTGAAGCAGATGCATGTGTGCTGGCGGGTATGGCATGAACTTACGACGACTGGATGAATGCGGATAAGTTAAGGCGCTGGTAAGTATTACCTGATGTGTGCTGAAGGGAATAAGAGGAGCTTAAAATCGCATTACGATGTGCGCTGTGGGGGAAACCCAGCTTTCGGATACTCTGAGTGTGCACTGGTGGGTAAGAGCCTGTATTAAGATGTGTGCTGGCGGGTAGTACTCTCATGAAAATGTGTGCTGGCGGGAAGTCAAAGGTGTATTACCTCGCAGCACACATTCCTTGCGGGACTGAAACAAAAGATAAGCCGTTCCAGACATAGCTTTTGATGCTGTTAATGCCTTCATCCCGCCAGCGCACATATCATCGGCACCGGATTCCTGTCAGCACACATTTATAAGCCTGGTGGCTTGAGCTTGGGGTTCCGCTTGTGAATGATTAAGTAATTCTCACGTTCTTTTCTCACCAGTGAAAATTCCAGGTAACCAATCTTTTGAAGCTGTTCAAGCGCTTTTTTGATTGTGCGGTTTTGTTCACTTACTGAGCTGGCGAGGGAAAGACGCTCGCGCAGGCGTGAAAAACCCACGGGAACAGGATTGGCGGGGAGGCTTTCAATAAAGGTATAGATCGCCTGAGCAGCTTCCTTTTTAGGAAGGGCTTTAATCGCGTGCTGCTGCAGCAGTACACGATAGTCCAGTTGAAAGAGCTCCCACAGTTTTTCGTCTGCTTCAAGCTGAACTATGTCTTTATCTGCATCAAAATAACCGGTTTTAAGCAGGCCAGTCTGATAACTACCGCGTACATCAGCACCGCGCTTAAACGAAACAGACTTGTTACGCAGCTTGCCTAAAGATTCATGGATTGAGCTACGCAGGCGGGCATCGATACGCTTGGAAGCGAAACCGCAGCCTTTAGCGAATTCAGTAAATTTTAATTCGATCTTGTTGGAGTTCAGCCCGTATTTGCTGAAAGCATAGATAACGCCGATCCATACTTTGAAGTCACAGTCCATATCGAGGCGCGGCCCGGAGATATTGATATTGTCATACCCCTCGGCTTTCGCTATCTCCAGCTGAGAAAACAGCTCAGATGCATCTACGATATTATTTTCGCCCTGTGATTTTGATGGCTTTGGGACAAAAACGCCAAGCCGCATCAGAGCAACAGGCTGAACGGTATTATTGGAATTAACGGTGAGTTGTTTTTCCTTTGTGATCATATCGCTGTACAGCGCGTCAGAAATAAATGACTTATCCGTCATAGAGTTATCTCACAGTTTAATCGTCAGTATGAAATGTGAATTAAATAGGTTTCTGTCCCGCCAGCACACACGATACATCCCTCCAGCGCACATTACCATCCCACCAGCGCACATTAAATTCCCGCCAGCACACATACTCTTCCCGTCAGCACACATCGTGATCAGGCCCTAGGCCAGACGTGGCGTGGCCTGCGAGCTACCGGGATCTTTCTGGTACTATTAGGATCTGATTGGATGATCTATTGGATCGAGACTGTGGATTTGTGGATAAATGCAATTTAGGCAGCAGTCAGGCTGCATGAAGCAACTAACGCGCCTGCGGCTTGTTCAACGGCTCAGAGAACCACAAAAATTTGCGGCTCTCTGAGCCGTTCCCGTAAAACCCCAGCAAGGCTTTCAAATGTTATTTAATTGTGGAGTAACAAATGGCATTTCAGAACCCGGCACAGAACTTTGCTGAACAGCGGCTCAGCCTGGGCGATCTGGTCACGCTGTCTCCTCATTCCACTTTTCTGGTACGTAGCGACAACAGTTATCCGGAGGCAGGAATTATGCAGGGCTCAGTTCTGGCCATCGATCGCGCGATCATCCCTCAACACAGGCACATCATTGTCGCTGAAGTAGAAGGCGAATTAGTACTGCGCAGGCTCCTTATAACCCCTGTACCAGCGCTGCAAGAGCTTAGAGGCGAAGAGACCATTACTTTACTCGATGAAAGTCAGGAGCTGCCTGTTTGGGGCGTTGTAGCCTATGCACTTACAGATGTCGCAGGACTGGGTTTCAATCATCCGCCAGGTGAAAGACCCAGATAAGCTATGGTGTGTATAAGCTGTAATGAGCGAGATCAGCCGGAGTTTAAAAATGTTCGCACTGGCCGATGCCAATAATTTCTATGCGTCCTGCGAAACGGTGTTTCGACCCGATTTGCGAGGTAAACCCATATGCGTAGTGTCAAACAATGATGGCTGCGTGATTGCCCGTTCTGCAGAAGCCAAGCGCATGGGTATTAAAATGGGTGCTCCGCTTTTCAAAAATGAGCGTTACTTTCAGGAGAACGGCGTTCATATCTTCAGCTCTAACTATGCCCTATATGGCGATATGTCCGCCAGAATGATGGCTATCTTAGGTGAAATGGCGCCTGGGCAGGAAATTTATTCGATAGATGAGTCATTTCTAGATGTCAGCGGCATAGCTGCATATATGCCGCTGGAGCAATTTGGCCGGCAGATGCGCGACCGGATAAAGAAAGAGATTGGACTGACCATCGGTATAGGATTTGGTCCATCCAAGACGCTGGCCAAACTAGCTAATTTTGCTGCTAAAAAATGGACCCGGACGAATGGCATTGTTGATCTTTCTAGCCCTGTCCGGCAGCGCAAGCTGCTGGCGCTGGTTAGTGTAGATGATGTATGGGGCATTGGTAGCAGACTCAGCAAACGACTCCATGCCATGAATATCAGTACGGCAC
The DNA here is from genome assembly GCF_003970755.1 of Pantoea sp. YU22. Lineage (NCBI taxonomy): Bacteria > Pseudomonadati > Pseudomonadota > Gammaproteobacteria > Enterobacterales > Erwiniaceae > Pantoea > Pantoea sp. YU22. The sequence goes on along the minus strand of NZ_RYDU01000019.1, from coordinate 8,633 downwards.
TGCAGCTTGCTGACAGTAATATCAGCGTCATCCGCAAAAGCTTCGACGTGATAGTAGAACGTACAGTGCGCGAGCTTAACGGCGAATCCTGTCTGGCGCTGGAAGATGCGCCGCCGCCGGCCAAGCAGCAGATAGTGGTAAGCCGCAGTTTCGGGCAGCGCGTCACAAGCATTGACGAGCTACAGCAGGCTGTTGTTACGTATGCCACTCGCGCGGCAGAAAAACTGCGTGAGCAAAGTTCTAAATGCCGACACATCAGTGTCTCGGTAGCAACTGGCAGATACGGAAACGAGCCCCAGTATGCTAATGCAGCAGCAATGGTTTGCGAATATCCCACCAGCGATACCCGGGATATTATCGGCTTTGCCCTGCAGGCCCTTAAGCGTATATGGCGTGACGAATACCGCTATGCAAAAGCCGGTGTCACTTTAAGTGATTTTTATCAGTCGGGCGTGGCCCAGCTTGATATGTTCAGCCAGCAGCTGCCCCGAGCTAATGCTGATGCACTTATGTCTGCTGTGGATCAAATTAACAGGTCCGGGCTGGGTAAAGTCTGGTTCGCAGGTCAGGGCACGGATAATGCCTGGCAAATGAAACGTGAAATGCTGTCTCCACGCTATACAACCTGTCTTGCTGAAATAATGACCTTAAAATAACGTTTGTTGTTTTTTGGTTGATCGGCAGACAAAAGCAATATATGACCCAATTGGGCCTCAATGGGCTCACTTTCAACGCTCTTTGTTCCTTTTTTATCCTTGTCTGAATGGTTCTAAGTACATCATATTCCTTAGTAACTTAACAGGTTATTAGCTTGTTAATATGTTAATTACTTCATTGTGGACGCACTATATTTTCAGGCACCATCATGATAGGTATAAACTGAAAGATTAGTTTTAATATTTGAGATATATCAATACTTTGTGTTGAATTAATAAGCAGGCGTTTACAGGCATATTGACTAGCCAAAACGAGCAAAATAATAGTTAACACATCTTAATATCTTACTAAGATACTAAGATACTAAGATACTAAGATGGTGTGTTTTGTAATAGTTATTGCAGCTTGGCCTTCTGAATAAGTTCAGATCTCTCATGCTGGTTAAGACTCTCGAAGGCCATAACTGCTGCCCGAACCACATCTGAACGATTTACACGATGACCTGTATTGTTCATTTCATCACGGATGCAGTTATCAATCGATTTCAGGTTTGTGTCTGCGAAAGAAATACTTACCGGCTTAGCTTTGGATTTAACTGTGCTGACTTTTTCCGGCACGGCATTGAGGCCAGCCGTACCACCATTGATAAATGCATTTTCATCTTTTGGTGGAGTATTTGCTCGATTTCTCACAGGATCACCTCTTTTACCAGAGCTGCTACTTCTTCGCGAGCTTTATCATTCTGGGTTTCGAATATTGTTAAAGATTCTGCCCAAGCGTCCCTGTGAGCTTTACGATCGCAGATTCGCGACTGAGCCAGTTGCATCTGTGGATAGTCAGCAAGTACTTCTGCAGCCTGATGAGCTTCATTCACAAACATGTTAGTCGGAGCCATGTTCAGAACCAGGTACCCTTTAACATTTTCATTAAAGTCTTTGGCTGCGGTAAAAACTTCACAGGTATGAGGCACAACGTCCAAATCCATTTGTGAGGGGCGCAGAGGAGAGATAAAGACATCTGCTGACATCAAACCGCTGCGCATTTCAGCACTGTCTCGTCCGGCGCAGTCGGCAATGACATAATCATAGGATTTCGCATGCTCTTTGAGCATTGCCTTGATGTTACCTGTCGCGCCTGTCACTGGAATGTGAGGTAAAGATTCAGGTCGGTTGTTGTACCAGGTAAGCACCGATTTTTGGTCATCGGCATCGACAATGATGACCGATTTACCGGTTGATTTCAGACAGGCAGCAATCGAAACCGCTAGTGTGCTTTTACCTACACCGCCTTTCTGACTACCCAAAACGATGATCATAACAACCTCGCTAGTTAATAAGTTATCCCCTTATGATAATAGCAATATGTTATCTTAACAAGATAATTTTTATTGTTTAACTGTCTGTTTAATGAGGGGTTGATAACATATTAATTTGTTATGTTATTGCTTTTTTGACTGCGTGATACTGGAAGCAATACTTTACTTTAACATGCAGGTCGTTGTCTGAATGGCTTTTGCTTCTTTCTATCAATAGATATCTTCCGGTGATGAATGGAGGTCTGAAGCAACCTGAAACCCGCAAGAAGACAATCAATTCTGATAATGTGAAATCCAGAACCTGTGTATGAGTTGAAATATTAAGATAATATCTTATTAACTTGTTGGGTATAATTCAGCTGAATCTGCAAGCCTTTCTTATTAAGATAATATCTTGTTAATTTATCAATTCAACTTGTTGTCAACTCTCATGAGTGCTCAGCAAACGGTGGCTATCGGTATGTCATCCCAGCTCGTAGTCCAGGCAGGGGAAAGTAGCTCCCGCTTCATCTTCCAGTCCGGATCGATACCTTTACCTGCAAAGCCGATGCTGTAACGCCCGGAGCGGTTCATTGAATCCATCAGACTCATGAGCGCCTCACTGCCGGCGCGCGGCACTTCATCGTCAAACAGATTGAGCTGGGCCACACCGTTCGGACGAAGCTCGCTCAGCATGATGCCGGCTTTCGCATAGCGATAGCCCGGGCGCCAGATGGTATCCAGTGATTTCACTGCTGCCTCGATGATGTTCCGCGTGTCCTGCGTGCCAACGCGCAGCTTCACAAACGCCGTGTTGCCGTAGCCTGGCTGTCCGGTGTCGAAAGGTGAGGTGCGGATAAACACAGAGATGTGGTGGCAGAACTGCCTGTCCTCGCGAAGCTTTTCTGCAACGCGTTCGGCATACGCGCAGACCGACTGTCGCATGGCGTCGTATTCCGTGATGCGCTCGCCGAAGCTGCGGCTTACGACTATCTGCTGTTTGGGCGGGGGCGCATCCTCCATCGGGATGCAGGATTCGCCGTTAAGCTCACGTACCGTGCGCTCCAGTACCACCCCGAAATTCTTGCGGATGAAAGAAGGGGAGGCGCGTGCCAGATCGAGCGCCGTTGTCACGCCGAGCAGCTGCAGGCGTTTTTCAAGCCTGGAACCCACGCCCCAGAGTTCACCTACGGGCTGACGAGACAGCAGCTTTTCGGTCCGCCCCGGATTGCCTGGCGTGAGCGCCAGCACCCCACCAAACTGGGGCCATTCCTTACCGGCCCACTGTGCTGACTTCGCCAGGGTCTTCGTTGGCCCAAGCCCGACGCCGACCGTCAGGCCTGTGCAGGTCCTGACGTGCGCCCGGATCATGCGGCCAAAGTCCTCATATGGCATAGCCATTTCCATACCCGTGCAGTCACAGAACCCTTCGTCAACCGAATACACCTCCAGCCGGGGCACCATCTCCTCGATGCAGGACATTACCCGCGTGCTCATCGAGTGGTATAAGGCATAATTGCTTGAAAATATATGTATTTTCTCAGGGAAGTGCTGATTCTTTATCTTGAACCACGGATCGCCCATTTTCACGTATTTTTTGGCTTCCTTACTGCGCGCGATAACGCAGCCGTCGTTGTTCGACAGGATGGCCACCGGCGCATTTTTCAGGTCGGGCCGGAATACCTTCTCCGCGCTGGCGTAAAAGCTGTTCACGTCAATCAGGCCAAACATGTCAGTTCCTTTTGCGAGGGGTATGCACGAAGTGCACCACTACGCCGAAGATCTCAAGCGTGTCCGGGTCCGGAATAATAACGGGATAAGCGGGATTCATGGGCTGCAGAACGGGTCCCTTCGGCGTAAGCAAAAGGCGCTTCACCGTGAATTCGCCATAAAGCTCGGCGATAACCACGTCATTGTGCTCCGGCGTCAGGGAGCGATCGACAATAAGCAGGTCGCCGTCATACAGGCCAATGTCCTGCATGCTGTTGCCCTGCGCGCGCAGGAAAAAGGTGCTTGCCCGGTGGGCTATAAGATATTCGTTGAGATCGAGCTCCTGCTCCGCATAGTCCTGACAGGGTGAGGGAAACCCGCAGGGCACACGTTCCAGGAAAAGAGGCCTGAAGCTGGGCGGCGGATTGTCCGCCGGGTGCATCAACTCAAAGGCGTTAAACATAGCGAAAATCCCTGTTAAAGCGCTGTATGTATTTACAGTATTATTAGCTGGCTTCCTGTTACGCGCAAGAAGTCGCTTGATCCTCACCGTCGGGAAGAAAACACAGCCATTGATTTATAAAGATTTACAGCGAAACGACAGCTCATAAATTAACCGTTTGTTTGCATGCACCATCGGCAAAGGGCTGCAAATGTTTATCCACAGCTTTGCGCGCGGGATGTGCAGGGAAGATGTGGATAAGGGCCCCCTTCGGCTCCCCTGATCGGGTCGTCAGCCCCATTCAGCTAACCGGCAGAGCCAGCAAGCTTCACCGGACCGCGCCACGCGTTCCGGGCCTGTCGGCTGGGGTCTGAGGGCTAAAGGCAAGGCGTGCTGGCGGTCATCTGAAAAGATCATTGCAGGGTTTTTAAGCGAAGCCTGATGTGTATGATTACTGTTCATTTTCAGGGAGCTGTCGCATAAGGAGTATGTCTTGAAACCCTTCCAATCCGCTTTTCTCATTCTCATCTGTATTTGCCCGTCGCGCGTGCGCCGGGAGGCTGCCGGCTGAACTGTTGCCGGCAGTGCCGCATAAAACCCGGACCAGACACATACACGGCAGGGCAAGGGCTGCAGCCAGCCCACAGGCTGGCGCGAACCGCGACGGCCTGAATCCGCCGTCGCTCTGAGGCGCAACGCCGTTTCGCTGCCGCTCAGCCGCCGTTGCCGCTGCATCGTGCTGTGCTTTTCCGCCGGGCTTCACCGGTTTAAGTCCTTTCGCCGGGGCTGAGACAAGCACAGGCGCCGTGGTCCTCCAGGGTGAAGTGAACGCCGGGAAAATTTATTTCCGGCCACTGCGTCAGACCAGAAATAAATTTCCCCGTCGCCCTGGACGCCTGCCGTCACCCGCGCTGGTTTACGCCCTCGCGGCGAAGGATCTCAAACGGGTGAAGTGAATACCGGAGGAAAAAACCAGCCGATTTCCACAAAACGTCAACACCGCGGCTCCCGAAACTCAACGGGTGACGTGTTTAAACCCCCAACTGCATGAGGAGAACGAACATGGCTTCACGAGGCGTCAATAAGGTCATCCTGGTCGGCAATCTGGGACAGGACCCGGAGGTGCGCTACATGCCAAACGGCGGCGCGGTCGCAAACATCATGCTGGCGACGTCGGAAAGCTGGTGCGACAGGCAGACCGGTGAGAACAAAGAAATCACGGAGTGGCACCGCGTGGTGCTGTTTGGAAAGCTGGCAGAGGTGGCGGGGGAGTACCTGCGCAAGGGCTCACAGGTTTACATCGAGGGCCAGCTGCGCACGCGTAAATGGCAGGGCTCGGATGGACAGGACAAGTACACCACCGAAGTCGTGGTGAACGTTGGCGGCACCATGCAGATGCTGGGCGGGCGCGGCAATGGCGCCGGCGGGCAGACCGGACAGCAGTTCAGCGGGCAGCAAAACGCTCAGCCGGCACAGCCAGCTGCAGGTAACGGCGGCAAAGGCGGTAAGGCAGGTAAGGGAAGTCGCGGCGCGGCTCAGCCGCAGCCGGAACCCCAGGCTCCGCCGCAGGGTAATTATCCGCCAGCAGATTTTGACGACGACATCCCGTTCTGAATGACGCGGCTTTGCTTACGCGAGGCTGCGACAGAGGTGAAAACAGAAGGTAAATGAAGCTGGAAGGCGGCCGGAACGGCCGGGATGGTTGCCCTGGCGGAGCTGGCACTCCGCGCAGGGCATGACAATCAAATTATGAGGAATCCGATATGTCAGCGACTCAGTCTAAAGAAAAAATTCGTCACGGCAAGACCCCCGCGTATTACGGCCGCCGGCGCGGCGGCTACCGCAGCTGCTGCGGCAGCGAGCTGACCCGCGATGAGAGCGTGACACTGCAACGTCTTAAGGCATTCACGCCGGGCGACTTTGAGGCCTACAGCGCGCGCGGCGAGGAGTTTCGCCGGCGCCTGTGCGGGACCGTACTGAACGCCCTGCAGCTCAGCAAAGCCTGGCTTACCGACTGCGAGTGCCGGGGAGAGTGGGGCGGGGTGTTCCCGGTTCATCTCCGCCTGACGCACCGAAAAAATCCGCTCGTCACGCTCGACATCCTGAGCCCGGGCAGCGAGTCGCCGTTCTGGCACGGGCTTATCTGGATAAATCCCGATCACACCGGGCTGTACGTTCTGAATACCGAACAGTTTGAGCCGGAAACCATCGGCCGGCTGCTGACGCGTATTGAAGAGATGGTGTCAGCAGGCATTACGCCAGCGGAAATCGTGGCGGTACTGGGCCGAAAGGGAGGGCGCGCATGAACACGATCATGATGATGCCGGCAGCGACGCCACGTTTTTATGTGCAGCGGCAGAGGGCCTGCAGGCTGCACAACATAGCTTCATGCTCTGCAGTGATTTCAGCACCGGTAGCGAGGGAACAAACAAAGATCAGGGCGTATCCTCGGGTGCCCACGTTGCAGAACCTGACTGATATTATCGGGCGGTCCGCTCCGGCAGCGTCAGAACGAACGCCCCAGGCGATGATGTACATAGCTGAGGCGCAGGAAAAGCTTATCTGTGAGGCCGAAACTGCACTGGCCAGCCAGTCTGTTCGCACATACCGGCGGTGGTACTCGTACTGGCGGCGTCGGGGCGTACAGGTGAACGACCTGCTGGATATGACGTGGGTATGGCGCCAGCGTGCCCGGACTGAATGACGAGAGACAAAATACTCTAACCGGTCAGACCTGTTAATGTTTCAGATCGTGGCGCCGATAGTATTCAGGTCCTTCACCAGGGATAAACATTGATGGCAAATTCGTTTAGACGATGCTTCGCGGCATCGTCTTTTTTTTATCTTTCAAAAAGAACCCGCCGTAGCGGGTTTTAAATACACACGTCTGTTCCCGGGGACGGGATGAGGGAGAAAAGAATATTGTCTCCCTGTGAGGGTCGGCGACATCTTAGTCGGATTAATGTTTTGTGTCCTGAGCTAAATCCATCTGAAGAGACAAATGAGATAAATACGCACGGCCTGTGATGCTCAGCATGGATCTGATAGCAGTGCGCCAAGAAAAACTCCGCTGGCGTTAAATCGCATTCGGGGAAATCCGCCTGTACCGGAGTTTTACCGAATGGCGCAGCCAGTTAATCGGCGCGGCCTGCCCCGGCGCTGAGGGCCGGACTACTATATCTGGTATGGTTCCAAGCTGAGAAAGGCACAACATATAGTATTGCGCGCCGCAGCGTGTGCAGTTCGGTCTTATGGGCGTTTTACCGAATGCCGCAAAAAAGACGTAAAAAAACCGCCTGGCGGCGGCTTACCGGACGGTTCAGAACCAAAACACATTAAGTTAAGCTGGGTGTAATCCGGCAAAAAATTTCTGAGGCAATATGAACAAACCGCGCAGGAACAGAACCAAAACCGTACAGTTCACATTTAAACAACATTACCTAGGCCGACAGTTCCTGAAACTATTTTCAAAGGATGCAAATAAAGTTTATGTGAAAATAGTAGATAAGAATGGGGTGGTAAAACAAAAATCAGTTAACGACCAAGTTTTTTATTCCAAAAAAGTATGGGATGAATCCACAGAAGCACTTATGAAAGGCATAGAGGATGCTTTCAAAAAAGAAATCGATAAAGCATTAAATAGTAATACAGATTTCAACTTTGGAAAAATAACGGATTATTACCTGATGTGGAACATCAGGGGGAGGTTAGCCAATGATCGCCCAGAGAGCGTCAATTTTCGTATAATTGGAAGCAGGTTATCCTTTAAGGAACAAGATACATTAGAGCAGAAAGGGTATTATTTCATGAAGCCAGATGGAACTATGCATGATGATATGTTTCGTGGCTTAACGTTCAAAATGGAATTGAATAAATTAAATATTATATTTAAGGATAGGACGTGGGGTTTAGTTAAATCGCCGAAAGAGAACTTTATCCTGCCTGACTTCTGGAACGTTAATCTCTGGGAAAAAGAGCTGACTTGGATAATTCCAATTACAAGAAACATGGCATTTGTGGCTGAACACGAAAACGGGGTAGTAACGCAACAAAACGCTTCCCGTATTAATGATTTTTCAATGACTCACTGTAATAAATTTTGTGTTATATATTCATAAAGTGAAAGCTGAAAGAATCAGGTAATCCATCTGTGTAATACATCTGCATTACACAGGTGTATGTTAAAATTATTTTGTATCCGTTATCCCTGTCAGGTATCTCACAAGCAGAAAATCATCAGGTGCTTCAACATTCAGGTAGCCGTCACTTTCCCTATAGCACAGAGCAGTTCTGTCATGCCGCAGCGTGTTAGGTGGTAATGGGTGATCGGCAAAAGGATTATGCAAAACATAAAGACCATCAAGAAGATGCTCGTGATAAGTGCTTTTTAGCGCTGTATGCACCTTTGGATAAAGAGACTCCGGGTCTGGAGTGAAGGGGTAATGACTCCAACTTATTGATAGTGTTTTATGTTCAGATAATGCCCGATGACTTTGTCATGCAGCTCCACCGATTTTGAGAACGACAGCG
>NZ_RYDU01000018.1:0-95805 GCF_003970755.1 Pantoea sp. YU22 | reverse complement strand
GCGAGGACGAAGAGTCCTGACTCCAGAAGACGCAATCTTATCGCTGCAAGCGCGCATCCTGCATACAGACAACGCAGCCGTTTATAAAAAAATGAGAACTCACAGGCGAGGGTGTGACAGAGGCATCCGACACGCTGAGGCGCGCACGGCGGCCAGGACGAGCCGACAGGAAGTCGGCGAGAGCGCGGCATGAGCCAGGACGGCGAATCCGCGCGGTCCGTAAGGCTGACGTAAGCAACGAAGGGACCGCGCATAGCGCGGCGTGGAGGCTGCCGGAAGCCGGGATTGTTAAGGGGCTGGCAAGCCCCTTAATACGCACGCCGGCAGCGCAGCTGCTGAAATTCCCCGACGCCTGGCGGGCGGAACCTGCACAACGCCAGCCGTTCGCGCAGCGAACGCCATGCAAACCAGGCGGGCGAAACCCGCTTACTGCGGATAAGCCACCCAGTCGCCACCGTTCAACCGGATCCAGGGCTTGCCCTGATACATCATCACCACGGCATTGTCATTCTCCGAGACAACCGGCGTCTGCGGCAGTTTGTCCGCCAGCACCGACATATTCACGTTCGGCGCGTTAAATACCTGACCGTCCACTACGCGGGAAACCAGCTCGGAAATCGCCAGCAGGCTGGCCGGCGTATCGATGGTTAACGGCTGGCCCTGATGCGGCGCTTTCATGCCGACAAACTTAATGCCAACCGGCACGTGAGTAATGCTCGGGCTGGGAATATCGCGCAGGCCAGACATCTGCATCTTGTCACCCTGCAGCGCCGCGCCATGCTCCGGCACCACCAGCACCATCACGCGTCGTCCCGACTTCTCAAGATTCGTCAGGAAGGCATCAAGCTGATCGAACAGCACCTGTGCACGCGGCTTCCACGGCGCGGTTTGGGTGCTGCCCAGATCGCGCGTGCCGTCATGCAGCGGGATCAGGTTATAGAACGTGGCGCTGCGCGCGTCGCTGCTCTTGCTGCGATCGTCAAGCCAGCGCTGCATCAGCTGTGCATCGTTGAACACCGGCGAGCCGTCGAACGAGGTCAGCTCCGGCGCAATACCCGCCTGCGACATCAGCGGCGCCTGAATATTGCCGTCGTCGCGCAGTTCCTTCAGATAGTTACCAAACACGCCGGTGTGATCCATCATCAGCTGCTCTTTAAAGCCCAGCCTGGCCAGATTATCAAACAGATAACACCGCGCGTCAGTCGGCTTATAGAGATCGCTGTGCGAGGTCTGGCCGCAGCTGGCGCGCAGCAGACGAATGCCCGCCGGGCCGCTGTAGCCGGTAGCGGAGTTGTAGTTGTTCAGCACGATATCAAAGTGCTGCCACAGCGGATGGCTGCGCAGCTGTGAGACGTCCATATCCGACCAGGCGAGCGAACAGATATTTACCACCAGAATATCGAACGGCTGCGAATCCGCAGGCAGGCTGTCGGGAAAATGGGTCACACGCTTGCGTTCGCTGTCGTAAAAGCGGTTCAGCCAGGCGGTAAGATTAGCGCTGGTGGGCGGCGCCGACTGGTCAAGCCCGTCCGGCGCGCTGGCGGCCTGTGGCTGACCGGCGGCAGGCGTCTGGTTCAGCACCACCTCTGGCGTGGCGGCTTTGGTTGGCAACAGCGACAGCGCGGGACCGGCGATAGTCAGCACGTTAAGCCAGATCAGCATCAGGGAGACCAGCACCGTCACGCGTACCCACTGCGAGATAAACAGATAGAGCACCAGCAGCACAAAGGCGGCACCGATCATCTGCCAGTTAATGAAGCGATTAACCAGATCGAGCAGATAGGCACCGGAGAAGCCCGCCACCTGGTTGCCCTGGCTAAGGATACTCTCTATGCCCGGCAGCCAGGTATCGTGCCAGAACAGGCCGAAGCCGATGGGAAGCGATATCCAGCTGCGAAGGCGATGCAGACGCGGCGAGGGCAGCGGGAACAGCAGCCAGGCCAGGAATATCAGGTTGCTCAACGCGTGGAAATTGAGGTAGCCGTACCACAACAGACCGAACTTAAGCAGAAAGTAGAAGTTCCAGCCGCCCAGCCCGCGCCAGTAAGACCATAAGCGGGAAGAGTGAGCGGAAGTGGATTGATCGTTATTCATTAATGATTTGCATCCTTTTTCGAGGATTTACGCTGCCAGTGACCTTCAGACTTCAGCGCACGGGCGGGCAGCAGGCGATTCAACATGCCGTTCCAGCGACGCGGCAGCCATTGCCGATATAACGGCTTTAAAAACAATAAAATAACCAGAATTAAGAGCGCGATTTGCACCCAGTCCATCAGGTTCATCGGGTTTTACTCTCCGCCAGTAAAATGATGGGCTGCGGCGTGGGGCGCTCGCGGGTTTCAACCGATTCTGCGGCGGGCTGCGTTGGCTGAAGCTCGGGTGTAATGTCCTGCAGCGCATTGGGCGTCAGATTTTTTATGTTGTTGATTTCCGCAAGAATTTGATTGTCCTCAAACCAGACCAGTCGGTTAGCGAAAAGCTCGTCGTGCGGCAGCGAAAAGATAAATTTCAGCGCCTTATCAAGATCGTTATAGCGGCAGGAAGAGAGAAACAGAATGACGCGATCGTCCAGCACCGTAACCAGATCGCCGAAGCGGCGCGGTTTGCACAGAGTCAACACCTGCTGCGGTTTAAGCTGCGGCACCGGGCGCAGCGCCACCAGCAAACCTTTATCGTTCTCCGGCAGCAGCGTATTGCCGATCAGCTGTCCTACCGCCTGACAGAAGGCATCGAGGCGCAGATAGCCTTTCTCCTGCAGCGGTTGCAGCGCGGCGGTCAGCGCGTCCAGGTTGGCAGGCACGCGGCGGTTGAATACCTGACCCTGCAGACCTTCCAGCGTCGTCAGAAAGCGCGACATGGTCGCGCTGGTCGGCACGATGGCGCTGACGCCGCACGCCAGCAGCAGGCGTTCATCGCTGTAGCGCAGGCTGGTGCCCATCTCGCGCACCACGATTTTTAAGCCGTTGCCGCGCGCGCGGCGCAGGCTGTGCACCATTTTCGCCAGCTCGCCGATATAGTCGCTGCGGGTCAGGCTGAAAATCACCGTCGCGGCGCTCGCCTGCTGCGCACGGAAAAAGACCTGTTCATTATCGTCAAAGAGTTGCCACTGACGCGAAAGCGGCGGCGCGCCCTCCAGCACTATTTTCTCCGCAAGATAATGTTGCTCATCGTTAAGGCTGAGCGGCTCCTGCTTTTCATTTTCATTTACGGCGTAAAAACGATCGTCTTTGCAGTCAAGTCGAATGGCGCGGTCAGCGAGCAGCCGATCGCCGGCGTACCACCAGTTAATTCGATACTGCCAGCTATCCTGTTGAAATGTTAAATGAGCCACGCCGTCCAGCTGGCGAAAATAACGCTGAAGATTATTACGCAGGTTAATTATCGTTGCGCCTGACGTGACCATTAAAAGCGTCATCTGCTTTTTATTCAGCACCCGACGCATACGCTTTATCCAGGAGGTTAACTCCGCCTCGTCAAGTTTATCCCACTGCGCCGCGCTGCTGTTAAAAATCACCAGTCCGTTTTTACTGCTGAGCTTACGGGTAAAGTCGCTCTCCAGACGCAGCAAACTGCTTTTATTTTTAGGCAGAGAAAACAACGGAATACGATCTGGACCGCCTGCAGGGTCCGGCGTCAACAGATCGTGTGGTTTTTCGTCTGCGCTGATAAGGGTGACGGATTGCTGCGCCAGGATAGCCTGCCGAATAAAAGCGCGCGCGTCTTCATGACGCGCGCAGGTTACCCAATAACAGCCGGGCGTTTGCAATACCGTTAATTCAGGCTGAACCTGCAACAGCCCCAGCGCAAAGGAATTTTTCATATTGAATTCGCGATTTGTTCAGTCCAGGCTAGCTTATTATAGACGGGGCAGGATGCAACCAAAGAAATTTAAAAATACGTTATGACAGACGGGTTCGCATTGATCTATCATCGCGCCGATTCAGACGGAGTCGATTTAACTCCCGCGTGAATATAACCGCCTTATACCCGACCTTGTTTTATCCGTGGCGAAAAGTAATGAAAAATGAAAATGCTTATACTCTGGTCGCGTCCGACGGCCAACGTCAGGATGATATTAGCGCCTTGCGCGACGCTTTTTCTCTGCAGGCTTTTCGCTATATCGATATCGCCCGTGAAGAGCGCCTGACGAACATCGTGGCGCGCTGGCCGCTGCTGGCTGAAACGGCGGGCGACAGGCCGGGACGTACGCGCTAATGCCGCTGATCGCGCTGCAAGGCGTACGCGGCGGAACGGGCGCAACTTCCCTTTGCGCGGCGCTCGGCTGGGCGCTGACGGCACTCGGAGAAAGCGTGCTGCTGATCGACGGCTCTCCGTCCAGCCAGCTTGGCGCGCACTTCAACCTGCCCGCGCTGCCGGAAAACGGCTGGATGCAGGCGCTGCGCCGCGGTGACGCCTGGCAGGCAACCGCGCTGCGCTATCCCCATGGTCCTGATCTGCTGCCGCACGGCTCGCTTTCTCATCAGCAGGACTTTACTTTGCTGCGCCAGGAGGCCGCGGTCGCCGCGCCGCTGCTTGATGCGCTGCCGGATCTGAACAGTCGCTATAAGTGGTTGATTTTTGACCTTCCGGCCGATTTGCTGCCCTGGCATGAAACGCTTTATGAACAACTCGACGGCGTGCTGTGCGTGCTGGCGCCGGACGCCAACTGTCATCTGCGCCTGCATCAGCAGCGCTTTACGCCGCATACGCACTTTATTATCAATCAGTTCAACGCCAACAGCCGTCTGCAGCAGGATCTCCATCAGCTGTGGGTCGCGTCGTTGAACAACCTGATCCCGCTGTTAGTCCACCGTGACGAAGCGCTGGCGGAAGCGTTGATGATGAAGCAGCCGGTAGGGGAGTACCGTCCGCACGCGCTGGTCAGCGAAGAGATCACGACGCTGGCGAACTGGCTGCTGCTCCATCTGAACGGAGCGCGTCCATGAATCCGCTGCGCTGGCTGCTGACCGCGCCGGTCTGGCAGGCGCTGCGTGTGCGCTATGCCACGGCGCGCGACAAGGGGGCCTCCCGCTTCGCCAGCGGCCTGAATTTGCTCTGGTGTACGCTGGGCTGGGCGCTGCTGCGTTTTGAAACGCCGGGCTGGCAGCGCATTATTCAGGATCGCCGTCGTCTCTATCCGCATATCTCGCCGGAACGGCCGCGTCCGTTAGACATTCTTCGCTATCTGGTGCAGACGCTATGGCTGGTCATTACCCTGCCGCAGGATGAGAGCGGCCGCAGCGAACGGCAGCGCTTTAAAGCCTTCCAGCCGCTGTTTCGCTGGCGTCAGCGCGGTTATCAGTGGCTCGATACGCTCTCCGCGCGCGTGCAGACGGGCAATGTCGACGAACGTATTGAGCAGCGGCTGCAGCGGTTATCGCCGTTAACGCGTCGCCTGATCTTTATCGGTGCGGCGCTGTTCGCCTCGCTGCTGGCGCTGCTTTGTATCAGTCAGCCGTTCGGGTTGATGACACAGTTTATCTTTGTGGTGCTGCTCTGGTGCCTGGCGATGCTGGTACGGCGCGTGCCGGGCCGCTTCCCCACCATGATGCTGATTGTGCTGTCGCTGACTGTCTCCTGCCGCTATTTGTGGTGGCGTTACACCTCGACGTTAAACTGGGACGATCCGCTCAGCCTGGTGTTCGGTCTGCTGCTGATTGCCGCGGAAACCTACGCCTGGGTGGTGCTGGTGCTGGGCTATTTCCAGACGCTCTGGCCGCTTAACCGCCAGCCGGTCTCGATGCCGACGACGCTCGATCAGTGGCCGAGCGTCGATCTGCTGGTACCGACCTATAACGAGCCGCTCAGCGTCGTCAAGCCGACCATCTATGCGGCGATGGGCATCGACTGGCCGAAAGACCGGCTCAATATCTTCCTGCTTGACGACGGCAGCCGCGAAGAGTTCCGCGAATTCGCCGCCAGCGTCGGCGTTAACTATGTGGTGCGCCCGACGCATGAACACGCCAAGGCGGGCAACATCAACCACGCGCTGAAAACGCGCTGCCGCAGCGAATTTGTGTCGATTTTCGACTGCGACCATGTGCCGACGCGCGCCTTCCTGCAGATGACCATCGGCTGGTTTATTAAGGATCCGAAGCTGGCGATGCTGCAGACGCCGCACCACTTCTTCTCGCCCGATCCCTTTGAGCGCAACCTGGGCCGCTTCCGCCGCACGCCGAACGAAGGCTCGCTGTTTTATGGCCTGGTGCAGGACGGCAACGATACCTGGGACGCCACTTTCTTCTGCGGCTCCTGCGCCGTGCTGCGCCGCAGCGCGCTGGATGAGATCGGCGGCATTGCAGTAGAGACCGTTACTGAAGATGCGCACACGTCGCTGCGTTTGCACCGGCGCGGCTACGCCTCAGCCTATATCCGCATTCCGCAGGCGGCGGGACTGGCAACCGAAAGCCTGTCGGCGCATATCGGCCAGCGCATCCGCTGGGCGCGCGGTATGGTGCAGATTTTCCGTCTCGATAACCCCTTATTCGGCAAGGGGCTGAAGTGGGTACAGCGTCTCTGCTACGCCAACGCCATGCTGCACTTTCTTTCCGGCATTCCGCGGCTCATCTTCCTGCTGGCGCCGCTGGCGTTTCTGCTCTGCCACGCTTACATCATCTACGCGCCCGCGCTGGCGATCGCCATCTACGTCTTGCCGCATATGCTACACACCAGCCTGACCAACTCGCGCATTCAGGGACGTTGGCGTCACTCCTTCTGGAGCGAAGTGTATGAAACCGTGCTGGCCTGGTATATCGCCCGGCCGACCACCGTGGCTCTGTTTAATCCGCATAAGGGCAAATTCAACGTCACGGCGAAAGGCGGTCTGGTCGAGGAGCATCATCTCGACTGGGTGATCACTAAACCCTATATGTTCCTGGTGCTGCTCAACCTGGCGGGCGTCGCGATGGCGTTCTGGCGCATGCACAACGGCCCGGCCAATGAAGTGCTGACGGTGTGGGTGAGCCTGGTCTGGGTCGTCTACAACATGGTGATCCTCGGCGGCGCGGTGGCGGTTTCCGTCGAGGCGCGGCAGATCCGCGAGGCGCACCGCGTGGAGATCGCTATGCCAGCCGCCATTGCCCGCGAAGACGGGCATATGCTGCCCTGTACGCTGCGCGACTACTCCGACGGCGGTGTCGGCGTCGAGCTGCGCGAGTCGAATGCGCTGAAGGAAGATGAAAAGGTCTGGCTGCTGCTGCGCCGCGGCCAGCAGGAGTTCAGCTTTCCCTGCCGCGTACAGCGCGTTTTTGGCCTGCGCGCCGGTATTCGCCTGCATCAGCTGGTATTCGCCTGCATCAGCTTACGACCCAGCAGCACATCGAATTTATCCAGTGCACCTTCGCCCGCGCCGATACCTGGGCGCTGTGGCAGGACGGTTTCCCGGAAGATAAACCGGTGCAGAGCCTCGCCGACATCATGATCCTCGGCTTTAAAGGCTATCTGCGCCTGGCGGAATATGGTCCGCCGCAGTTACGTCGGCTGTTTAACCTGCTTACCGCTGGGGTGAGCTGGCTGGCCTCGCTGTTGCCGCAAGGCATCGGACGTGGGCCCGCTTCAAAAAACGTATTGAGTTGATGATATGACGATGACGAGAGTGAACGGTTGGTTTACCGCCCTGCTGCTGGGCACCGCAACGCTGAGCTGCGCCGCTGCGCAGGACGCCGCGCCAGCGAACGCCGCCGACCCGGCGCCGGTTCAGGCCGCGCCGCAGGACCCCGCCGCGCCGCTGCGCGACAGCCAGCTCGACTTTACCCAGCTGGCGCCGCCGCCGGGCAGCATGACGCTACGCGGCACGCAGCCGATCGGTCAGATTGAGTTCGGCGTGCGCAGCGACGAGGTGGTGACGCGTGCGCTGCTTAACCTCAGCTATCGTCCCTCGCCCGCGCTGTTGCCGACGCTGTCGCAGCTTAAGGTTTACCTCAACGACGAACTGATCGGCGTTATCACCGTGACGCCGGAGCAGCTCGGCAAAGAGAATCAAACCCAGATGGCGATCGATCCGCGCTTTATTACCGACTTCAACCGCGTGCGCTTTGAGCTGGTTGGTCATTACGCCAACGTCTGCGAAAACCCGGCCAACAGCACCATCTGGCTCGATATCGGTAAAGAGAGCGGCATCGATTTAACGCTGCAAAAGCTGCCGCTGAAAAATGACCTGTCGCACTTTCCGGAGCCGTTCTTCGACGCGCGCGACAAGCGTCCGCTGACGCTGCCGGTCGTCTTTGCCGCGCAGCCGGACGTGACGCAGCAGCGCGCCGCCGCGATACTCGCCTCCTGGTTCGGCAGCAAAGCCGCATGGCGCGGTCAGAACTTCCCGGTGCTCTACAATCAGCTGCCGCAGCAGCAGCATGCCGTTGTCTTCGCCACCAATGATGCTCGCCCGGACTTTCTGAAAGATCTGCCGCCGGTGACCAAACCCACGGTGGAGATCGTCAGTCAGCCCGACAATCCTTACGAAAAGATGCTGCTGATTTTGGGGCGCAACGATCAGGATCTGCTGACAGCGGTGCAGGGCATCGCGCAGGGCGAGCTGCTGCTGCGCGGCGATACGTCGACTATCGACAGCGTGAAGCTGCTCGCGCCGCGCAAAGCCTACGACGCGCCGAACTGGGTGCGTACCGATCGACGCACCACCTTCGCCGAACTGACGCAGTATGAGAACCAGCTGCAGTCCGACGGACTGCAGCCGAATCCAGTCAGCCTGACGCTTAATCTGCCGCCCGACCTGTTTCTGGTGCGCGCGCGCGGCATCGATATGGATTTAAGCTATCGCTACACCGCGCCGATTCAGGCAGACGGCTCGCGGCTGGCGGTCAACCTGAATAACCAGTTCATTCAGGATTACCCACTGCCGCCGAAAAACACCGCCGGTCAGCAACTGCTGCATATCCCGCTGGTTCAGGGATTGCAGGATAACAGCCGCCAGCTGACGATTCCGGCGCTGCGTCTCGGCGTGGTGAATCAGCTGCGCTTCGACTTCGACTACTCCAACACCTATATCGGCGGCACGGCCGACGGACGCTGCGAAACCGTCACGCCGGTCAGCCATCATGTGGTGGTGGATGACAGTTCCAGCGTCGATTTCTCCGGCTACCGTCACTATATCGAAATGCCTTCGCTGCGCGCCTGGGCTGGCGCGGGCTTCCCCTTCACGCGCTACGCCGATCTGGCGCAGACCCTGGTGCTGGTGCAGCCGAAACCCGACGCGCAGCAGGTTGGTACGCTGCTGAACACGCTGGGCAATATCGGCGCGCAAACCGGCTATCCGGCGTTGCGGGTGCAATTTACCGACGACTGGGGCAAGGCGAAGGATGAGGACGCCGATCTGCTGATGATCGGCGACATCCCGAAAGATCTGCAGGATGACCGTCGGATCAGCGCGCTGGTCGACGCTGCCGCAAGCTGGATCAACACGCCTGTGCGCCAGGCGGCCACCGATAGCGGCAGCCTCAGCGACAGCGATCGCGCGGTGGAGAGCACCACCGCCATCGGTTCGCGCGGTCCGCTGGCGACGGTTATCGGCTTCCAGTCGCCGTTTAACGATCAGCGCAGCGTGGTCGCGCTGCTGGCGGACGGCAGTCCGCGCGCCTGGCAGCTACTGAACGATGCGCTGATCGACAGCGGCAAGCGCGGCGCGATTTTCGGCTCCGCCGCCATTATCCGCGAGTCGGGCGTTAACAGCCTGCGCGTCGGCGGTAACTATTTCGTCGGCCATCTCCCCTGGTGAAAGCGTTTATGGACGATGCTGGCGACGCATCCGTTCTGGCTGGCGCTCTGCGCGGTATTTGTCGTGGTGCTGTTTGCGCTGATGACCTGGCGCCTGATGCGCATCATTACCCGTCGCCGTCTGCTTGATGATGAAGATGAATAAAGCTTACGCGCTACGGGCGAGCCTGCTGCTGAGCGGCGTGTTAGGCGCGCTGCCGGGACTGGCTGCGCCTGGCGCAGGCCCGGAGGTCTCACCGGTGGACTGGCTGCTGACGCAGATCCGCACCGGCGAGTCGACTAACAAATATGATCTGGTACAGCAGTCGCTCTACCGGCTGGAGAAGATCGATCCCGATAACCCGCAGGTGCTGGCGGCGCGTTTGCGGTTGGCGCTGCATCAGGGCGACGTCGCCGCTGCGCAGACGCTGCTGGAGCAGCTGAAAAAGGTCGCCCCCGATTCGGCGGCTACGCGCGAATCGGCCGTGGGTCTGGCGCTGATGTCGTCTGAGGGACGGCAGAAGCTGCAGGAGGCGCGCCTGTTCGCCACCTCCGGCCGCCTCGCGGAAGCGAAAAGCGCCTACGACGTGCTGTTCAACGGCGTCTTTCCCGATGCGAATACCGCGCTGGAGTACTGGCGACTGCTGGCGCGCATACCGGGCCAGCAGGATGTCGCTTATCAGCAGCTGCAGGCGCTGGAGCAGCGCTACCCCGGCAATATCGGCGTTGAGCTGCAAATCGCGCGTATGGCGTTCGATCGCCAGCAGACGGCGCAGGCGGTAGAGCAGCTGAAGCGACTGGCGAGCAGCAACGGCGGACGCGACGCGGCGGCGGAACTCTGGCTGCAGCAGATCACTAATCAGCCGGTCAGCGACAGCAGCGTAGCAGAGCTGAAAACGTACCTCTCCGTCTTTACCGAAGGCGACGCGCAGAAGCAGGGGCTGGACGCGCTGGCGAAACAGCAGGCGCTGCTCGCCGATCCCGCTTATCGCGAACGTATGCGTGGACTGGCGCTGGTGGACGCAGGCGGCGGCGCCGACGCCATCGCGACGCTGAGCGCCGCGCTAAAGGCTAATCCCAACGATGCGGATCTGATGGGGGCGATGGGCCAGGCGCAGGCGCGCGCCAACAATCGCGCCGCCGCTGTCCTCTGGCTGGAGCGCGCGATTCAGGCAGGCCAGCAAAGCACGCAGGTGGGCAAGTGGCAGTCGCTGCTGCAAACCAACCGCTACTGGCAGGCCATTGATGAAGGCGATAAGGCGCTGGCGCAGCACGATCTCGACGGCGCGGAGCGCCGCTATCGCGACGCGCAGACGCTGGATAATACCGACAGCTATGCCCTGATTGGCCTTGGGGACGTGGCGATGGCGCGCAACAATGCGCAGAGCGCCGAGCAGTTATGGCAGCGCGCACTGCGTCTTGACGCCAGCAATACCACTGCGGTTCGCCGCCTGGCGGGACTTTATCAGACACAGTCGCCAGCGCGCGCGATGCAGTTTATTAACGGCCTGCCCGCCGCGCAGCAGCGTGCGCTGGCCGATACCCTTCGCTCCCTGCGCAGCGACAGCCTGCGCGCCGAGGCCGACACGCTGGCGCAGCAGAGCCGCTGGTCAGAGGCGGCGGAGAAGTATCGCCAGGCGCAGGCGCTGTCGCCGGACGACGTCTGGCTCAGCTATCGCCTGGCTGGCGCGCTGCGCAACGGCGGCGCACCGCAGCAGGCGGATGCCGTTATGGCGGCGCTGCAGCAGCAGCGCCCGCAGGATGCCAACGCACTCTATGCTTCGGCGCTCTACCTCTCCGGTAAGGATGATGACGAGGCGGCGCTGGCGGCGCTGCATCGTTTGCCGGAGGCGCAGTGGAGCAGCAATATGCGCGAGCTGGCTGAACGCCTGACGCAGAATAAGCTGTTCGCGCATGCGGAGGATTTACGCGCGGCAGGGCAGGAGAAAGAGGCCATCGCCCTGTTGCGCCAGCAGCCCGCCTCGAGCCGCCGCGATTTGACGCTGGCCGACTGGGCGCTGGCGCGCGGCGATGCGCAAGAGGCGCTTGATGGTTATCAACAGGTGCTTGCGCGGGACGCCGACAACGGCGATGCGTCGCTCGGGCGTATCGAGGCGCTGGTGGCGCTGAACCGCACCAGCGAGGCGCGCGCGGCGTTAAAGGCGCTGCCGCCCGCACAGGTCAGCCTGAACGCCGACCGCCGCGTGGCGCTGGCGTGGCAGGCGACAGGCGACGTGACGCAGGCCGCCGCGCAGTTCGCGGGTCTGAAGCAGCGCGCCGCCTCGCAGCCGCCTTCGCAGGATAAGGCGCTGGTATTTCGCGATGCAGCGCGGCTTGAGCGCGTGCAGCAGCAACCCGACGCCGCGCTGGCGGATTACCGGCAGGCGATGGTCGCCAGCGGTATCGGCGACGGCGAGAATATCAGCCGGTTGACGCGCAATAACGCGCAGGATGACTGGCTGAAGCGCAGCATCCGCAGCGACGCCGCCGATCTCTATCGCCAGCAGGACACCACGCTGATGCTGGAGCAGGATTATTCGCGTAACAAGGGCACCGGCGGCGTTTCTGACTTTACCGCTCATACCACTATGCTGCAGGCGGAAACGCCGCTTGCTGACGGACGCGGCTTTTTACGACTCGATCGCGTTGAGGTGTCGGCAGGCACGTTCTCTACCAGCAACGGCAGTTTTGACGAGACTTTTGGCAGCTGCGACGATGCGAACTCAGGCGGCTGTAGCCGCTACGCCAACCAGCGCGATGAAGGCACCGCGCTGGGCGTCGGCTGGCGCAACGATGTCTGGTCGGCCGACCTCGGCACGACGCCGCTTGGCTTTGAGGTCACTAACTGGGTAGGTGGGGTGAGCTGGAAAACCGACGTAAAAGAGGTCGGCGTGACGCTCACCGCCTCGCGGCGGCCTGTTTCCAGCTCGCTGCTCGCCTTTGCGGGCGCGCGCGATCCGGCGGCCAACGGCGGCAAAACCTGGGGCGGCGTGGTGGCGACCGGCGGCAGCGTCGGGCTGAGCTACGATCGCGGCGGCGCACACGGCGTCTGGGCCGATATCAGCGCGCATCAGATCACCGGCGAGAACGTCACGGACAACAGCCGCGAGCGCCTGATGGCGGGCTACTACTACAAGCTGATCAATACCGATAACCAGCGCGCCACCGTGGGGTTCAACTCCATGCTGTGGCATTACCAGAAAGATCTCAGCGGCTATACCTTCGGGCAGGGCGGCTACTACAGCCCGCAAGAGTATCTGTCGTTTTCCGTGCCGGTCACCTGGCGGCAGCGCACCGAAAACTGGTCGTTTGATCTGGGCGGCTCGGTCTCCTGGTCGCATTCGAAAACAGACGCGCAGCAGCGCTATCCGGTGAATCCCGGCTTTACGCTGGCGAGTAATCCCACCTCGGCGAGCAGCAGCGGAGGCGGCGTCGGCTATACTTTACAGGCCGTCGTCGAGCGCCGTATTACACCGCACTGGTTTATCGGCGCAGGAGTGGATATTCAACAGGCGAAGGACTATACCCCGAGCCACGGGCTGCTCTATGTGCGCTACTCCGCCGCCGGCTGGGACGGCGATCTCGATATGCCGCCAGAGCCGCTTACCCCATACGCAGATTTTAAATAATCGTCGGGTCGTGTAAAACTCGGACTCTGGCAGGCAGTAAAAAAAGTGAGTTCCAGGATATACTTGCTGCGCATTTTCCTGTCTGATAGCTGTGCTTTTTAGCCTGGAGAAGATTTTGCGCGTCAGCCGTTCACTTACGATAAAGCAAATGGCGACGGTATCTGCGGTGGCGCTGATAACCGTCTCTGTCTTTATCGTCATTCAACTGTTTCATTTTGTGCAACAGCGCAGGATCGACTACGCCCAGCAGATGGAGAATATTGCGCATACCGTGCGGCAACCGCTCTCCGAGGCGGTACTGAAAGCGGATATCGCCCAGGCCGAGCGCATTCTGCAAACCCTGAAGCCTGCTGGCGTCCTTTCGCGTGCCGACGTGGTTTTACCTAACGCCTTTCAGGCGCTGCACGCCAGCTTCGAGAATGAAAAACCGATCCCGCTGCTAATTACTCGCCTGTTCGAACTGCCGGTGCAGATCACCGTGCCGCTCTATTCGGTCGAGAGCAGCGCTTCGCCCAAGCCGCTCGCCTATCTGGTGCTGCAGGCCAACTCCACACGCGTTTACCAGTTTATCCTCAGCACCGTCTCTACTATGGTCACCACCTATCTGCTGCTGGCGCTTATTCTGTCGGTGGCGATCAGCTGGTGCATCAACCGGCTGGTGGTCCATCCGCTGCGCAATATCTCACGCGAGCTGCAGGAATTGCCGCCGCAGGCGATTCTCACCCACAAGCTGGCGCTGCCCGCCAGCCACCGTGACGATGAGATCGGCATGCTGATCCGCAGCTATAACCGCAACCAGCAGGTGCTGGAGTCGGTGCATGACGAGATGAGCCGGCTGACCACCCATTACGCCGTGACCGATCTGCCCAACCGCGCGCTCTTTCTGGCGCTGGTCGATCAGCACCTGCGCAGCCACAGCAAAGGGTTTGGGCTGATGGTGATCCGCATCGAAACGCTGCAGGAAGCCAACGGCGTACTGAGCGACGAGCAGCGCGACACCCTGATGCTGACGCTGGTAGAGAAGATACGCAGCACCATCGACGACCATACGCTGCTGGCGCAGACCGGGCCGAGCGACTTCGCGCTGCTGATGAAGCGCGCCAGTACCCCGTTTCGCGCGATGCGCCTGGCGCGCAATCTGATGATCCGCCTTAACCAGCCGGTGACGCTGCATCAGCTCCAGCTGCGGCCCAATGCCAGCATCGGTCTTGCGCTGTATGACGAAGAGCGCCTCTCCGCCAACGAGCAGCTCGATCGCGCTACCTCGGCGATGATGTCAGCGCGTCATTCAGGTAAAAACCAGATCCTCTTTTTCGATGCGGCGCTTACCGAGCGCGCGCAGAAGCGCCTGACGCAGGAGCATGACATTCTGCAGGGGTTGCAGGATGAGCAATTCCGGCTGTTTCTTCAGCCGCAGATCAATATGCAAACCGGCGAACTGGCGGGTGCGGAGGCGCTGCTGCGTATGCGCATGCCGGACGGCAGCTACGGCCTCTCGGAAGAGTTTATCGCCAGCGCGGAGGAGATCGGCGTCATCGCTGCCATCGGACGCTGGGTATTTGAAGAGGCATGCCGCATTCTCGCGGGCTGGCAGAAGCGCGGCATATTCATCCCGCTTAGCGTCAATATTTCCGCCGTGCAGCTGCGCGACGCCAGCATGGTGAATCATCTGCAGGGCTTGCTGCAGCGTCATCAGATCGCGCCCGGCAGTTTCGTGCTGGAGATTACCGAAACCGCGCAGATTGGCGATGCCGAAGTGGCGATGGCGCTGCTGCGCTCTTTGCAGACGGTGGGCGTCGCGGTCGCGCTGGACGATTTCGGTATGGGCTACTCCAATCTGAACTACCTGCATCAGTTCAAGTCGCTGCCGGTCAACAAGCTGAAGATGGATCGCAGCTTTGTCGCCGCGCTGCCTGATGACGACACCATGGTGCGCATCGTGGCGGCCATCGCCGAAATCACCGATCTCGACGTTATCGCTGAAGGGGTAGAAACCGCAGAGCAGCGCGACTGGCTGCTGGCGCGGGGTATTCATATCGGCCAGGGCTATCTCTATGCCGAAGCGCTGCCGCTGGAGCGG
Source organism: Pantoea sp. YU22 (assembly GCF_003970755.1). Lineage (NCBI taxonomy): Bacteria > Pseudomonadati > Pseudomonadota > Gammaproteobacteria > Enterobacterales > Erwiniaceae > Pantoea > Pantoea sp. YU22. The sequence continues at coordinate 80,391 of NZ_RYDU01000018.1, read as the reverse complement.
TTTGTGCAAACCTGGCTGCCCGCTCTCGCTTCTGACCAGTAGGCCGGTCAGGGCGCGACATCAACGACTGTCAGTGCGACCCTCTCTTCTGATTCTGCCGCGCTTTTAACGCAGCGGGGCGCTTTGCACCTCCGTTCAGCTACTCGCTTGCGAAAAGATTTAACAACCTGATTCGTTGATTTCCCGCGTTTTTTAGTTACAAAAGGTCTTGCTGAAGCGTTTCAGTTCATAGTTGCGTTTCCAGAAAACCCTCGGCCTTTGTAGGCCTGTATTAATCCCGTTAACAGGGTGTTATTTTTTGCCAACCGCCAGCGCCGGGGAGCGCTTTACTTGCGGACACAATAAAACGACAACCTCACAACCCTGTTGTAGTGGACACATCTTATGAAAACTTCACTGTTTAAAAGCCTCTATTTTCAGGTGCTGTTAGCCATCGGCATCGGCGTTCTGTTAGGCCATTTCTACCCAGAGCTAGGCACGCAAATGAAGCCGCTTGGAGATGGCTTCGTCAAACTGATCAAGATGATCATCGCGCCCGTGATTTTCTGTACGGTCGTGACCGGTATTGCCGGCATGGAGAGCATGAAAGCAGTAGGGCGTACCGGTGCGGTCGCGCTGCTCTATTTTGAAATCGTCAGCACTATCGCGCTGATTATCGGTCTGGTGGTGGTTAACGTACTGCAGCCGGGCGCGGGCATGAATGTCGATCCGGCGACGCTGGATGCGAAAGCGGTCGCGGTCTATGCCCAGCAGGCGGAACAGCAGGGCGTGGTCGCCTTCCTGCTGGACGTGATCCCTGGCAGCGTCATCGGCGCCTTCGCCAGCGGCAATATCCTGCAGGTGCTGCTGTTCGCGATTCTGTTCGGCTTCGCGCTGCATCGTCTCGGCAGTGCCGGTACGCTGATTTTTAACGTGATTGAGAGCTTTTCGAAGGTTATCTTCGGCATCATCAATATGATTATGCGTCTTGCTCCAATCGGCGCGTTCGGCGCCATGGCCTTTACCATCGGTAAATATGGTGTCGGTTCTCTGGTGCAGCTCGGCCAGCTGATCGTCTGTTTCTATATTACCTGCGTGCTGTTTGTGGTGGTGGTGCTGGGGATTATTGCGCGCGTCACCGGGTTCAATATCTTCCGCTTCGTCGCCTATATCAAAGAAGAGCTGCTGATTGTGCTCGGCACCTCTTCGTCTGAATCTGCGCTGCCGCGTATGCTGGATAAGATGGAGAAGCTGGGCTGTAAAAAGTCAGTCGTGGGGCTGGTGATTCCGACCGGATACTCGTTTAACCTCGACGGCACCTCAATTTACCTGACCATGGCGGCGGTATTTATCGCCCAGGCCACCAACGCGCATATGGATATCTTCCATCAGATCACCCTGCTGGTGGTGCTGCTGCTCTCCTCGAAGGGCGCGGCGGGCGTAACCGGCAGCGGCTTTATCGTACTGGCGGCGACGCTGTCGGCGGTAGGCCACCTGCCGGTAGCGGGTCTGGCGCTGATCCTCGGCATCGACCGCTTTATGTCTGAAGCGCGCGCGCTGACCAACCTGGTCGGCAACGGCGTGGCGACGGTGGTGGTAGCGAAGTGGGTCGGCCAGCTCGATGAAAATCAGTTAAAGGCGACGCTTTCCGGCAAAGCAAAGGCGAAAAAAGTGCCGGAAACCTCCGTATAACGCCCCCTTTTTAGCAAAAACCCTCTAAATGCCCGCTGTCGCTTGCCCTGACAGCGGGCATTTGCATAATAATGCCCACTTATTTTTTTCATGGTTTTTCACTTCGTTGCGCGACATCCTGGCCTTCACGTGGTCAAAGACTCTGTTGTCGAAAAACGACGCGGCTAAAAAGAGAAAAACTCACCGCGTATTACAACGGCGAAACGTGCCAGTGATAACGACTTTTAGATTAGAGGTTCACATGCAGGGCACCAGAATTCGGCTTTTGGTTGGGGGGTTAGCGTGGGTGGCCGCCAGTTTTGGCGCTTATGCCGAAACGCTGCAGCCCGATCCTGCCTGGCAGGAAGGGAAACTGGATAACGGATTGAGCTGGCAGCTGCTGACTACGCCGCAGCGTCCCAGCGATCGCATTGAACTGCGCATGGTTGTGAATACCGGATCGCTGGTGGAAACGACCCAGCAGAGCGGCTTCAGCCATCTTCTGCCGCGCCTGGCGATGGTGCACAACGCCGCGCTCGACACCAATCAGCAGCGCGCGCTGTGGCAGCAGGCGATGGATCCGCAGCATCCGCTGCCGCCCGCGATCGTCTCTTACGACTTTACCCAGTATAACCTTAGCCTGCCCAACAACCGCCCGGAGCTGCTGAAAGAAGCGCTTAACTGGCTGGCGGCGACGGCGGGCAAGATGTCCATTAACGAGCAGGTGGTCAGCACCGCGCTGAGCGCCTCCGATCCTACAGCGACCTGGCCTGCCAGTACCCAGGATGTCTGGTGGCGCTACCGCCTGAAAGGCTCGACGCTGCTGGCGCACGATCCTGCCGAGCAGCCGCGCGCGCCCGTCGACCTGAACGCGCTGAACGACTTTTACCAGCAGTGGTACACACCAGATGCTATGACGCTCTATGTCGTCGGCAACGTTGAGAGCCGCAGCCTGGCGGAGCAGATCAATAAAGCTTTCTCCTCGCTGAAAGGCAAGCGCAGCAGTCCCGCACCGCTGCCGACCCTCTCGCCGCTGCCGCATCAGCCGATTAATCTGGTCAACAGCGCGATAAGTCAGGATCGACTGGCGCTGGTGTGGGATACGCCCTGGCAGCCGATTCGCGATTCGCAAAATCTGCAGCGCTACTGGCAGAGCGATCTGGCGCGCGAGGCGCTGTTCTGGCATCTGCAGCGCACGCTGGGCGACAGCAAAACGCAAAACCTGCAGGTCGGTTTCGACTGCCGCGTGCTCTACCAGCGCGCCCAGTGCTCGGTTAATCTCGACGCGCGCAACGACGCTCTGGAGCCGGGCCTGAATATGGTGGCGCGCGAGCTGGCCGAGGTGCGTGACAAAGGGCTGCCGCAGGAGGAGTTTGATGCGCTGATGGCGCAGAAGCTGCTGGAGCTGAACAAGCTGTTCGCTACCTATGCGCGCACCGATACCGACGTGCTGATGAGTCAGCGTCTGCGTTCGCAGCAGAACGCCGTGGTGGATATCGCGCCTGAGCAGTATCAGAAGCTGCGTCAGGCGTTTCTGAGCGGCCTGACGCGCGAGCAGCTGAATCAGGAGCTGCGTCAGCAGCTGTCGCAAGAGCTCACCATGGTGCTGATGCAGCCGGAAGGCGAAGCGGAAACCAACGTCAAAAGTCTGCAGGCCATCTGGGATAAGGTAATGGCGCCGCCAGCGGCAGCTGACGCCGCGCCGCAGGAGAGCAGCGCCAGCGACAGCGCGCCGCCTTCTTCCTGATCCCTCAGGTTTTCGCCCTGAGCCACTCGGTCACCAGCATCGGCCAGCTGGCAAGGGGCAGATCCGCTACGCCGCGGATGCCGAATCCGTGGCCGCCTTTCTGATAGAAGTGCAGCTCTGCGGGCACCTTATGTTCGCGGAGCGCGCTGAAAAACGCCATGCTGTTGTTCACCGAGACCGTTTCATCATCCGCCGCGTGGATGAGCAGCGTTGGCGGGGTCTGCGCGTGGACGCGCGTCTCCAGCGAATAGGCTTCGATGGTTTTCTCATCGGGCCAGGCGCCGAGCAGGCGCGTACGCGAACTCTCATGTGCAATGCCGTCGCGCATACTGATCACCGGATAGACCAGCACCATCGCATCCGGACGCGGCGAGAAGTTATCCGCGCCGTCCTGTACCGGATAGATTTTCTCGGCAAAGCGCGTTCCCAGGCTGGCGGCGACATGGCCGCCCGCCGAGAAGCCCGTCATAACGATATATTTTCCGTTCAGGCCGCGCTGGGCGCGTTCGCGCAGCACGCGCACCGCCCGCTGCGCATCGGCCAGCGGCGCGTCCGGGCCTTCGTGGTGGCCGTCGTAGGGCAGACGATAGGTCATGACCGCCAGGGTATAGCCCATCGCGGTAAAAAATGTCGCCAGCGCGCTGCCTTCGCGATCGATAAGGACGCGCTGATAGCCGCCGCCCGGCGCGACCAGCAGCGTAATGCCGTTAGACTCTTCGGGATGCCAGATGGCGATCTCCGGGCAGCGCACGCCTGTGGCTGCGCGATCGTAAGGCTCATACTCTTTCGCCAGATCGACAATCTGCGGCTGCGCGCGCGAATCGCTGGCACCTGGCGCGTCGCCGTTTGGCCAGATATTGATAATTTCTGTGTGCATAAAACGGTCCTGATGCGAGAAGTGTTGTAATTTTTTTGTCGCGGCCGGATAAACAGCGTCCTGCTGTTATTGAAGAAAAGATGGTCTTTTTTTCGGCGGTCGTCCATCCGAAAACGGAGTGCAAAGAAGGATTCAGACTATGCCTGGAGTGAGGATCGATAAGGGTTAAGGTCGAAAAAGCGAGACTGGCGTTCGCTTAAAAATCAACGCCAGCCTTTACTGTGATGATAACTAATATTTACCGCTGAATATCGTGTGCTAACGCAAATGCAACGCTGTTTGGCTGGCTATGCAGCGGTGAAAATAACACGCCCCGGCTACCTGGCGCGCCTTTATTCCGGCATCGCCTCCAGCGGAATAATCGCGCCGCGATGTTGGATAACCGTGCTGGCGGTAAGGTGGCCGCGCTCGGCGGACGCCTGCGGCGAACCGCCTGTCAGACGCCGCGACAGATAGCCCGCGCTGAAGGAGTCGCCCGCCGCAGTGGTATCAATCACGCTCGCCGAATCGAGGCGCACCGCTGGCACGTCGATCAGCGCATCGTCGCCGATCGCTACCAGGCAAGACTCCGCACCGCGTTTAATCACGATTTCGCTGGCACCCGCCGCGCGCGTGCGCTCAATCACCGCGCTTAGCGGATGCTCGCCCCACAGCAGATGTTCGTCATCCAGCGTCAGAAAAGCGATGTCGGTGCGCTGCAGCATGGCGCGGTAAGCCTGCTGCGCGCTTGTTTTGTCGGCCCACAGGCGGGGACGATAGTTATTGTCGAAAATCACCTGACCGCCATTGCCGCGGCAGCGATCCAGCAGCGTCATCAGCTTCTCGCGACTATCGGCAGGCAAAATCGCCAGCGAAATGCCGCTCAGGTAGAGGTAATCGTAGTGCGCCAGCTCGTCGACGATGGCAGAGGCGTGCGGGGCGTCGAGCCAGTAGCGCGCGGCGGCGTCGCTGCGCCAGTACCAGAAGGTGCGCTCGCCTTTATCATCAGTTTCAATGAAATAGAGGCCAGGCATTTTGTTTTCCAGCCGCTGGATTAAGCCGGTATTCACCTTTTCCTGCTGCCATGCGGCGATCATCTGATCGCTAAAGGAGTCGATGCCCAGCGCCGTGACGTAATCGACGCTGAGCTGCGCCTCATCGACCTGGCGCGCCAGATAAACCGCCGTGTTCAGCGTATCGCCGCCAAAGCCGCGTTTAATGTTCTCACCCTTCTCGGACAGCTCAATCATGCACTCGCCGATAATGGCTATTTTTTTATGCGTCATGGTATTTGGCCTGTAGTGAAATAGTGCCTTAGTCTCGCGTCTGGTATGGCAGACGTCAATGATTTTTAAAACGTCGTTTTAATTCCACTTAAGGTAAAAAAAGCCTTTCTTAGCGGCGATTTAGCGGTCAAAGCCGGGCTTTTTTTCACGATTGCGTCCGATTCGGGTTGTTACACTCTGTAGTCTTATGTGTCCAGCAGGCGGATAAAGATATGGCGGGGACAGCCGATACTTGCCGCTGAGCTGACACATGGCACTCGCCAACAACCAGGAAAAAACCATGGTGATGAAGAATATTAGTCATTGGCTACCTTCTTCAGCTGACATCAACCCACAACAGGAAGCGCGTCTCTTCTGGCAGCAATGCCAACGATTCTACACTTTCCAGCCGATATACCAGGTATCGGGCCGGTTGCTGGCAATTGAAATCCTGACTGCGGTAACGCATCCAGCCGCGCCGGAGAAACGGCTATCGCCGGAGGCTTACTTCGAGGCGCTGGCGATTAACCAGCGCCTGCATGTGGTCCATGAACAGCTGGCGCTGCTGAAAGAGTGGGAGCGCTTTTTTTGCGACAATCAGGTCGTGGCGTCGGTCAATATCGACGGTCCGACGCTCATGGCGATTCAGCAGCACCCGCCGATTCGTCGTTTAATCACCGATCTGCCGTGGGTGCGCTTCGAGCTGACCGAGCATCACGCGCTGCCGCAGGAAGAGATGATCGCGCAGATGCCTGAGCTTGGGCCGCTGTGGCTGGACAATTTCGGTTCCGGCATGGCGAACTTTTCAGCGCTGACGGAGCTGAAGTATGACTATATCAAGCTGTCGCGCGAGCTGTTTATCCTGCTGCGCAGAACCGAAGAGGGCAAAGCGCTCTTCTCGATGCTGCTGGCGCTGATTAACCGCTACTGCAACGGCGTTATCGTCGAAGGCGTCGAAACCGAAGAGGAGTGGCGGCAGGTGTGCTGTTCCCCTGCAATGGCGGCGCAAGGCTATTTTTTTTCAAGACCGGTCCCTTTTTCACAACTTAATCATCTGCCGCTTCAGCTTGTCTGATGTCCTTCTACAACGTCTCGACTATCTTTAACGGAGACTGTGGAAAGGCAAGGAGGAAGCGAGATGTCGCGCGCAGGAAAAATTGTTAGCTGGATAGTCGGGATTCTTTTGCTGTTGATCGTGGTGATTATCGTAATCATCGCGACCTTTGACTGGAATCGTCTGAAGCCCACCATCAATCAGAAGGTCTCGACGGAGCTGAACCGCCAGTTCGCGATTCGCGGCGATCTGGGCGTCGCCTGGGAGCGCAACCGTAATGAACCTGGCTGGCGCAGCTGGATCCCCTGGCCCCATGTTCACGCGCAGGACATCATATTAGGCAATCCGCCTGAGATGGCAGAGGTTACGATGGTGCATCTGGAGCGCGTCGACGCGACCCTGTCGCCGCTGGCGCTGCTGCATAAGGAGATCTACATTCCATGGATCAAACTTCAGCAGCCCGATGCGCGGCTGATTCAGACTGCCGATAAAAAGAACAACTGGACCTTCAATCTCGCCAACAGCGGTAATACCGATCCTAACGCACCGCCATCCGCCTGGTCATTCCGCCTCGACAATATTCTGTTCGACCAGGGCCTGGTGCGCTACCGCGATGCGGTTAATAAAGCTGACGTCACGGTAAAAATTAATCCGCTCGGCAAACCGGTGGCTTACGGGCAGGTGGCGGGCGGCAGCGACGCGCAAAAAGGCGCGGGCGACTTTGTCTTCGGCTGGGAAGCGCGCGGCACCTATAACAACGAGCAGCTGGAAGGCGAAGGCAAAACCGGCGGCATGCTCTCGCTGCGCAGCAAAACGACGCCATTCCCCATTCAGGCCGATGTGCGTAACGGTACGACGCGCGTGCAGGTCACGGGCGGCATTCAGGATCCAATGAATCTCGGCGGCGTGAATGTGCGACTGCGCTTCTCCGGCGATACGCTCGCTAACCTCTACGGCCTGACCGGCGTATTGCTGCCCGACACGCCGCCCTATGAAACCGACGGCCACCTGATCGCCCGCTTCGCCGGGAAAAAAGGGCCGGAATACCATTACGAGAACTTTAACGGCCATATCGGCGACAGCGATATTCATGGCTCGCTTACCTACACGCAGGGCGAACCGCGTCCGGCACTGGTGGGCGAGCTGAGTTCGAAGCAGCTGCGTATGGCGGACCTGGGGCCGCTTATCGGCGTTGACTCCGGCAAAGGCAGCGCGAAAACCGAACAGGCGAAGGCGAAGCGAGACGGTAAGGCGACGCAGCCCGCCGATCGCGTGCTGCCGCATGACAGCTTCGACACCAAAAGCTGGGACGTGATGGATGCCGATGTGAAGTTCACCGGCAAGCGCATCGAACATGGCAGTTCGCTGCCGTTAAGCGATCTTTATACTCATCTGCAGCTAAAAGATGGCGAGCTACTGCTCGATCCGCTGCGCTTCGGCATGGCGGGCGGCACGCTGAACAGCACCATCCGTCTTGAAGGAGATAAATCGCCGATGCGCGGCCGCGCCGATATCCACGCGCGTCGCCTGCACCTGCGGCAGCTCTTCCCGAACGTCGAAGCGATGCAGCGCAGCCTGGGTCAGCTGAACGGCGACGCCAGCTTTACCGGCACCGGCAATTCAGTGGCGGATCTGCTGGCGACCAGCAACGGCCAGCTGAAGCTGCTGATGAACGACGGCGTGATCAGCCGCAGCCTGATGGAGATCGCCGGGCTGAACGTCGGCAACTATGTGGTCGGCAAGCTCTTTGGCGACGATGAGGTGCGCATTAACTGCGCCGCGACGGATGTGAAGCTGCAAAACGGGGTAGCAACGCCGAACCTGTTTGTGTTTGACACCGAAAACGCGGTAATCAACGTTACCGGCAACGCCAACTTCGCCAGCGAGCGTCTGGATCTGTCGATTAATCCCGAGAGTAAAGGCATCCGTATTGTGACGCTGCGTTCGCCGCTTTATGTACGCGGCACTTTTAAAAATCCAGACGCGGGAGTAAAAGCTGGACCACTGCTGGCGCGCGGCGCGGTGGCCGTGGCGCTCGGCACTGTGGTAGGCCCCGCCGCCGCGCTGCTGGCGTTAATCAGCCCAAGCGACAACGAGGATAACCAGTGCAGCAACGTGCTGCAGCAGATGAAAAGCAAGAAGTAATCAGCTGCGGTAGAGCACTTTAATGATGTGATAACCAAATGCGGTTTTCACCGGCCCAAAAGGTTTCAGCAGCGGGCAGGTGAAGACCGCTTTATCAAAGGCCGGCACCATCTGGCCTTGTCGAAACTCGCCTAAATCGCCGCCGTTGCGCCCGGAAGGACAGGTAGAGTGCTTCTTCGCCAGCTGCTGAAAACTGGCGCCCTTTTCCAGCTTCGCCAGCAGCTCGTGAGCCAGCGCTTCCTCTTTCACCAGAATGTGTAAAGCCGCCGCGGTTTTCGCCATGATAGTCCTCTGATTGTGTATACTGACCGCCCATTATTTCATCCTCCTCCCTTTTTACTGAGCGATTTTTTACTATGCGTTTAAACCCCAGCCAACAACGCGCCGTCGAGTTTGTTACCGGCCCCTGTCTGGTACTGGCGGGAGCGGGATCGGGCAAAACCCGCGTCATCACCAACAAGATTGCCCATTTGATCCGCGAATGCGGCTATCAGGCGCGTCATATCGCGGCGGTGACCTTTACCAATAAAGCCTCGCGCGAGATGAAAGAGCGCGTAGCCCAGACGCTGGGAAAAAAAGAGGCGCGCGGTCTGATGATCTCTACCTTCCATACGCTGGGGCTGGAAATTATCAAGCGCGAATATGCCGCGCTGGGCATGAAGTCCAATTTCTCGCTGTTCGACGATACCGACCAGCTGGCGCTGCTGAAAGATTTGACGCAGCCGTGGCTGGAAGAGGACAAGACGCTGCTACAGCAGCTCATTTCCACCATTTCCAACTGGAAGAACGATCTGGTCGATCCGCCGCGCGCCGCCGCGCTGGCGCGCAGCGAGCGCGACAATATTTTCGCCCACTGCTATAGCCTTTACGACCAGCATCTGAAGTCCTGCAACGTGCTCGATTTCGACGATTTGATCCTGTTGCCGACGCTGCTGCTGCAGCGCAACCAGGAGGTCCGCGAACGCTGGCAGCAGCGCATTCGCTATCTGCTGGTGGATGAGTATCAGGACACCAACACCAGCCAGTATGAGCTGGTGAAGCTGCTGGTCGGCGCGCGGGCGCGCTTTACCGTAGTAGGCGATGACGATCAGTCTATCTACTCCTGGCGCGGCGCGCGGCCACAAAACCTGGTGTTGCTGAAAGAGGATTTTCCAGCGCTGGAAGTGGTCAAGCTGGAGCAGAACTACCGCTCGTCGCAGCGTATCCTGAAGGCGGCAAATATCCTTATCGCCAACAACCCACACGTATTTGAGAAACGCCTTTTCTCCGAGCTGGGTCTCGGCAGCGAGCTGAAGGTGCTGACTGCGAATCATGAAGATCATGAGGCAGAGCGCGTGGCGGGCGAGCTGATTGCTCACCATTTCATCAACAAAACGCAGTACAAAGATTATGCGATTCTTTATCGCGGTAATCACCAGTCGCGCGTGTTTGAAAAGCTGCTGATGCAGAACCGCATTCCCTATCGCATCTCAGGCGGCACCTCTTTTTTCTCGCGGCCGGAGATTAAGGATCTGCTCGCCTACCTGCGCGTACTGACTAACCCGGACGACGACAGCGCGTTTCTGCGCATCGTCAATACGCCGCGTCGCGAGATCGGCCCGGCGACGCTGCAAAAGCTGGGAGAGTGGGCGAACCTGCGCAACAAAAGCCTGTTTAACGCCAGCTTCGACGTTGGATTAGGCCAGACGCTGAGCGGGCGCGGTCTGGAGCACTTACAGCGCTTTACCCACTGGCTGCATGAGATCGTGCAGATGACCGAGCGCGAGCCCGTCAATGCGGTGCGCGATCTGATCCGCGGCATCGACTATGAAAGCTGGCTGTTCGAAACGTCGGGCAGTCCGAAAGCGGCCGAGATGCGGATGAAGAACGTCAATACGCTGTTCCAGTGGATGACGGAGATGCTGGAAGGCAGCGATATTGATGAGCCGATGACGCTGACCCAGGTGGTGACGCGCTTTACGCTACGCGACATGATGGAACGCGGCGAAAGCGATGAAGATCTCGATCAGGTTCAGCTGATGACGCTGCACGCCTCGAAAGGGCTGGAGTTCCCCTATGTCTTTCTGGTCGGTATGGAAGAGGGACTGTTGCCGCATCAGAGCAGCATCGATGAGAACAATATCGAAGAGGAGCGCCGTCTGGCCTACGTCGGCATCACGCGCGCGCAGAAAGAGCTGACCTTTACGCTCTGCCGCGAGCGTCGTCAGTATGGCGAACTGGTGCGCCCGGAGCCGAGCCGCTTTTTGCTGGAGCTGCCGCAGGATGATGTCGTCTGGGAAACCGAGCGCAAAGTCGTCAGCGCAGAAGAGCGAATGAAAACCGGGCAAACGCGGGTTGCCGGACTGCGAGCGATGCTGGAGAAGGCGAAAAAGGGCTAAAAAGCCCCGTCTGAAATCAGGCGATGGTCAGCAGCCAGTGCACATAGGACTGGTAATGGCTCTCCTGCTCAAGCAGCTCGGCGCGCAGCGGATGCGCGTCCAGCCAGTCTGTCGGCAGAGTAAGTTGCAGCGTATCGTCGTCAGCCTGCAGACGCACCGCAGGCAGGGTGTCGTCGCGACGACGGCTGGAAAAGATAATCGCCAGCCGCAGCAGTCGGCACAGGCGCTCGGCAAGACGTGGAGGCAAGGCGTTTTGCTGGGTAAGCAGCGCTAAATCAATGCTGCCGCTCTGGTTTTGCAGCAGGCAGGCCAGCAGTTTCTTTTGCGCGGGCGTAAAGCCGGGTAAATCAAGATGGCGAACCAGATAGGCGGCGTGCTGAGGGGCCTGGCGAAAATCGACGCTGAGGCCGATTTCATGTATTGCGCTGGCGCTGAGCAGCAGCTCTCGACAGCGCTGATCCAGTTTCCATACCGTGCTTACCTGGCGGAAAAAAACGTCCGCTACCTGACGCACGCGCGCCGCCTGTTCCACATCAATGGAAAAACGACGCTGTACGTTCTGGAGCGTTCGGCTGCGAATATCGCGATCTACCGGCAGGTGGAGCATGCCGTAAACCAGCCCTTCTCGCAGCGCGCCGCCAGCCAGAGTCATGCTCTCAATGCCAAGCTCCTGGAATACCGCGATCAGAATCGAGAGCCCGCTGGGGAAAACCAGCGCACGCTCCAGCGTTAATCCTTCGATCTCCAGCTCTTCCAGCTTGCCGCACTGAATGGCGCGCTGTTTGAGTTGCTGCAATTTGCTCAGAGTGATGCGTTCATCCATGCCCTGCGCCACCATAATCCCCTGCAACGCCTGTACGGTGCCGGAGGCGCCGACGCAGGCTTCCCAGCCATGAGCGCGCAGCGGTGCGGCAATCGGGCGGATCATATCGCGCGCGGCCTGTTCGGCGGCGGCGAAATTCTCTTTCGCCAGATGCCTGTCGCTAAAGAAGCGTTCAAGCCAGGTGACGCACCCCATGGGCAGGCTAAAGAGCACAGAGGCGTGCGAGCCGTCGCCGCTGGCCAGCTCGGTGCTGCCGCCGCCGATATCGACCACCAGCCGCTTGTCCGAACCGCCGGTGGTGTGCGCGACGCCCTGATAAATCAGGCGCGCTTCCTCTTCACCGCTGATAACGTTGACGGGACAGCCGAGAATCTGCTGCGCGGTAAAAAGAAAGTCGTTCGCATTGACCGCCAGGCGCAGCGTAGCGGTAGCGACAACGCGTATCTGCTCAGACGGGATATCCTGCAGCTGTTCGGAGAAGAGCTTCAGGCACTCCCAGCCGCGCGTTATCGCCTCGGCGGAAAGGTGGTTATTTTTATCAAGGCCCGCAGCCAGGCGCACTTTGCGCTTAATACGCGCGACGGTCTGAATACTTCCGGAAACTTCGCGCACCACCAACATATGAAAGCTGTTGGAGCCCAGATCAATCGCAGCATAAAGTGACGATGCGCTTAGCATAGTGTGGATTAACCTGAACGTTTACGGTTGTTATTACGCGGCGCTCCACGGCGATTCGCGTTGTTGCCGCCACGACGCGGACCATTGCCGGTACGAGTACGTGCCAGGCGCTTCGGCGGCGGCAGATCGTTCATCAGCGCATCGCTGTTGTACTTGCTCACCGGAATGCTGTGGCCGATATACTCTTCAATCGCCGGCAGGTTCAGTGCGTACTCTTCACAGGCCAGGCTGATCGAATGTCCGCTTGCGCCCGCGCGGCCGGTACGGCCGATACGGTGAACGTAGTCTTCGCGATCGTCAGGCAGATCGTAGTTAAAGACGTGCGTAACCGCAGGAATATGCAGACCGCGCGCCGCAACGTCGGTGGCAACCAGGATATCGACATCGCCTTTAGTGAAGTCATCCAGAATGCGCAGGCGCTTCTTCTGGGCGACATCACCGGTCAGCAGGCCGACGCGATGGCCGTCCGCCGCCAGATGGCCCCAGATATCTTCGCAGCGATGCTTGGTATTGGCGAAGACGATAGCGCGATCCGGCCACTCTTCTTCCAGCAGCGTCTGCAGCAGGCGCATTTTTTCTTCGTTCGACGGGTAGAAGAGCTCTTCTTTAATGCGGTGCCCCGTTTTCTGCTCTGGCTCCACCTCAACGTACTCGGCGTTATTCATGTGTTCGAAAGCCAGTTCACGCACGCGCCATGAGAGCGTAGCGGAAAAGAGCATGCTCAGACGCTGCGTTGCAGGCGGCATGCGGCGGAACAGCCAGCGAATATCTTTAATAAAGCCGAGATCGAACATGCGGTCGGCTTCGTCCAGCACCAGTACCTGGATCGCGCCGAGGTTAATGTGATTCTGTTTAGCGTAATCGATCAGGCGGCCTGTCGTACCGACCAGAATATCTACGCCGTCGGCCAGCACCTTAAGCTGTTTGTCGTAACCGTCGCCGCCGTAAGCCAGGCCCAGTTTCAGACCGGTTGCCTGCGCCAGCGGTTCGGCGTCGGCGTGGATTTGCACTGCCAGTTCACGCGTCGGAGCCATGATCAGGGCGCGCGGTTGATTGATCTGACGGCCTTCCTGCGCGGGGTGAGAGAGAAGATGATGAAACGTTGACGTCAGAAACGCCATCGTTTTGCCGGTACCGGTTTGCGCCTGGCCTGCGACATCACGCCCTGAAAGCGTAAAAGGCAGAGCTAACGCCTGAATAGGCGTGCAGTGATGAAAGCCTTTTTTATCAAGGGCTTCCACGACCAGAGGGTGCAGGGCGAAGTCGGAAAACTTCTGTTCTGTTAAGTGTGTTTTGCTCATAGTGTGGTAGAATATCAGCTTACTATCGCTTTACGAAAGCGTATCCGATGAAATAAAGTCAACCTTCGTTGGTAAACTTTACGCCAATTCGCCAGGCATAATCTTGTGGAGTAATACATGAGCAGCGATAAAATCGTTCACCTCACCGATGACAGTTTCGATGCAGACGTTCTGAAAGCAGAAGGTGTCACGCTGGTTGATTTCTGGGCTGAATGGTGTGGTCCTTGCAAAATGATCGCCCCGATTCTCGACGAAGTTGCCGAAGAGTACGACGGTAAGCTCACTATCGCCAAGCTGAACATCGACGACAACCCGGGCACGGCGCCGAAGTACGGCATTCGCGGCATTCCGACGCTGCTGCTGTTCAAAAACGGTGAAGTCGCGGCGACCAAAGTCGGCGCGCTGTCTAAAAGCCAGCTTAAAGAGTTCCTGAACGCCAACCTGGCGTAAGGACGAGAACGTTCGGCGGTGGCGAATTTTCTTCCACTGCTGGACGTTCGCATTTTAGCGTGCTAAGTTACTTTCACTGCATTACGCACTTACCTTGTAGTTTGCATCTTAAAGATTTCCTTTGTTAAACCCTGAAGCACGTTCCGTATGCAGCGGTTTGACAATTCTGACGGTTAGCACCAACTTTGGCATCGCATTTCAACCGTCTCTCTCGCTTCCAGTCGCCATCCCTGACGATGATCGTCGAGAAGAGTTGAAAGCGCCATTAACAGGCATGGAATATTAAGCCATACCATTCACGACCAACATTTCGAGAATTACCCCGAGTTTAAGAACCCATCACTATGAATCTTACCGAATTAAAGAATACGCCGGTTTCTGAGCTGATAACCCTCGGCGAAAATATGGGGCTGGAAAACCTGGCGCGTATGCGCAAACAGGACATTATTTTCGCCATCCTCAAACAGCACGCGAAGAGCGGCGAGGACATCTTCGGTGATGGTGTGCTGGAGATACTGCAGGACGGATTTGGTTTCCTCCGCTCCGCAGACAGCTCCTACCTCGCCGGTCCCGACGATATCTACGTTTCTCCCAGCCAAATTCGCCGTTTCAACCTTCGCACTGGTGACACCATTTCCGGCAAAATTCGTCCGCCGAAAGAGGGTGAGCGCTACTTTGCACTGCTGAAGGTTAACGAGGTTAACTACGATAAGCCTGAAAACGCGCGTAGTAAGATTCTGTTCGAAAACCTGACGCCGCTGCACGCCAACAGCCGTCTGCGCATGGAGCGCGGCAATGGTTCGACGGAAGACCTTACCGCACGCGTGCTGGATCTGGCTTCGCCGATCGGCCGCGGCCAGCGTGGTCTGATCGTCGCGCCGCCGAAAGCGGGTAAAACCATGCTGCTGCAGAATATCGCGCAGAGCATCGCCTACAACCATCCAGACTGCGTGCTGATGGTGCTGCTGATTGACGAACGTCCGGAAGAAGTGACCGAGATGCAGCGTCTGGTCAAAGGCGAAGTTATCGCCTCTACCTTCGACGAACCGGCTTCACGCCACGTTCAGGTCGCCGAAATGGTGATCGAGAAGGCGAAGCGCCTGGTTGAGCACAAGAAAGATGTCATTATTCTGCTCGACTCCATCACCCGTCTGGCGCGCGCCTACAACACCGTCGTGCCGGCTTCCGGCAAGGTGCTGACCGGTGGTGTTGACGCCAACGCCCTGCATCGTCCGAAACGTTTCTTCGGCGCTGCGCGTAACGTGGAAGAGGGCGGCAGCCTGACCATCATCGCAACCGCGCTGATCGACACCGGTTCGAAGATGGACGAAGTGATCTACGAAGAGTTTAAAGGCACCGGTAACATGGAGCTGCATCTCTCTCGTAAAATCGCGGAAAAACGCGTCTTCCCGGCGATTGACTACAACCGCTCCGGTACGCGTAAAGAAGAGCTGCTCACTACTCAGGAAGAGCTGCAGAAGATGTGGATCCTGCGCAAAATCATTCACCCAATGGGCGAGATCGACGCGATGGAATTCCTCATCAACAAACTGGCGATGACCAAAACCAACGACGAATTCTTCGATATGATGAAGCGCTCGTAATCCTGCATCGACTAATCGAAACGGCTAAACCGACTTTTTTAGCCTAAATGCGCAGGAAATCGCCCTAACGCCACGTCTTAACGTGGCGTTTTTTATTTGTGCGCATTAGGATTACCGCTGGCAGGAGCATTTATAATGACTGCGGCGGCAGTGCGCAAAAGTTAACCATGCGCGCGTGGTCGGAAGCAGAATTCGGACTCGGGATGAAAGGCAAAAACATGCAGTTTGTTTATCCTGTCCCTGATTTTAGCTGAGAGCGTTAAACGTGAATTTACTCACTATGAGTACTGAGCTGGGGCTTACTTTTCTATTTTCTTTAGTCTTTATCTTTTTTGCGCGCAAAGCGGCTAAAAAAATAGGTCTGGTCGATACGCCGAATTCCCGTAAACGCCATCACGGCGCGATTCCGTTGGTCGGCGGCATTTCCGTCTATGCCGGCATCTGCTTTATGTTTCTCATCACCCGTTTTTATCTGCCGCACGCCACGCTCTATCTTATCTGCGCGGGGCTGCTGGTGCTGGTCGGCGCGCTCGATGACCGCTTCGATATCAGCGTTAAAATCCGCGCCGTTGTGCAGGCGGCCGTAGCGGTGGCGATGATGGTGGGTGCCAAGCTCTATCTGCTCAGCCTCGGTTTTATTATCGGCCCGGTGGAACTGGTGGTGGGGCCGTTCGGCTATGTGCTGACGCTGTTCGCCGTCTGGGCCGCGATTAACGCCTTTAATATGGTGGACGGCATCGACGGCTTGCTGGGCGGCCTTTCGTCCGTCACCTTTGCGGCGATGGGCATTATTCTCTGCTTCGACGGACAGTACAGCCTTGCGGTGTGGTGCTTCGCCATGATCGCCGCCACCATTCCCTACATCCTGTTGAATCTGGGTTTCCTCGGCCGCCGCTATAAAGTCTTTATGGGCGACGCGGGCAGTACCATGATTGGCTTTACCATTATCTGGATTTTGCTGGAAACCACGCAGGGATTAAGCCATCCGATTACGCCCGTTACCGCGCTCTGGCTGATCGCCATTCCGCTGATGGATATGGTGGCGATTATGTATCGCCGCCTGCGCAAAGGCATGAGTCCCTTTTCCGCTGACCGCCAGCATATCCACCATTTGATCATGCGCGCCGGCTTCACCTCGCGTCAGGCGTTTGTGCTGATCACCGTGGCAGCCGCTATTCTCGCCGGTATCGGCGTGCTCGGCGAATATCTCGCCTTTATCCCTGAATGGGTGATGCTGGTGCTGTTTATGGTGGCGTTTATGTTTTACGGCTACTGCCTGAAACACGCCTGGCGCGTGGCGCGCCTGATTCGTCGTATAAAACGTCGTCTGAACGCTCACGGCGATGCTAAGAAAAAATTACCCTGATAAGGATTGCCTTGTTATGACCTCTGAGGTTGCAGATAACGAACTGGATATTCGCGGGCTGGGCTGCACGTTATGGCGCGGTAAGCGCTGGATTATCGGCCTGGCGCTGCTTTTCGCGCTGGTCGCCTGGCTCGCTTCGCTATTGATGACGCAGGCGTGGAGCACCACGGCGATCACCGATCGTCCAACGGTAAATATGCTCGGCGACTATTACGCACAGGAACAATTTCTGAACAACCTCGACGTGCGCAACAATACGCTCAGTCTGGCGACCTCCTCGCCGACCATAATGGATGAGGTCTATCAGGAATTTATTATGCAACTGGGCGCCTGGGATACGCGCCGCGACTTCTGGCAGCAGACGGAGTATTATAAAAGCCGCCGCTCAGGCAACGCACACAACGACGCCGCGCTGCTGGACGATATGGTCGCTAATATCCAGTTTCTGCCCGCCGATACGGCGCGCAACACGCGTGACAGCGTTAAGCTGATCGCGGAAACCGCCAGCGACGCCAATAACCTGCTGCGGCAGTATATCGCGTTTGCCAGCGAGCGCGCGGCGCGCCACCTTAACGGTGAACTGCAAGGTGCCTGGCAGGCGCGCAGCGAGCAGCTGCGGGCGCAGGTGAAACGGCAGGAAGATGTGGCGAACGCTGTTTTCCAGCGTCAGCAGCACCGTCTGCAGCAGGCGCTGAAGGTGGCCAGCCAGCAAGGCATTCATGAGAACCGTTCGCGCGACGCGCGCGAGCCGATCGCCGACAGCGATCTCTTCCTGCTCGGCGAGCCGCAGCTGCAGGCGCAGCTGGAAACGCTGCAGGCGACCGGGCCGACTTACGATATCAGTTACGATCAGAACAGGGCGATGCTCACGACCCTGAGCGCCGGGCCGACGTTAAACCGAACCTTCCAGACCTACCGCTATCTGCGTACGCCGGAAGAGCCGGTTTCACGCGACAGTCCGCGTCGTCTGTTTATGATGATTATGTGGGGCGCGTTAGGCGCATTGACGGGCGCAGGCGTGGCGCTGGCGCGCCGTTCCGGCGCCAGATCAGTGAGAGATACCGCGTGAAAGTGCTTACAGTATTCGGGACTCGCCCGGAGGCGATAAAAATGGCGCCGCTGGTGCAGGCGCTGGCGCAGGATCCTGCGTTTGAATCGCGCCTGTGCGTTACGGCGCAGCACCGCGAAATGCTTGATCAGGTGCTGCGCCTCTTTGCGTTGCAGCCAGATTACGACCTGAACATTATGCGCCCTGAGCAAGGATTAACGGAGATCACCTGCCGCATTTTACAAGGCATGAAAACCGTACTGCTCGATTTCAAACCCGACGTTGTGCTGGTGCACGGCGACACGACCACGACGCTCGCCGCCAGTCTGGCTGCGTTTTATCACCAGATACCGGTCGCGCATATCGAGGCGGGGCTACGTACTGGCGATCTGACTTCGCCCTGGCCGGAAGAGGGCAACCGCAAGCTAACGGGCCATCTTGCCCGACTGCACTTTACCCCGACTGAACGATCGCGCCAGAACCTGCTGGCGGAAAATTTGCCCGACGCGCGTATCTTCGTTACCGGCAATACGGTGATTGACGCGCTGCTGTGGGTACGCGATCGGGTTATCGCCGATCCGGGCCTCAACGCGCAGCTCGCGGGGCACTATCCCTTCCTCGACAGCGAGAAAAAACTGGTGCTGGTTACCGGCCATCGACGTGAAAGCTTTGGCGAAGGCTTTGAGCGCATCTGCAGCGCGCTGGCGCGCATCGCTCGCCAGCATCCTGACGCGCAAATCGTCTATCCGGTACACCTCAATCCCAACGTCAGCGAGCCGGTAAACCGTATTCTTAGCGGCATCGACAATATTGTGCTGATCGAGCCGCAGGATTATCTGCCTTTTGTCTGGCTGATGAACCGCGCCTGGCTGATCCTGACTGATTCAGGCGGTATTCAGGAAGAAGCGCCGTCGCTGGGCAAGCCGGTGCTGGTCATGCGCGACGCTACCGAACGTCCCGAAGCGGTTGATGCTGGCACCGTGAAGCTGGTCGGCACCGACGTGGAGAAGATCGTGGCCGAAGCCAGCCTGCTGCTGACCGACGACGCGGCATGGCAAACCATGAGCCGCGCGCATAACCCTTACGGCGACGGCAACGCCTGTCAGCGCATTCTGCAAGCCTTAAAAGATACCCGAGTTAACCTATGAGTTTTGATACCATTTCTGTGATTGGACTGGGCTATATCGGGCTGCCGACCGCAGCCGTTTTTGCGTCGCAGAAGAAAAACGTTGTGGGCGTCGATATCAACGCCCACGCGGTAGAAACCATTAATCGCGGGGCGATCCATATCGTCGAGCCCGCGCTGGACAAAGTGGTCCATGATGCGGTTACCCAGGGCTTTCTGCGCGCCACCACGCAGCCTGAAGCGGCCGATGCTTTTCTGATTGCTGTGCCGACGCCTTTTATGGCGGATCATCAGCCCGATTTGCGCTTCGTTAAGGCGGCGGCGGAATCGATCGCGCCGGTATTGAAAAAAGGCGATTTAGTCATCCTGGAATCGACCTCGCCGGTTGGCGCGACGGAGCAGATGGCGGAGTGGCTGGCGGTGACGCGTCCAGATCTACGTTTTCCGCAACACGGCGGCGAACCGGATATCTTTATCGCCTACTGTCCGGAGCGCGTGCTGCCGGGCAAAATCATGCAGGAACTGATTCACAACGACCGCGTGATCGGCGGCATGACCCCCGCCTGCTCGGCGCAGGCCAGCGCGCTCTACCGCATTTTCCTGCAGGGTGAATGCGTTGAGACCAACGCGCGCACGGCGGAACTGTGCAAGCTAACGGAAAACAGCTTCCGCGACGTCAATATCGCTTTCGCCAATGAGCTGTCGCTAATCTGCGCCGATCAGGGAATTAACGTCTGGGAACTGATTGCGCTGGCGAACCGCCACCCGCGCGTCAATATTTTACAGCCTGGCCCTGGCGTCGGTGGGCACTGCATTGCCGTCGATCCCTGGTTTATCGTGGCGCAGAACCCATCGCTGGCGCGACTGATCCGCACCGCGCGGGAAGTGAACGACAGCAAGCCGCACTGGGTGCTTAATCAGGTCAAAGCGGCGCTGGCTGACTGCCTGACCCAGAGCGGCAAGCGCGCCGATGAGATCGTTATTGCCTGCTTCGGCCTGGCGTTTAAACCCAACATCGACGATCTACGCGAAAGCCCGGCGATGCAGGTCGCGCAGATGATCGCCGAATGGCACCGCGGCCAGAGCTGGGTGGTGGAACCGCATATCGCCGCGCTGCCCGCCACGCTCGGCGACAACGCTGAACTCGTCTCCCGCGAGCAGGCGCTGGCGCAGGCCGACGTGCTGGTAATGCTGGTGGATCATGACCATTTCCGCGCCGTTGATGCCTCCCAGGTTACCCAATCCTGGATTGTGGATACGCGGGGAGTATGGCGGTGAAACAATTTTTGATCACGGGCGGCGCGGGCTTTATCGGCTCGGCGCTGGTGCGTTTTCTTATCGAAGAGACAGATCACCGCATAGTAGTGGTCGACAAGCTCAGCTATGCAGGCAATCTCGCCTCGCTGGCCAGCGTCATGCAGGATGTGCGCTTCGCTTTCGAGCAGGTGGATATTTGCGATCGACCGGCGCTGGAAGCGGTTTTTGCGCGCTATCAGCCTGACTGCGTCATGCATCTGGCGGCGGAAAGCCACGTTGATCGTTCTATTGACGGCCCTATCGCCTTTGTCGAAACCAATATTGTTGGCACCTATCAGTTGCTGGAAGCGGCGCGCGGTTACTGGAACAAACTGGACGCGCAGCGGCGGGAAGCTTTTCTCTTCCATCATATTTCGACTGATGAAGTGTTCGGCGATCTGCTGGACCCCGAGGCCTTTTTCACCGAAACCACACCGTATGCGCCCAGCAGCCCTTATTCTGCGACCAAAGCCAGCAGCGATCACCTGGTGCGCGCCTGGCTTCGGACTTATGGCCTGCCTGTTATCGTAACCAACTGCTCAAACAATTATGGGCCCTGCCATTTCCCGGAAAAGCTGATCCCCCTCACCATTATCAATGCGCTGGCAGGCAAGCCGTTGCCGGTTTACGGCAACGGCGAACAGATCCGCGACTGGCTTTATGTCGAAGATCACGCGCGCGCGCTCTATCGCGTCGTGAACAGCGGCAAGGTAGGCGAGACCTACAATATCGGCGGACACAATGAGCAGCGTAATATCGATGTGGTGCACGCCATCTGCGATTTGCTGGAGTTGCTGGCGCCGGAACGTAAAGCCGCAGGTCTTACTCACTACCGCGATTTGATTACCTTTGTCGCCGATCGCCCGGGGCACGATCAGCGCTATGCCATCGACGCCAGTAAGATTGCGCGCGAGCTGGGCTGGACGCCAGAGGAAACCTTTGAAAGCGGTATGCGTAAAACCGTGCTCTGGTATTTAAATAATCAGGCATGGTGGCAGGCTATTCTGGACGAGCGCTATCGCGGCGAGCGGCTTGGCCTGGCTGCGTCGCGCTTATGACGGCGTCTGAGGAGCAGAAGCGATGAAAGGTATTATTCTGGCGGGCGGTTCAGGCACGCGTCTTCATCCCATCACGCGTGCGATCTCTAAACAGCTGCTGCCTGTTTACGACAAGCCGATGATCTACTATCCGCTGTCGGTATTGATGCTGGCGGGCATTCGCGACATCCTGCTGATCACCACGCCGGAGGATCGCGATCATTTTGTGCGCCTGCTGGGCGACGGCAGCGAGTTCGGCATTCACCTTAGCTATGCGGTGCAGCCAAGCCCGGATGGTCTGGCTCAGGCGTTTATTATCGGCGAAGACTTTATTGACGGCGATAACTGCTGCCTGGTGTTAGGCGACAACCTCTATTTTGGTCAGGGCTTCAGCCCTAAATTAAGGAAAGTCGCCGCTCGCGAGCAGGGCGCGACGGTGTTTGGCTACCAGGTTATGGATCCCGAACGTTTTGGTGTGGTGGAATTTGATGACGCGTTTAACGCGCTCTCTATCGAAGAGAAACCCAGTGCGCCAAAATCGCGCTGGGCGGTAACGGGCCTCTATTTTTACGATAATCAGGTCGTGGATTTTGCGAAGCAGGTCAAGCCTTCAGCGCGTGGCGAGCTGGAAATTACCGCTATCAACCAGATGTATCTGGCGCGCGGTCAGCTCTCTGTCGAGCTGTTAGGCCGCGGATTCGCCTGGCTCGACACCGGCACGCACGACAGCCTGATTGAAGCCAGCACCTTCGTACAGACGGTGGAAAAGCGACAGGGATTCAAAGTCGCCTGTCTGGAGGAAATTGCCTGGCGCAACGGCTGGCTGAGCGACGACCAGCTGCGTGCCGCCGGTGAGGCATTAACAAAAACCGGCTACGGCCAGTATCTGCTGGATCTCCTACATGCCCGTCCGCGTCAGTATTAATCCCCTGGCGTGGGAAAGCGCCTTTTTCGGCTGCGAGACAGCGCGCCTCGATCTCGATGGAGACCTGTCGCTGGACGAGGCGCTGCGCCATCCGGCCGGGTTATGGCAAATCAAAGTGCCTGCCGACCGCCTTGAGGCGATCGACGCCCTCTGCCAGCAGGGTTTTCAGCTGGCGGAAGGCGAAGCGGACCTGGCTATTAATATTAAACGCACGGAACGACAGAGCGGTATCCGCATCGCCCGTGAAGCGCAAATCGACGCGCTGCGTGCAGCGGCGGCGCAGATCTTCGTGCAGAGCCGCTTTCGCGCGCCCTGGTTCGATGCGGACGCCAGCGCCCGCTTTTACGCCCAGTGGATTGAAAACGCGGTGCGCGGCACTTTTGATCATCAGTGCCTGATCGCCAGCGATGAGTCCGGCGCACTGCAGGGTTTTATTTCGCTGCGCGAGACTGAAGGCGACGCGCGCGTCGGGCTGCTGGGCGTCCTGCCCCATGCGCAGGGCAACGGCATCGGGCAGCGTTTGCTGCTGGCGGGCGCAGACTGGGGACGGGTTCGTCAGCTCAGCCGTCTGCGCGTTGCGACGCAGCTCAGCAACCTCTCGGCGATGCGACTCTATTTACGCAGCGGTGCCCGGCTGGAAAGCACCGCTTACTGGTTCTACAGGAAAGATCATGATCCCATTTAACGCGCCGCCGATAGTGGGTAGCGAGCTTGAATATATGCAGTCGGCGATGGCCAGCGGCAAACTGTGCGGCGACGGCGGTTTTACCCGTCGCTGTCAGCAGTGGATGGAACAGCGCTTCGGCAGCAAAAAAGTGCTGCTGACGCCGTCATGCACCGCGTCGCTGGAGATGGCGGCGCTGCTGATTAATCTTCAGCCCGGCGATGAAGTGATTATGCCGAGCTATACCTTTGTCTCTACCGCCAACGCCTTTGTACTGCGCGGCGCGACCATCGTCTTCGTGGATATTCGTCCGGATACGCTCAATATCGACGAAAGCAAAATCGAAGCGGCGATCAACGAGAAAACGCGCGCCATCGTGCCGGTGCACTATGCGGGCGTGGCCTGCGAAATGGACGCTATTATGGCGCTGGCGGCGCAATATAAGCTCTGGGTGATAGAAGATGCGGCGCAGGGCGTGATGTCGCGCTACAAGGGCCGCGCGCTGGGCACTATCGGCCATATCGGCTGCTTCAGCTTCCATGAAACCAAGAACTACACCGCGGGCGGCGAAGGCGGCGCGACGCTGATCAACGATGCGGCGCTAATCGAGCGTGCTGAAGTGATTCGCGAGAAGGGCACCAACCGCAGCCAGTTTTTCCGTGGCCAGGTAGATAAGTATACCTGGCGCGATATCGGCTCGAGCTATCTGATGGCGGATCTACAGGCGGCCTACCTGTGGGCGCAGCTGGAGGTGGCCGAACGCGTCAATCAGCAGCGTTTGCGCCTGTGGCAGCGCTACTATGACGCGCTGCAGCCGCTGGCGGCGAAAGGGCGCATCGAGCTGCCGACGCTGCCTGCCGCCTGCGAGCACAATGCGCATATGTTCTATATCAAACTGCGCGACAGCGACGATCGCCAGGCGCTGATTAGCTGGATGAAAGAGGCGGAGATCCTGACGGTTTTTCACTATATTCCGCTGCACAGCTCGCCCGCCGGCGAAGAGTTTGGCCGCTTTCATGGCGAGGACCTTTTTACTACGCGCGAGAGCGAGCGGCTGCTGCGCCTGCCGCTGTTTTATAACCTGACGGACAATAACCAGAATACGGTTATAAGTTCCTTACTGAGCTTCTTCGCCTGATGTCGCTGGCCAGAGCGTCGGTGTGGACGGCATCGTCTACGCTGGTGAAAATCGCTGCCGGGCTGCTGGTGGTGAAACTACTGGCGGTGAGTTTCGGCCCGGAAGGCGTAGGGCAGGCGGGTAACTTTCGTCAGCTGATCACCGTTCTTGGCGTGCTGGCGGGCGCAGGCATCTTTAATGGCGTCACCACCTTTGTGGCGAAGTATCAGCATCAGCCGGAGCCGCTACGTGCGCTGCTGGGTACCGCATCCGCGATGGTGCTGGGCTTTTCCACGCTGCTGGCGCTGGTTTTTCTGCTGGCGGCCGCGCCGATCAGCCAGGCGCTGTTCGGCCACACGCGCTTCGAGAATGTGGTGCGCATTGTCGCCTTCCTGCAGTTCGGCATAGCCTGGGCTAACCTGGCGCTGGCGCTGCTGAAAGGCTATCGCGACGCGCGCGGCAACGCGCTGGCGCTGATCATCGGTAGTCTAATCGGGGTCGCGGCCTACGTGCTGTGCTGGTGGGTTGGTGGCTATGCGGGCGCGCTGGTGGGATTTGCGCTGGTGCCTGCGCTGGTTGTGGTACCGGCATTCGCATTGCTAAAGCGACGCGTACCGCTGCCGATCGGCTGGCTGAAGCCGCAGTGGCAGCCAGACTTTGCGCGCAGCCTGGCGAAGTTTACCCTGATGGCGCTGATTACCTCGGTAACGCTGCCGGTAGCCTGGGTCATGATGCGTAACCTGCTGGCGCAACATAACGGCTGGGCGCAGGTCGGTCTGTGGCAGGGCGTCACCAGCATCTCGGACGCCTGGCTGCAGTTCATTACCGCCACCTTCAGCGTCTGGCTATTGCCGACGCTGGCGCGCCTGGAGCAGAAGCGCGATATTGCGCGCGAAATCATGCGGGCGCTGCGCTTTGTTCTGCCTGCCGTGGCGGCAGTCGGCTTTTGCGTCTGGCTGCTGCGCGATCTGGCGATCTGGCTGCTCTTTTCTCCGGCGTTTCACGCCATGCGCGATCTCTTTGTCTGGCAGCTGTGCGGCGATGTGTTTAAGGTCGGCGCCTACGTTTTCGGTTATCTGGTGATTGCTAAGGCGTCGCTGCGCTTTTATATTCTGGCCGAAATCAGCCAGTTCGTGCTGCTGACGCTCTTCTCGCGCTGGCTGATCCCGCTGTCGGGAGCGACCGGCGCAGCGCAGGCCTACATGGCGACCTATCTCTGTTATTTCGCGCTCTGCTGCGGCGCATTTATGGTTTATTACCGGAAAAAATGACGTTAATACACGTTCTGGGATCGGATATCCCTCATCACAATCAAACGGTGCTGCGCTTTTTCAACGATGTGTTAAGCGTTGAGCTGCCTGTCGACCAGCCGCGCCAGTTTATGGTGGTGACGCAGCAGCCCGCCTCGCTCGCCGCTTTCAGCAATCTTGCTATTGAGACCTTTGGTTCGAAGAAAGCGCTGGCGCAGGCGCTGACGGCGCGGGCGAAAAACCGTGAACAACGTTTTTTCTGCCACGGGCAGTTTAATCCGGGCATCTGGCTGGCGCTGCTGAGCGGTAAGATCCGCTCCAGCCAGCTCTACTGGCACGTCTGGGGCGCCGACCTTTACGAAGAGTCGCGTAGCCTGAAGTTCCGCCTCTTTTATCTGTTGCGACGTATCGCGCAGGGGCGCGTGGCGCAGGTTTTCGCCACTCTTGGCGATTTACACTATTACCAGCAGCGCCATCCCCGCGTGCCTGCTGCGCGGCTCTATTTTCCAACTAAAATGCCCTCCACCGCGCCGCAAAGCGCGCCGGAATCGCGTTTTACCATTCTGCTGGGCAACTCCGGCGACGCCAGCAATCGCCATATTGAAGGCTTAACGTCTATCCGCCAGCAGTTTGGCACAGAGGTGCGCATCGTCGTGCCGTTGGGCTATCCGCCGAACAATGAAGCCTACATTAACGAGGTAGCGACAGCGGCAGACAGGCTGTTTCCTGACGGCCAGGTCGAGCTGCTGCGCAGTCATCTCGCCTTTGATGACTATTTAGCGCTGCTCGCCCGCTGTCATTTAGGTTATTTTATGTTCGAACGGCAGCAGGGCATCGGAACGCTCTGCCTGCTGATTCAGGCCAACGTGCCTTTTGTGCTTAACCGGCGCAACCCGTTCTGGCGCGATCTCAGCGAGCAGGGGCTGCCGGTGCTGTTTAGTGGCGATGTGCTGGACAGCGGAAGCGTGGCGGAAGCGCGCCGCCAGTTGGCGAGCTGCGACAAACAGGCCATCGCTTTTTTCGCGCCGGGCTATGTGACGGGCTGGCGTGAGGCATTGCGCCATTGTGAAAGGGAGTCCTCATGAACCTGATGCAGTTCAGCGGTCTGCTGGTGGTTTATCTGCTGTCGCTGGGTTTTATCCTGACGCTGACCTGGCGGGAGTTCAGGCGCGTACGCTTTAACTTTCACCTCTTTTTTACCCTGCTGTTTTTACTGACGTTCTATTTCGGCTTCCCGCTGACCAGCCTGCTGGTGTTCCGCTTTAATGTTGAGGTGGTGCCGCCTGAGTATCTGCTGCAGGCGCTGCTGTCGGCGACGGCGTTCTATGCCGTTTATTACGTCAGCTATAAGGTGCGGCTGCGACCTGCGGCAGTGCCGCGCGCCAGACCCTGGCTGCAGATGAATCGCGTCGAGACGCACCTGACCTGTGTGCTGCTGGCGCTGGTCGCTATCGGCACGGTGACGGTGTTTTTCCTGAACAACGGCTTTCTGCTGTTCCGCCTGACCGCCTATAACCAGATTTTCTCCAGCGAAGTCTCCGGCGTGGCGCTGAAGCGCTTTTTCTATTTCTTTATTCCGGCGATGCTGATCCTCTATTTTCTGCGTCCTACGCAGCGCAACTGGCTGCTGTTTCTGGTGGTTACGGTCGCGTTCGGCCTGCTGACCTACGCGCTGGTCGGCGGTACGCGCGCCAATATCATTATCGCTTTTGCCCTGTTTTTGTTTATCGGCATTACGCGCGGCTGGATCAGCCTGTGGATGCTGGCGGCGGCGGGCGTCCTGGCGATAGGCGGCATGTTCTGGCTGGCGCTGCGGCGCTATAACCTTAACGTGCTCGGCGAAGAGGCGGTTTACACGTTTCTTTACCTGACGCGCGATACGTTTTCGCCGTGGGAGAATCTGGCATTGCTGCTGGAAAATTATTCCAAAATAGAATTTCAGGGGCTGGCACCCATCTGGCGCGACTTCTATGTCTATATTCCGGGCTGGCTGTGGCCGGGCAGGCCGTCGATGGTACTGAACAGTGCTAACTATTTTACCTGGGAAGTACTGAACAACCATTCAGGCCTGGCGATTTCGCCTACGCTGCTGGGCTCGCTGCTGGTAATGGGCGGCGTCTGGTTTATTCTGCCGGGCGCGGTGGCGGTCGGGTTGATTATTAAGGGTTTCGATACGCTTTATTTGCGCGGCCGCGACGCCAGCAACCGCTACAGCGGTGCGATCATGCAGAGTTTTTGCTTTGGCGCGGTGTTCAATATGATTGTGCTGGCGCGCGAGGGGCTGGATGCGTTCGGCTCCCGCGTGGTCTTTTTCGCTTTAATTTTTCTGGCCTGCCTCGGCGTGGCGAAGATGCTTTACTGGCTGCTGGATCGCGCCGGGCTGATTCGACGTCGCAGCGGCCAGGTTTTACAGAGCTCCACTTAACGCCTCTGGCATAACAGGGAAACAAAACTCAACCATGACAAGGTTACCAGAAGCGCCGCAGTATGAGATACGCGGCGTGTCGCTGTATGGTTTCGACAGTATGTCCGCGTTTGTGGATTTTCTGCTGCCGGACGAGGCGGTACGCAGCGGAACGTTAGTGGCGATTAATGCCGAAAAGATACTGACGGCGGAGCAGGATGATGAACTGCGCGCGCTGTTGCAGGAGGCGGAGTTTAAATACCCCGACGGCATCAGTATCGTGCGCTCCATCCGTAAAAAATATCCCCATGCCGAGGTGCAGCGTATAGCGGGCGCGGATTTGTGGGAGGCCTTAATGGAACGCGCCGGACGGCAGGGCACGCCGGTGTTTTTGATTGGCGGGCGACAGGCGGTGCTGGATGAGACCTGCAACAAGCTGCGTCGCCAGTGGAACCTGAATATCGTCGGCGCGCAGAACGGCTACTTCGCGCCAGCCGATCGTGATGCGCTTTTTACCCGCATCGCCGCCAGCGGCGCGCGTATCGTCACCGTGGCGCTGGGATCGCCGCGTCAGGAGCTGTTAATGCGCGATTGCCGCGCGCGCTGGCCGCACGCACTCTATATGGGCGTCGGCGGAACCTATGATGTCTTTACGGGACAGATAAAGCGCGCGCCGAAGATTTGGCAGCGTCTGGGGCTGGAATGGCTCTATCGCCTGATTCGACAGCCCAGCCGCCTGCGCCGCCAGTTAAAACTGATCAAATATTTGCGCTATCACTGGCGCGGCGATCTCTGATATCACTGATTACTGCGGCGTTTTTTCGCTGAGGAAATAGCCAGAGTGCTGCATTACTCGACGAAATGCACAAAGCGTAATCAAACGCGTTTTTTTATTAAAAAAGCACTGGACAGCATCACCCCAAGTCCGTAGTATGCCCATCCGCAACGGCGCTACGCGCCCGTAGCTCAGCTGGATAGAGCGCTGCCCTCCGGAGGCAGAGGTCTCAGGTTCGAATCCTGTCGGGCGCGCCATTTAGTTTGTGCGCAGGAGCTGCGGTGGTTACATTACCGCGTTAGTAAAGAGTTACATGCTGTAGGTCAGAGACTTGCAACATAACGAATTGTGGTGGCTATAGCTCAGTTGGTAGAGCCCTGGATTGTGATTCCAGTTGTCGTGGGTTCGAGTCCCATTAGCCACCCCAGATTTTGCTGGGATACGCGAAGGTGGCGGAATTGGTAGACGCGCTAGCTTCAGGTGTTAGTGTCTTAACGGACGTGAGGGTTCAAGTCCCTCTCTTCGCACCAGGCAAAACAAAACAATAAAAATTATCGGCGAGTAGCGCAGCTTGGTAGCGCAACTGGTTTGGGACCAGTGGGTCGGAGGTTCGAATCCTCTCTCGCCGACCATTTTATAAACCTGCTTGAAAAAGCAGGTTTTTTTTCGTCTGTAGAAAATGAGGATAAGCAGATTGCCCTCTGTGACAGAAACAGACTCATTGTCTCTTTCTGGAGACTACTAATTTATTGATTTAACAGATATTAAAAATAAATGCGCTTCATCGTCTCAAAAAGGAGACAGCGTCCAGGCTGTTTGTCGTCTGGCACAGACAACCTGCGCCTTTTTTGTCTGAGCAGTCAAATTCAACCCTTTGAAATTAAAGCTTTTATTTTATCTTCTGCAACCTGGCACGCGCTGTGCAATAATTATCGCGTAGATGCTCATTCCACCTCTTATGTCTGCTGATGCTGCATAAACCTGGGAATGACGCAGAGCCACTTTTGGGTATCCGTTGTCTGCCTGCCTGCATCGCTTACGCCTTGCAGGGTCAACAGACATACCGTTGAGTCGGATACCTCAAGGTTGTCTTACCGACCTGATTTTACACCTGCCTCTGGCAGGTGTTTTTTTTTGGTACGGATAAAGGGCAAAAAAAAGCCGGGCAAGCCCGGCGTAAACAAGTAACAACAGCATTAAGCATTCGGGTTGTTTTTCAGCGTCAGCAGTAAGCCTTCACGGCGCATTTTCGCTGCTTCTTCCGGGCGATGCATACGGTCGTAGGCGTCCGCCAGCCACGCGTAGTCAAACGCGTCGGGACGCTGTGCCAGCGCCTGCTGGAACGCGTCAACGGCCTGCTGCCATTCGCCATGGCGCATCAGCAACTGCCCCAGCGTGCTGTGCAGCAGCGGCGTCGCGCCATGCTGCTTAATCTGCTGGCGCAGCGCTTTCTCCAGCGCTTCCGGATTGCTGCTTTTGATGCGCGGCATCAGCAGCACCAGACGATCGTCGTAGTGTCGCTTCAGGCCGTCCAGCACAATATCCTGCGCGGTCTGATGATCGTCGCACTCAATCAAATGGTCAGCCATCGCCACCTGCAGCGCCGTTTGCTGACGCGTTTTACGGCTCAGATTTGACCACCAGCGCTTCAGGCCGTCGCTGCCCTGATCGGCCATCGCCTGATTCATCAGACCCAGCCACGCCTGTTGCTGCAGGTCGGCGCGATGCTGCTCATCTCCAACCTGCGATTTCTCCATCGCAGGCAGAATATCAATCAGCGAGCTCCATGCGCCGGTGCGCACGTAAGCCTGCTCCGCCAGCCGCAGAACTTCCGGATGGCGCGGCGCGACTTCCAGCAGTCGATCGATGGCATGACGCGCAGCGTGATCTTCGTTACGCGCCAGCAGAATGCGCGCGCGGGTGATTTCGACTGGAATAACATCGTTGTCCGACAGTTCAGCGGCCCGCTCAAGATGCTGGTTGGCGCGGATTTCATCGCCGCGCTGCTGCGCCGCTTCAGCCGCCAGCAGGTAGTTGGCTACCGGCACGTCAGCGTGATCGGCATCTTTAGAGAGCAGCTTTTCAACCTGACGGTGATCGCCTTCGGCCAGCTTCATCAGCGCGGTCTGTGTATGGCGCTGCGCACGACGGCGTTTGCGACCGGTAAACCAGCCTCGGGTGCGTGCGCCGGTGCGAAACAGACGACGCAGCAGCCATTCAACACCCAGAATAATCAGCAGGCTGATGATCAGAATGATCACCAGTCCGGTTACGCTGGTTTCTACGTTCCAGTTATCGGTCTGAATCAGCACATAGCCCTGATGACCAGCAATCATCGGGCCTACCACAATGCCGGCGATAAGCAGGACGAAAAGGATAAATACCTTAAGCATGCGCTTAGCCTCCTTGCTGGTCAGCGGCGACGGAAGGCTGCGCGATCAGGTTGCGCACGCGTGTCTGCATCAGCTTATCGATAAGCGGCTGGCTTTCCAGATTATCCGGCAGATTCATATTGATGCTCTGCTGGCTCAGTTCGTCCAGCTGCGCCAGAAAGGCTTTGGTCGCGGGATCGTTAGTGTCGTACCAGGCGCGAACCCAGCTGGATACGGTGTCGATAGACTGTTTATAAATTTCGTCCTGATGACGCGGCACTGCCTGCGCGGCGATCAGCAGACGCGAGCGGATGTTCTCACGCAGATAGACGTCCTGGTTCGGCGCCAGCAGCGGCTGCGCCGTATTGTCGCGGCGGCGAATAGTGATGAAGTCATCCATAAAGTTATGCCAGCTTTTCACCAGGTTCTGACGCCATTCGCGCAGCGAGGAGGTCAGCTCGCCGCCATCGCTGTCCATCGGTGCGTCGTCGCTGTCGTTGTCCGCCAGACGCAGATTATCGACGCCGTTCGATAGCTGGTTCAGCTTCAGAATAATGCCGTCATAATCGATTTGGTTGATAGCCGAGAGCGTGCTGATATCCTGCGTCAGCGCGCGACGCACGTTGGTGACGCTCGGATCGTTCATATCGGCCAGGCTGGCATCGGCGCTTTTCAGCAGCGCCGCCGCCGTGGTGACATCCTGATCGCTCCAGAGCTTGCGGCCCGCCAGTTTCACCAGATAGTCGGCCTGCGACACCAGCCAGGCGTGTACATCATTGCCAGAGATGGTGGCGACCTTTTCACGCAGCGTCTCCAGCTCCTTCGCCGTGGCGGCCTGCTGGGTGCGCGCGTCGTTCAGCGCGTTTTGTGCGCTGCTGAGCTGCTGCGCCAGCTGCTGTTTGTCGCTGCTCGCTTGCTGCTGCAAGGCGTTCAGCTTATCGCTCAGGCTCTGATTTGCCTGCGCCTGAAGTTCAGCCTGATGTTTCCCGTTAAGGTATAAACCCGCGCCGGTCGCCAGGGCAATGATAATCGCCACTGCGCCCAGCACCATGCCGCCGCTCTTTTTGTCGCGCGGCGGTTGCTGGCGGGAAGAGGGCGAAGTATCTGCCGCTGGCGTAGTCTCTTCAACCGTGGCGGAGGTCGCTTTTTGTTCCGTCATCTGTGGCACATCCCATGATTAAGTTCAGCGTAACGCGCGCAGCAGCGCATCGTTATCGGCACCATCGGCTACCTGAATATCCTGCCAGCCCAGTTCACTGGCGAGCGTAGCCAAACGTTCGCTGACGACAACCAGTCGGCAGCGTAATAACCATTCCTCGCGATCGACCGCGGGGAACAGAGAAAAGAGCTGTTGTAACATTTCACCGCTGCTGACCACCAGCGTTGTGATGCCGCGGTTACGCCAGCGTCGGCCTTCAACGGGGCCGTCATAGTGCTTCTGACAGCGCTGGTAGCACTGGCTGAACGAGACTTCCGCACCGCGATCGATCAGCGTTTCCGCCAACAGTTCGCGCCCTGGATTCCCTCGTAAAATCAGCGCTTTCTTACCGGATACCCGCTGCAATGCCGCCATGTTGATAAGCGCTTCGCTGGTTTCCTGCGCGTGCGGATAGTCGACGTGACGGCCGCTGGCGGTGTGAAATGCCAGCGCGGTGCTGCGACCAATTGCATAATAGTCCACGTCTGCGGGCCACGCTGCGTTGTAGCGCGCCAGCGCGGGCTGCGCATACTGGATCACCTGCTGAGAAAGCAGGAAAACCAGGTCGCCCTTGCGTAACGCGGCAAGCTGTTGTGGCAGGCGGCCAAGGTCGCTGCCCGGTGCAAACTCAATCAGCGGCAGGCTCCACGCCTCGCGGCCAAGCGCGCGCAGGCGAGTCACCAGCGCGCTGGCTGCGGGCTCCGGGCGAGTGACCAGAATAGTCATAGCGGCTGCTGCCCCTGGTAGACGTCGCGCAGAATATCGCGCGCGCCTTTGCCGAGCAGCTCTTCGGCGAGAGAAATTCCCATCGCTTCCGCCTCGGCGCGCGGGCCGCGACGTTCGCCGCGCACCATTACGCTGCCGTCTGGCGCGCCGACCAGACCGCGCAGCCACAGCTCGTCGCCTTCCAGCAGCGCAAAGCTGCCGATCGGCACCTGACAGCCGCCTTCCAGGCGCGTGTTCATGGCGCGTTCGGCTTTGACGCACACAGCGGTATCGTCATGGTTGAGCGCCTGCAGCAGCCCGATCAGCTCGCTGTCATCGAGGCGGCATTCAATACCCACCGCACCCTGGCCGACAGCGGGCAGAGAAATTTCCGCCGGCAACGGCTGACGAATGCGTGCTTCAAGCTCCAGACGCTTCAGACCGGCGGTCGCCAGAATAATGGCGTCATATTCGCCGGCGTCGAGCTTCGACAGGCGCGTCCCGACGTTGCCGCGCAGCGAGCGGATCACCAGATCGGGACGGCGTTCGCTAATCTGGCTCTGGCGACGCAGGCTGGAGGTGCCTACCACGGCACCCTGCGGCAGCTCGTCAAGCGAGTTGTAGTGGTTCGAGACGAAGGCGTCGCGCGGATCTTCGCGTTCGCAAATCGTGACCAGCCCTAATCCTTCGGGGAACGCGACCGGCACATCTTTCATTGAGTGGACGGCGAGATCGGCGCGATTTTCCAGCATCGCCAGCTCAAGCTCTTTGACAAATAGTCCTTTACCGCCCACTTTCGCCAGCGGCGTGTCGAGGATGACGTCGCCTTTAGTGACCATAGGTACCAGCTCAACGCGCAGGCCCGGATGCGCGGCCATCAGGCGTTGCTGGACATAATGTGCCTGCCAGAGCGCAAGAGGACTTTGTCTTGTAGCAATTCTGAAAATTTTGTCTAACATGCTGTTAACCATTTTGATCGTTCACCGAATATCCTATCATTGTCGGCTGAAGGCTGACAGTTTCAACGGATTATTTGACCGGGCAGGCGGGAAGATTCGCCAGTTAAAAGAGGATGAAGCGGATACCGGTGTCCGAAAGCGCAGGAAGCGAACAGGAACGTGCTAAACTGTTAAGTAGCGCAACTTTCTTTACGGTCAATCTGCCAGGTGTTAGATTGATCACGTTTCCAGCAATAATCTGCCCATCTTTTTCGATTATTAAGCGGCGGATTTCGGAAACAGGTTGCTTAAACACTGGGACAATCAGGCGAAACGTCTTGTACCTCTACATTGAGACACTGAAACAGAGACTGGATGCCATTAATCAGCTGCGCGTCGATCGTGCGCTGGCTGCGATGGGACCTGCTTTCCAGCACGTATACAGTCTGCTGCCGACCTTACTGCATTATCATCATCCGCTGATGCCGGGTTACTTCGACGGTAACGTTCCCCGCGGTATCAGCTTCTTCACGCCTGAAGAAAACCAGCTTCTGCTGATGCGTGAGCTGGCGGGCGGTCATGAGCTGACGCTGGACGTATCGCGCACCGGCGAAATGCCGATTACCGGCATCTACTCCATGGGCAGCACCTCGTCGGTCGGGCAGAACAGCGTCTCTGACCTTGATATCTGGGTCTGTCATCAATCCTGGCTGGACAACGAAGAGCGTCTCAACCTGCAGCGCAAATGTACGCTGTTGCAGAAGTGGTGCGTGTCGATGGGCGTGGAAGTCAGCTTCTTCCTGATTGATGAAAACCGCTTCCGCCATAATGAAAGCGGCAGCCTCGGCGCAGAAGACTGCGGCTCGACGCAACATATCCTGCTGCTGGATGAGTTCTATCGCACCGCCGTGCGTATGGCGGGTAAACGCATCCTGTGGAATATGGTGCCGTGCGAAGAAGAACATCACTACGACGACTATGTGATGTCGCTTTATGCGCAGGGCGTGCTGACGCCTAACGAGTGGCTCGATCTTGGCGGACTCGGCACGCTGTCGGCGGAAGAGTATTTCGGCGCCAGCCTGTGGCAGCTCTATAAAAGTATCGACTCACCCTATAAGGCGGTGCTGAAAACCCTGTTGCTGGAAGCGTATAGCTGGGAGTATCCCAACACGCAGCTGCTGGCGATGGACATTAAACAGCGCCTGCACGACGGCGAAATCGTCAGCTTTGGTCTTGATCCTTACTGCATGATGCTGGAGCGCGTGACGCACTATCTGACCAGCGTGGACGATCAGCCGCGTCTCGATCTGGTGCGCCGCTGTTTCTATCTGAAAGTGTGCGAGAAGCTGAGTGCCGACGAAAACAGCAGCCGCTCAGGCTGGCGACGCGAGATCCTGTCGCAGCTGGTGAAAGAGTGGGGCTGGGACGAAGAGAAACTGGCGATCCTCGATAACCGCGGCGGCTGGAAAATCGAACGCGTGCGCGAGGCGCACAACGAACTGCTGGATGCGATGATGCAGAGCTATCGCAACCTGATCCGTTTTGCCCGCCGCAACAATTTAAGCGTCAGCGCGAGTCCGCAGGATATCGGCGTGCTGACGCGTAAACTGTACGCCGCTTTTGAAGCGCTGCCGGGCAAAGTGACGCTGGTCAACCCGCAGATTTCACCCGATCTGTCGGAAGAGAACCTCACCTTTATTCATGTCCCGGCTGGTCGCGCCAACCGTTCAGGCTGGTATCTCTATAATCAGGCGCCGGATATGAGCTCAATCATCAGCCATCAGCCGCTGGAGTATAACCGCTACCTGAATAAGCTGGTGGCCTGGGCGTGGTTCAACGGCCTGCTGACCAGCAAGACGCGTCTGCATATCAAAGGCAACGAGATTTGCGATCTGGCGCGTCTGCAGGAGCTGGTGAACGACGTGTCGTCTCACTTCCCGCTGCGTCTGCCTGCGCCGACGCCGAAAGCGCTCTATAGCCCATGCGAGATCCGTCATCTGGCGATTATCGTCAACCTTGAGCACGACCCGACCTCCGCTTTTCGCAATCAGGTGGTGCATTTCGATTTCCGTAAGCTCGACGTCTTTAGCTTCGGTCAACAGCAGCAGTGCCTGATCGGCAGCATCGATCTGCTCTATCGCAACTCATGGAATGAAGTGCGCACGCTGCACTTCAGCGGCGAGCAGGCGATGATCGAGGCGTTAAAAACTATTCTGGGCAAAATGCACCAGGATGCCGCGCCGCCGGACACGGTCGAAGTGTTCTGCTACAGCCAGCATCTGCGTGGGCTGATCCGCACGCGCGTTCAGCAGCTCGTCTCCGAATGCATTGAGCTGCGTCTCTCCAGCACGCGTCAGGAGCCGGGTCGCTTTAAGGCGCTGCGCATGGCTGGCCAGACGTGGGGACTCTTCTTTGAGCGCATGAGCGTCTCGGTACAGAAGCTGGAAAATGCCGTGGAGTTTTACGGCGCGATTTCCAACAACAAGCTGCACGGCCTGTCGATTAAAGTGGAGTCGAACCAGACGCCGCTGCCGCCGGTCGTGAACGGCTACGCCAGCGAAGGCATTATTCAGTTCTTCTTCGAAGACACCACCGACGAGCAAGGTTTCAACATCTATATTCTGGATGAAACCAACCGCGTCGAGGTCTATCACCACTGCGAAGGCAGCAAAGAGGAGCTGGTGCGCGACGTCAGCCGCTTTTACTCCTCTTCGCACGATAGTTTTACCTACGGCTCCAGCTTTATCAACTTTAACCTGCCGCAGTTCTACCAGATCGTAAATACCGGCGAACGCTTCCAGGTTATCCCGTTCCGCAGCCAGACGCTGGCCCAGCTCTGCGCCACGCAGCCAGATAACGACAACGGCGACTATCAGCCGCGCTACCAGGTACACTGACGCCGCGCTCGCCGCGCGGCCCTTTCCTTGCTGAACTGTCACCGCGCGCACGTGAATTGCGGGGATTTCCTGTTGCTTTTCCATCTTCAACTGCGATGATAAGCAACCAGGTTAAGGACAAAAGAGCAGAAGAGATGAAGAGAGTAAAAAGCCTGTTGGCAATGGCGCTGGCGCTGACGAGCCTGGCAGGCTGTGGACTAAAAGGACCGCTTTACTTCCCGCCCGCTAACCAGCCGAAAACGCAAACTCCACAGCAAGCTGAGCAGCAGAAAAAGCAGCAGCAACAGCGAGCGGCGCAGGCGGATACGCGTGGACTGGTGAGCGGCGGCAACGCCAGCATGTCAGCAGAATAATTGTAATGGCGCACCCGGCGGAGCAAAAAATGCAGTTCTCCAAAATGCACGGACTCGGCAACGATTTCATGGTTGTGGATGCCGTGACGCAAAACGTCTTTTTCTCGCCGGAGCTGATTCGCCGGCTGGCGGATCGCCATCTGGGGATCGGTTTCGATCAGCTACTGATCGTCGAACCGCCTTACGATCCCGACCTCGACTTCCACTATCGCATCTTCAACGCCGACGGCAGCGAAGTGGCGCAGTGCGGCAACGGCGCGCGCTGCTTTGCCCGCTTTGTGCGGCTGAAAGGCCTGACCAACAAAAGCGAGATCCGGGTCAGCACCCAAACCGGCCGCATGGTATTGAGCGTGACGCCGGACGAACTGGTGCGCGTCAATATGGGCGAGCCCAACTTCGAGCCGCAGCAGGTGCCGTTCCGCGCCAATAAGGCGGAAAACCTCTATCTGCTGCGCGTCGCCGAACAGACGGTGATGTTCGGTGCGGTATCCATGGGCAATCCGCACTGCGTGATCCAGGTCGACAGCGTGCAGACCGCCGCGGTCGAAACGCTGGGCCCGGCACTGGAAAGCCACGAGCGCTTTCCCGAACGCGTCAACGTCGGCTTTATGGAAGTGGTGTCGTCAGAGCATATTCGCCTGCGCGTCTACGAGCGCGGCGCGGGCGAAACCCAGGCGTGCGGCAGCGGTGCTTGCGCCGCGGTAGCCTGCGGCGTTCAGCAGGGCATTCTGGCGCCGAAGGTGCGCGTCGATCTGCCGGGCGGCATGCTGCATATCGCCTGGAAAGGAGCCGGTCAGCCGCTGTTTATGACCGGACCCGCCACACACGTTTATGATGGGTTTATTCATTTATGAAAAATATCGAAGAGCAGGCTGATAATACTCTCCTGCTGGACGATCAGGCCGTTAACGATTATCTGCAGCAAAATCCTGACTTCTTTATCCGCAACGCCCGCCAGGTCGAACAGATGGCGGTGCCGCATCCGGTGCGCGGCAGCGTGTCGCTGGTGGAGTGGCATATGGCGCGCCAGCGCAACCATATTCAGCGGCTGGAGGAAGAGATCACGCTGCTGATGGAGCAGGCCAGCGCCAACCATGAGCTGTTCGATCGGCTGCTGGCGCTGCAGGGACATCTGGCGGCGGCCGATTCGCTGCAGGAGATGCTTAATCGCCTGCAACGCTGGGCGCGCGAGCTGGGTCTGGCTGGTGCTAACCTGCGCCTCTTCGCCGACCAGTGGCGACTGGGCGCACCCTCTGAGTTCGTGCAGCTCAGTCTGTCGCGTCAGGCGTTTGAACCGTTACGCATCCAGCGTTTCGGTCAGCAACACCATTTTCTCGGCAGCCTGAACGGTCCCGAACTGCTGCTCTTGCTGCCGCAGGCCAAGGCGATCGGTTCGGTTGCGATGTCGCTTATGGGCGAGCGCGGCGAACTGGGCGTGCTGATTTTCAGCAGCCGCGACAGCCAGCACTATCAGGCTGGTATGGGCACGTTGCTGTTGCAGCATCTGGCGCAGATGATGCCGGAGCTGCTGTCGCGCTGGGTAGAACGCGCATGAACGCGCTCCAGGCGGTCGTCGACGAATTCCTGCGCTACCTCAAGGTTGAGCGCCAGCTCAGCCCGCTGACGCAGGAGAACTATGCGCGCCAGCTGGCGGCGCTGACGACGATGGCCGAAGAGATGAAGCTGGACGACTGGGCGAAGCTGGAGCCTGCGCAGGTGCGCAGCATGGCGTCACGCAGCCGCCGCGCTGGTTTAGGCGCCAGCAGCCTCGCGCTGCGCCTGTCGGCGTTGCGCAGTTTTCTCGACTGGCAGGTCAGCCAGGGCCGGCTCTCCGCTAACCCCGCTAAAGGCGTCACTACGCCGCGCAACGCGCGTCACCTGCCGAAGAATATCGACGTCGATGAGGTCAATCAGCTGCTGGAGATCGACCTCAACGATCCGCTGGCGGTGCGCGACCGCGCGATGCTGGAGGTGATGTACGGCGGCGGGCTGCGTTTGTCGGAGCTGGTCAATATGGACTGCCGTCACGTCGATCTTGAGGCGGGCGAAGTCTGGGTCGTGGGAAAAGGCAGCAAGGAGCGTCGCGTGCCGATCGGCCGCACCGCCGTTGCCTGGCTGGAGCGCTGGCTGCCGCTGCGCGCCAGTTTCGGCGGCGAGGATGACGCGCTGTTTCTCTCCAGCCGCGGACGCCGGATTTCGGCACGTAACGTGCAAAAGCGTTTCGCCGAATGGGGCGTCAAACAGGGCGTCGCCAGCCACATCCATCCGCACAAGCTGCGTCACTCCTTCGCTACCCATCTGCTGGAGTCGAGCGGCGATCTGCGCGCAGTGCAGGAGCTGCTGGGCCACGCCAACCTCTCTACGACGCAAATCTATACCCATCTCGATTTCCAGCATCTGGCGACGGTGTATGATGCTGCGCATCCCCGCGCCAAACGAGGAAAGAACGAATGAAGTTTTACCGTCCATTACGCGCCGTTAAGGCTATCACTTTCGATCTCGACGATACGCTCTACGACAACTATCCCGTGATCCGCAAAACCACCGCTGAAGCGCACGCGGCGCTGCAGGCCTGGCATCCGTCGCTGCGCGAATTTACGCCGCTGGACTATCAGAAGCTGCGCGACGAATTGCTGGCGCGCGAGCCGGATATTTACCACGACGTCTCAGAGTGGCGTCGACGCTCGGTCGAGCTGGCGCTGCTGAACGTCGGTCTTTCGGCGCAGGAAGCGACGACCGGCGCTGAGGAGATCATGAGCGTATTCCATCACTGGCGCAGCCAGGTGGAGATGCCGGAAGAGACGCATCAGACGCTCAAAGCGCTCGGCGAAAAAGTCCCGCTGGTGGCGATCACCAACGGCAACGCGCGTCCGGAACAGCTCGGGATCGCCGACTATTTTCAGTTCGCGCTGCGCGCCGGGCCGGACGGCCGCGCGAAGCCTTATCAGGATATGTACCATCTCGCCGCGCAGCGTCTCGGCCTTCCGCCGGAAGCGATCCTGCACGTGGGCGACGATCTGACCACCGATGTGGCTGGCGCGTTGCGCTGCGGTATGCAGGCGTGCTGGATCAATCTGCGTGGCGGCAACCTGATGCACATTGCCGATGCGCGTCTGGTGCCGCATGTGGAAATTTCGCGATTGGCATCCCTGACCTCACTGTTATAATGGCTGTAGATTTATCCAGTCGTACCCTGAGTCATGCGCCTTGCTGCAAGCCGAATGATTCAGGGTTCGCTTTTTGTTTTCTTTAGTGAACGGTGCTTATGGACGTTTCTGATCTGCTCAACGGTTTGAATGACAAACAGCGCGAAGCCGTGGCGGCGCCGCGCGGCAACCTGCTGGTGCTGGCAGGCGCGGGCAGCGGAAAAACACGCGTCCTGGTGCACCGCATCGCCTGGTTGCTGTCGGTGGAGAACTGCTCGCCTTATTCGATTATGGCGGTGACCTTTACCAACAAAGCGGCGGCGGAGATGCGCCACCGTATCGAGCAGCTGATCGGCACCAGCCAGGGCGGCATGTGGATCGGCACCTTCCACGGCCTGGCGCATCGTCTGCTGCGCGCCCACCATCTCGACGCTGGCTTGCCGCAGGATTTTCAGATCCTCGACAGCGAAGATCAGCTGCGCCTGTTGAAACGCCTGATTAAGGCGATGAATCTGGATGAGAAGCAGTGGCCCGCGCGTCAGGGCATGTGGTACATCAACGGCAAAAAAGATGAAGGGCTGCGCCCGAAACATATTGAAAGCTATGGCAATCCGGTAGAGCAGACCTGGCTGCGCATCTATCAGGCCTATCAGGAAGCCTGCGACCGCGCCGGACTGGTCGATTTCGCCGAGCTGCTGCTGCGCGCCCATGAGCTGTGGCTGCATAAGCCGCATATTCTCAATCACTATCGGGAACGCTTCAGCAATATTCTGGTGGATGAGTTTCAGGACACCAACAACATTCAGTACGCCTGGATCCGCATGCTGGCAGGCGACAGCGGCCGCGTGATTATCGTCGGCGACGACGATCAGTCGATTTACGGCTGGCGCGGCGCGCAGGTCGAGAACATTCAGCGTTTCCTGCAGGATTTCCCGGCGGCGGAAACCATTCGCCTTGAACAGAACTATCGCTCTACCAATAATATCCTGAAGTCGGCTAACGCCCTGATCGCCAATAACAATGGCCGTCTCGGCAAAGAGCTGTGGACCGATGGCACCGACGGCGATCCCATTTCCATCTACTGCGCCTTTAACGAGCTGGACGAAGCGCGCTTTGTGGTCAACCGCATCAAAACCTGGCAGGAGAACGGCAACGCCCTGCAGGACTGCGCCATTCTCTACCGCAGCAACGCCCAGTCGCGCGTGCTGGAAGAGGCGCTGCTGCAGAGCAGCATGCCGTATCGCATTTATGGCGGCATGCGCTTCTTCGAGCGTCAGGAGATTAAAGACGCGCTCGCCTATTTGCGCCTGATCGCCAACCGCAACGACGATGCGGCCTTTGAGCGCGTGGTCAATACGCCGACGCGCGGCGTGGGCGATCGCACGCTCGACGTGGTACGCCAGACCGCTCGCGAACGGCAGATGACGCTGTGGCAGGCGACGCGTGAGCTGCTGCAAACCAAAGCGCTGGCGGGCCGTGCGGCCTCGGCGCTGCAGCGCTTCTGCGAGCTGGTCGATTCACTGGCGAGCGAAACCGCCGAAATGCCGCTGCATGTGCAAACCGACCGCGTGATTAAAGATTCCGGCTTGTGGGTCATGTATGAGCAGGAGAAAGGCGAAAAGGGCCAGGCGCGTATTGAAAACCTTGAGGAACTGGTGACGGCAACGCGCCAGTTCAGCTACCAGGATGAAGATGAAGATCTGATGCCGCTGCAGGCGTTCCTGTCGCACGCCGCGCTGGAGGCGGGCGAAGGCCAGGCCGATAAGTGGCAGGATGCGGTGCAGCTGATGACGCTGCACTCGGCGAAGGGGCTGGAGTTTAGCCAGGTCTTTATCGTCGGTATGGAAGAGGGGATGTTCCCAAGCCAGATGTCGCTGGATGAGGGCGGTCGTCTGGAAGAGGAGCGTCGTCTTGCCTATGTCGGCGTGACGCGCGCCATGCTGAAGCTGACGCTGACCTATGCCGAGACGCGGCGGCTCTACGGCAAAGAGGTGTATCACCGGCCGTCGCGCTTTATCGGCGAGCTGCCGGAAGAGTGCATCGAAGAGGTGCGCCTGCGCGCCAGCGTCAGCCGTCCGGTTAGCCATCAGCGTATGGGCACGCCGGTCTCGAAAAGCGACAGCGGTTTTTCGCTGGGACAGCGCGTGAAGCATGCGAAATTCGGCGAAGGCACCATCATCAATCTGGAGGGCAGCGGCGAGCACAGCCGCGTTCAGGTGGCGTTTCAGGGCCAGGGCATCAAGTGGCTGGTGGCCGCCTATGCGAAGCTGGAAACTGCTTAGTCACCGGTTGACGACTTTTTCGTCTCAGCGTAACATGCGCGCACTATTATCAAGAGAGGACAATGCCTTGGACACGCCCAGTCGATGCTGGCTCAGTCACCTGGTTACCAGGAATAACATCTAAGGCTACCTCTTTTTGCTGGTAGCCTTAGCGGTTATCAGCGACCTCCCTTTTTTATCCCGTCGCATGAGTCAGCACTGATTCACCTTTTGAACGAGCGTTTCCGTGTTCAGGCGTTTGCCGTGGCCGATCGGTCTACGGCCTTGTCCCATTAAGTCTGCAATGGGGAGTATTGCTATGCTGAGCGCATTTAAACTGGATCGCAGCCGCCTTACGCGTCTGGAGCTGGAAGACGAAAACGACAAACTGACCACCTCGGTCTGGGTCGATCTGATCGAGCCGGAAGAGGGCGAGCGCGAGCGCGTGCAGAGCGAGCTGGGCCAGAGCCTGGCTACGCGTCCGGAGCTGGAGGATATCGAAGCCTCGGCGCGTTTCTTCGAAGATGAAGACGGGCTGCATATCCACTCTTTCTTCTTTTATGAAGATGCGGAAGACCACGCCGGCAACTCCACCGTGGCGTTCACCATTCGTGAAGGGCGGCTCTATACGCTGCGCGAGCGCGAGCTGCCTGCGTTTCGCCTTTACCGTATGCGCGCCCGCAATCAGACGCTGATCGACGGTAACGCCTTCGAACTGCTGCTGGATCTGTTTGAGACTAAAATCGAACAGCTGGCGGATGAGATCGAGAACATCTATAGCGCGCTGGAGAAGCTCAGCCGCGTGATTATGGAAGGGCAGCAGGGCGAAGAGTATGACCAGGCGCTGTCGCGTCTCGCCGAGCTGGAAGATATCGGCTGGAAGGTGCGGCTGTGTCTGATGGATACCCAGCGCGCGCTTAATTTCCTGGTGCGCAAGGCGCGTCTGCCGAACAACCAGCTGGAGCAGGCACGCGAGATCCTGCGCGATATCGAGTCGCTGCTGCCGCATAACGAATCACTGTTCCAGAAGGTTAACTTCCTGATGCAGGCGGCGATGGGTTTTATCAACATCGAGCAGAACCGCATTATCAAGATCTTCTCGGTGGTGTCGGTTGTCTTCCTGCCGCCGACGCTGGTGGCCTCCAGCTACGGCATGAACTTTGAATTTATGCCTGAACTGAAGTGGAGCTTTGGTTATCCCGCGGCGATTGGCCTGATGATCCTCGCCGGTCTGGCGCCTTATCTCTACTTTAAGCGCAAAAACTGGTTGTAATCGTTCATCAGCGGACGGCGAATCCGGGGCCTACGCAAATAGCAAGGACCGATCGCAAAGACGCAAAAAACGGTATCGCTGCCCGCTCGTCCCGCGCCCTCCCTGGCGCGGGACGCTTTGCTTTTAGGCCCCTGTCATTCGCGTTTTGACATTTTTGCGCGCTGTTGAATTAAATAACCTGTTGCTTTATCGCGCGTCGGCTACGCAGCGTCGCCACCAGCGCATCGAAAATAAACACCGCCAGCGCCAGCCAGATAAAGGCAAACGTCACCATCTTGTCGGGCGTAATGGTCTCGCCGTAAAACAGCACCGCCAGCAGGAACATCAGCGTCGGGCCGAGGTACTGGAAAAAGCCGACGGTGGAAAGACGCAGTCGCGTACAGGCGGCGGCAAACAGCATCAGCGGAATCGTCGTCACGATGCCTGCTGCGACCAGCTTAAGGTTCAGACTCAGCGGATTGGCGCTCAGGTGGCTGGTTGGCGTATCGGCGACGCCGAACAGATAGATCGCCGCCAGCGGAAACAGCCACAGCGTTTCAATCAGCATGCCGCTCTGCGCATCGACCTGAATTTTTTTGCGCACCAGTCCATAAAAGGCGAAGCTCA
The DNA here is from genome assembly GCF_003970755.1 of Pantoea sp. YU22. NCBI lineage: Bacteria > Pseudomonadati > Pseudomonadota > Gammaproteobacteria > Enterobacterales > Erwiniaceae > Pantoea > Pantoea sp. YU22. Next base: position 35,683 of record NZ_RYDU01000018.1, on the reverse strand, counting down.
ACGCCAGACCCAGCGCGATCAGGGGCACCGAACCGAACTTCCACAGCTGCACCAGCACGCCGATGGTCGCCAGCGCTACCGCCAGCCACTGCAGCCGCCGGAAGCGCTCGCGCAGGAACAGCATGCCGAGCACCACGTTAATCAGCGGGTTGATAAAGTAGCCGAGGCTCGCTTCCAGCATATGCTGGTTATTCACCGCCCAGATAAACAGCAGCCAGTTGCCGCCGATGGTCACGGCGGTCAGCGCCAGCAGCAGCACCTTCTTCGGCTGCGCCAGCACGCTGCGTACCTGTCCCCAGCTGCGGCTCAGGCTAATCAGCACCAGCATAAAGAGCGCTGACCAGATCACGCGATGCGTCATGATCTCTGTCGGCGGAACGGTTTTGACCAGCTTGAAGTAGGCCGGAGCGATGCCCCAGATAAAGTAGGCGCCGAGCGCGAAGCCTATGCCCTGGCGAGTTTGTTGCGTATCCATAGATAGAAAGCGTCCGCAAAAAGTCGATTCTCGCATGGCGCCCGCGATTAACCAATCAAATAGGTCGCCGTCGCCGTGGCAATATAGTCGCCCTGCTGGTTATGCAGCTCTACGCGCGCCACTGCCACCTTATTCCCGGCGCGCAGCAGGCTGCTGGTGGCGGTAAAGCGTTCGCCGCGGCCGGGGCGCAGATAGTCGACACGCATATCGATGGTGCCCATGCGCGAGAGACGTTGACGCAGCTCCTCTTCGCTAATGGTCTCCGCGCGCGTCAGGGCGTTGCTGACGCAGACCATACCGGCGGCGACATCCAGCACCGAGGCGATAACGCCGCCGTGCAGGATCTGCTGCGCCGCATTGCCAATGAGCATGGTTTTACTGGCGAAGCTGATTTCAGCGTAGTCGCTCTCCAGCCGATCCAGCTCCAGGCCGAGCGCCTGATTGAAGGGCATATGATAAACAAAGATTTCGCCCACCATCCGGCGGGCTTCATGCTGAGACAGCAGCACTGATGACATGACGAGATTCCTGCGAACACGCCTTTAGCGGCGCGAAATGTTAACGAGTTGTGTATTCTAAGCCGCGCGCGAAGGGGTTTCCAGTTTCAGAAATCAGCGCTCATCTTCACCGCATTTTGCGTGTAGAATGGCCTCCTTTTTATGACTCCCCATTCATTTGACACGCAGCCTTCATCGGAGAAAGTTATGCGCAAGCATCGCGCCTTGTTAGCAGCCGCCCTGTTATTTCCTGCGCTGGCGCAGGCTGAGGAAGCCACCGTTAAAGATGTCCACGACACCCCTCAGGTGCGCGGCAGCATTATCGCCAACCTGCTGGAGCAGCACGACAATCCGTTTGTGCTCTACCCGTATGAGAGCAACTATCTGCTCTATACCTATACCAGCAACATGAATAAAGAGGCGATCTCCTCATATAACTGGGCGGATAACGCGCGCAAAGATGAAGTGAAATTTCAGCTCAGTCTGGCATTTCCGCTGTGGCGCGGTATTCTGGGGGATAACTCCGTACTGGCGGCCTCCTATACGCAGCGCTCCTGGTGGCAGCTGTCGAACCGCGGCGAGTCGTCGCCGTTTCGCGAAACCAACTACGAGCCGCAGATTTTCCTCGGCTGGGCTACGGATTATGACTTCGCCGGCTGGACGCTGCGCGATGTTGAAATGGGCTTTAATCACCAGTCCAACGGCCGCAGCGATCCGACGTCGCGCAGCTGGAACCGCGTCTACGCGCGCCTGATGGCGCAGAACGGCAACTTCCTCGCCGAAGTAAAACCCTGGTATCGCATACCGGACAGTGAAGACGATAACCCGGATATTACTAAATATATGGGCTACTACCGTCTTAAACTGGGTTATATCGCCGGTGAGAATATCTTCAGCGTGGAAGGCAACTACAACTGGAACACCGGCTTTGGCGGCGCGACGCTGGGCTGGAGCTATCCGCTCAGCGAACACGTTCGTTTCTATACCCAGGTGTTTAGCGGTTATGGCGAGTCGCTTATCGACTACAACCATCGCCAGACGCGTGTCGGCGTCGGCGTCATGCTAAACGATCTGTTCTGACTCTCCGGAAAACAACAGGAATACAGTGGCAATCTCGGTAGTACATAATCAGGAGTCGCTGGCGCAGCAGGTATTGCAGGATACCTTCGGCTATCAGCATTTTCGTCCCGGTCAGCAAACCATTATCAATGCGGCGCTGAGCGGACGGGATTGTCTGGTCGTTATGCCCACCGGCGGCGGTAAATCGCTCTGCTATCAGATCCCGGCGCTGGTGCAAGACGGGCTGACGCTGGTGGTGTCGCCGCTGATCTCGCTGATGAAAGATCAGGTGGATCAGCTGCTGGCGAACGGCGTGGCGGCAGCGTGCCTCAACTCCACCATGACGCGCGAGCAGCAGCAGCAGGTAATGGCGGATTGCCGCACCGGCCGCGTCAAGCTGCTCTATATCGCGCCTGAGCGTCTGATGATGGACAACTTCCTCGAGAACCTGGCGCACTGGCAGCCTGCGATGCTGGCGGTCGACGAGGCGCACTGTATTTCGCAGTGGGGTCACGATTTCCGTCCCGAATATGGCGCGCTGGGCCAGCTGCGCCAGCGTTTCCCGCAGCTGCCGGTTATGGCGCTGACCGCCACCGCCGACGAAACCACGCGCAACGACATTGTGCACCTGCTGCATATGCAGGACCCGCTGATTCAGATCAGCAGTTTCGATCGTCCCAATATTCGCTACACGCTGGTGGAAAAGTTCAAGCCCACCGAGCAGCTGCTGCGCTACGTTCAGGATCAGCGCGGCAAGAGCGGCATTATCTACTGCAACAGCCGCGCCAAAGTGGAAGACACCGCCGCGCGTCTGCAAAGCCGCGGGCTGAGCGTTGGCGCCTATCATGCGGGCATCGACAGCGCGCAGCGCGCGCGCGTGCAGGAGGCGTTTCAGCGCGACGATCTGCAGATCGTGGTGGCGACGGTCGCGTTCGGTATGGGCATCAACAAGCCCAACGTGCGCTTCGTGGTGCACTTTGATATTCCACGCAATATCGAATCCTACTATCAGGAAACCGGTCGCGCCGGACGCGACGGGCTGCCGGCCGAAGCGATGATGCTTTACGATCCGGCGGATATGGCGTGGCTGCGCAAATGCCTGGAAGAGAAAGCGCCAGGTCCGCTGCAGGATATAGAACGCCATAAGCTTAACGCCATGGGCGCGTTCGCCGAAGCGCAAACCTGCCGTCGTCTGGTGTTGCTTAACTATTTCGGTGAAGGACGCCAGCAGCCGTGCGACAACTGCGATATCTGTCTGGATCCGCCGAAGCGTTACGATGGCCTGGTCGAGGCGCAGAAAGCGCTTTCCAGCATCTATCGCGTCGGGCAGCGTTTCGGCATGGGCTATATAGTGGAAGTGCTGCGCGGCGCTAACAACCAGCGCATCCGCGAGCAGGGCCATGACAAGCTGCCGGTGTACGGCATCGGCCGCGAGCAGAGCCATGAACACTGGGTCAGCGTGCTGCGCCAGCTGATCCATCTTGGGCTGGTGACGCAGAATATCGCCATGCACTCCGCGCTGCAGCTGACAGAAGCGGCGCGCCCGGTGCTGCGCGGCGAAGTGCCGCTGATGCTGGCGGTGCCGCGTCTGAACGCGGCGAAGCCGAAGAGCAGCAGCTCGCCGAAAATTTATGGTGGCAATTACGATCGCAAGCTGTTCGCCAAGTTGCGCAAGCTACGTAAAGCCATCGCCGACGAAGAGAACATTCCGCCCTACGTGGTGTTTAACGACGCCACGCTGATTGAGATGGCAGAGCAGATGCCGGTCACGGCGTCGGAGATGCTGAGCGTCAATGGCGTCGGCCACCGCAAACTGGAGCGCTTTGGCAAACCTTTCCTGGTAATGATCAAAGAGCATCTTGATGAAGAGTAAAGGATACTACCCATGCTGATGTTATTTGCTACGGTCGCGCTGGTGCATCTGGTTGCGCTGATGAGCCCCGGCCCGGACTTCTTTTTCGTTTCGCAAACCGCCGCCAGCCGCTCGCGCAAAGAGGCGATGATGGGCGTGCTGGGCATTACGCTGGGGATCGTTATCTGGGCGGGCGTCGCGCTGATGGGGCTGCACCTGATCCTGGAGAAAATGGCGTGGCTGCATCAGATTATAATGATCGGCGGCGGTCTCTATCTGCTGTGGATGGGCTGGCAGCTGCTCAGCTCGGCGCGTCAGCGCCATAAACAGCCGGTGCAGGATGCCCCGGTGGTAGAGTTGCCGAAAAAAGGCAGAAGTTTTCTGAAAGGCTTTCTCACCAACCTCTCCAATCCAAAAGCGATTATCTACTTCGGCAGCGTATTCTCGCTGTTCGTCGGCAACGACGTCGGTGCGCTGGAGCGCTGGGGCTTGTTTCTGCTGATCGTTGGCGAAACCTTTGCATGGTTTACGCTGGTGGCGGCGATTTTCGCTCTGCCGTGGATGCGCGACAAGTATCAGCGTGCGGCAAAATGGGTGGATGGCGTGGCGGGCGTGTTATTCGCCGGTTTCGGCATTCACCTTATCCTTTCACGCTAGAGCCTGGCTTACTGGCCAGCTTGCGGGCGGGCAGTGCTCGTCATCCTCACGTACTCAAAGTACGCTGCGGTGACTGCGCGCTGTCCGCCCGAAATCTGACTGCGCCGCCGACGGCTCTTATTCCTGGTGCTCTCGTTACACCTTCATGCGATTTTTCTGGCGCTGGCTAACAGCACGCCGACCGCCATAAACAATCCGCCGAAAATACGGTTCAGCAGCTTCATCTGCTTCGGCCCCTTGATCCATGCCGCAATGCGCGTGGCTAAGGTGGCGTAGCCAATCATCACAATAATATCGACGACAATGGTGGTCGCGCCGAGCACCAGATACTGCATCGCCTGCGGCTGGTGCGGCAGGATGAACTGCGGAAACAGCGCGGCGAGAAACACGATGCTTTTCGGGTTGGTGAGGTTCACCAGTACCGCCCGCTTAAACAGGCGGCGGCGCGGCATCGCTTTGGCTACCGCATCCAGATCGATCGCGCCTGCAGAGCGCCACTGCTGAATGCCGAGCCACACCAGATAGGCTGCGCCCGCCCACTTCAGAATTTCGAACGCCAGCAGCGACTGCGAAAAGAGCGCGCCCAGACCGATCCCCACCAGCACAATATGAATCGCCAGCCCAAGCTGCAGACCGCTAATAGAGGCCGCTGCGCCGCGATAGCCGTGGCTGATGCCGGTGCTCATGGTATTAATCGCGCCGGAGCCCGGCGACAGGCTGAGGATAGTGGTAGTAAGAAGGTAGGTCAGCCACCATTCAGTGGTCATGGGTTGCGCTCCCTGTCTGGGCGGAAATGTGACACAATACGCCAGAAACAAGCGCGGCGCTACGGGCTGCATGCGCAGCCTGTTACTCTTTAATCGCGCATCTGCAGGGGGTTGGATGGAACGACATAAAGCGAGCTGGCTCAATCGGGAAAAAGCCTTTGCCGCCTTTGCGCACGGTCCGCTGCTCGACTTCTGGCACCGCCGCGAAGAGCGTGAATTTATCGGCGTGGAAAACGTTACGCTGCGCTATGTGCGTTTCACTGCACCGCAACATAAGCGCGTTATTCTTATCGTACCTGGACGTATTGAAAGCTACGTCAAATATCCTGAACTCGCATATGACCTGTTTCACTGCGGCTTTGACGTGGTAATCCTCGATCATCGCGGGCAGGGACGTTCCGATCGCCTGCTGCAGGATACCCATCGCGGCCATGTCGTGGAGTTCACGCACTACGTAGATGACTTAGAGACTCTCTACCTGAAAGAGATCGTCGGTGGTCATTACCAGCGCCGTTACGCGCTGGCGCATTCGATGGGCGGCGCGATCCTGGCGCTGTTTCTGGCGCGTCAGCCGCAGGCGTTTCACGCCGTAACGCTGGTGGCGCCGATGTTCGGCATCGCGCTGCCGATGCCCTCGTTCCTGGCGAACCGCATCCTCGACTGGGCGGAAAAGCGACCGGCGATCCGCGATGGGTATGCGCTCGGCACCGGGCGCTGGCGTGCCCATCCGTTCGGCATCAATCGCCTGACGCACAGTGCGGAGCGCTACCGCCGTAGCCTGCGCTTTTACGCTGACGATCCCGCTATTCGCGTGGGCGGCCCGACCTATCACTGGGTACGTGAAGGCATCCATGCCGGGCGCAATATCCTGAGCGTGGCAAACACTATCACTACGCCGGTCCTGCTGCTGCAGGCGGGCGACGACCGCGTGGTGGATAACCGTTCGCAGGATCTCTTCTGCGCGGCGATGGCGCAGGCGGGTCATCGATGCGAGACGCGCCTGATTAAAGAAGCGCGCCATGAAATCCTGTTTGAAAAAGATGCCATGCGCGCTGAGGCGCTCAACGCGCTGGTCGATTTTTTCGAGGCGCACCCGTAATTCGAATCGCTACCTTACCGGCTACGGCCTAAAACAATACCTGAGGTTTTCATGTTTCAAATCGTCGCATCCGATCTGGATGGCACGCTGCTCTCTCCTGAACATCGCCTGACGCCTTACGCGCACGATACTCTGCAACAGCTGGTGGCGCGCGATATCCACTTTGTTTTCGCTACCGGACGCCATTACATCGACGTGGGGCAGATGCGCGATAAGCTGGGCATTCCCGCTTATATGATTACCTCTAACGGCGCGCGCGTGCACAATGCCGAGGGCGAGCTGGTGTTCAGCCACAACCTTGACGAAGATATCGCGCTGGAGCTTTACGAGCTGCACTACGCCAGTCCCGCTATCCTGACGCACGTCTACCGCGACGATGAGTGGTTTATGAGCCGCGCGCATCCGGCGGAACAGGACTATTTTCGCGAGTCCGTATTCACTTATCAGGTTTATGAGCCAGGCATGTTGCCCGGCGATAATATCAGCAAGGTCTTTTTCACCAGCGACGATCCCGACGCGCTCATTCCGCTTGAGCTGGCGCTGCAGGCGCGCTGGGGCGATCGCGTCAACGTCAGCTTTTCGCTGCCTACCTGCCTGGAGGTGATGGCGGGCGGCGTGTCGAAAGGGCATGCGCTGGAAGCGGTGGCGAAACAGCTTGGGCACTCGCTAAAAGGGTGTATCGCCTTCGGCGACGGCATGAATGATGTAGAGATGCTGAGCATGGCGGGCAAAGGCTGCATTATGCGCAACGCCCATCAGCGGCTGAAAGATACGTTGCCTGAACTGGAAGTGATTGGCAGCAATGCAGAAGACGCCGTGCCGCATACGCTGCGCACGCTGTTTTTATCCTGACGGCCAAAGGGCCGGCGCGATGCCGGCCCCTTTAGTTATGACGCCAGTTGCTGCTTGTGTTTGCGTTCATTAATCATGGTTAACAGCAGCAGGATCACCGCCAGTACGCAGCCCACCACCATCACCAGAAAGCCGCCGTTCCAGCCGAAAAAGTCGACGGTATAGCCCACAATGGCGCTGGCCGCGACCGATCCGCCGAGATAGCCGAACAGGCCGGTAAAGCCTGCTGCGGTGCCCGCCGCTTTTTTCGGTGCCAGCTCCAGCGCATGCAGACCGATCAGCATCACCGGGCCGTAAATCAAAAAGCCGATCACGATCATACAGGCCATATCCACGCCGGGATTGCCCGCCGGATTAAACCAGTAGACTACCGTGGCGATGGTTACCAGCGTCATAAAGAAGACGCCGGTCGCGCCGCGGTTCCCCTTGAACACTTTATCCGACATCCAGCCGCACAGCAGCGTGCCGGGGATCCCGGCGTACTCGTAAAAGAAGTAGGCCCAGGAAGACTTATCCAGCGTGAAGTGCTTCACCTCTTTCAGATAGGTTGGCGACCAGTCGAGAATGCCGTAGCGCAGCAGATAGATAAAGACGTTGGCCAGCGCGATATACCACAGCAGCTTATTGGGCAGCACATACTGGGTGAAAATCTGCTTCGCCGTCAGCTCCTCTTCATGCGTGGCGCTGTAGTCCAGCGGGTAGTCATTTTTGTACGCCTCAATGGGCGGCAACCCGCAGGACTGCGGTGTGTCGCGCATCAGCGCAAAGGCGATCAGCGCCACGGCGATGGCGGCGAAAGCGGGCATATAGAGCGCCGCTTTCCAGTCGCTGAACCAGGCCATGCCGAGCAGGAACAGCAGCGGCGGAAGGCCGCCGCCGACGTTATGGGCGCAGTTCCACACCGAGACGATGCCGCCGCGCTCTTTCTGCGACCACCAGTGCACCATAGTGCGTCCGCAGGGGGGCCAGCCCATGCCCTGGAACCAGCCGCAAATAAACAGCAGGGCGAACATCACCATAATGCTGGAGGTCGCCCAGGGCACGAAGCCCATTATCAGCATTACCGCAGCAGCGAGGATCAGTCCGGCAGGCAAGAAGACACGCGGATTAGAGCGATCCGAGACCGAACCCATAATGAATTTCGAAAAGCCATACGCAATAGAGATGCCGGAAAGCGCAAAGCCGAGATCGCCGCGCGAAAAGCCTTGCTCTACCAGATAGGGCATCGCCAGCGCGAAGTTTTTGCGTACCAGATAGTAGGCGGCGTAGCCAAAGAAGATCCCGAAGAAGATCTGCCAGCGCAGGCGGCGATATAAAGGATCAACCTGATCGTCCGCTACCTGCGGTCGATGAGGCGCGGGTTTAAAGATACTCAGCATAGCTGCCCTCCCAGGCGGTATTGTCGTTATGGGAAATGGAAATGAGCGGATATGCCCAGAGGTTGCGCCGCCATGTTCCTTTTCGCGTTTATTATGGCGTTTTTCGCGCATGCTGGCTGTGACAGTTGACACATTTGTTACACTTTTATGACAATCACGTCGAGTTAAATTCACACAGAGGTGTTAAACGCGCATGGCTGATAAAACGATCGGGTGCAATGCACGCTAAACGTCTTGTTTGTGAACAGTTGTCAACCAAAAAGCGCCGCGTGCGCAGAGGACATTGATTACACTAGCCGCCTCTCTCTTTTTTCAGGATTGACGCTGTGCTGTTACTGATCGTTACCACCATTCTTTGGGCTTTTTCGTTTAGCCTGATCGGAGAATATCTGGCGGGGCAGGTAGATACCTGGTTCTCCGTTCTGATGCGCCTGGCGCTGGCGGCGCTGGTGTTTTTACCCTTTCTGCGCTGGCGCGGCTACCGTCCGTCCACGCTGCTGCTCTATATGCTGGTGGGCATGCTTCAGCTTGGCATCATGTATCTGATCAGCTTCGAGGCTTACCTTTACCTCAGCGTATCGGAGTTCCTGCTGTTTACCGTCATGACGCCGCTCTATGTCACCCTGATTTATGATCTGATCAGCAAGCGGCCGCTGCGTATTGGCTACGCCTTCAGCGCGCTGCTGGCGGTCGCGGGCGCGGCGATTATTCGCTATGACAAGGTCAGCGATCATTTCTGGTTGGGTCTGCTGCTGGTGCAGCTGGCGAATATCTGCTTTGCCGTAGGTATGGTGGGTTACAAGCGTCTCCAGGAAACCCGGCCAATGCCGCAGCACACCGCCTTTTCCTGGTTTTATCTCGGCGCGGTGCTGATCGCGATTATCGCCTGGTGTCTCTGGGGCAACGCCGCGAAGCTGCCGACCACCTCGCTACAGTGGGGCATTCTGGTCTGGCTGGGCGTGGCGGCGTCAGGGCTGGGCTACTTTATGTGGAACTACGGCGCCACGCAGGTGGATGCGGGCACGCTGGGCATTATGAACAATATGCACGTTCCGGCGGGACTGCTGGTCAATCTGGCTATCTGGCAGCAGAAGCCGCACTGGCCCAGTTTTATCGCCGGGGCGCTGGTGATTTTCGCCTCGCTGTATGTGCATAAGCGCTGGGTAGTACGCAATAACTAGCGCCGACAGTCAGGGCAGGGGCCAGACAGGCTTCACGCCCTGACTGAGGTTGGGATTATTTTGATTTCGCCGCCTGCGTCGGGCGCAGCGTCAGCGTCAGGCCCTTTAAAAAATTCCGCATAATCTGGTCGCCACATTCGCGATAGTTTTTATGATCCGGCTTGCGGAAAATCGCGCCTATTTCCGCCTGGGAAACCGAGAAGTTGGCTTTAGCCAGCACCGCCGGAATATCGCTGGTCTTCAGATCGAAAGCGATACGCAGTTTTTTCATAAAAATATTGTTGTTCATCCGACGCTCGATGGAGGGCGCGGGCGCATCTTCGCTTTTGCCGCGGCGGAAGAAAATCAGGCCGTTAAGAAAGTAGCCCATCAGCACGTCCGGCAGCGCTTTATAGGCGGCGTCATCCTCTTTTTTCAGCCAGGCCTGCACGTCGCTCAGCGCGACCTCGCAGTCGGTCAGTGCGAAAATCTCCACCACTTTGGCATCGCTTAAATCCAGCATAAAGCGCACGCTGCGCAAAATATCGTTATTGGTCATGGTGAGATTTTCTCATGGTCGTTTAACAGGCTGCGCATTATAGGGGAAATTGCGGCTCAGCGTTGCAAAATCGCGCCGGGATGCGCGGCATCGCGCACGAACGGCAGATGTTCGCAAGCGTGCTGGCGTGCAAAGCGGATAAAGGCTTCCAGTACCGGCTGACGCTGCTCGCCGTCGCGAACGGCGGCATAGAGGCGGCTCCACAAACCTTCGCCCAGCGTTTTCGTGACGATTAAGCCTTGCTTTTCAAAGCTCTCTACGACCCAGTGCGGCAGCGCGGCGATACCCATGCGTGCCGATACCATCTGAATCAGCAGCAGCGTGTTGTCGACGCTTTTCAGCGCCGGGCTGACGCCCGCCGGCTGAAGAAAATGCCGCCAGATATCCAGCCGCTGGCGCTGTACCGGATAGATCAGCAACACCTCTTGCGCCAGATCCTCCGCCGTAATGTGTTCAATCTGCGCCAGCGGATGATCCGGCGCCAGCACCAGCCGCACCTCGAAATCGAACATCGGCGTGTAGTGCAGGCCGCTGCGCGGCAGGATATCCGAGGTCAGCACCACGTCCAGTTCGCCCTGCTGCAGCGCAGGCTGCGGATCGAAGGTGACGCCCGATTTGAAATCCATCACCACCTGCGGCCAGCTCTGGCGGAAATTATCCAGCGCGGGCGTCAGCCACTGTATGCAGCTGTGGCACTCAATCGCGATGCGCAGCGTCGCCTGGTGCGGCTCGTGACACGCCTGCAGCGCCTGCTGGATCTGCGGCAGCACCTGCTCCGCCAGCTGTAGCAGGATCTCGCCCTGCGGCGTGAAGCGCAGCGGCTGACTTTTACGCACGAACAGGCGGAATCCCAGCCGCTGTTCGAGATCGCTGAACTGATGAGACAACGCGGATTGCGTCTGATGAAGCTGCGCGGCGGCGGCGGCCAGCGAGCCAGTATTACGCAGAGCCTGAAGCGTCCGCAGGTGCTTGAGTTCGATCATGAGAGTCCTTCACATCGAGATTGAACAATTTGCGCTTGAGGAACATACACTACCCGCAGAATATAGCGGTGTAAACATCTGGACGGCTAAACATCCTTTGGCTTCCAGGCGAAGCCTAAGAGAGAGATTACTGGAGAAGAGCAAATGACTATTCTGAACCACACCCTTGGCTTTCCCCGCGTCGGTCTGCGTCGTGAACTGAAAAAAGCGCAGGAGAGCTACTGGGCGGGCAATGTCACTCAGCAAGCGCTGCTGGCCGTGGGCCGTGAGCTGCGCGCCCGTCACTGGCAGCAGCAGAAGGAGGCGGGCGTTGATTTGGTGCCGGTCGGCGATTTCGCCTGGTATGATCATGTGCTGACCACCAGCCTGATGCTGGGCAACGTACCGGCACGCCATCAGAATAGAGACGGCTCCGTCGATCTCGATACGCTGTTCCGCATTGGACGCGGCCGTGCACCGACCGGTGAACCGGCAGCGGCCGGTGAGATGACCAAATGGTTTAACACCAACTATCACTACATCGTGCCGGAGTTCACTAAAGGTCAGCAGTTCAAACTGACCTGGACGCAGCTGCTGGACGAAGTGGACGAAGCGCTGGCGCTGGGCCATAAGGTGAAACCCGTGCTGCTCGGCCCGGTGACCTGGCTCTGGTTAGGCAAAGTCAAAGGCGAGCCGTTTGATCGTCTGTCGCTGCTGAATGCCGTTCTGCCGGTTTATCAGCAGGTACTGGCCGAGCTGAAAAAACGCGATATTGAGTGGGTGCAGATTGATGAGCCTGCGCTGGCGCTGGAACTGCCGCAGGCGTGGCGCGACGCGTTCAAACCCGCTTATAGCGCGCTGCAGGGCAACGTGAAGCTGCTGCTGACCACCTATTTCGACAGTATCGGCCAGAATCTTGACGTGATCCGCGACCTGCCGGTGCAGGGGCTGCATGTGGATCTGGTGCATGGTCACGACGATATCGACCTGCTCAATCAGCAGCTGCCCGCGGAGTGGCTGCTGTCGCTCGGCGTCATCAACGGCCGTAACGTATGGCGTGCCGATCTGAGCCGCTGGTTCGAGCGTCTGCAGCCGCTGGTCGGCAAGCGCAACCAGTTGTGGATCGGCTCCTCTTGTTCGCTGCTGCACAGTCCGATCGATCTGAGTGTTGAAACGCGCCTTGATGACGAAGTGAAAAGCTGGTTCGCCTTCGCGCTGCAAAAATGCGGCGAGCTGAAGTTGCTGAGCGATGCGCTTAATAACAACGACGCGGCCTCGCTGGAGGCCTGGAGCGCGCCGATCCGCAACCGCGCTCACTCCAGCCGCGTACACAATGCTGCGGTCGGCAAGCGTCTGGCGGCGATCTCGGCGCAGGATACCGAGCGTCAAAGTCCCTATACCGAACGCGCCAGCAAGCAGCGCAACCGTTTTAATCTGCCCGCCTGGCCGACCACTACCATCGGCTCCTTCCCGCAGACTCCTGAAATTCGCGGTCTGCGTCTCGACTTCAAGAAAGGCAACATCGACGGCGGCAACTACCGCACCGGCATCGCGGAACATATCAGGCAGGCGATCCTCGAGCAGGAGCGTCTGGGTCTCGACGTGCTGGTTCACGGCGAAGCTGAGCGTAACGATATGGTGGAATACTTCGGCGAAAACCTCGACGGCTTTGTGTTCACGCAAAACGGCTGGGTACAGAGCTACGGCTCGCGCTGCGTCAAGCCGCCGGTCATTATCGGCGACGTTAGCCGTCCGCAGCCGATTACCGTGGAGTGGGCGAAGTACGCGCAGTCGCTTACCGACAAGCCGGTAAAAGGGATGCTGACTGGCCCGGTGACTATTCTCTGCTGGTCTTTCCCGCGTGAAGACGTATCGCGCGAAACCATTGCGAAGCAAATCGCGCTGGCGCTGCGCGACGAGGTGGCGGATCTCGAAGCGGCGGGCATCGGCATTATCCAGATTGACGAACCGGCGCTGCGCGAGGGGCTGCCGCTGCACCAGTCCGACTGGGCGGCCTACCTGAAGTGGGCGGTAGACGCCTTCCGTCTTAACGCTGCCGTGGCGAAAGATGACACGCAGATCCACACCCATATGTGCTACTGCGAGTTCAATGACATCATGGACGCTATCGCGGCGCTGGATGCGGACGTTATTACCATCGAAACCTCACGTTCCGATATGGATTTGCTGGAGTCCTTTAAAGCCTTTGAGTATCCGAACGAAATCGGCCCCGGCGTTTACGATATTCATTCGCCCAACGTGCCGAGCGTTGAGTGGATGGAAAACCTGCTGCGTAAAGCGGCGCAGAGCATTCCGCGAGAGCGTCTGTGGGTTAACCCGGACTGTGGGCTGAAAACGCGCGGCTGGACGGAAACCCGTCAGGCGCTGGCGAACATGGTGGAAGCGGCGAAGAAACTGCGCGGCGAAACCGCCTGATTTTGCTGTGTGTTGTTGATATTGGGGCGCTATGCGCCCCCTTTTTGTATGGCGAAATCAGACAACGCCGAACTGCTTAAACCATGTCAGCATACGCGCCCAGCCATCCTGCGCCGACTCGGCGTGATAACTCGGACGGTAGTCGGCGTTGAACGCATGGCCCGCGTCGGGATAAACGACGATCTCCGCTTTAGCGTTAGCGGCATGCAGCGCCTGGCGCATCTGCTCTACGCTCTCCAGCGGAATGCCCTCATCCTGGCCGCCGTAGAGGCCCAGCACCGGCGCGCCTAAATCTACCGCGATATCGATCGGATGCTTCTGCTGCTTCATGGTTTTTTCGCCGATCAGACGGCCATACCAGGCGACGGCGGCGCGCAGCTGCGGATTGTGCGCGGCGTAAAGCCAGCTGATGCGGCCGCCCCAGCAGAAGCCGGTAATGCCCATGCGGCGAATATCGCCGCCGTTGCGCGCCGCCCAGTTAGCGGCATGGTCGAGATCGGAGAGTACCTGTGTATCCGGCACTTTGCTTACCAGCTCACTGAACAGCGTCGGGATATCGTGATAATCATTCGGATCGCCTTCGCGGAAGTAAAGCTCCGGCGCGACGGCCAGATAGCCTTCCAGCGCCAGGCGGCGACAGATATCGCGAATATGCTCGTGCACGCCAAAGATCTCCTGCACCACCAGCACCACTGGCAGCGGTCCGCTGGCCTCTTTGGGTCTGGCGTACCAGGCGGGCATATTTTCGCCCTGGCTCGGCACCGAGGTTTCGCCAGCCTGAATATCCGGGCTGTCGGTGTGAATAGTGGTTGAGGCGGTCGGCTGTACTGCGGGTGCAAAACCGCCCGTCGATGATTTTTGTGCCATATTGTCTTCGGTTTTCATTTTTCTCTCCGTGCTGGCAGTAGCGCAATCACGTAACTATAGCCTGGCCAGATGACGTCTGAGCCAGAGGTGGGGAACAGAGCAGGAAGCGAGTAAAAACACTCTTCTCTTTAACATTGCTGCCAACCCTGGCGCATACAGCTTGTAGCAATGGCGCTCTGAATGGATGAGTTATGTGACAAAGGTCTCGTTTGTGGACTGATAAAATGTAACATTCATTTTTGATGGTGATTGTTATCACACAAATTTGCGCTGCGCTCACGTAGAGTGGCGCGCTTCACTTCCCTGTTCAGGAGTTTGCTATGTCTGACGTTTTCCATCTTGGCCTGACCAAAGCCGATCTGCAGGGCGCGACCCTTGCTATCGTTCCCGGCGATCCGGAGCGCGTAAAAAAAATTGCCGGACTGATGGCGGATGCCCAGCCGCTGGCATCGCACCGGGAATTCACCTCCTGGCTGGCGAAGCTGGACGGCAAACCCGTCGTCGTCTGCTCGACCGGCATCGGCGGGCCTTCGACCTCTATCGCAGTGGAAGAACTGGCGCAGCTTGGCGTACGCACCTTCCTGCGCGTCGGCACCACCGGCGCGATCCAGCCGCACATTAACGTCGGCGACGTGCTGGTCACCACCGGCGCGGTGCGTCTCGACGGTGCCAGCCAGCACTTCGCGCCGCTGGAGTTTCCGGCGGTAGCCGATTTCGCCTGTACCACCGCGCTAGTCGCGGCGGCGGAGGCGAGCGGCGCCACGACCCATATCGGCGTTACCGCATCGTCCGATACTTTCTATCCGGGCCAGGAGCGTTACGACACCTTCTCTGGCCGCGTAGTCAGCCGCTTTCAGGGCTCAATGAAAGAGTGGCAGCAGATGGGCGTGCTCAACTATGAGATGGAGTCCGCTACGCTGCTGACGATGTGCGCCAGCCAGGGACTGCGCGCGGGCATGGTGGCGGGCGTTATCGTCAACCGTACCCAGAAAGAGATCCCGGATGCAGCCACCATGAAGCAGACCGAGAGCGATGCGGTAAAAATAGTGGTCGAAGCGGCGCGCCGTTTGTTATAACGCTTTTCAGGCAGCGCGCCCGCGCGCGCTGCCTCTGCTCTTTACAGCAAAAGCGAGGACCGCCCGATGCGCCAGACTCCGCCCCGACAAAAACCGGCCTTAACCGCTTCCCCCGCCGTCATGCAGGCGCGTCTTGAACATGCCGCCGCGCGCTTCCGCCAGCATATGGCGCAGCAGGATTACGCCGCCGCCGCCCGGTGCTGTGAAGAGGTGCTGCGCGCGATGCCCAGTCAGATGCAGGTGCTGAGCGACTATGCGCTCTGCCTGCTGCGGCTTGGTCAGTACAACAAGTCTTACAAGATCTATCAGAAGATATATCAGGCGCCGCCCGCGGTGCGCGCAACCGCATCGGAAACCTGGCTGGATGGTCTGGCGGAGCTGTGCGGCTGGATGGGTAAAAAAGATGAGCTGGCGAAATATGGTCTGGAATCGCTCAACGGCGCGGACGCGCGTTTCCGCCAGGGCCAGCGTTTCGCCTTTCCGGCGGCGCGGCCTGAACCTGTCGATCTCACCCGGCCCGAGCAGAACGTAATCGCCTTCAGCCTTTATGGCAGCCACCCGCGCTATTGCGAAACCCTGATTAAAAACGTTGAGGTCGCGCAGGCGCTT
Organism: Pantoea sp. YU22; assembly: GCF_003970755.1. Lineage (NCBI taxonomy): Bacteria > Pseudomonadati > Pseudomonadota > Gammaproteobacteria > Enterobacterales > Erwiniaceae > Pantoea > Pantoea sp. YU22. The sequence continues at coordinate 19,377 of NZ_RYDU01000018.1, read as the reverse complement.
TATCCCGGCTGGACCTGTCGCATCTATCTGGATGAGAGCGTGCCGCAGCATGTGTGGCAGCGTCTCAAGCAGCCGCACGTCACGCTGATCGATATGTCGCAGGAAAAAGCGATTTACCCGACGCTGTGGCGTTTTCTGGTAATGGACGACCCCAGCGTCAGACGCTTCATTATCCGTGACGCCGACTCGCTGCTGTCGGAGCGTGAAGCAGCGGCGGTAAACGCCTGGCTCGCTTCGCCATACTGGTTCCACCATATGCGCGACTATTTTTCTCATACCGAGCTGCTGCTGGCGGGCATGTGGGGCGGCTGCAACGGCGTCTTCAGCAATATGGCGCAGGCGATGCGCGACTTTATCGCCCGCTATAGCGGCAGCGCGCGCTTTACCGATCAATATTTCCTGAAGGTGGCGCTGTGGCCGACGGTGCGGGAGAGCCTGCTCAGCCACGACGAGATTTTTCATTTTCATCAGGCGCAGCCCTGGCCGCCGCATGCGCCGGTGCGCTGGCGAATGGACAACTTCCACGTCGGCAGCAACGCCGGTTTCGCCAGCATGGCAGGCAAGGCGACGGTGAAAGAGGGCGAGATGCAGCCTGTAGAACTGACTTACGGCGGCAGCGCCTTTGTTTATCCGGCGCGGGTAACCGGCGATGAATGGATAATGCCGATGCCGTTCTTTTTAACTGACGCCTGGAAAGCAGGCGACCTGCAGGTAAAAGCGCTGTAAATCCTTTTCCGGACTGAAAATAGTCTGGACATTCATACAGTGCGACTCTACTTTCTTCCCAGCAACGCGCGTCGCGAGGGAATTATGGATCAGCAGATTATTATCAGCGCCTGTCTGGCGCTCGCCGGACTGGGTATCGGCTGGATGCTGGCGCAGCTGCGCGCCAGCCATCAGGCGGCCAGCTTCGCCACCGAGCGCCGCCTGCAGCAGGAGGCGCAGCAGCGTCAACAGCAGCAGCTTGAACAGCTCCAGCAGCAGCTTCAGCAGCGCGAACAAGAGCTGCGCCAGCTGCACGGCTCGCTGAGCGGTGCGCAGGAGCGTCTGCAACAGCTCGATTACTGGCGCGGCGAATGCGAACAGCTTAACCGCGAACTGCGCAACCAGCTGGAGGTCAACAGCGCGCAGGAAGCTGAACTGCGCGAAGTGACCATCCGCCTTGAAGAGACGCGCTTCGCCGCCGAGGAGAAGCAGCGTTTGCTCACCAACAGCGAACAGCGCCTCAGCGCGCAGTTTGAAAATCTCGCCAACCGCATCTTCGAAAACAGCGGCCGCCGCGTCGACGAACAGAACCGCCAGAGCCTGAACAGCCTGATCGGCCCGCTGCGTGAACAGCTGGACGGCTTTCGTCGTCAGGTGCACGACAGCTTTGGTCAGGAAGCGCGCGAGCGTCACACGCTGGCGCATGAGATCCGTCAGCTGCAGCAGCTGAACGCGCAGATGGCGCAGGAGGCGATCAACCTGACCAGGGCGCTGAAGGGCGACAACAAAATTCAGGGCAACTGGGGCGAGGTGGTGCTGAGCCGCGTGCTGGAGGCTTCAGGCCTGCGCGAAGGTCATGAATATCAGACGCAGGTGAGTTTACAGTCGGAACAGCAGGGGAGAATGCAACCGGATGTGATCGTGCGTTTGCCGCAGGGCAAAGATGTGGTGGTCGACGCCAAGATGACGCTGGTGGCCTATGAGCGCTACTTCAACGCGGAAGATGAGGCGACGCGCGAACAGGCATTGCAGGAGCACGTCGCCGCAGTACGCAGCCATATTCGCCTGCTGAGTCGTAAAGATTATCAACAACTTGCCGGTTTACGCTCCCTCGATTATGTGTTGATGTTTATCCCGGTGGAGCCGGCGTTTTTGCTGGCGATCGACCGTCAGCCGGAGCTGATCAGCGAGGCGCTGCAGCAGAACATTATGCTGGTCAGCCCGACTACGCTGCTGGTAGCGCTGCGTACTATTAATAATCTCTGGCGCTACGAGCATCAGAGCCGCAACGCTCAGCGTATCGCCGAACGCGCGGCGCGCCTGTACGACAAAATGCGGCTATTCGTCGATGATATGACCGGCATCGGCCATAATCTGGACAAGGCGCATAACAGCTACCGCGAGGCGATGAAAAAGCTGGCGGAAGGGCGCGGCAACCTGATCGCGCAGAGCGAGGCGTTTAAATCCCTGGGCGTTGAAGTTAAACGGTCAATTAATCCGCAGTTAGTCGAGCAGGCTATGCCGGAAAAGGCATGGGACGACGAGGAGACGCCCGACGACGACGTCGCAACAATGGAAGCGCGCGTAAGGCGGCTCCATGAATAAGCGGGTCGTCGCGTGCCTGACTACCCTGACTCTGATACACTTCGGGAAGTATTGTTTGTGGAACAGGTAAAACCGATGGCAGATGAATCACAGCAGGAAACTACCCATTTTGGCTTTCAGACGGTCGCCAAAAGCGAAAAGGCTGACAAAGTCGCGGACGTGTTTCACTCCGTAGCGGCGAAATATGACCTGATGAACGATCTGATGTCGTTTGGCATCCATCGCATCTGGAAGCGTTTTACCATCGACAGCAGCGGCGTGCGCCGCGGACAGCGCGTGCTGGATCTGGCGGGCGGCACCGGCGATTTGACGGCAAAGTTTTCCCGTCTGGTCGGCGATAACGGCCAGGTCGTGCTGGCGGATATCAACAGCTCGATGCTGAAAATGGGCCGCGACAAGCTGCGCAATCTCGGCGTAGTCGGCAACGTCAGCTATGTGCAGGCCAACGCCGAAGCGCTGCCCTTCCCGGATAACTATTTCGACTGCATCACCATCTCTTTCGGGCTGCGTAACGTGACCGACAAAGAGAAGGCGCTGGCGTCGATGTTCCGCGTGCTCAAGCCAGGCGGACGTCTGCTGGTGCTGGAGTTCTCCAAACCGGTGCTCGATCCGCTCAGCAAGGCGTACGACGCTTACTCATTCCATATTCTGCCGCGCGTCGGTCAGCTGGTGGCGCAGGACGCTGAAAGCTACCGCTATCTGGCGGAGTCGATCCGTATGCATCCCGATCAGGAAACCCTGAAGGCGATGATGAACGACGCCGGATTCGAGAACACTACTTATTACAACATGACCGGCGGCATCGTCGCGTTGCATCGTGGATTTAAGTTTTAACCGGATATGGTGATGCGCTTGACGCCCTTGATTACCGCCGGTCTTGAGACCGCGCTAAACCGCATGCTCTATCGCGATCGCAGCCTGAAAGCCGCTCGCCAGCGACTGGTGGGACAGGTGCTGACGCTGCGTCTTGAGGAGCTTTCCCATCCGCTGGTGCTGGTCTTTAGCGAACAGCAGCTCGATGTGTTGAGCGACTGGCAGGACAGCAGCGACTGCACCGTGATTACGCAGCTGAAGACCCTGCCGAAGCTGCGCGACCGCCAGCAGCTGACCAGCCTGATCCGCAGCGGCGAGCTGCAGGTCGAAGGCGATCTGCAGGTTGTGCAGCGCTTTTCCGCGCTGATCGATCTGGCAGAGCTGGATCCGGCCGAATATCTCGCGCCCTGGATCGGCGATATCGCCGCGCAGGGCGTCAGCCAGGCGGCGCAGCGCGTTGTGCGGCGGCTACGTGGCGAGGTCTCACGTCGTCAGGATTATCTGGGGCAGGCATTAACCGAAGAGTGGCGCGTCGCGCCGGGCGCGCTGGAACTGGCGTGGTTTTCTGAGGAGGTAGACGCGATGGAACGTTCGCTTGATGCGCTGAATGCGCGTTTAGCGCAGCTGGAGGCGAAATGACATTTGGAGAGATTCGCCGTTTGTATTTCATCATCAGGATCTTTTTGACCTACGGTCTTGATGAACTGATCCCCCGCATGCGCCTTACCATCCCGCTGCGCCTCTGGCGTCGCACTATTTTCTGGATCCCCAATCGTCATAAAGATGAAGAGATTGGCGTCCGTATGCGACTGGCAATGGAGCAGCTGGGACCGGTCTGGATTAAATTCGGTCAGATGCTCTCAACGCGTCGCGACCTTTTTCCGCCCGTTATTGCCGATCAGCTCGCCATCCTGCAGGATCGCGTCGCGCCTTTTGACGGCGTGAAAGCCAAAGAGCAAATTGAAAAGTCGATCGGCGGTCCGGTTGAAACCTGGTTTGACGATTTCGATATCAAACCGCTGGCGTCAGCGTCGATCGCCCAGGTGCATACCGCTACCCTGAAAGCCACCGGCAAAAAAGTGGTGATCAAGGTGATTCGCCCGGACATCCTGCCGGTGATCAAGGCGGATATGAAGCTGATCTACCGCCTGGCGCGCTGGGTGCCGCGTCTGCTGCCAGACGGGCGTCGTCTGCGTCCCATGGAAGTGGTGCGCGACTATGAGAAGACGTTAATCGACGAGCTGAACCTGCTGCGTGAAGCAGCCAACGCCATTCAGCTGCGCCGTAATTTCGAAGACAGCCGCATGCTCTACGTGCCGGAGGTCTACTCGGACTACTGCAGCGAGACGATGCTGGTGATGGAACGCATTTACGGCATCCCCATCTCCGACGTGGCGACCCTGGAGCAGCACGGCGTCAATATGAAGCTGCTGGCCGAGCGCGGCGTGCAGGTCTTCTTTACCCAGGTTTTCCGGGACAGCTTCTTCCACGCCGATATGCACCCCGGCAATATTTTCGTCAGCTATGACCATCCGGAAGATCCACAATATATCGGCATCGACTGCGGCATTGTCGGTTCGCTGAATAAAGAGGATAAGCGCTACCTGGCGGAAAACTTTATCGCCTTCTTTAACCGCGACTACCGCAAAGTGGCAGAGCTGCACGTTGATTCAGGCTGGGTGCCGCCCGACACCAACGTGGAAGATTTTGAGTTCGCCATTCGTACCGTCTGCGAACCTATCTTTGAAAAGCCGCTGGCGGAGATCTCTTTCGGCCATGTGCTGCTGAACCTGTTCAGCACCGCGCGCCGTTTCAATATGGAAGTCCAGCCGCAGCTGGTGCTGCTGCAAAAAACGCTGCTTTATATTGAAGGCATTGGTCGTCAGCTCTACCCGCAGCTCGATTTGTGGAAAACCGCAAAGCCATTCCTTGAGGACTGGATTAAAGATCAGATTGGTCTGCCTGCGATTCTGCGCGCCGTAAAAGAGAAAGCGCCATTCTGGGCGGAGAAGCTGCCGGAACTGCCGGAGCTTTTCTATGAAAGCATGCGGCACCATAAACTTTTGCAGCACAGCGTCGATAAGCTGACCCACGATATGCACGCCCAGCGGACGCGCCATCATAAAGCGCGCTATCTGTTCGGCGTCGGCGCGACCCTGCTGTTAAGCGGTACTGCCGTATTGCTGAGTCGTCCGGACTGGGATTTCTTCCCGGCCCTGTTAATGGCGGCGGGTTTCGTCACCTGGCTCATCGGCTGGCGTAAGACAAACTAATTGTCAGCCACGCCTGAATCGCGGTAATGTCGCAGCCTTAAGCCCGGCGTCATCAGGGCTTTTGGCTGACATTATTCTTCTCAATATCTCGCAACATCAGAGGCTATATCTCATGGGCGGTATCAGTATCTGGCAATTGTTAATCATTGCCGTCATCGTTGTTCTTTTGTTTGGAACCAATAAGTTAAAAAACCTGGGTTCCGATCTTGGTTCTTCTATCAAGGGCTTTAAAAAAGCCATGAGCGATGAAGAAGAGAAAAAGAACGAACCAAACCCGCCGCAGGACGCTGACTTTAGCGCTAAAACGCTGGCGGACAAACAGCAAACTCCGGCTAACAAAGAAGAAGCCAAAAACGACAAGCAGGTATAAACCGTGTTCGACATTGGTTTTAGTGAACTGGTATTAGTGTTCGTGATCGGGCTGATTGTTCTCGGCCCGCAACGATTACCGGTTGCGGTAAAAACCGTAGTCGGCTGGATTCGGGCGATGCGCTCGCTGGCCGCCAACGTGCAGCATGAGCTGGCGCAAGAGCTGAAACTGCAGGAGCTGCAGGACAGCCTGAAAAAAGTGGAAGAGGCGAGCCGCGGCACCATGTCGCCGGAGCTGAAAGAGTCAATGGAAGAGCTGCGTAAAACCGCCGATTCAATGAAGCGTTCGGTTCAGCAGAGCATCGACATCGAGAAAGCCGAGGACGAAGCCAATACCATTCATGCGCCGCAGCAGCAGCGCGCGGCTGAGTCCGTGACGCCCGCGACGGCCCACACGCAGGCCAGCGCCCCGGCGCAGACGCCAGATGTCGCTGACCCCGCTAAAACCGATGCGAACCTGCAAGCGCCGGTTGTTAACCCGCAACCGGCCGCGTCGCGCAGTCCGGCAACAACCTCTTCTGCAAATGATGAACGATAACCATGGCCGTTGAAGATACCCAACCGCTTATCAGCCATCTGATTGAGCTGCGTAAGCGTCTGCTGTACTGCATTATCGCGGTGTTTGTGATTTTCCTGGCGCTGATCTCTTTCGCCAATGACATCTATCATTTGGTCGCCTCGCCGCTGATCAGCCAGATGCCGGCAGGCGCCAGCATGATTGCTACCGATGTCGCGTCGCCCTTTTTTACGCCGATTAAGCTCACCATCATCGTGTCGGTTTTTCTTGCGGTGCCGGTCATTCTCTATCAGGTATGGGCTTTCGTCGCCCCGGCGCTCTATCGTCACGAACGTAAGCTGGTGATGCCGCTGCTCTTCTCCAGCACCCTGCTGTTTTACGTCGGCGTGGCCTTTGCCTACTTTATCGTCTTCCCGCTGGCGTTCGGCTTCTTTGCTAAAACCGCGCCGCAGGGCGTGACTATCGCAACCGATATCACTAACTACCTCGACTTCGTGATGACGCTGTTTATGGCGTTCGGCGTGGCGTTCGAAGTGCCGGTGGCGATTGTGCTGCTCTGCTGGACCGGCATTACCACGCCGGAAGATTTGAAAAAGAAACGTCCTTACATCCTGGTCGGCGCGTTCGTTGTTGGGATGCTGCTCACACCGCCGGACGTTTTCTCGCAAACTTTGCTCGCTATTCCGATGTACTGCCTGTTTGAAGTCGGCGTATTCTTTTCCCGTTACTACGTCGGGAAGGGACGGCGGTCGCAGGAAGAAGAGGAACAGCATACCGATTCCTGATCCGCTCTGATTATGTTTCCCGCGCCTGGCGGGTAGAACCTGTTACCGAACCGCCCATCTGGGCGGTTTTTGTTTAATAAGCTATGGGAAAAATTATGTTTGATATCGGTGTAAACCTGACCAGCACGCAATTCGCCGCCGACCGCGACAAGGTGGTAAAGCGCGCGCGCGAAGCGGGCGTCACCGGCATATTAATAACCGGGACCAATGCGCTGGAGAGCCAGCAGGCGCAGCGGCTGGCGGAGCGCCAGCCCGACTTTTGCTGGTCTACGGCGGGCGTGCATCCGCATCACGCCAGTGAGTGGTCGAATGAGACGGCCAATACGCTGCGTCGTCTGGCAGAGCGGCCGCAGGTGGTGGCGATTGGCGAATGCGGGCTCGATTTCAACCGCAACCTCGCCGCGCACGATCAGCAGGAGTACGCTTTTGACGCGCAGCTGGCGCTGGCCGCCGAACTGAATATGCCGGTATTTCTCCACTGCCGCGAGGCGCACGATCGTTTTGCGGCGGTGCTGGCGCCCTGGCTGCCGAAGCTGCCGGGCGCGGTGGTGCACTGCTTTACCGGCACGCGCGAGGAGCTGGAGGCCTGTCTGGCGATGGGGCTGTCGGTGGGCATTACCGGCTGGGTGTGCGATGAACGACGTGGCATGGCGCTGCGCGACATGCTGCCGCTGATTCCAGCAGATCGTCTGCTGCTGGAGACGGACGCGCCTTATCTGCTACCGCGCGATATGCATCCACGGCCCGCGTCACGTCGTAATGAGCCTTGTTTTCTGCCGCATATCGTGCAGCAGGTGGCGAAGTGGCGCGGGGAAGAGCAGGATGCGCTGGCGGCGCAGGTCGATCGCAACGCGCGTGCGCTGTTCCGCCTGGCTTAAAGTTTGCGGAACTGCTTGTTGTCTACGCTACGCATCACCTGCTTATTCAGCAGGTTAAGCAGCAGCATAGAGCGGGTTTCGCCGTCTGGTTCGGCGAAGATGGCGCGCAGGCCTTCAAAGGTTCCTTCGGTGATGATGACCTCATCGCCGACCTGCGGCGTTTCCGGATCGATCAGCGTTTGCGGCGCGTCGGTTTGCAGCGCTTCGATGACCGCTGAAGGCACCGTCGCGGGCAGCGTGCCGAAGCGCACGAAGTGGCTGACGCCGCGCGTGCTGCTGATGGTGGTGGTATGAATCGCTTCCGGATCGAATTCGATAAACAGGTAGTTAGGAAACAGGGGCTCACTCACGGTGGTCCGTTTGCCGCGCACCACTTTTTCCAGAGCGATCATTGGGCTGAGGCAATGCACCTCTTGCCGCTCAAGATGCTCTTTCGCGCGCAACAGCTGTCCACGTTTGCAATAGAGTAAGTACCAGGATTCCATAAATGCTCCCATTGAATGGACGCTAAGAATAGCAAACCTGCTGCCAGAGTTATAGCGCATCGCAGCGCGGAAAGATGCCGGGGCGGGCAAACTGGCTGAGGTTTCCGCAAACAGCCCGCCGCAAGAAGGATAATTGACGAGCGGCGGTGCGCTGGGTCAGACTCGGTGCTTATCACGTTTGCGAAAAGGATCTGCTGATGGAACTGTTTTTATTGAGCAACGGCAAGCTGGCTGACGATGCGCCTTTGCTGGGTTATGCGCAGCCGCAGCTGCACGCGATGATCGCCCAGCGCGGTATCCGTTCTGCGGTGCTGGTGCCGTACGCCATTATTCGCGGTGACCATCAACAGCGCGCCGCCGAGCTGAGCGCGTCGCTGGGCGTGGCGGTTCGCTGCGTGCAGGATTTCGCTACGCCGGTGGCGGCCATCGAGCAGGCCGAACTGATTCTGGTCAGCGGCGGCAATACCTGGCTGCTCAATCAGATGCTGCACGAGACCGGCCTGATCGTAGCGATCCAGCGCGCTGTACGCGAACGGGCGGTGCCTTACGTCGGCTGGAGCGCCGGCTGCAACGTGGCGACGCCGTCGATTCGCACCACTAATGATATGCCGGTGCGCAGTAGTGTGGTCTTGCCTGCGCTGGGCCTGTTTCCGCTCCAGATCAACCCACACTATCTTGATGCGCATGCCAGCGGGCATATGGGCGAAACGCGCGACGAACGCCTGGCGGAGTTTTGCGCCGTCAATCCTGAGGAGTCGGTCATTGCGCTGCGCGAAGGCAGCTTCCTGCATGTGCATGAAAACCAGCTCTCTTACTTCAGCGTGCGCGACGAAGACTTTAAAGTTTTTCGCCACGAACAGCCGATCCAGGCTTATCGCGACGTCTCGGCGCTACAGGCGCTGGTTCCTTTTCGCTGCAACTGAGGTTGCCGCATAAAATCCAACACGGCTTAAGAATCGGCCCTATAATGGCCGATTCACTTTGGCTGGAAGCGAAGGCCGCATGAAATATCACGATTTACGAGACTTCCTCACCCTGCTGGAACAGCGCGGCGAGTTGAAGCGTATTAGCCAGTCTATCGATCCTGAACTGGAAATGACGGAAATCGCCGACCGCACGCTGCGCGCTGGCGGACCGGCGCTGTTGTTTGAAAATCCTAAAGGCTATGACATGCCGGTGCTGTGCAACCTGTTTGGCACGCCGAAACGCGTGGCGATGGGCATGGGCCAGGAAGAGGTTAGCGCTCTGCGCGAAGTCGGCAAGCTGCTGGCGTTTCTGAAAGAGCCGGAGCCGCCGAAAGGCTTTCGCGATCTGTTCGACAAAATGCCGCAGTTTAAACAGGTGCTGAACATGCCGACCAAACGGCTGCGCAACGCGCCCTGTCAGGAAGTGGTGTTCAGCGGCGATGAGGTTGATCTGTCGCGCATTCCGGTTATGAAGTGCTGGCCGGACGACGCCGCGCCGCTGATTACCTGGGGGCTGACCGTCACGCGTGGCCCGCACAAGGAGCGGCAAAATCTGGGCATCTATCGTCAGCAGGTGATTGGCAAAAACCGCCTGATTATGCGCTGGCTCTCCCACCGCGGCGGCGCGCTCGACTTTCAGGAGTGGTGCCAGACGCATCCCGGCGAACGCTTCCCGGTGTCGGTGGCGCTCGGCGCCGATCCCGCCACTATTCTCGGCGCGGTGACGCCGGTACCGGACACGCTGTCGGAGTATGCTTTCGCCGGCCTGCTGCGCGGCAACAAAACCGAAGTGGTGAAGTGTCTCTCCAACGATCTGGAAGTGCCCGCCAGCGCGGAGATCGTGCTGGAAGGCTATATTGAGCCGGGCGATATGGCGCCGGAAGGGCCGTATGGCGATCATACGGGCTACTACAATGAAGTTGATAACTTTCCCGTTTTCACCGTCACGCACGTCACGCAGCGGCAGAACGCCATCTATCACTCCACCTATACCGGCCGTCCGCCAGATGAACCGGCGGTGCTGGGCGTCGCGCTGAACGAAGTGCTGGTGCCGATCCTGATTAAGCAGTTTCCGGAGATCGTGGATTTCTATCTGCCGCCGGAGGGGTGCTCTTACCGCCTGGCCGTAGTGACGATGAAGAAACAGTATGCAGGTCATGCCAAACGCGTCATGTTCGGCGTCTGGTCATTCCTGCGGCAGTTCATGTACACCAAATTTGTTATTGTGTGTGACGACGATGTTAACGCACGCGACTGGAACGACGTGATCTGGGCCATTACCACGCGTATGGATCCGGCACGCGATACGGTACTGGTAGAGAACACGCCTATCGACTATCTGGATTTCGCCTCGCCGGTTTCCGGTCTGGGTTCCAAGATGGGCCTGGACGCGACCAATAAATGGCCGGGCGAGACCCAGCGCGAGTGGGGACGTCCGATCGTGAAAGATCCCGCCGTGACGGCGCGCATCGACGCGATCTGGGATGACTTAGGCATCTTTAACCCGCCGCCGCAGCGCTGACGGCGAGCACAACCCTAATGACGACCCGACAGAGGGAACGCATGACAACCTTAAGCTGTAAAGTAACCTCGGTTGAAGCGATTACCGATACCGTATATCGCGTTCGCCTGATCCCCGAAGCGGATTTTACCTTTCGCGCCGGGCAGTATTTGATGGTGGTAATGGACGAACGCGACAAGCGCCCGTTCTCGCTCGCCTCGACGCCGATGGAAAAGGATATTATCGAGCTGCATATCGGTGCTTCCGATCTTAATCTCTACGCCATGGCGGTGATGGATCGCATTCGCGACGATCGTCAGATCACCGTGGATATTCCGCACGGCGACGCCTGGCTACGGGAAGATAGCACGCGCCCGATTGTCCTGATCGCTGGCGGCACCGGTTTTTCCTATGCGCGCTCAATCCTGCTGACCGCGCTGGCGCAGCAGCCGGATCGCGATATCGCCATTTACTGGGGCGGCCGCGAACTGCAGCACCTTTACGATCTGGATGAGCTCAAGGCGCTGGCGGTGAAGCACCCGAATTTACGCGTGGTGCCGGTAGTCGAGCAGCCGGAAGAGGGCTGGCAGGGACGTTCTGGTACGGTGCTGACTGCTGTTATGCAGGATTACGCCACGCTGGCGGAGCATGATATCTATATCGCCGGACGCTTTGAGATGGCGAAGATCGCGCGCGACCGCTTCTGCGTCGAGCGCGGCGCAAAAGAGACGCAGATGTTTGGTGACGCGTTCGCCTTTATTTAAGGCGCCGCAGGCAGAAAAAACCCGCCCCTGACAGGCGGGAACAAACTACCAACATAATCAACGTATTACAGACGTTCAAATACGGTTGCGATGCCCTGGCCTAAGCCGATGCACATGCTGGCAAGGCCGAACTGGGCATCGCGTCGTTCCATAATATTCAGCAGCGTGGTGCTGATGCGCGTGCCGGAACAGCCGAGCGGATGCCCGAGCGCAATCGCGCCGCCGTTCAGGTTCACTTTGTCGTCCAGCTTTTCCAGCAAACCGAGATCTTTAATGCAGGGCAGCGTCTGCGCGGCGAAGGCTTCATTCAGCTCGAATACCTCAATATCTTCCACGCTTAATCCGGCGCGCTTCAGCGCCAGCTTGCTGGCGGGCACCGGGCCGTAGCCCATAATTGACGGGTCACAGCCGATGACCGCCATGCTTTTGATACGCGCGCGCGGCGTCAGGCCCAGTTCGCGCGCGCGGCTCTCGCTCATCACCAGCATCGCGGATGCGCCGTCGGAGAGCGCCGATGAGCTGCCCGCCGTGACCGTGCCGTTGACCGGGTCGAACGCCGGCTTCAGTGCCGCCAGCCCTTCGAGGCTGGTCTCCTCGCGGATCACTTCGTCATAGTCGTAGCGTTTCAGCACGCCGTCGGCGTCGTGTCCGTAGGTCGGCACAATCTCCCGCAAAAAGTCGCCGCGCTGCGTTGCAGCCCAGGCGCGCTGGTGAGAGCGCAGCGCGAAGGCGTCCTGCTGCTCGCGGCTGATATGATGCATATGCGCCAGCATTTCCGCGGTCAGACCCATCATGCCCGCCGCTTTAGCCACCGTACGGCCCAGTCCGGGATGAAAATCGACGCCGTGGCTCATCGGCACATGTCCCATATGTTCAACGCCGCCGACTAAACAGGCGTGCGCGTCGCCTACCATGATGGCCCGTGCCGCATCGTGCAGCGCCTGCATTGATGAGCCGCACAGGCGATTGACGGTGGTCGCCGGAACGCGATGGGGGATTTCCGCCAGCAGCGCGGCGTTGCGCGCAATATTGAATCCCTGCTCCAGCGTCTGCTGCACGCAGCCCCACACCACATCATCCAGGCTCGCGGGATTGAGCGCCGGATAGCGGTTTAACAGTTCGCGCATCAGGTGCGCGGAGAGGTCTTCCGCCCTTACCTGGCGGAAGGCGCCGCCTTTGGAGCGGCCCATCGGCGTGCGGAGCGCATCAATAATCACCACATTTTCCATTTTCTTTCCTCAGGCGCTTTGCAGCGCCGCTTCGTCGATGGGTTTAACCGCCGGATACCAGTTTTCGCGTCGATGCGCTTTCTGCAACAGCAGTTCAGGCAGCTGATAAAGCGCGCCAAGATCGCTGTAGCGTCTCGCCTGATCTACGACGTTGCTGTTGCCGAGCGTGTCGAGATAGCGCAGCGCGCCGCCGCGGAAGGGCGGGAAGCCGAGCCCGTAGACCAGCGCCATATCGGCTTCGGCTGGAGAGGCGATAATGTTCTCTTCCAGGCAGCGTACGACTTCATTAAGCATCGGAATCATCATGCGGTTGAGGATCTCTTCGTCGCTGAAGACGCGCGTAGAGGCGCATACCGGGTTAAGCAGCGCGTCCACCTCTGCATCGTTCGTTTTTTTCGCTTTGCCTTTGCGATCCGTCTCCCAGCGGTAGAAGCCTTTGCCGTTCTTCTGGCCATAGCGCTCGGCTTCGAACAGCACGTCGATAGCGTCGCGGTAATCTTTCTGCATGCGCGTCGGAAAACCCTCCGCCATCACGCGCTGCGCGTGATGCGCGGTATCGATGCCGACCACGTCCAGCAGCCAGGCCGGGCCCATCGGCCAGCCGAACTGCTTCTCCATCACTTTGTCGATCTGGCGGAAATCGGCGCCGTCGCGCAGAAGCAGGCCGAACGCGGCGAAATAGGGGAAGAGCACGCGGTTGACGAAGAAGCCGGGGCAGTCATTGACGACGATCGGCGTTTTGCCCATTTTGCTCGCCCAGGCCACCACTTTGCCGATGGTGGCGTCACTGCTCTTCTCGCCGCGCACCACCTCCACCAGCGGCATGCGCGGCACCGGGTTGAAGAAGTGCATGCCGCAGAAATTCTCAGGGCGTGTTAGCGCCTGCGCCAGCTGGCTGATGGGGATCGTGGAGGTATTAGAAGCGAGTACCGCATCCGCGCGCAGATGCTGCTCGGTTTCCGCCAGCACTTTCGCTTTGACCTGCGGATTTTCCACTACCGCTTCGACCACGATATCGGCGCGTTCAAAACCGGCATAGTCGAGCGTGGGCTGAATCATCGCAATGGTGCTGGCCAGCCTGGCGCCGTCGATCTTGCCGCGCTCCAGCTGTTTATTCAGCAGCTTGCTCGCTTCGCTCATGCCCAGCGCCAGCGCCTGCGGTTGAATATCTTTCATCTTCACCGGTACGCCTTTCCACGCCGACTGATAGCTGATGCCGCCGCCCATAATGCCCGCGCCCAGTACTGCCGCCTGCTCAGGCGTGCTGCTGGCGCTGGCATATTTTTTCGCCAGCCCTTTGACGTACTGATCGTTAAGGAAAATGCCGACCAGCGCGCGCGCCTCATCGCTCTGCGCCAGCGGCACGAAAGCGGCGGTTTCCAGCTTCAGCGCATCGTCCCGTCCCAGCGCGGCGGCGGCCTCAATGGTTTTTACCGCGGCGAGCGGCGCAGGATAGTGTTTGCCTGCGGTCTGCAGCACGACGCTTTTGGCAACGGTAAAGCTCATGGCCGCCTCGATGGGACTCAGGCGCAGCGGCGCCAGTTTTGGCGCGCGGCGCGTCTGCCAGCCGCCCTGTTCGATGGCGTCTTTCAGCATGGCGAGCGCGGCATCGCGCAGTTTGTCGCTGCTGACCACCGCATCGACCAGCCCGAGCTTCAGCGCGCTAACGCCGTCGACCTCTTTTCCGGCGGCGATGATCTCCAGCGCGGCATCTGCGCCCAGCAGGCGCGGCAGGCGTACGCTGCCGCCGAAGCCGGGCATGATGCCCAGTCGGGTTTCCGGCAGCCCGATACGCGCGCCGGGAGTGGCGACGCGGAGATCGGTCGCCAGGATGCATTCGCACCCGCCGCCCAGCGCGTAGCCATCTATAGCGGCGATAGTCGGCACCGGCAGATCTTCCAGCCGGTTAAAGATGCTGTTAGCGAAGGCCAGCCACTGGCTGAGCTTTTCCGTCGGTGCGTCGAACAGCGAGAGAAATTCAGTAATATCGGCCCCGACGATAAAGGCGGGTTTAGCCGAACTCAGCAGCACGCCGCGCAGTGCGGTCTGTTGCTCCAGCACGCTAATCGCTTCGCCAAAACTGGCGACGGTTTTGGTGTCGAGTTTATTGACTGAGCCGGGGGCGTTGAACTGCAGCTCAGCGACGCCGTCTTCAAGCCAGCGCAGTGAAAGGGTATCGCCTTGGTAGAGCATGTGCGTCTCCTGATCGCGAAAGGGGATCTGGTCGTACCAGATGATCAGGAGTGTGGGATTCGTGTTAATTTTTTGCAAACCAAAGTTTGATTATTTGCTAACAGGATCACAGCGTCTGCAACGCGGCGTTCAGGCTGCGGCTGTGCTACACTGCGGCGATTTTCGCGACACGGGAGAGCGAGCAATGGATTCAATGAAAACGCTGTATCAGACGCATATCGCTACGCTGCAACAGCGGGCGCAGCAGGTGCTGGCACGTAATAAACTGGATGCGATGTTGATTCACTCCGGCGAATTACTGACGGTTTTTCTCGACGATCATGACTATCCCTTTAAGGTGAATCCCCAGTTCAAAGCCTGGGTGCCGGTCACGCAGGTGCCGAACTGCTGGCTCTGGATCGACGGGGTCAATAAGCCCAAACTCTGGTTCTACTCGCCGGTCGATTACTGGCATAACGTTGAGCCGTTACCGAACAGCTTCTGGACTGAGGCCGTTGAGGTAATGGGTCTGAAAAGCGCCGATGAGATTGCTCAGCTGCTGCCCGCGCAGCGCGATAAGGTCGCCTATATCGGTCCAGTCGTGCAGCGCGCCGCGCAGCTGGGCATCAGCGCCGATAACATTAACCCGAAAGCGGTGATCGATTTTCTGCACTACCATCGCAGCATCAAAACCGATTACGAGCTGGCCTGTATGCGCGAGGCGCAAAAGCTGGCTGTCGCCGGGCATCGCGCCGCTAAAGAGGCGTTTTTCTCTGGTCTGAGCGAGTTCGATATCAATCAGGCTTACCTGACGGCGACTGGCCATCGCGATATCGATGTGCCCTACGGCAATATTATTGCGCTTAACGAGCACGCCGCTGTACTGCATTACACTCGCCTCGATCACCAGCCACCGTCGAAACGCCACAGCTTTCTGATTGACGCGGGCGCCGAATATCTCGGCTATGCCGCCGATTTAACGCGCAGCTATGCGGCGCAAAAGAACTCGCTTTATGCCAGCCTGGTCGCGGCGATGAACAGCGAGGAGCTGGCGCTGATCGGCACGCTGAAAGCGGGCGTTCGCTACACCGACTATCATCTGCAGATGCATCAGCGCATCGCTAAGCTGCTGCTGAAATTCGAGCTGGCGCAAGGGATAAGTGAAGAGGCGCTGGTGGCGGAAAACATCACCGGACCCTTTATGCCGCACGGGCTGGGGCATCCGCTCGGTTTGCAGGTGCATGATGTCGCAGGCTTTATGCAGGATGAGGCGGGCACGCATCTGGCGGCCCCGGCGCAATATCCTTATCTGCGCTGCACGCGCGTGCTGGAGCCAGGCATGGTGCTGACCATCGAACCGGGCTTCTATATTATCGAGTCGCTGCTGGCGCCGCTGCGGGAAGATCCGTTCAGTCAATACCTTAACTGGCAAGCGATTGATGCGCTGAAGCCCTACGGCGGCATTCGCATTGAAGATAACGTCGTGATCCATGCGAACCGTATTGAGAACATGACGCGCGATCTGCACCTTGCCTGATGGACGCTTACGATATTCCCGCTGATGCCGTCAGCATCAGCGAGGAGACGATTAAGAAAAGCCGCTTTATCACGCTGCTGGCCCATACCGACGGCGTGGAGGCGGCGCGCGCCTTTGTTCAGCAGGTGAAAGGCGAACATCCCGACGCGCGTCATCACTGCTGGGCCTGGGTTGCGGGCGCGCCGCAGGATTCGCAGCAGCTGGGCTTTTCAGATGACGGCGAACCCTCCGGTACGGCGGGCAAACCGATGCTGGCGCAGCTGATGGGCGCGGATATCGGCGAGATCACCGCCGTGGTGGTGCGCTACTATGGCGGCGTTATGCTGGGCACCGGCGGACTGGTAAAAGCCTACGGTGGCGGCGTTCAGCAAGGGCTTAAGCAGCTGGCGCGCATGCGCAAAGTGCCTGTGAAACGCTATGAGCTAAAGTGCGATTATGCTCAGTTAGGCGATATCGAACGCCTGCTGGCCAGGTTCGACGGCCGCATCGATGAGGTTGTTTACCTGGACCGTATCGCTCTGACGCTGGCGCTACCCTATGCGCACATTGACGCTTTCAAACAGACGCTTTCTGACTTTAGCCGGGGCGCGCTGAGCCTCGACCCTTTAACACCATGACAACTCATTTCTAAGGAACGGCTGAATGCATTTTCGCGCCATTACTCGCATTGTCGGTCTGCTGGTCATTCTCTTTTCCGTAACCATGATCGTGCCGGGGCTGGTGGCTTTAATTTATCGCGATGGCGCCGGGCGCGCGTTTAGCCAGACTTTTTTGATGGCGCTGGCGATCGGCTCGCTGCTGTGGTGGCCGAACCGCAAACAGCGTACCGAGCTGAAGCCGCGCGAAGGCTTCTTAATCGTCGTGCTCTTCTGGACGGTGCTGGGCAGCGTGGGGGCGATGCCTTTTATCTTCGCCGAGCAGCCGCATCTCTCCGTGACTGACGCTTTCTTTGAGTCCTTTTCCGGTCTGACGACAACCGGCGCAACCACCCTTGTGGGGCTCGATACGATGCCTAAAGCCATTCTGTTTTATCGGCAGATGCTGCAGTGGCTGGGGGGGATGGGGATCATTGTGCTGGCGGTGGCGATTCTCCCTATTCTGGGCGTAGGCGGCATGCAGCTTTACCGCGCGGAAATGCCGGGGCCGCTGAAGGACAATAAGATGCGACCGCGTATTGCCGAAACCGCGAAAACGCTGTGGCTTATCTACGTATTGCTGACAATAGCCTGCGCCGTGGCGCTCTGGCTGGCGGGCATGCCGCTCTTCGATGCGATAGGACACAGCTTCTCGACCATCGCCATTGGCGGCTTTTCTACGCATGATGCCAGTATCGGCTATTTCAATAGCGGCACCATCAACACTATCATCGGTATCTTTCTGCTGATTTCAGGCTGTAATTACGGCCTGCACTTTTCGCTGCTCAGCAATCGCAGCCTACGCGTCTACTGGCGCGATCCGGAGTTTCGCACCTTTATCGGCGTGCAGCTTACGCTGGTCATTATCTGCACGCTGGTGCTCTGGTTCCACAACGTTTACTCCAGCGGCTGGCAAACCCTGAATCAGGCTTTTTTCCAGGTGGTATCGATGGCGACCACGGCAGGATTCACTACCGACAGCATTGCACGCTGGCCGTTGTTTTTACCGGTGCTGTTGCTCTGCTCCGCTTTTATTGGCGGAATGGCGGGCTCTACCGGCGGCGGTCTGAAGGTGATCCGTATTCTGCTGCTGTGCAAGCAGGGTTCGCGCGAGCTGAAGCGTCTGGTGCATCCAAATGCGGTCTACACCATCAAGCTCGGCAACCGCGCGCTGCCGGAGCGTATTCTGGAAGCGGTATGGGGATTCTTCTCCGCCTATGCGCTGGTGTTTCTGATCAGCATGCTGGCGATTATCGCGACCGGCGTCGATGACTTTTCTGCGTTTGCAGCCGTTGCGGCGACCCTGAATAACCTGGGGCCAGGACTGGGCGTAGTGGCGGACAACTTTACGTCGATGAATGACGTGGCGAAATGGATCCTGATCTCGACCATGCTGTTTGGACGTCTTGAAGTGTTTACCTTATTAGTCCTCTTTACGCCGACCTTCTGGCGTGAATAAGCAAAACAGGATGTAACGATGAAAGCCTTGATTCTCTTTTCCAGCCGCGACGGGCAAGCGCGCGAAATCGCCTCTTATATTGCCAGCGAGATAAAAGCGCAGCAGGCGTGCGACGTTATCAATATTCTGCATGCCGGGTCCGTTGACTGGCTGCAATACGATCGCGTGCTGATTGGCGCCTCGATCCGCTATGGCCATTTCCATCCGGCGGTCGCGAAATTCGTTAAGGCGCATCTGCGTGAACTACAGCAGCGTGCGAGCGGCTTCTTCTGCGTGAACCTGACTGCGCGTAAGCCGGAGAAACGTTCTCCGCAAACTAATGCCTATACGCGTAAGTTCTTACAGCAGTCGCCCTGGCAGCCTGATTGCTGCGCCGTGTTCGCTGGCGCGCTGCGCTATCCACGCTATCGCTGGTTTGACCGGGTGATGATTCAGTTGATTATGCGCATGACGGGCGGGGAAACGGACAAGACGAAAGAGGTGGAGTACACCGACTGGCATCAGGTGGCGCGTTTTGCGCAGGAATTTGCTCAGTTACCCACCAAATCGGCGTGAATAACAGCGATTTGACGAAAATTAATGCGAACGATAATTTTTTTTAAATTAGCGCTTGTCAGCCGGAAAGAACTCCCTATAATGCGCCTCCACTGACACGGCACAACGGCTTACGAAGCGCGGTGTTCAG
>NZ_RYDU01000017.1:0-97391 GCF_003970755.1 Pantoea sp. YU22 | reverse complement strand
AACAGATGTCACCGACAGAATATGAAAACCAGTATTATCAACGGCTCGGAAGTGTCTAGATTATCCGTGGCGATTCAGTAAGTAGTTAGTTATAATGTAAAAAACCCAATCAAAAGGGTTGGGATTCATTTTCAAGCATGAGAAAGTTTGTCTATTTTTCCTATATCCTTAATGATCTGATTATCAAAAATAGATTTATCCAACCCATTTAAAAAAGAACTAATACGTAGAAGAGCAGGCGATACGGATCTTGCCTCATTACTATCTAAAGAAGCTATAGAGGATATCAATTGTCCATCATAGTCTTCTCCAGCCAACGGATTCTGCCTTAGAATAACTTCAGCTCTTGGTAAAACTTCTGCAAAAAATAGCTCTTGCCTTATTGCTCAGGCAGCATCACCAACATCTACTTTATCGAGAGAAATATCCAAAACTCCGCTAAACACTCATCTAAAGATGAGTGTTCACTTTTTTATAATCATTTTTATTGATAAGTAAAAGTTTTCTAAACGCTGTCATATCCCGTATATATCCTTTCATATTCTTCTGGAGTTATTGCAACTTCATACTCACTTATATGATCACACAATATCTCAAAGGCAAGTGACTCTTCATTGTACTGGATATAATCTAAACATCCTTCATCAAAGCTGGTTTTAACCGATCTTCAAGATTTTTCTCTAACTGAGTAATTCTGTTACCGAACATTTATATATTCCTTACTATTTTTTCCGGTCTGGACTGCGCCAGAATAGGTTTCCTATCAGGAGTCAATTAAGTAGGAAGTCAAATTGCATATCCTCTCCTTTGCCTTGATATCTTTGTTTTGTTTTATTAAAAAGACCAACAATAACATCAAATTTTTCACCTAACCTTTCTTTGGAAGTGGATGAGTTCTTCCAGTGTATAAAAAAACCACAAGCCATACCCGAACTTAACATATCCCATAGAGCGTCAGTATTATTACCATAGTAGGGTCCAAAATCTAACACCTCAGCTAAAGTACGATGAAAATCTTTCTCTGAACTCATGAGAGCGCCATCTATTACGATACTTTGATACATATATTTCTCCCTTGTCACTTCCACTTGCCTATCGATGTTACTGTTTCATAGTGGTCTGTTGTTATATATAAAAGGCCATCATCAGAATACAGTAAACGTGTGCCACCTTGTTTTGCTCTTGACATGACATTATTTATTCCAATATCAGCTTCATACCAAGTCCTTCCTGCTGAAGAGGTGCCTTCCAGCACCGGAATAAGCAGTTCGCCTTTTGATAAATCCTATTCGGTGAGAAAGGCCCGGCTGGTAATATAGCCGCGCTGCATATACCAGTCGGAAATATCGTGCACCAGCGCGTTTATTTCCGTTAAGTCAAGGCAGCGGTTAATATAGGGCGCGGTGATATTTCCCTGCTGGCGTTCGGACAGCAGGGAGGCATTGCGGATAACAATTTTTTTCACCGGAAAACAGGGGCCGTTCCGGCCAGATGCCACAGAGGGCGGGCTTTCAGGCGACACGGCGTGCCACAGCGCATCGCGCTGCTGCTGATCCTGGCTCAGCCGCTGCTGCCTCTGAATATAATCGCGGTCAGCGGGATTTAGCGGTGCTGCAATAACTGAAGTTGTGAATAAGCTGACGCATAGCGCCAGTATCGTCCCTGATTTCATCATCATAAAAACTTAATTTAAATTGATTGTAAGTTTTTCGTAAGCACACAAGCCCAGAATACCATCAAAACAATCGGAAAGTTCCTGATGGAACTATAAAAAAATGATTTTCTATATGTTTTAAATATCAAAAAATTAAATATCAACTTAACACAAATCAGATGCAAATCAGACAGAATCATGCAAGCGAGAACAATATATGAAGTGTCAATCAGGAATGAATAATTAAAATAAATGCTGTTTGAATACGCGTAATCAATGGAATTGATAAATAAAATGGGTATGTAGCGGAGAATAAGACGGGCTTCAACGGCGTTAAGTTTTACTCAGCCACTCTTCTGTTTGCTTGTTCAGCCTCTTACCGATTACCACTTTCAACGCACCGTTTGCCGGAGCGGCGATACAGAAACGCGCCCGAACAGATCTCAGCTAAAATCATGCGCAAGGCGTTGCTCGCGAATCATGACTGGCGACGCGCGTCGCGGAAACCACATCGCTACGCCTTACCGGAAAACATGATGTCGCCTGTCGCTGATATCCAGCAGCGCGAAATTTGAGTCACCTCTTTTTAAAACTACCATCTCAGAGCCGCCCTTAACGCACAATGCTCTGGCTTCGGCAACGTTCAGTTATCACAAACGGCAACAGAGGTGCCCTCTTATCGGCCGCCTGTCTGCGTACCTGCCTGCAGGTCCGCTTTTTACTGCTACCTTTTACTGATAACCCTCTGTTTTACTGGAGAGAGACTTTGCCATCACCCCGCACCAGAAGAACAGAGCGCTTTGTGCTGCTGTTTCTGCTTTTTATTAGCCTGTTTATCGTGACGGCATGTAGCTGGGCATTATGGCGTTCCTGGCAGAACCGGCTTCAGGATGTCTCAGTCCAGGCCCGCAACCAGTCGCTCTCTCTGTCGCGACAGGCGCAGGATACTTTCCTGCAGGTTAATATTGCGCTGGATGAAATAGCCCGCCAGACAGACCAGGTATTTAGCCACCCGGAGGCGTACAGCGGCGAGCGCGGCATTCTGGCCAGACTCTCTCTTCCCCTGCCTCAGCTGGCTGGCCTGTTTGTGTATGATAAAGAGGGTAACGGGCTCGCCAGCTCTCGCGACCAGCATGACACGCAGATGAATAATGCCGATCGAGAGTCATTTATCTGGCACCGCGATCACGCGGATACGGGCGCTCATATCGGAGAGGTTATTCGCAGCCGCAGCGCCGATGAGCTGGTCATTCCGGTTTCTCTGCGGCTGAATGACGCTGAAGGTAATTTTCGCGGCGTGGCGCTCGGCTCGGTAAAAGTCGCCTTTTTTCGCCAGTTCTACGGCTGGTATGAACAGAGCCCGGGCGATCTGCTGGCCCTGATGAACACGGAGGGCCTTCTTCTCTATGCCCGCCCTTTCCCAGACAGCGTGCTCAACAGCAGTCTCTCCTCCAGCCCGCTCTTTACCCGCCTGCTGAGCCAGTCGCGCATCGGCAGCGCGACCTGGAACAGCCATCTTGACGGACAGAAGCGTCTTTTCGGCTACGCCCGGCTGGAGCGTTATCCTCTGGTCGTGGCTGTCGGCTATGAAACCCGGGCGATCCGGCACGCCTGGTGGATGAGCAATATCACCGGCATCAGCGTTAATATTTTTACGTGGCTGCTGGTTTTGCTGTTCGGCTTTCTGGTGCTTCGTCAGCTGCATGCCAACCAGCGGAGCCAGCAGGCGCTGATGCGCTCGCAGGATGAGCTGACGCGGCTCAACAGCACGCTCAGCGACCTGGCGATGCTGGACGGCTTAACGGGACTGGGCAACCGGCGACAGTTCGATTTTTATCTGGAGAAGAGCCTGGAGGGCGCCGCCTCACCGGTCTCGCTGATTATGTTCGATGTGGACTACTTCAAGCGCTATAACGATGAGTATGGACATATCGCTGGCGATCGCTGCCTGCAGGAGGTAGCGGCGGTGCTGAAACACCTTCCGCTGCGCAGCACCGACCGGGTGACCCGCTATGGCGGAGAAGAGTTTGCCATTATTCTGCCGGGCACAAAAGCCCGGGATGCGGAGAACGTAGCGCATCGGGCGCTGGAGGCCATTCGCCGGGCGGCGCTGCCTCATGGGGCGAGCGATCTGCCGGAAAAAATCGTTACCCTGAGCGCCGGTATCAGCGCCTCCTCTTCCGGAGACTCGCCTGACTCACTGAAGGTTGCCGCCGACGAGGCGCTTTACGTCGCTAAAAAAGCGGGCCGTAACTGTATTGCCGGTATGGATGGCATCTGCCTGCTATAACCTTGCCTTTCGGCGTGGAACAGAGATCGTCACCAGACCCAGCACGATCAGCAGCACGCCCGCGAGGCCGCTCCAGCGGAACGGTTCGCCGAATACCGGCAGCAGAACCGCAGCCAGCCACACCAGCACATAGCTCAGGCTAAGCAGCGGATAGAGCCGGTTAAGTGGCAAATGACGCAGCGCCAGCATCCAGCAAAGCATAGAAAGCCCATAGGCCCCCAGCCCGATACAGAGCAATATCAGCGACTTGCTGTGCTGCACCCAGTCGACGCTCAGCCATTCAGCGGCGGGTGGAAAGTCCCGCATCGCCAGGCGTAATACCAGCTGAGCCAGCGTCACCAGCAAAACAGAGCACAGCGCCAGACTAAAGCCTTTCACAGATGGCTCCCTATCAATGCCACGCCAGCGACGATCGCCAGCGTGCCGATCCACTGCTGCAGCGTGTAGCTTTCCCGCCAGATGAGACGCGCGGCAAGCGCCACCAGCACAAAATTGATGCTGAGCATCGGATAGGCCACGCTGACCGGCACCAGACGCAGCACCCATAGCCACACCAGCATCGCGACGCCAAGCAGCAGCAGGCTCAACGCGATCCACATCAGCAGGCGTTTTTTCCCCTGTCGCGTGCCGATGGTGGCCGCCTGTTTCTGGCACAGCTGCGCTGCGCAACTCAGCAGGCTCACCAGCATAATCAGCAGCAGGTTCATGGTTTTTCGTCGTAGCCGTAGTAAATCAGCCGCCCCTGGCGATAAATCTCATCTGGCTTCGGCAGGCTTGCATCCGGCTCCTTCTCGCCTGAATCGAGCATCACCACTACGGATACCTTGCCGTTTCGGCGATGCTCCTGCAGCCAGTCCGCAAAGGCGCCGCCATCCACATAGCGCGGCTGCGCATCGGGATAGCTGAGGCCATATTGCAGTTCGCCTTTAGCGTCATAGAGGGTAATATCGCTGCGCCGCAGCTCCCAGGCGATCGCCGAGGCCACGCCCGGATGGTCGGCCAGCAGATAACGGCTGCCCGCCAGCCGCTCGCGCACTGCGCTGACGAAACTCTGCGGCTGCTTCGAGTCGCGCACCTTCTGCGGAATGGCGTAACCAACCAGCAGCGCCAGCGCCAGCGGACAGAGTGCCGCCAGCTGCCAGCGGTTATCGCGCGGCTGGCGGCTCAGCCAGCCCACCACGCCCCAGCAGACAAACGCCGCTGCCGCCCAGACTACGCGCATCGTCTCGTCGCTGGCGTAGAGCGGATGGTGTGCCAGCCCCCACGGCGCAAGGAATGCCACGACTGCGATTGTCGCGATCAGACCGAACAGCAGGTTTATCCAGCCGTTGATCTTAAACACCTTGCCCAGAGCTGCGCTGCTGCCGTGGGCATAGCGCGCCATCAGCAGCGCCAGCGGCGCGAAGCAAGGCAGAATATAGGTGGGCAATTTGCCTTTTGCGATGCTGAAAAACAGCAGCGGCATCACTACCCAGCACAAGAGATAAGCCGCGCCGGGCTCTTGCCCGCGCTGCCGCCACGCCGCCTTCAGCGAGCCAGGCAGTAGCGCCAGCCATGGCATGCAGCCCGCCAGCAATACCGGCAGGTAATACCAGAACGGTGCTTTATGCTGCGCATCGGCTTCGGCAAACCGTTGGATATGCTCGACCCAGAAGAAGTAGTGCCAGAAATCCCCTTCCTGCCGATTGATCGCCAGTGCCCAGGGCGCGCTGATTAGCGCCGCCGTCACGATGGTCAGCAATCCCCAGCGCAGCAGTTCAGCGAAGCGACGCTGCCAGATCGCCCAGGGCACGATTGCCAGCACCGGTACCGCCAGCGCCAGAAAGCCCTTGGTCATAAAGCCCATGCCGCAGGCGGCGCCGAGCAGCAGATAGCCACCGAGTCGCTGCTGCGTGGTGTTCGCCTGCGCCGCCAGCCAGTAACTGCACATCGCCGCCACCAGCCACAGCAGCAAAATGGGATCGATCACCGCATAGGTTCCGACACCATATACCAGCAGCGAGGTCAGAAAAATGAGGCCGCCGGTGAGCGCGATTGTCCGGCTGGCAAACATGCGTCTGCCGAGCCAGTAGAGCAGCAGCGCGCTAAAGGTGGTGCTGAAAATCGCGCCTGCTCGCACGCCGAAAGGCGTATGACCAAAGATGAACTGGCCGATATTATTTACCCAGTAACCGGCAATCGGTTTCTCAAAGTAGCGCAAGCCGAAAAAGTGCGGCACCACCCAGTTGCCGCCCGCGAGCATTTCGCGGCTGATTTCGGCATAGCGCGTTTCATCCGGCTGCCATAAGGCACGAAATTCAATCGGGATAAGGTAATAAAGCGCGAAGAGCGCCAGCAGCAGCGCGGTTTTAGTGCCTGTACGCATCCATGTTTCCTGTGCAAATAAATACCGTGACGTTCAGCCCTGACAGCCCAGCCAGCCTTCGCGTCCGGGGATGTGACCGCGGACGACGCGGCCTCGCGGCAGCGTGCTGAGATCGGCGGGCAATAGCTCACTGAGCGGGCAGAAGTGGATACCCTGATCTTCTGCGCGTTTCAGCAGTTCTGCGAAAGCGGATAATCCGACAATGCCTTCAACCTCGGCATGAATGGTGTAAACCGGCGAGCCGGTGGCAGCCAGCATCTGTTCGAGGATAAAGTCGTTGAAGCCTGCCACACTGACCTGCTGGCCGACCACTTCGTCCCAGGTTGGCAGCGTAACCGGCACCTGCACCGTGCCGTTGCTGCCGTCGCTGAGCTGCGGAATAAAGGGCCCGCTGCCGCGGCAGTCGCTGTTATAGAGGAAGCCAAACTGCTCTTTGGCATCGACCACGCGCGTATCGGCGCGCCAGCCCGCGACCGCCGAACAGGTGACAGTGTCACCTGTTATCGCTTCGAGGGCCGCTTTGCCCCGCGCAATCTGCTCGGTCAGCTTTGCCTGCGGCCAGACGCCCGCCCAGGTTTGCCAGGCGAAATGATCCCAGGCATGCAGGCCGATTTCGTGATGCTCGGCCGTAGCGCGAATAATGTCAGCCAGCCCGCGCCCGATATCCCGCCCCGGCCAGGCGGTGCCGGCCAGCAGAATATCCCAGCCGTAGAGCGAGGCTGCGCGCGAGCGCAGCATCTTCCACAAAAAGCGCGGCTTCATCAGACGCCACAGGTGGCGTCCCATGTTGTCCGGCCCGACGCTGAAAAAGAAGCTGGCCTGCAGCTGATGCAGACTGAACTGCTCCAGCAGCGCCGGGACGCCCAGCTTCGTACCTCGCCAGGTGTCGACATCGACGCGCAAACCGACTTTCTTCATGGCTTGTCCTGTAGCTCAACGGTGCGCAGGAAGAAGTCCAGCGTGTTGTCGATGGTGGTATCCATCTCTACCGTCGGCGTCCAGTTCAGCAGACGGCGCGCGTTTTTGATCGACGGCTTACGGTGCTCTACGTCCTGATAGCCCTTCCCGTAATAGCTGCTGCTCTCGACTTCGCGGAAACCGGCGAACGGCGGGAAACGGTCACGCAGCGGATGGCGTTCGAAGCTCGCCAGCAGACGCTCGGCCAGCTCTTTGATGCTGGCTTCATTGTCCGGATTGCCGATATTAACGATCTGGCCGTCGCAGTTGCCGTTTTTGTTTTCAATGATGCGGAACAGCGCTTCAATGCCGTCACGAATATCGGTGAAGCAGCGTTTCTGCGCGCCGCCGTCGATCAGTTTGATCGGCGAACCTTCCACCAGATTAAGGATCAGCTGGGTGATAGCACGCGAGCTGCCGATACGGGCGGCGTTCAGGTTATCGAGACGCGGCCCCATCCAGTTAAACGGACGGAACAGGGTGAAGCGTAATCCCTCTTTTTCGCCGTATGCCCAGATAACGCGATCCAGCAGCTGTTTCGACACGGAGTAGATCCAGCGCTGTTTGTTGATCGGGCCGACCACGAGATTAGAGTGATCCTCGTCGAAGTGGTTGTCGGTACACATGCCGTACACTTCCGAGGTCGACGGGAAGATAATGCGCTTTTTATACTTCACGCAGTCGCGGATGATCTTCAGGTTCTCTTCGAAATCGAGTTCGAACACGCGCAGCGGGTTGCGGGTGTACTCAATAGGCGTGGCGATCGCGACCAGCGGCAGCACCACATCACATTTCTTGATGTGGTATTCAATCCACTCCGAGTGAATGCTGATATCGCCTTCAACAAAGTGGAAGCGCGGCTGATCTAGGAAACGGCTGATCGCATCGGAACCGATATCCAGCCCGTAAACCTCAAAGTTATCATCCTGCAGCAGGCGTTCAGTTAAGTGATTGCCGATAAAGCCGTTAACGCCGAGGATCAACACGCGGGTGCGTCGTTTGATCGCGGCGACCGGCTGCGAATAGAGCAGCGCGCCCGGCACCATGCCGAGGTTTTGCGCCAGCTGGCTGCCGTTCATATAGACGCCGTTATCGCTCTGACCGGTCAGCACTTCCAGCGCGCCTTCGCCGCAGGCGATCAGGAAAGGATCGACCGACAGCACGGTACCCGGCTTCGCTTTTGGCGCATCCACATGCACGCGCCCTTTCCATACGACAAACTTCAGCGTACCGGCAAAGGCAAACGCGCCCGGCCAGGGATCGGTTACGGCGCGCACCAGGTTATTCACCGACTGCGCAGGCCACTCCCAGTTGATACGTCCGTCTTCCGGCGTGCGGCGGCCGACCACCGTGGCTTCGCTGTCGTTTTGCGGCGTGGCGGAAATTTCGCCGCGCTTCATCGCCGGTAATACGCCGTCCAGCAGCTCCGTCGCGCAGGCGACCAGCTTGCGGTGCAGCGCCAGCGCGTTGTCCTGTTCATCAATCGCCACGCGCTGCTGTACAACGATATCGCCAGCGTCGGCGCGCTTCACCATGCGGTGCAGCGTCACGCCGGTTTCGGTTTCGCCATTAACCAGCACCCAGTTAAGCGGCGCGCGACCGCGGTATTTCGGCAGCAGCGAGCCGTGCAGGTTAAAAGCGCCCACCCGGGCGGTTTTCAGGATGTTGTCGCTCAGCAGCGCACGGTAATAGAAGGAAAAAATAAAGTCAGGCTGCATCGCTTTAATACGATCGATCCACAGCGGATGGCTGGCATCTTCCGGTGCGTAAACCGGGATGCCCTGCTCCGCCGCCAGGCGCGCCACGGATGGAAACGCATGGCTTTCAGGCGAGGTGTCAGCATGCGTGAAGATGGCGCTGATTTCATAACCGGCTTTCAGTAGCGCGCTAATGCCCGCACAGCCCATTTCGGCGTAGGCGAAGACGATGGTTTTCATTACTCGGATTCCTGTACTGAAGAAGCTTTTTGCTGTGGGTGAACAACACGCTGGATAAAGTAGCGGGGACGCGCGCGGACATCGTTATAGATACGGCCGATGTATTCGCCAAGCAGGCCCATGCCGATAAACTGCGCGCCGACAAAAATAAAGAGTACGGCGAACAGCATGAACACGCCGTCGCCCGCCCAGCTGGCGCCGAGAAACAGACGCAGCACGATCAACACCAGCGAAAAGGCGAAACCGGCCAGCGCGATCAGGCTGCCGATAATGCTCAGCAGACGCAGCGGCGTGGTGGTCAGACAGGTCACCAGGTCGTACATCAGGTTAATCAGCTTCATAAAGCTGTATTTAGAGTCGCCGAACTCGCGCTCGGCGTGGGTAACCGGCAGTTCAATGGTGCGGCGGGCGAAGGTGTTGGCGAGAATAGGAATAAAGGTGCTGCGCTCGTGGCAGTTAAGCATCGCATCGACAATATGACGACGATAGGCGCGCAGCATACAGCCGTAATCCCCCATCGCTTTGCCGGTGACGCGCTGAATCAAATGGTTAATGGCGCGCGAGGCGCGGCGGCGGAACCAGCTATCCTGACGGTTCTGGCGAACGGTGCCGACCACGTCATAACCCTGCTGCGCCGCCTGCACCAGTTTCGGGATCTCTTCCGGCGGGTTTTGCAGATCGGCATCCAGCGTGATGATCAGATCGCCTGAAACATGGCTGAAACCCGCCATAATGGCCGAGTGCTGACCATAGTTGCGGTTCAGCAATACGCCGACCACATGGCTGCCGGGCATATCGGCGGCATCGTTGATCATCTGGGCGGAGCGGTCGGCGCTGCCGTCGTCCACCAGCAGGATCTCATAATCGAGCCCAATCAAGCTGCAGGCCGCATCCGTACGGCGCACCAGCTCCGCCAGGCTCTCTTCTTCGTTGTAAACGGGAATAACGACGGAAACTTTGCGAATCGCTTTTTCTTCCTGCATCTCAGACTCCAGCTATGTGACGCAAGGCGTCAATGACGCGGGTGACATCGTCATCATGCATATCCGGAAACAGCGGAATGGAGCAGATACGATCGCTGTTCCATTCGGTGTTGGGCAGAGAGAGCTGCGGATAGCGTTCGCGATAGTATTTGTGGGTGTGCGCGGCGCGGAAATGCAGGCCGGTGCCGACATCCTGCGCTTTCAGCGCTTCCATCAGCGCATCGCGGCTGAGGCCGCACGTCGCTTCGTCGACGCGAATGATAAACAGATGCCAGGCGTGCTGATGAGCCCATGTCGGTTGCGATAGCGGCAGGAACGGCGTGTCGGCTAATTCGCGCAGATAGCGCTGAGCGATCGCCTCGCGGCGCGCATTGAAGGCAGAGAGCTTTTTCAACTGCACCAGCGCAATAGCCGCGCTGATATCCGGCAGGTTGTACTTGAAGCCAGGCATAATCACTTCCGCCTGCGGCTTGCGGCCGTGGGTATGGCGGTCATACGCATCGACGCCCAGACCGTGGAATTTCAGGCTGCGCATGCGATCCGCCAGCCCGGCGTCATCGGTAACAATCAGCCCACCTTCGGCGCAGGTCATGTTTTTGATGGCGTGAAACGAGAAAATGGCAGTACCCGTACTGCCGACATGGCGTCCCTTGTAATAGCAGCCCGCCGCGTGCGCGGCATCTTCAATTACCGGGATATTGTAACGCTTGCCGAGGGCGTGAATCGCATCGCTGTCTGCCGGCGCGCCCGCGTAATGCACCGGGATAATGGCGCGGGTGCGAGGCGTGATTGCAGCTTCGATTTGTTCGGGAGTAACCATCAACGTATCGCGATCGATGTCGATCATTACCGGCGTGGCGCCCAGCAGCGTGATGATATTGATGGTGGAAACCCAGGTCAGCGAGGGTGTGATGATCTCGTCACCGGGCTGAATATCCAGCGCCAGCAGCGTAACGTGCATACCCGCCGTTGCGGAACTCACTGCGATAGCGTGTTGATTACCCGTAAGCTGGCAAAAAGCCTGCTCCAGCGCAGCATTCTGCGGGCCAGTGGTGATCCATCCCGATTCAAACACCGCTTTTACCGCAGCCAGCTCTTCTTCACCCAGTGAAGGCCGCGAAAAAGGAATAAATGACATAGTTAGATTCCATCAATTTAAGTTGTTCAAACGTAAAACAGTTAAGCACCGCCTGGAGAAATAAATATTACAAACATGAAGCAATTGTTTCTTTTTAGCGTAATTTTGTTGAATCTCACTATGGCTCCCGTTTGCAGAGAGTCGTCGGAGAAATAATGCTGAGAAAACCTTAAGACAGCCTTAAAGAGGCTGCAGGTTTTTTTCATCTGGCGTGGAAGGTAAAGCAAGAACAACTTAAAGGAGATGATGCTAATAACCCGCGCTCGATTTTATCTTTTATTTGAGCATTTCGTGTCATATGCGTTACTAGTGTATATGTTCTTTCGGCAAGATCAACTAACAGGTGAAAAGTTCATTAAAAACAGAGGCTTTTTTTATTAGCAATGGTTAGCGCACGCTCGAAAAAAACCGTTAAAAAAATCTATTTTTCAATTGTTTATGATTGATTTATTGATTTAGCGTCACGCTTTTGATTCTGTTTTTCGCCAAAAGCACCCTGCGCAAACTTTAACCATTCGCCTGCATTCTTATCGGCGTGTAAACAATGATTAAACCGTAAATAGCGTCTGACCTTTAGCAAAGAGTTATTTTGGAATACAAATGATGAGGCAGGATGTAAAGACAACGCATTGATACGCGGCTGGCTGCCGCGCAAAAGAACGTAACTTAATACGCCGGCTTATTAATGCATTCTTGTGCTAATTTACTTTGCCCGCTAAGTAAAGAAGCGATCCTTTTACGGGCTCGCTCTGTCAAAATTCCGCTTCCTCTCCTGGCAGTGGCAGAGAAAGTTCCTGACCTTCAACGCCAGCGTAGAAAATAAGTAATTCAGTCGGCTCTTCGCTGGTATAGCCGCGATGCGCGCTGTCGATCGTTTCATTAAGCGCCTGCCCCGCGCTAACGCTAAAGCGTTCACCGGTGTGCTTATCTTCAACGGTCAATTGACCAGACAGAATATAAGCGGTATTGGGCATGGGATGTGTATGCCAGGGGAGCTCGCTGTGGGCAGGCAATGACATACGCATCACCGATATCTGCGGCTTGCCTGCCGGATACGCCTTATATGCCTGACCGTTCCAGGCGGTTCCACTTTGCAACACCAGCGCATGTTCGATATCCGTCGGGCTTTTGTCTGCTGGCTGCTTCTTCTCCGTCATGACTGCTCCTGTGAGTTTAGGTCTGTTCGAGTGTAGCTGCCCTCTGTAAAACCGCACTTTTGCAGGCTCAGCCAGCGGGTCGAGCGGCCGCTGCGCACGCGATAAAAAGGAAAGGCCGCATTAAGCAGCCTCTGCAACAGATTTCAACGCCCTCCCTGAGCCCGATATTCTCCTCACTCTTCAGGCCTGACAGCCTGATCAAAGATGAAAAGCGTAACCATTAAACCTGCGCCAGACCGCCATCCACATAAAACTCCGCGGCATTAATAAAAGCAGCATCGTCAGAGGCAAGAAACGCCACCGCTTTGCCGACTTCTTCGGGCTCGCCCAGTCTGCCGAGAGGGACCTCCGCGGCCAGCACCTCAAACAGCCCCTGGCGATGTTCTTCCGGGACCAGACCGCCCAGACCTGCGGTGCGGATCGGGCCAGGGCTGACAACGTTCACCCTGATACCGCGATCTTTTAAATCGAGCGCCCATGAGCGGGCAAAGTTCCTCACCGCTGCTTTACTGGCGCTATAAACGCTGAAGTTCGCTGTGCCTTTAACTGCGGCAGTCGAGCCCGTCAGGATAACCGATGAACCCTTGTTAAGGAGAGGCAGCGCCTTCTGAACGGTAAAAAGCAGCCCGCGCACGTTCGTGCCGAAAATGCGATCGAAGTGCTCTTCCGTAATTGCGTCAAGCGGCATCATATCCCCGCCGCCGGCATTGACGAACAGGATATCAAGTCGTCCTGACTCGCTGGCGATGGTGGCAAAGACCTTATCCAGATCGGACAGACGGGAGGCATCGGCGCGGATACCGGTCGCGGCCGGTCCAATCGCCGCTACCGCAGCGTCAAGCTCCTCCTGGCGACGGCCGGTGATATAGACCTTTGCGCCCTGTGAAGCCAGCTCCTGCGCCGAGGCCAGACCAATGCCTGAACTGCCGCCGGTCACCAGCGCGATTTTATTTGAAAGTTTATTGCTCATCATCTGTTTCCTCAGGTTAAGGCACGCATATGCCTGTTGAATGTCATTTAAAGTTTCAAGCTGAACATCGCTAAAAATTCAGTGCTGCTCTGCATGGCGGAAGAACGGCGTAATCCGGCAATTCCTTTTCCGCCTGATAAAGAGTTAATGGCTGCCGACGGCGTTACTGACTAAGAGAGACCGGCGGCTGTGGCGACAGAAGAAGCATATCGACGAACTATATTTTTCAAAATAGAATGATTTAAAACTCATCGTTGCAGATTTGAAATGAACAGATTCCCCGATTTCGAAGGACTCGCGATGTTCGCGAAAGTAGCTGAGGAAGGATCGTTCGCCGCCGCGGCGAGAGTCATGGGCGTCTCCGTCCCAACGGTATCGCGCGCCGTCGCCCGGCTGGAGGAGAGGCTGGGCGGCAGACTGTTTAACCGCACGTCGCGGCAGGTGGCGCTGACGGAGTTTGGCCAGAGCATGGCCGCGAAAGCGTCTGAAATTTACCGGCAGGCGGAGGAAGTCGAAAGCGAGGCGCACGAGCTTGCGGTACAGCCGCGCGGTCTGGTGCGGCTGGCGGTGCCGATGGCCTTCGGGCTACGCTGGATTGCGCCGCTGTTGCCGGAGCTAATTCACCAGTTTCCCGAACTCAGCGTGGATTTGCACCTCTCGGACGCGTCGGTCGATGTGATCGCCGAAGGCTTTGATGCGGCGCTGCGCATTGCCGCGCTGCCGGATTCGTCGCTGGTTGCGCGTCGCTTATGCGCGGTAACACAGTTTCTGGTGGCGGCCCCTTCCTATATTGCTCGCCATGGCGCGCCGGAACACCCCAGAGCGCTGACGTCGCGTCCCTGCTTCAGCTATGCGTACCGCGCGCGCAGTCAGGTATGGCGCTTTACGCATACCTCCGGCGTGCATGAAGATATCGTTCCGAATGGACCGCTGCGGGTAACAAACTCAGACGCCCTGCTGCCACCGCTGCTCGAAGGGTTAGGCATCGCCGAACTGCCGGAGTTTATCGCAGCGGAGTATCTGCGCGATGGCCGCCTGGTACGCCTCCTTGATGAATGGTCGATGACGCAGGGCGGGCTCTATTTCGTTACTCCAACCGCACGCAGCCGGCCGCTCAAGGTCAGAGTGCTTTCCGACTTTTTTGCCCAACGTCTGAGCGAGCCAGAGTGGCGCTACGTGCCCTGAAAGCAACATCAGAAGGATGATTACATAAATGAAATGATAGGTTTCATCCTTTGCTGTTTTGTACACTCCTGAAGTTAATTAGGCTGGTGTCAGGCCCGCAGCATTCTGTCGGCCGTTAACCACTTCAGGAGCCTTTGCCCATGAAAACAGCCATACAGCTACTGCAACTTTATCTGGATTCAATACGCGATCCCCGCGCCGCTGCGGCACTTTTCGCCGCGGATGGCGTGCTGGAATTGCCTTACCTGAAAACGCTCGGCCTGCCGCATCGTGCCCAGGGCGCGCAGGAGATCGCATCCTTTATTGCTGGCCTGCTGGAGAAAGTGCCCGATTTCCGGTTCCGTAATATTGAGTTTTTGATCGATACGCCCACTCAGGCCTTTGGCGAATACAGCGTCGAAGCGGGTATTGCAGGCACCGACCGCGTCTACAGGCAGACCTATGCCGGTCGCCTGGTGGCGGAAGCGGGAAAGATCAAACTGCTGAGGGAGTCACTTGATACGCTGGCCGCCTGGCGCGCCTTTTCCGGCGAACAGAGCTGAGCCTTAATCTGAGATCAGGCCCCGGTTTCTTTCCTCTCTGCGGAAAAGAGCGCCCCGCTCTTTTCCGACCCATATCGCCTTCTTTCTGCTCGCTTCTGGCTGGCCTGAAAGCGCAGAAGCTGACCTTCTGCTATCCCTGAATGAAATTGCTGCCGCCGTTCCCTTGCCTGTAAGCGGGTTATCGACGGATAATCCTCTGTGGCGAGCGGCGCGCACCTGCGCCTTTCGCTCTCTGCTGACTTCTGCACTGTGTACGCTCCCTTTTCGTATACGCAAGCGTGGCAACTGAATCCGTACCGCCGTTCCTGCTACGCGCAGTACGACACGATAACGCTGAGAACCTGAGCAACACATTGATATGACAGAAAATTGTAAACCGATGCACCCTATCCAAACCAACCCTCAAGCGACTGCGTATGCCCTACGATAATGTCTATGCCGAGAAACGCCTGCCCGGCGCGTTTCGCCGCAGCTGGCACCACTTTTATCGCAACACGACCGCTATGATCGGCCTGTATGGCTTTGGCGCGCTGCTGTTCCTCTGCCTGTTTGGCGGACTGCTGGCACCCTACGGTATCGATCAGCAATTTCTCGGCTATCAACTGCTGCCGCCCTCCTGGTCGCGCTACGGCGATGTTTCCTTTTTCCTTGGCACCGACGACTTGGGCCGCGACGTACTGAGCCGTCTGCTGAGCGGCGTGGCGCCCACCGTCGGCTCCGCCATTCTGGTGACGCTGTTTGCGACGCTGTGCGGACTGGCGCTCGGCGTGCTGGCGGGCATCACCCACGGTTTACGCTCGGCCGTTATGAACCACGTGCTGGACACGCTGCTGTCGATTCCGTCGCTGCTGCTGGCGATTATCGTGGTGGCGTTTCTAGGTCCGCGTCTGGAGCATGCGCTGCTGGCGGTCTGGCTGACGCTGTTGCCGCGTCTGGTGCGCGCCACCTATAGCGCAGTGCATGACGAGCTGGAAAAAGAGTATGTGGTGGCCGCGCGCCTCGACGGCGCCACCAATATCGATATTCTGCGGCACGCGATTCTGCCCAACGTGCTGCCGATGCTTATCAGCGAAGTGACACGCTCGCTGTCGCTGGCGATCCTGGATATCGCCGCGCTCGGCTTTCTCGACCTCGGCGCGCAGCTGCCTTCGCCCGAATGGGGCGCGATGCTCGGCGATTCGCTGGAGCTGGTCTATGTCGCGCCCTGGACGGTAATGCTGCCGGGCGTGGCGCTGATGATCAGCGTATTAATTGTTAACCTGCTGGGCGACGGCATTCGCCGCGCCGTAGAGGCGGGAGTGGAATAATGCCATTACTCGATATTCGTAATCTGACCATTGAATTTATGACCGCCGACGGCCCCGTGAAAGCGGTGGATCGCATCAACCTGACGCTTATGGAAGGCGAAGTACGCGGCTTAGTGGGCGAATCGGGCTCGGGCAAAAGCCTGGTGGCGAAGGCGATCTGCGGCGTGACCAAAGATAACTGGCGCGTTACCGCCGATCGTATGGTGTTTGACGATATCGACCTGCTGCGTCTGTCGCCGCGCGCGCGCCGCCGCATCGTCGGGCATAACGTCTCGATGATTTTCCAGGAGCCGCAGTCCTGTCTCGATCCTTCGGAGCGCATTGGCCGCCAGCTGATGCA
The DNA here is from genome assembly GCF_003970755.1 of Pantoea sp. YU22. Lineage (NCBI taxonomy): Bacteria > Pseudomonadati > Pseudomonadota > Gammaproteobacteria > Enterobacterales > Erwiniaceae > Pantoea > Pantoea sp. YU22. The sequence goes on along the minus strand of NZ_RYDU01000017.1, from coordinate 80,566 downwards.
GGCCATTCCGCGCTGGACCTACAAAGGCCCCTGGCTGCGCCGCTTCTGGTTCTGGCGTAAAACCCGCGCCATCGAGCTGCTGCACCGCGTCGGCATCAAAGATCATAAAGATATTATGCGCAGCTTCCCCTATGAGCTGACCGAAGGCGAATGTCAGAAAGTGATGATCGCCATCGCGCTGGCCAACCAGCCGCGACTGCTGATCGCCGATGAGCCGACCAACGCCATGGAGCCGACGACCCAGGCGCAAATTTTTCGCCTGCTGAGCCGCCTTAATCAGAATAACAACACCACTATTCTGCTGATTAGCCACGACTTACGCACCATGAGCCAGTGGGCGGATCGCATCAACGTGATGTACTGCGGGCAGACGGTAGAAACCGCGGGCAGCGACGACCTGATGACCACGCCGCACCATCCTTATACGCAGGCGCTGATCCGCGCGATGCCCGATTTTGGTCGTTCGCTGCCGCACAAGAGCCGTCTTAATACTCTCTCCGGCGCCATCCCTTCGCTGGAAAGCCTGCCGATCGGCTGTCGACTCGGCCCGCGCTGTCCTTATGCGCAGCGCAAATGTGTTGAAACTCCGCGTCTGAGCGGCAGTAAAACGCACCTGTTCGCCTGCCACTTTCCGCTGAATATGGAGGAGCAGTAGATGGAAACGCTGCTTGAGGTGCGCAATCTGAGCAAAACCTTTCGCTATCGCACCGGACTCTTTCGCCGTCAGCACGTCGAGGCGGTAAAGTCAGTGAGCTTTATCCTGCGCGAGAAGCAGACGCTGGCGGTTATCGGGGAGAACGGTTCCGGCAAGTCGACGCTGGCGAAAATGCTGAGCGGCATGGTGGCGCCGAGCGCAGGCGAAATCCTGATTAACGATCATCCGCTGGAGTTTGGCGACTATGGCTACCGCAGCCAGCGCATCCGCATGATATTCCAGGATCCCTCGACCTCGCTTAATCCGCGCCAGCGCGTTAGCCAGATCCTTGACCTGCCGCTGCGGCTGAACAGCGATCTGCCGCCGGAAGCGCGCGAGAAGCGCATCATCGCGACATTGCGCCAGGTAGGTCTGCTGCGCGATCACGCCGGATACTATCCGCATATGCTGGCGCCGGGACAGAAGCAGCGTCTTGGCCTGGCGCGCGCGCTGATCCTGCAGCCGAAGGTCATTATCGCTGACGAAGCCCTCGCCTCGCTCGATATGACGATGCGCTCCCAGCTGGTCAATCTGATGCTGGAGCTACAGGAGCAGCACGGCATCACCTATATTTATGTGACGCAGCATCTCGGTATGATGAAGCACATCAGCGATCAGGTGCTGGTGATGCACCAGGGGGAAGTGGTCGAGCGCGGCGGCACCGCCGACGTGCTGGCTTCGCCGCTGCACGACCTGACTAAGCGGCTGATTTCCAGCCATTTTGGCGAAGCGCTGACGGCGGAAGCCTGGCGACGGGAACGCTGATACAGGTTGGTTTACCCCATTTGCCTGAGACGTGCTAGAATCCGCACGTCGATTAACGCGGTCGCCTGTTTTTTAACCAATGCGGCCGCCAACAACAATGACCATAAGGATTACAGCTATGGGTTTTCTTTCCGGTAAGCGCATTCTGATTACTGGCGTTGCCAGTAAACTCTCTATTGCCTACGGAATTGCGCAGGCGATGCACAAGCAGGGCGCAGAACTGGCTTTCACCTACCAGAACGACAAACTGAAAGGTCGTGTGGAAGAGTTTGCTAAAGAACTGGGTTCAGACATTGTTCTGCCGTGCGATGTGGCCGAAGACGAGAGCATCAAATCGCTGTTTACTGAACTGGCAAAAACCTGGCCGAAATTTGACGGTTTCGTTCACTCCATCGGTTTCGCCCCGGGCGACCAGCTGGATGGCGACTATGTGAACGCCGTTACCCGTGAAGGCTTTAAGATTGCCCACGACATCAGCGCCTACAGCTTTGTTGCGATGGCGAAAGAGTGCCGCGAGATGCTGAACCCGGGCTCCGCCCTGCTGACGCTCTCCTACCTGGGCGCAGAGCGCGCGATCCCGAACTACAACGTGATGGGTCTGGCAAAAGCGTCGCTGGAAGCGAACGTACGCTATATGGCGAACGCAATGGGTCCTGAAGGCGTGCGCGTGAACGCCGTTTCCGCCGGCCCGATCCGCACGCTGGCGGCATCAGGCATCAAAGATTTCCGTAAGATGCTGGCGCACTGCGAAGCGGTTACCCCGATTCGCCGCACCGTTACCATCGAAGACGTCGGCAACTCAGCGGCGTTCCTCTGTTCTGACCTGGCCGGCGGCATCACCGGCGAGATCGTTCACGTTGACGGCGGCTTCAGCATCGCCGCGATGAACGAGCTGGAACTGAAATAAGTTGTAAGGGCGAGCCTGGCTCGCCCTCTCTTTTGCTGCTCACTTTCCCCGCCTTATAGCTACCGGCTATTAATTATCACCGATCGATCTTTTGCCCTTCTCTACCGTTAAGCGACGATAAGCCAGCCCCCGGGCGCGCGTCACGGTTTCGGATTCACGCCATGCGCGACGTGCCAGTTATTTGCAAAAGGAATAACCATGGAACAACGCCGCTATCCTGGCCATCACCACTGGTTTTACGAGAGCCAGACCAGCCCGCACGCCATCCAGGCTGAGCCGCTGGTTCCCGAAGCAGCCCTTATCAACGACCGTTTCCTGCTCGGTTTACAGCAGGAGGCCAGCGCGCTTCAGCCGCTGCTGCAGGCCAGCCAGCCGATGCTGCTGGCCTCGAGAGATCTCAGCCAGCTGCTGTTTCCCGATCGCGTGACGGCGACGCTGACCCATACCCTGACCCTTTACGATCGACTCAGCACCGCGCTGACCGTCGCGCAGATCGCGGGCGTGCAGCGCCTGTGCAATCACTATTCGGCGCGCCTCAATCCCCTGCCCGGCCCCGACTCTTCGCGGGAGAGCAACAACCGCCTGACCCAGCTGACGCAGTATGCGCGCCAGCTGGCGATGCAGCCGGAACTGATTAACGCGGCGGCGCTCCGGGCGCTGGACGCCGTGGGCCTGACCGAGCCGGATATCGTCACGCTGAATCAGATCGTCGGCTTCGTCAGCTATCAGGCGCGCGTCGTCGCCGGTTTGCATGCGCTGCTGGCGCTGCCGGTGCGCTGGCTGCCGGGCGTAACGCCGCCGCCTGATGCCAGCCGCGACGGCTTTGCCGAGAGGCAGACGTGGAAACCCGGTATTAAGCCGCTGGAGCTGCGCTACGCCAGCGCCGAGCAGCTTGCCGCCGTCACCTTTTGCCAGCCGCATCCCGAGCTCGCCGATACGGTCTGGCTGCTGGCGCACGACGCCGCCGCGCTCTACGGCTGGCAAACGCTGCGCCAGCGTATCGTCCCTGCCGCGTTTACGCCGCTGGCGGAGGCGACCTGCGCCCGCACGCTCGGCTGCCGCTGGGCGTTTCAGTTTTTCCCGGTCGAGGTACGCAATACGCTGCTGGAATCCGTGGATGAGGCCGCCAGCCAGCCGACGACGCAGGGCCGCGTTGTGGCGCTGGCGGCGCAGCTGACGCGCTCGCCGGAGCGGTTCAGCGCGGCGCATCTGCAACCGCTGGTCGCAGAAGGCTGGCAGCCGGAAGCGCTGTTCGCCCTGATTCAGGCGGTCGCGATCGGCAACTGGAACAGCCGGCTGTTTTACGCCATGGGTGAAACGACGTAGCTTTCGAGGTGGCTGCGCGCCTCGTCGAAGAAGTGTTGTGACAGCGGCGACGCGCGGCCCGGCTCGGCAATGACCAGCGCCGCCTGGCGCGCCATATGGGTAATGGTAATCGGCCGCTGCGCCATGCCATTCAGCATCGACGGCAGCAGATGGCCGACAGGCGACACCAGCACCCCCAGCCCTACCTGCGCGCTCTGCACCAGCTCAAGAATAGCGGCGCTCTCTACCATTACCTGCGGCGTCAGACCCGCTTCGCGGAAAGCCATATCCAGATAGCGGCGAAAATAGCGCGTCGGCTCCGAGAGGCAGAGCGGCAAGGCAGCGAGCGCGGCCAGCGAGAGAGGCTCATCGCTGACCAGTTCGGGAAACTGCGCGGGATCGAAAATCGCTTCTACCCCGCGTTCAGGCAGGAACGCCGTCTGAAAATGCAGCTCACGCAGCGTCGCCAGCTCGAAAAAACCGATGCCAACGTCAACCGTGTGGCTGTTCAGCGCCTCCAGCAGCTGATCGGCGCTCAGCGCAGCGATACGGTAGTTAAGCTGCGGATAGCGGTTCTGCACCTTTTTCAGCAGCTCCGGCAGCGCCACGCTGCACTGCGGCATCACCCCGATGCGCAGCGTGCCGTTGACGCCGTGCTTCAGTGACTCCACTTCCAGCTTTAGCCCCTGATAGACCGAGACGATTTCCCGCGCCCACGCCAGCACGCGGTCGCCTTCCGGCGTAAAGCCGACAAAGTTATTGCTGCGGTTGATCAAAGACAGCCCGAGTTCGCGTTCAAGATTTTTCAGGCGCATTGAGAGCGTCGGCTGGCTGACGAAACTGGCCTCCGCCGCCCGGCCAAAGTGGCGCTCACGCTCAAGGTTGCAGAGGTAAATTAACTGTTTAATGTCTATTTTCTTTACCTATCAATCGCTTAACAAGGTTTTCTGTGTGTAAAAATAAAATTATGTCCTGACAGGTGTACTAAATAAAAAAATGCCTGTGTAACTTACCTTTGATCTTCAGGTAGGGCCGCCGGGTTGTCAACGTGAAGCCCAAAATGAGACGGAAGCTGCCACGCTCAGATCGTCGGCCGAACTTATTGTTATCATCGACAATCGTCGCAGTAACTTTACCTGGCACGATAATTCTCTCCATTACCTCTCCTTCCATCGTTTCGCGGTCTGGCATTTCGATGCGAAAGCTGCTCGCCGGGTTTTTTATAGTCGGATTACGATTAGGTTGACTCAAGCAGGCTTTTTAAGCCTCAGGTAACACAATGATACAGCTCACAAGTCCGCCACTCATAAAGGATTTACCTGGGCCGCGAGGGTAATATCACCTTGTAGCACACAGCAAAGTGTTGCGAACGATAAGAACAAGACACGCATTTGCCCGCCATTGAGCGGGCTTTTTTATAGAGTTGCCCTGCCCTTTGTTCTGATTTTTAGCCGCTCATCTAACTGCTTAATTGCTTCATTTTTTACGCGCAGGGAAAGGATTTGTTTTGCTCTTTGGTTGCCGACGCCTCTCGTGCTTGTCGGGACTCGCGATTACTGCCCCAATACAGGCGGGTAATCTTCTCGGGTAAAGAGGTACGGTAAGCGCACGGTTGAGGCCAGATGAAAAGGCGGGGAAAAAAGCCATCGAGCTCGACACCAAAAAATATAGCTTGCACCATCCTGCCTTCATACAGATTTACTTAAAGACAGTCACGCCAGGTATGCCTTAGCCTCGCCACTATATCCACATCTAAATGGATCTAATATTACAATAAAGCCTCCCCTTGCAGACGCGCATTCTGCATGTTATTTTTTTATTAATGCCTTAGCAACTTATCGTTAATTTGCAGTATATTCAAAGCATTGCGTTTGTCACCCCCCTTTTAAATAGCCATTCTTAAAGCTTACCTGGAAGGTGAGGATGCCCTCAATAACATTACCAGACAATACAAGAGGCCCCGAAAAGGCTCGTAGCAGTGCTCTACCACGGTTGCCCGCTACCGTTCCTCGCGTAGCGGGCTTTTTTAAAGACGCAGCGTGCATGCATCTAATAAAACGATGTGATCATCCCGCAGCCTGCTCAGATGGGCGCGGTCTACCTCTGCCCCGTCGCCGGGGCTTTTTTATACGTCACGCTTTTCGCTCCCCTGAGCTTGAGCCTGCATCTGATTTACTATCTCCTGCTGACGAAGGTTGTATGGTGAATTAACGGCGAGAAGTTGAGGTAACTAAGCGGCCCTGGTGAGAAAAACGCGACCGTAGTCGCGTCCGTCAGTTACTTTTGCGTTGGTTGCGGCAGCCCAGGAGTAGGCCGTGGAATTGCATGGTGAGGTATGATCTCTTTTCTGCCCATTTATCGGCCATTACTTCTTCGGCGTTTGTGCCGGTGAGGGTTTTGGCTGTATTCGAGGCGGTACAGGGTCATTTGTAAAGCCCTGATGTTCGCTCATGTATTTCCCTCTGATTGCCTGTGGAAAGTAAGGAAACCACACGCCGGGCGTGGCTAAATATCCCGACTTTTTTACCAGCAGGTCGCTCAGGCGGCTTTTTTTACGCCCAAATTCAGGAGAGGGAGAGGAGTAAAGAGACAGGTGGCTGCGCGTTTCCTTTTACAGCAACAGAGAACACAGACTAAAAGCATGTTGAAGGTGGCATGCAATTGCGTGATTACTTCGCAACCAGGGCGATGCAATCAACGTTGTCAGAGCCAGAGGGCTCATCCCAGAATAATAAAACCTGTGCCCGAAATGCCTGCCGGGTTGCCAGCGCAATGCTCGCAGCGCGCGGCCAGTACCTGCTGACAGAAGAGAAATGGAACGGGTGGCGGGCCTCCCATCACCAGATAGTGACTGTTGTAACACCGTTCACGCTCGTTTTGTATTAATCCTGATCCTGAGGTTCGCTTGGTGTCCTTTCCCGGCCTCCGTCAGACCGATGCTCGTCGTTATTTATCAAGCATGAGTCAGGAGTCAGATAGGCCCCACATTTTGCGCAAGCAGCACCATGCCTGGTTTGCCTGCGTTGGCAATAATTCGTAAAGACAAACTTCCTGCAACCGCAATGAGGGCAACAAAAATTAAGGTTACACATTCTACCTCCCTGGGTACGTAACCAGTACCAACAGCTAGATAACGCTCAATCCAACCATTAAATCCATATATATAGCTAACTTAGATCAAATTATAAGTTTTTTAAACCAGAAATTTAGCATTGTACACATCTTATGATTTGTACCTAAAAAGAGTGATACCGCAAAAGAGATGGAGTAGTCAGCTCAGCGGTGGATTCGCACCAGCGCATTTCGGTGCGAAAGAGCGGAGACAAATCATTAGCCCAACAGGAATGTCTGGGCCTTTTATTTTCGTCAGCCTTTGCCTGAACAACTAAACAGGAATCCCACGATGACATTTTTTATCGTGGATGGACCCATCGTGGGCTTCACCCAGTTCGAAGAGTCATTTTTAGAACGGATCACTCGCCGCCTTCGTGCGTGCTTGCGCAGCCTTATCGACACGTTAAATCAAAGGGGCCAGCCATGAAGATTCACGACTTCCAGAAAGCGCAGGAGTTGCTCATCTGTTCGGTGATAACCGATTTTATGTACTAACACAGGTAGAGATTTTCACGGGTTCAGGCATGACACTGGAGGATGCAAAGTGATTATGCAGGATGAAAACTGGTCTCTGGATTGTTGTGTGACGCGGCTTGCGGGAAATGTGTCGGGATCAAAGGAGATAAGTTGTTATCAATAAACTGATTACAGAGGAAATTAACTGTTTAATATTTATTTTCTCTACCTGTCAAGGTCATAACAAGGATTACTGAGTGTGTTTAAATTAAGTACCAGATGCTGCACTAAATAAAAAATGACCTCTTTTCAGACGATCTTCCGGCAGACATTATAGTGATGTCAATGTTGCAGCCTGATGTGCCGAAGCGCCCAGATCCTCTCAGCCCCGGCACTTTCCACCCTGAAACAGATGAACCTGTTGCCTCTGCATCGCTTCATGAAAGATCGCAGAAATTACCGTCGGGGCTGGCTGAAGATAGTATGTAAGGCCAGCAGCATAAGCATAAGTCCGATCAAAATGATAAAAAGATATCCCAGCAGACGATAGAGCCATATACCGGCCACGCCGCCTGTCAGGAAAGAGAAGAGCGTTAGGGCATGGAGTTTCAGACGGTCAAGATAAAGCGGCGCGTACTCAGGAGACTCTTTGCGTCTCAGGATATCGAACAGCATCGCCAGCTCGATGCCGATATCGGTCGAGGTTCCTGAAACATGGGTGGTTCTTACCCGGGCGTTCGATATCCTTGTCACCACCGCATTTTGCAGCCCCATCAGGAAACTCAGGCATAATATCAATACGACCCCAGGTGAAAGCGGCGTTAGCCAGGTTTCAACGACGCCGAGACCAACCAGTCCCGCTCCCTCAATCAAGATATTCAATGCGTAGACCGTGCGTATCTTTCGCCTGCGCCCGATATTAATAATGACCGTTGAGAAAGCGGAGCCGGCGATAAAAACAGAGATAACCGACAGAAAAAAGATGGCCGGAGCCATATTGGCTTTAGCAAGATGATCTGAAAGCGATGAAACGTTTCCTGTCATATTGGCCGAGAAAAAGCCTACAACTTCAAATGCTGCGGTATTGAGCGCGCCAGCCACGGCGGCAAGCGTAGAGGCGAGTCGGATATCCGCTGAGGTGCTGCGTAATTGTTCAGTGCTGATCAGCATAGCGTCTGCAGTGCCGGAAAAACGTAGCGCTATGATCCTCTTATCCGGTCTCAGTGACAAGCTGACAAACGCCAGAGCGCCAGTTTTCATTTGGCCAGCCCGCCGCACTTTCATAGTGCGTGTACACCGCTGAAAAGAAAAAGCGTCGGGGTCTCCTGTCAGGACCAGAGAAGATAAAAAGCGCATTCGCAGCGCGAGATGAAGGCGGGAACGTCGGCGTAGCGGCTGGAAAAGGTCGTGATACAGCTCCCACCATAACTAATCTGGTCAGCCAGGTGGGAACCCGATATGGCTGCGCGCTAAGCGCTATTTTTTATCCCGATCCTGATAGGGATCTTTCTTGTCATCGTTATGGTCATCGCGGGTGCGAGGGATTTCGCCGTGCTCATTGGGCGCGTCGACCGCCGGATGATCGTCCTCTTCATAGGCGTTGCCGACGTGCGGCGTGCTCTCGGGGGCGCTCTTGCTCACGTCGCCTTCCTGTTTACGTTCTTCATTGGTTTTATGTTTAAACATTTCCGTCTCCTTGTTCGCTTCCGGTCTGTTAAGTGTAGACGTAAATCGTTTCACGCCACGCCGAGCGCGCTTTTCACTTCGTTAGCGATCTTTTCGACCTGCGGGCCATAGATAACCTGGATATCGTGCTCGCTGACGCGATTGATGCCGTTGGCACCGGTGGTGAGCAGCGTCTGATCCACTACCTCTTTCATATCTTTGACCCGCACGCGCAGGCGGGTAAAGCAGCAGTCGACATCCTCAATATTGGCCTCTCCCCCGAGACCGCTGATAATGACTCTGGTGCGCTCACCCGCCGCCACCTGCTGCGGTTTTTCATCGTCGGACTCGCGTCCCGGCGTCTCGACGCCCATGCGCGTGATAATAAATCGAAACCCGTAGTAGTAGAGCGGCGCATAGAGCGCGCCGAGCGCCAGCGTCCACCACCAGTGCGTTTTACTGCCGCCGAGTATGCCAAATACCACCAGATCGATTACGCCGCCCTGCACGTTACCGATCATCAGGTGCAGCATCGACATCAGCATAAAAGAGAAACCGGTAAGCAGCGCATGCATCAGATAGAGCACCGGCGAAACGAAGATAAAGCAGAACTCCAGCGGCTCGGTAATGCCGGTAGTGAACGAGGTCAGCGCGCCCGCCATCATCAACGCCTTGACCCGCTGTTTATGTTCAGGGCGCGCGGTGTGGTAGATCGCCAGCGCGGCGGCCGGCAGACCAAACATCATGACCGGGATCTTGCCCTGCGCGAGAAACTGAGTGGCGTTGCGCAGCGTGTCGTCAGGCACCGATCCGGGATGGGTCAGCGACGCGTTGAAGATATTAAGCGCCCCCACCAGCGTCTGCCCATCTACCGTGGCGATGCCGCCAATGGGAGTGAAACGCACGGTTTCGTTGAGGATATGATGCAATCCGGTCGGGATCAGGATGCGTTCCGCCGTCCCGAGCAGAAAGGCGCCGTACTGCCCGCTTTTGCCGATCATCTGACCGACCCAGGCGATACCCGCGCCGAGCGTCGGCCAGATCAGCGCCAGCAGCACACCCACCAGCGGCAGAAAGACCACGGTGACGATAGGCACGAAGCGACGTCCGCCGAAAAAACTGATAGCAGTCGGCAACTGTTGGGTATAGAAGCGATTATGCAGCATCACCGTCAACAGCCCGGCAATAACGCCCCCCAGCACGCTCATGTTGTAGGTGAAGATGCCCAGCATCTGGATATATTCCGCCGAGGTCATCATCGCCGCAGTCTGATCCATACCCGCCTTTTGCAGCGCTTCCGGCGTGGTGGTTGCCGCCGTCAACCCTTTCGCCGCCAGCGTGGCGTTGATGCCGACGTTCATAGCGATATAACCGATAACGGCGGCGAAGGCGGCCGTCGGCTTCTCCGCCTTCGCCAGACCAATGGCGCTGGCCACAGCGAAAAAGACCGGCAGGTTGGCAAAAAGCGCGCCCGCCACTTTACGAATGAAACCGATAATCAGCTGCGGCACCTGCATCTGAGCAAAGGCGTCGCCGGTAATCGCCGGGTTCTGCATCGCGGCCGCGAGGCCGAGGAAGATCCCCGCCGCCGCGATCACCGAGATCGGCATCATTAAGGCTTTGCCAAATGCATGGATCTGACTGGTGAGCTGTTTCATGGGGTGCGCCCTTTCAGAGAAGAAGGTGCAAGTATTGACCCGATGCGCCAGTAACTCCCGTTATCGCCAGGTTACCAGAGAGTAAAATTTGAGCAGCATCACAATTACGCCTGTGCCGCGATAAACGGCGGCTATCGCACCATTAAGTCAATCAATTAGACAACTTATGATTGCAGTCGCACACTTCCCTCACCGTCAGGATATATCCTGATAACAAACTTCCTACAAAAAACATAAGCCTGCACTCACCATGAAATTCAAACGTAAAATTAAGCCTTACCGCGCCGCTGCGGGCGGTTGGGGTTCGCTGGAAGCCACTACCCGTTTCGTTTTCGACAGCAAGGCCGCGCTGAAAAATATGCGCAACCTGATGCGCATGAATAAAGCGCGCGGCTTCGACTGCCCGGGCTGCGCCTGGGGCGACGATAACAAAAGCACCTTTAGCTTCTGTGAAAACGGCGCTAAAGCGGTGACCTGGGAAGCGACGCGTCGCGTGGTCGATACCGATTTCTTCGCACAGCACAGCGTCACTAAACTCTATGCCCAGAGCGACTACTTCCTGGAGTATCAGGGCCGTCTGACCCATCCGATGCGCTATAACGCTGAAACCGACCACTACGAGCCGGTCAGCTGGGACGACGCCTTTGCGCTGATCGCACAGCACATTAAGGCGATGGATAACCCGAACCAGATGGAGCTTTACACCTCCGGTCGCGCCAGCAATGAAGCCTCCTGGCTCTATCAGCTGTTCGGCCGTCTGGCGGGTACCAATAACTTCCCGGACTGCTCCAACATGTGTCACGAAGCGAGCGGTGCCGGTCTGAAGCGCAGCATCGGCGTCGGCAAAGGCACCATTCGTCTCGACGACTTCGACCATGCTGACGCGATCTTCGTCTTTGGCCAGAACCCGGGCACCAACCACCCGCGTATGCTGCACAGCCTGCGCCACGCAGCCGATCACGGCGCGAAAATCGTGACCTTCAACACGCTGCGTGAACGTGGCCTTGAGCGTTTCGCCGATCCGCAGAAGCCGCTGGAAGTCGTCACCTCCAAAGCGGGCACCATCAGCTCCGCCTACTATCAGCCGAATCTCGGCGGCGATATGGCGGCGGTGCGCGGCATGGTGAAAGCGCTGCTGGAAACCCATCGCGCCCGCGTAGCGGCCGGTGAGAAAGGCCTGTTTGACGAAGCCTTTATTAACGCGACCACCCACGGCGTTGAAGCCTATTTCGATGCGGTAGACAACACCGACTGGATGCAGATCGTGCAGCAGTCTGGTCTGAGCGAAGCGCAAATCCGCGAAGCTGCGGCGATTTACCAGAGTTCCGATCGCGTCATTATCACTTGGGCGATGGGCATCACTCAGCATAAGCACTCGGTAGATACGGTACGCGAGATCGTTAACCTGCAGCTGCTGTTCGGCCAGCTCGGCAAAAAAGGCGCGGGCCTCTGTCCGGTACGCGGTCACAGTAACGTGCAGGGCAACCGCACGATGGGTATCGATGAGAAGCCCAGCAAAGCCTTCCTCGACGCGCTCGGCAGCCACTTCGGCTTTGAGCCGCCGCGCGAACACGGCCATAACACAGTTGACGCGCTGAATGCGATGCTGCGCGACGAGATTAAAGTGCTGATCGCGCTGGGCGGCAACCTGGCCGCCGCTGCACCCGATTCGCCACGCACCGAAGAGGCGCTGCAGCGCTGTGGTCTGACGGTGCACATCAGCACCAAGCTCAACCGTAGCCACCTGGTGCCGGGCGCAGAGAGCCTGATCCTGCCGACGCTGGGCCGTACCGAGCGAGACACGCAGGCGAGTGGCAACCAGTTCATCACCGTTGAGGACTCCTTCAGCATGGTGCACGCCTCCGAAGGCATCGGCATTCCGCTGGCGGAGACGCAGCGCTCTGAAACCGCCATTGTGGCGGGCATCGCGCACGCGGTGCTGGGCGATGAAAAAGTGAAGTGGCTGGAGCTGGCCGCCGATTACAACCTGATCCGCGACCATATCGCCGCCACGATCCCGGGCTTCGCCGACTTCAATGAGAAGTGCGACCTGCCGGGCGGTTTCTACCTCGGCAACGCGGCGGCGGATCTGCGCTTCAACACCCCGACGCAGAAAGCGGAGTTCAGCAGCGCAGCGCTGCCTGAATCGCTCTTCCCGGCGGATGTGGCTGAGGTGCCGTTTACGCTGCAGACGCTGCGTTCGCATGACCAGTACAACACCACGATTTACGGCCTTGATGACCGTTACCGCGGCGTTTACGGCCAGCGCGAAGTGGTGTTTATCAACCCGGAAGATATGCAGGCGCTCGGCTTTACGGAAGGTCAGCTGGTGGATATCGAAACCCTGTGGAACGACAATATTTCGCGTCGCGTCAGCGGTTTCAAACTGGTGCCCTACAATATTCCGCGCGGTAACCTGGCGGCTTATTACCCGGAAACCAACCCGCTGGTCCCGCTCAACAGCTTCGGCGATATCAGCGGCACGCCGACCTCCAAATCGGTTCCGGTTAAGCTGGAGCTGTCGGTTTCACTGCCTACGCAGCGCATTGCGTAAGGTCAGAGTTTCCTTAGATAAAAGCCGGTTAATCCGGCTTTTTTACCCTCTTTTGCCTTGCCGCGCGCCCCTGATTCGCGTAAAACTAGCAGCCGCTCTTAGGCCACGAAACTAAACTGACTATGTTCCAGGATAATCCGCTGCTCGCGCAGCTCAAAGAGAAGCTCCACGCGCAGACTCCTCGCGCAGAAGGTGTTGTTAAAGGCACCGAAAAAGGTTTCGGCTTCCTTGAAGTCGACGCGCAGAAAAGCTATTTCATTCCGCCGCCGCAGATGAAGAAGGTGATGCACGGCGACCGTGTTTCTGCCGTCATCCACAGCGATAAGGATCGTGAAAGCGCCGAGCCTGAAACGCTGATCGAACCCTTCCTCAGCCGCTTTGTCGGCCGCGTGCAGAAGAAAGATGACCGTCTTTCCATCGTCCCGGACCATCCGTTATTAAAAGACGCTATTCCCTGCCGTCCGGTGCGTGGCCTGAGCCATGATTTCCAGGCTGGCGACTGGGCCGTCGCCGAAATGCGCCGTCACCCGCTGAAAGGCGATCGCGGTTTCTATGCCGAACTGACTGAATTTATCGTTAAAGCCGACGATCATCTGGCGCCCTGGTGGGTCACCCTGTCGCGCCATAATCTGGAGCGCGAAGCGCCGCAGGTTGGCTTTGGCGAGATGCTGGATGAAAACCTGACGCGTGAAGATCTGACCGCGCTCGATTTCGTAACCATCGACAGCGCCAGCACTGAAGATATGGATGACGCGCTCTATGTCGAAGAGAACGCCGACGGCACGCTGAGTCTCACTATCGCCATCGCCGACCCGACCGCTTACGTGCCGGAAGGCAGCGAGCTGGACAAGCTGGCGGCGCAGCGCGCGTTCACCAACTATCTGCCTGGCTTTAATATCCCGATGCTGCCGCGCGAACTCTCCGACGACGTCTGTTCGCTGCGTCCGAACGTGCGCCGCCCGGCGCTGGCCTGCCGCGTTACCGTCGCGCAGGATGGATCGCTGGGCGACGACGTACACTTTTTTGCCGCGTGGATCGAATCTAAAGCCAAACTGGTTTACGACGAGGTTTCCGACTGGCTGGAAAACAGTGGCGAATGGCAGCCGCAGAGCGAGGCGATCGCCCGACAGATCCGTCTGCTGCATCGCATCTGCCTGGCGCGCAGCGAATGGCGTCACAACCATGCGCTGGTGTTTAAAGATCGTCCCGATTACCGCTTTGTTCTCGGCGAGAAAGGCGAAGTGCTGGATATCGTCGCCGAGCCGCGCCGTATCGCCAACCGTATGGTAGAAGAAGCGATGATCCTCGCGAACGTCTGCGCCGGTAAAGTGCTGCGTGAGAAGCTCGGCTTTGGGGTCTACAACGTGCACACCGGCTTTGACGCGACGAACGCCGAGCAGGCTGCTGCCGTGCTGTCCAGCCATGGCGTGACCGTTGACGCTGCCGCTATCACCACGCTGGAAGGCTTCCGCCAGCTGCGCCGCGAGCTGGATGCGCAGCCGACGCAGTATCTGGACAGCCGCATTCGCCGCTTCCAGTCATTTGCTGAGATCAGCACCGAGCCGGGTCCCCATTTCGGGCTGGGTCTGGAGGCTTACGCCACCTGGACCTCGCCGATCCGTAAGTCGGGCGACATGATCAACCATCGTCTGCTGAAAGCGATTATTCGCGGCGAGCAAGGCGCTCGCCCTGATGAGGCGTTGACGGTGACCATGGGCGAACGTCGTCGCCTTAACCGTATGGCGGAGCGCGACGTCGGCGACTGGCTCTATGCACGCTGGCTGGCGCCGCATGCCGGCACCGACCGCAAGTTCAGCGCGGAGATTATCGACGTCTCGCGCGGCGGCATGCGCGTGCGCTTGCTGGAGAACGGCGCGGTCGCCTTTATCCCGGCGCCCTTTATCCATGCGGTGCGCGACGAGCTGGTGTGCAGCCAGGAGCACGGCACCGTACAGATTAAAGGCGAGATCGCCTATCGCGTAACGGACGTCATTGACGTCACCATCGCCGAAGTGCGTATGGAAACGCGCAGCGTGGTTGCCCGCCCCGCGGTCTGAACATAAAAAATGGGGGATAACGATTGTTATCCCCCTTTCTTCTTTGCCGCTGCTACAAATGTTAAATTTGTTCCCCGCTTCACACTTCTCAACACATTAACTTTCACTTACATTCCATTACATTACTTTTGACTCGTTGTCTTTGAACGTCCCTTTCGGTTCATACAAGGAGTGAGGTCATGAAGAACGTCAAAACCGGCGCGATCTGGTTAGTGGTGGCGTTAGTCGGCGCGGGCGCATTCGCTATGCTGGCGTTAAATCGCGGCGAACAAGTTAATGCAGTCTGGCTGGTGGTGGCCGCCGTCGCCTGCTACAGCATCGCCTATCGCTTTTACAGCCTGTTTATCGCACGCAATATTTTTGAACTGGACGATCGTCGTCGTACGCCAGCCGAACGTTTCAATGACGGCCTCGACTATGTGCCGACCAATAAATGGGTGCTGTTCGGCCACCATTTTGCCGCCATTGCAGGCGCGGGTCCGCTGGTCGGCCCGATACTGGCGGCGCAGATGGGCTTTTTGCCCGGCACCATCTGGATCCTCGTCGGCGTGATGCTGGCGGGCGCGGTGCAGGATTTCCTTGTGCTGTTTATCTCTACCCGCCGCGACGGCCGCTCGCTGGGCGAAATGGCGCGCCAGGAGCTGGGTGCTTTCGCTGGCGTGATCACCATGCTCGGCGCGCTCGGCGTGATGATCATTATTCTCTCCGCGCTGGCGCTGGTGGTGGTTAAAGCGCTGGCTAACTCGCCGTGGGGCCTCTTTACTATCGCCGCGACGATTCCGATTGCGCTGCTGATGGGCGTCTATATGCGCTTTATCCGCCCAGGCAAAATAGCGGAAGTCTCCCTGATTGGCTTTGTGCTGATGATGGCGGCGATTATCTACGGCGGAAACGTCGCGCAGGATCCCTTCTGGGGCCCCTTCTTTACCCTGAAAGGTACCTCGCTGACCTGGGTGCTGGTTATCTACGGCTTTGTCGCCTCGGTGCTGCCGGTCTGGCTGCTGCTGGCGCCGCGCGACTACCTCTCGACCTTCCTGAAAATCGGCGTGATTGTCGGGCTGGCGATCGGCATCCTGTTCGCCATGCCGGAAATGAAAATGCCAGCCGTTACGCGTTTTATTGACGGCAGCGGCCCGGTCTTCTCAGGACAGCTTTTCCCGTTCCTGTTTATCACCATCGCCTGCGGTTCGATTTCCGGCTTCCATGCGCTGGTTTCCAGCGGCACCACGCCGAAGCTGGTGGAGCGCGAGAGCCATATCCGCTTTATCGGCTATGGCGCGATGCTGATGGAATCTTTCGTCGCCATTATGGCGCTGATCTGCGCCTCAGTTATCGATCCTGGCGTCTACTTCGCCATGAACTCGCCTGCCGCGCTGATCGGCACGACGGTGGAGAACGCCTCGCAGGTGATTAACGGCTGGGGCTTTGTGGTAACGCCAGAGTCGCTCGCCAGCATCGCGCGCGATGTCGGCGAGGCCTCGGTGCTGTCGCGCGCGGGCGGCGCACCGACCTTTGCGGTCGGCATGGCGCATATCATCAGCGACGTCTTTAACAGCCGCGCGATGATGGCCTTCTGGTACCACTTCGCTATCCTGTTTGAAGCGCTGTTCATTCTTACCGCCGTGGATGCCGGCACGCGCGCCTGTCGCTTTATGGTGCAGGATCTGGTCGGCACCGTAGTGCCGTCACTGGCGAATAACCGGTCGTGGGCGGGCAATATGGCGGGCACGGCGGTTTCAGTCGCCGGCTGGGGCTTTTTCGTCTATCAGGGCGTGGTCGATCCGCTGGGCGGCATCAATACGCTATGGCCGCTGTTCGGCATCGGCAACCAGATGCTCGCCTCTATGGCGCTGATCCTTGGCACCGTGGTGCTGTTTAAGATGAAGAAGCAGCGCTACGCCTGGGTAACGATTCTGCCGACCGCCTGGCTGTTTATTACCTCCATGACGGCGGGCTGGCAGAAAATTTTCCATGAAAAGCCGTCAATCGGCTTTCTGGCGCAGGCGAATAAGTTCCGTAAAGGCATCGACGACGGGGTGATTATCGCGCCGGCGAAGAGCGTGGCGGATATGCAGACCATCGTGTTCAGCAATCAGATCAACGCCGTGCTGTGCGGATTCTTTATGCTGGTGGCGGTGACGATGCTTATCGCCGCATTCTTCGTTATTCGTCGCGCTCTGCAGAGCAACGTGCCGACCACGCACGAAGCGGAGCCGTCGCTGCGTAAGGAGGTTCACCATGTCTGATGCGATTCGCCGGGCCGTCCGCCCGGCAAGCCTGGTCGGCATTACCTGCTGTCGACCAATCGCCGCGCCCGCACGTTTTAGCTGGCGCAGGTTATGGCGTGGGCTGCAGCAAAGTTTCCGGCTGATGGTCGGCGTGCAGGATTATCAAAATTATCTTCAGCATATGCAGCGTCAACACCCGGATCTGCCCCCGATGAGCGAGCGCGATTTTCATCGATACTGTCTTGATGCCCGGTTCCCCAGCCAGGCAGGTAAGCTGGGGAAATGTCCTTGTTAAGCAGGGAAATTGGCCCCGCGATGCGGGGCTTTTTTGTGCCATTGTTAATCAGACTGGAAAATATATTTGGCTGGCATCTTGTGCTGAAGTCAGATGCCGAATACTGTTGATAAAATAATGAGATAACGCCAGCAGAGCACTCCCCGGAGGACCTTTCCATGACCGATGAACAAGGGCAAACGTTGCTATACACCTTGTTTGGCACGACCAGCCCTCATTGGCGCCTGACCACCGACAGCGATGCTTTGCATTTAGCAGAGGATGAAAACGCGCATACCAACATCGCCGTTGCGCTGACCCCCGCGCAGGCCAGCCTGTTGCGCGCGATGCCGGTGATCACCTCCAGCGTCAACCTGACGCTGTCGCTGCACGGCACGCCGGTGCCAATGCACTTTGTCGGCCGTAAGGTTAATCAGTCAAGCTGGGCCGGCACCGCTTCCGCCTGGGGCGATACGTCTGCCGTCGCGCGCGATCTGACCCAGGGCCTCTCTTTTGCCGAACAGGTGGTCTCTGAAGCCAACTCGGTGATCGTTATTCTCGATCAGCGCGGCAATATTCAGCGCTTTAACCGCCTCAGCGAAGAGTACACCGGCCTGAATGAGCATGAAGTGATTGGCCGTAACGTTTTCCAGCTGTTTATGACCAAACAGGAGGCGGCCGCTTCGCGCCGCAATATCGCCGGTTTCTTCCGCGACGGCAATTCCTATGAAGTGGAGCGCTGGGTGAAAACCCGTAAGGGCCAGCGACTCTTTCTGTTTCGTAATAAGTTCGTTCACAGCGGCAGCGGGAAAAATGAAATTTTCCTCATCTGTTCAGGAACGGACATAACTGAAGAGCGACGGGCGCAGGAGCGCCTGCGCGTGATGGCGAACACCGATACCGTGACCGGTTTGCCTAATCGTAACGCTATTCACCAGCAAATTAGCCTGGCGCTGGAACTGGCGAAAGGCGATGAGACCGGCGTGGTTTACCTCGATCTCGATAATTTTAAAAAAGTGAACGACGCCTACGGCCATATGTTCGGCGATCAGCTGCTGCAGGCGGTATCGCTGGCTATCCTCAGCTGCCTGGGCAAAGACCAGACGCTGGCGCGCCTCGGCGGCGATGAGTTCGTGGTGCTGGCGGAACATACCAGCCAGGCGGCGCTGGAGGCGATGGCGTCGCGCATTCTGGAGCGGCTGCGCCAGCCCTTCCGTATCGGCCTGATTGAAGTCTACAGCGGCTGTTCCATCGGCATCGCCCTCGCCCCGCTACACGGCGAGGATCGGGAAAGCCTGATCCGCAACGCCGACACCGCGATGTATCACGCTAAAGAGAACGGGCGCGGTAAGTTCTGCGTTTTCGCCGCCGAAATGAATCAGCGCGTATTTGAGTACCTCTGGCTCGACACCAACCTGCGCAAGGCCCTGGATCAGGATCACCTGACGGTGTTCTATCAACCGAAGCTCGACAGCGACGGCGTGGTGCGCAGCGCAGAGGCGCTGGTGCGCTGGAACTCGCCGGAGCGCGGCATGGTCTCGCCCGCCGACTTTATCCCCTATGCCGAAGAGTCTGGCCTGATTGTGCCGCTCGGCCGCTGGGTAATGCTGACCGTGCTGCGTCAGATTCTGGTCTGGCGCGAACAGGGTATAAATCTGCGCGTGGCGGTCAACGTCTCCGCGCGGCAGCTTATCGACCAGAGTATCTACAGCGATCTCAGGCTGGCGCTTATCGACAGCGGGCTGACGGAGTGTCCGATCGATATCGAGCTGACCGAAAGCTGCCTGATAGAGAACGAAGCGCAGGCGCTGACCCTGATGAAACAGTTTCAGGAGCTGGGCGCGCAGGTGCACCTCGACGATTTCGGTACGGGCTACTCTTCGCTGTCGCAGCTGGCGCGCGTACCGATCAACGCCATCAAGCTTGATCAGAGTTTTATTCGCAATATTAATGAGCAGCCGGTCTCTCAGTCGCTGGTGCGCGCTATCGTTGCCGTTGCCAAGGCGCTGGCGTTGCAGGTGATTGCCGAAGGCATCGAGACCAAAGCGGAAGAAGAATTTGTCCTCCTTAACGGTGTGGATGGGCGTCAGGGATATTTCTATGCAAAACCAATGCCCGCAGAACAGTTCGGGCATTGGCTGGCTAAGCATCCTGCCCGCGTTTAAAAGGTGTTGTTACTAGCCGGCTTTACGCAAGGATGCGCTATGACGGTTCTGTAACTGTACCAGACGTTCCATATAGGCAATGTCTTTGGGTTCCAGCGTAAAGGCATAATCTACCCAGTCTTCAGTGATATCCATCAGCTCGGCGCGCGACAGCTGCAGTACGCGCTGACGCGCTTTCAGCATGGCGCGCACGCCGTTCAGCTTCGGTCGCAGCGTATCGATGAAGGTACGCGTGCAGCGGTAGCTTTCGCCAGGCTGGAAGACTTTGTCCACCAGACCGCGCGTTTCATACCATTCGGCACTGTGTGACTCCCCTTCGCAAATCAGCTCTTCCGCCAGCTTCATCCCGGCACGACGCGCGACTAAGGAGTAGCCGCCCATACCCGGGAACAGGTTGAAGGCGATTTCCGGAAAGCCGAGCCGCGCGTTGTTTTGCGCCAGGATAAAGTGGTGCGCCAGCGCGGCCTCGAAACCGCCGCCTAGCGCGCTGCCCTCTATCATCGCCAGCGTGACCGCGCCCGTGTCAAAGCCGCGCGCCGCCGAGTGAATGCAGTCGACGCAGGCGCGCGCATAGGCGCGCAGCGCCTCACGGCGGTTGTTGCGAATGCACTCGACAAAGAAGCGCAGATCGCCGCCCGCGTTGAACATCTGCGGCACCAGCGAACCAGTGACCCAGAAATCAATCGGCAGACCGGAACGCTGCGCCGCATAGCTCAGGTTCATGATCTCCTCGATTAATTCGTGGTTGAAACTGGGACGCGGTTGCGCCCGCAGCATCATCCACATGGTGCGGCGGCCCTCTTCGTAATACGCGGCAAGTTGGGTGGTCTGTCCCACTTCGGTGAACAGTCGGCAGGTTGGTTGGTTAATTACTGTCATCGTCTCATCCTCTGTTTATTTGATGCGTTAAACGCCACATCAGCGTAATGCAGAGAGAGGCCAGACCAAATGAGAGATTGATTTATAAAGTAAAATCCAGAGATATCCCCGACTTAGAGGTCGGGGATGCTTAAGCGGGGTTACTTGATCGCCGCGCGCTGGCCAACCGCAACGCGAGAACGCTTAACGCGTTTTGAATAAACAGCAGTTATGACTGGCACCAGCACTGAGGTCACAATCACCGAGGTCGCCACCAGCGCGGTGGCGGCTGGCGCAACCGGTTTAAACTGCGGCAGCATTTCAGCTATCAGCACCGGCGTTGCGACCGCCGCACCTGCCGTGCTGGAGGCGGCGATGCCTGCGGTGCCGTCGCCGCCGCCTATCAGACGATCGGCGATAATCAGCGGAATGCCGGTTATGATAATCACCGCCACGCCCAGCAAGATGCCCAGCAGGCCGGTCTGTGCGATAACCGTCAGGTCGATGGTATTGCCCAGCGCAAAGGCGAAAAAGGGAATAAGCGTATGCACCGCTTTGCCGAAAAACTCCCGCAGTTCTGGATCCAGATTGCCCAGCGCGAAACCGATCAGGAACGGTAAGACTGCGCCGACAAAGACATGAGGTTCAAAGGAGGCGATGCCTGCCGTGCCGAGGATCACCATTGTCATCAGCGGGCCAGACTCAAGCGACATCAGCACAAAAGCGCCCGCTTCTTCCTTGCTGCCGTACTGCTGCATGATCGAGGCGTAAAGACCGCCGTTAGTCATATCCATCGCCGCTACCAGCGCCAGCGTTGACAGCCCGGCAAGCATCCCGACTTCTACGCCATTTTCCGGCATCACGCGTGAAGCGATAGCCGCCACGATCCAGGCCACCGCGATCTTGGTAATCACCAGCGTGCCGGATTTGCGCAGTACGGTGCCGGTGGCGCTGATCCTGATTGAGGCGCCCATGCAGAAGAACCAGATGGCGAGGATCGGCACCGTGCCGGTCATCAGGCCATTGGTGAATGAGCCGAGATATTTCCCAGCGCCAGGAGAAAGGGTATGACAAAGCGCGCCGAGAAAGAGCGGAATAAGCATCATGCCGCCGGGAATTTTATCGATAGCACGTTTGATATGCATCAGGGATCACCTTTGCTGTCCAGAGGGAGGTGCGTTTTTATGCCCGAAGGCGTGACAGCAAAGTACGGGGGACGGCGACAGAAAACAGTGATCCCATCCTTAAAATGAAACGCTGTTTTATTTTTTGTGAAGAGTGCATTTCATTATTTTGATCGGCGTCGCCATACCAGGCGTTTCAGGCACAGATAGCGCGCATTTCATCAGCTGTATGTTTTGAGAGGACGCAGGTACCAGGGGCCGATCGTAAAGAAGCAAAATTGGCATCCCTGCCCGCCCGGTCTGTTGCGGGACGCTTTTCTCTTGTCGGTCGGTACTCCCTGCTCAGGTGGGATCTGCGTTCTCTGTGAGAAGCAGAGCGCGGCGAATCAGGCGCCCTGCTCTTTGTTGAAGAGAGGATGCAGCAGATTACCCTTTTTGACCGTACCAGGCGTTTTCGCCGTGCTTACGCAGGTAGTGAAGGTCAAGCAGCGTCTGGTTGATGGGTGGCAGATCAGCGCGCAGCTGCTGGCTGAACAGCCCCATATAGGCGACCTCTTCCAGCACCACCGCACTGTGTACTGCCGCGTGCGCGTCGCGTCCCCAGGCGAAAGGCCCGTGCGAATTGACCAGCACCGCTGGGATCGCGCTCGGCGACAAATCGCGCTGGGCGAAGGTCTCGATGATGACGCCGCCAGTATTCCATTCGTAGTCGTTCTGAATCTCCTCATCACGCATGGCGCGTGTACAGGGGATCTCGCCGTAAAAGTCATCCGCATGGGTCGTTCCCCATGCCGGTATCGGCCGACCAGCCTGCGCCCAGATTGTGGCGTGGCGCGAATGGGTATGAACAATACCGCCGATTTCCGGCCATGCCTGGTAGAGCGCGCGGTGAGTGGCGGTATCAGACGAAGGCCGCTTGTCCCCCTCTACGACTTCTCCGCTGGCGAGATCCACCACCACCATATCGTCGCGCTTCATGCAGGCGTAGCTGACGCCCGAAGGTTTGATCACCAGCAGGCCCTGCTCGCGATCGACCGCGCTAACGTTGCCCCAGGTAAAGGTGACGAGGTTATAACGCGGCAAGTCCAGGTTCGCTTCCAGTACCTGCTGTTTGAGTTGTTCCAGCATTGTGTTCTCCTGCTCAGATTTATCACTGAATTGTGCAGGGGCTGGCTCT
Organism: Pantoea sp. YU22; assembly: GCF_003970755.1. Lineage (NCBI taxonomy): Bacteria > Pseudomonadati > Pseudomonadota > Gammaproteobacteria > Enterobacterales > Erwiniaceae > Pantoea > Pantoea sp. YU22. The sequence goes on along the minus strand of NZ_RYDU01000017.1, from coordinate 57,565 downwards.
GAAAAGGTTATGGAGCGATTGGCTGGAAAAGCGGCGGAAAACGGCTGATAACGCAAAAATGCGGCGTGAATTAGGAATCTTCCATCTTCGGAAAATTTGCATAAGGCTTAGAATTCACTCATGCAATGGGCGGATCTGTTTGCCGGTTGCATTTATCTGTCCGAGACAACATTGTCCATAGTGAAAAGGCATATCGGCATCTTCAGGGAAGAAGCGATGGCGTAATACGGGCAGATAGAAGAACAGAGGAAAAAACCACCTATACTGAGTGTGTTGCCTCTGTGAGCACAATCAAGGAGAAGTTTATGACAACAACCATGAAACGTATTACCGCAGCTGTTTTGGCTACCACATTAGTTGTCGCGCTGAGCGGCTGTTCCAACTGGTCAAAACGCGATCGTAACACCGCCATCGGTGCCGGAGCAGGCGCAATTGGTGGCTCAGTGTTAACGCACGGCAGCGCGCTCGGCACTCTCGGCGGCGCAGCAGTGGGCGGTGTCATCGGTCATCAGGTCCATTAATGACCAAAAAGCATTTTTAATAATAAAGGCTACGCAGCGCATCTACAAAACTCTCGGGCTACTGTCGTAGCCCGATTTTGTTTTACCCACCGGCCAGTTTTACCTTCAGGCCCTTCGCTTCCAGCAGCTGTTTAAGCAGATCGCGTTTATCGCCCTGAATTTCAATCACGCCCTCTTTCACTGAGCCGCCGCATCCGCATTTTTTTTTCAGTTCTGCGCCCAGCTTGTTCAGCGCATCGTCGTCGAGATCGAGTCCGGTAATCAGGCAGACCCCTTTGCCTTTGCGGCCGCTGGTCTGACGCTGAATGCGCACAATGCCGTCGCCTTTAGGACGTTCGATTTTGTCTTTCGGCTGCTCGATGCGGCCCGCATCGGTTGAGTAGACCAGAGGATTATCGCGGCTCATGAGGACTCCTTAAGGCTGGTTAAAATAGCGGTCAGCGTGGCGGCCGGATCGGCCGACTGGGTAATGGGACGTCCGATCACCATATAGTCTACCCCCGCCAGTTTCGCCTGTTGCGGCGTCATAATGCGGCGCTGATCGCCAGCGTCGCTGCCCGCCGGACGGATGCCCGGCGTCACCAGCGTAAAATCCGCGCCGATGGCCGACTTGAAACGTGCGGCCTCATGCGCTGAACAGACTACGCCGTCGAGGCCGCACTCACGGGTTAGCTTCGCCAGACGCTCGGCCTGTTCGGCAGGCGATAAGGTGATGCCGAGGCCGCGCAGATCCTCCGCATCCATGCTGGTTAATACCGTTACGGCAATCAACAACGGCGCCTCCTTGCCGAACGGCACCAGCGCTTCGCGCGCGGCATTCATCATGCGCGCCCCGCCGCTGGCGTGCACGTTGACCATCCAGACGCCAAGATCCGCCGCCGCCGCGACCGCATGTGCGGTGGTATTGGGAATGTCATGAAATTTGAGGTCGAGAAAGACCTCAAACCCGCGCTGCTGCAGCTCTTTTACCAGCGAGGGCCCAAACAGGGTAAACATCTCTTTACCGACTTTTAGCCGACAGCTCTGGGGATCAACCTGGTCGACGAAACGCAATGCGCTGTTGAGATCGTGATAATCGAGCGCCACAAGAATGGGCGAAGCGGTCACGGCTGATGATAAGGGCATGGCATTTCCTCATAGTTAACGGCAGCGGGCGTGTAGGACAAACGGCAAGCATTCTACCCGCGCGTTATGTCAGGGACAACGTTTGCGGCCACCTTCCCACCTGCGTGGCGATAAGTTGCACGTTGCCGCGTGGGTGTTAATTGGCTTTTTAGTATGTTGTAACTATTGCGAAGGCGTTAAGCGAAAGTCTAACGGCCAGTTACTGACCGTCGAGTCCGCGAATAGGTTTGACGGAGGACCAGGTGCGGCAGGAAGGACAATGCCAGTAGAGCGCATGCGCGGTAAAACCACACTTCTGGCAGCGGTAGCGCGGCTTGGTGCGAATCTGTTCGCCGACCATATCGCGCAGCACCATCAGGCTCTCTTTCGCGCGCCCGTCTTCCGCCTCATGCAGGTGAAAGTCCATCAGGCGATGGAAAACGCGCATAGTGGGATGACGCTGCAGCTGACGGTTGATATAGAGCTGCGCGGCATCTGGCCCTTCCTGTCGCTCCAGGATATCAGACATATAGAGTTCAGCCGCCGCGCCCGTATTCTCTTCCACGCAGCGCTGCAAAAATGCCGCCCAGGCATCGGGCTGATTAAGCCGCTGATAACAGGTTTCCAGCATCGGCAGAGTTTCGCTCACCAGCTCTTTATCCTGATCCAGCACGCGCTGCAGATGCTCAATAGCTTTGGCATACTCGCCTTTTTCAATCAGGATGCGTCCCATCATGATCGACACGCGCGCGCTCTGGCGATCGGCGGCCTCGCCTTTTTTCAGCAGCCCCATGGCGCGATCGAGATCGTCGCTGCTCATCGCCTGCAGCGCCAGTTCGCAGTAGAAGTGGGCTATCTCCCCTTTCTGCTTATCTTTGCCGAGCTTCACCAGCCTTTCGGCCACCTCAATCGCCTGATGCCAGTCGCTGGTCGCCTGATGGATCAGCAGCAGCTGTTGCAGCGCGCTAATGCGGAAATCGGTTTCATCTGTCAGCTGCTTGAACATATCCTCGGCGCGATCGTAAAGTCCGGCGGCCATATAATCGCGGCCCAGCTGCTGGATCGCCAGCAGGCGCTGGTCGTAGTTAAGCGAGGCGCTCTCCATCAGCGACTGGTGAATACGTATCGCGCGATCCACCTCGCCCCGCGAGCGGAACAGATTGCCCAGCGTCAGGTGCGCCTCTACCGTGCCGCTGTCCTCTTTCAGCATATCGAGAAAGAGATCGACCGCTTTATCCTGCTGGTTAGAGAGCAAGAAGTTAACGCCTGCAACATAATCACGCGACAGGCGACTCGCTTCCTGTTGCTTGTCCTGCTGCGCGCTGCGTCGCCCCATATACCAGCCGTAAGCCGCAGCGACGGGCAATAACAGAAACAGCAATTCGTGCATGGAGGACTATTCCCGACCCGCGACGGCGGCCGATGAGGTCGCAGGCGGATTGCTTTTATCCAGCTGCGTCTGCATACGTTTGATTTTGCGTTGCGCATGCGCCAGCGAGACGCGGGCGCGCAGCCAGAAGAGACCGCAGATGGCCCAGCCCAGCACAAACCCTGCGCCGAACAGCGAGGCCAGCAGCGTAGAGATACGGAATTCGCCCTGCGCCAGCAGATAGTTGAAGGTGATGACCTGGTCGTTATGCGCGCCTAAGGTGACGGAAATAATAAAAATGACCAATACCACTAAAAAAATCAGCAAATATTTCACAGTGCATCCTGTTGTGAGGTTATCCAGTAGAAGTATGCCAAAAAAGCGGCAACAATGCTGCTCCCTGCAGCGCCAGGCGAATGGCTTTTACGCAAGCGCAATCAATAATATGGGGATAAAGTACGGAATTACAATCCGTTTTCCCTTTGCGCCACGTCCTTTCGCTCTTCCGGCGGTACGGTAAGCGGGCCGCAAAAGCGCTGCGCCAGCCAGGTGGCAAAGGAGACCAGCAGCCAGGAGAGCACTACCGCCATCGCCAGATCGCCCGGCCAGTGCATACCCAGCAGCAGCCGGCTGGCCATGACCGCGCCCGCCCAGACGCCGATCGCCGCGATGGTGATATAGCGGCGGCGAGGCCAGAGCAGACCTACCGCCAGCAGCGCCCAGCTGGCAGCGAATAGCGTATGGCCAGAAGGAAAGGCAAAGCCGGTTTCAAATGCCCAGTGCCGCTTCAGCCAGCCCGGCAGCAGCTGGTCGCTGGCGAGCAGCTGATCGACGCGCTGGCTGCGCTCTTTGCGCGTCATGCTGTAAAACTCGCGATCGTCCAGTCCGTGATTATGTTCAAGCCAGACCACATAGGGACGCGGTTCCTGTACCTGATCTTTGATATAAGATTTGGTGTATTGTCCGGTCAGGATCGTGGCGTTCATGATCAGCAGCAGCAGTAACGCGGGCTTGAGGCGAAAACGCAAACACCACAGCACCCACAGGCTGAGCACCAGGCTCGTCAGGGTTCCCCAGGGGCGCGTCACGGTTTCCGTCATCCAGTAGAGTACGCGCAGCAGCGCGTCGCTTTGGCCGGGCTGCCAATGCCAGCTGGTCAGCCAGACCGTTGCCGGAATAATCATCAGCAGCAACATGCCTGCCGTGGTGCGACGCAAAATCTGCAGCATCCTTTCTCCTTCGATTTGGCGCCCTTGCGCCGCTGGCGAATAATTTTATCTTAAAAAATAATAATATAACTTATTGCGCATTGGATAATTGTGCTTTATCGCTACAATCGCTCTGACAAATTACCAGCCCAACTTCTCGTTGTGGCACAATATTGCCAATTTTTTCAGGCCATACTGGCCTGTGCGCTATTTTAGAATAGCGCATCCTCTGAAGGTTCTGGAGAGTCACATGCAGCTTAAACGGGTGGCAGAAGCCAAACTGCCCACGCCCTGGGGCGATTTCCTCATGGTAGGTTTTGAAGAAGTGGCAACCGGTCACGATCACGTCGCGCTGGTATTCGGCGACATCAGCGATAACACGCCCGTACTGGCGCGCGTTCATTCGGAATGCTTGACCGGTGATGCGCTGTTCAGTTTACGCTGCGATTGTGGTTTTCAACTGGAGGCGGCGCTGAATGCCATTGCCGAAGAGGGCCGCGGCGCGCTGCTTTACCATCGTCAGGAAGGTCGTAATATCGGCCTGCTGAATAAGATCCGCGCCTACGCGCTGCAGGATAAAGGCTATGACACTGTCGAAGCCAACCACCAGCTCGGCTTTGCGGCAGACGAGCGTGATTTCACACTGTGCGCCGATATGTTCAAACTGCTGGGGGTAAATGAAGTGCGTTTGCTGACCAATAATCCGCGTAAGGTGGAGATCCTCAGCGAAGCGGGGATTAATATCGTCGAGCGCGTGCCGCTGATTGTCGGCCGTAACCCGAAGAACGCGCACTATCTCGATACTAAAGCGGAAAAGATGGGCCACCTGCTGCCTAAATCTGAATAAGGTAGCTGTTACAGGCCAGGCAGACGGCGCGGTTGGCAAGGGCCGATCGCAAAGTCGCTCAAGGCATCCCTGCTCGCTCGGCCCGCGCCATCCCTGGCGCGGGACGCTTTGCTCTTCTGCCCATGCCAACCGCGCTTTATACTCAAGCGCTGTTGTATAAGCCGGGTTTCCCCGGCTTTATCATTAGTTCAGCATATTGCGAATCACATAGTGCAGAATGCCGTCGTTGCGGTAATAGGTCAGCTCATTACCGGTATCAATTCGGCAGCGCGTCTCCAGCGTTTCCTGCGTGCCATTCGGGCGCGTCATCGTCACTTTCACCGTGCAGCCCGGCTGCAGCTGCGACAGATTTTCAATGTCGAACACCTCTTCGCCGGTAAGCTGCAGGGTTTTACGCGTCACGCCTGGCGCAAATTCCAGCGGAAGAATGCCCATGCCGATCAGGTTGGAACGGTGGATACGCTCGAAAGATTCCGCTATCACCACGCGAACACCCTGCAGACGCGGACCTTTCGCCGCCCAGTCGCGGCTAGAGCCGGAGCCATACTCTTTACCGGCAATTATCGCCAGCGGCGTCCCCTCTTCCTGATACTTCATCGCCGCATCGTAGATCGCCAGCTGTTCGCCGCTCGGTATATGACGGGTATAACCGCCTTCGACGCCCGGCACCATCTCATTGCGAATACGGATATTGGCGAAGGTACCGCGCATCATCACTTCATGGTTGCCGCGCCTTGAACCGTAAGAGTTGAAGTCAGCTTTATCGACGCCATGTGACTGAAGATAACGTCCTGCGGGACTGTCCGCTTTAATACTGCCCGCGGGCGAGATATGGTCAGTAGTCACCGAGTCGCCCAGCATCGCCAGCACCCGCGCGCCTTTGATATCCTGGACAGGTTTCGGTTCACGCTCCATATCGTCAAAGAACGGCGACAGGCGAATATAGGTCGATCCTTCGTCCCATTCATAGGTGGCCGCTTCGCTCACCTTGATCTGCTGCCAGTCCTTCGTGCCGTAGAACACCTCGGCATACTCTTTATGGAACATATCACTGGTCACCTGCTGCACGGCCGTGGCGATCTCTTCCGGCGACGGCCAGATATCCTTCAGGAAAACGTCGTTGCCCTGCCGATCCTGACCCAGCGGCTCGGTCTGCAGGTTGACCTTCATATTGCCCGCCAGCGCATAGGCGACCACCAGCGGCGGCGACGCCAGCCAGTTGGTTTTCACCAGCGGATGGATACGTCCTTCAAAGTTACGGTTGCCGGAAAGCACGGCGCCGACGGTAATATCGCCCTCTTTAATTGCGGCTTCTATTTCATCGGGCAGCGGCCCAGAGTTGCCGATACAGGTGGTGCAGCCGTAACCGACAAGATTAAAACCGAGCTTATCGAGGTAAGGCGTCAGCTGCGCTACCGCCAGATAATCGGAGACGACTTTCGAACCCGGCGCCAGCGACGCTTTTACCCACGGCTGACGCTTAAGGCCACGCTCTACCGCTTTTTTCGCCAGCAGCCCCGCCGCCATCAGCACGCTCGGGTTAGAGGTGTTGGTACAGGAGGTAATGGCGCTGATGACCACCGCGCCATCCTCGATCTGATGGCTGAGGCCGGTTTTGCTGTCGGTATAGGTAACGGATTTATGCGCCGGCTGGCTATGATTAACCTCAAGCTCGTGGCTGGCGTTGAACGCAGCGGGCACATCGCCAAGAGAGACGCGATCCTGGGGGCGTTTGGGACCGGCGATGCTGGACTCCACGCTCTGCATATCGAGCGACAGCGAGCTGGTAAAAATCGGCTCGTCGCCAGGATTACGCCACAGCCCCTGCGTTTTCGCGTAGGCTTCGACCAGCGCGACCTGCTCGGCATCGCGCCCCGTCAGCGTCAGGTAGCCCAGCGTCACGTCATCAATCGGGAAGAATCCGCAGGTGGCACCATATTCGGGCGCCATATTGGCGATAGTAGCGCGGTCCGCCAGCGGCAGATCGGCCAAACCGTCGCCGTAAAACTCTACAAACTTCCCGACCACACCATGCTTACGCAGCATCTGGGTGACGGTCAGCACTAAATCAGTCGCGGTAATGCCCGGACGCAGCTTACCGGTCAGCTTAAAGCCAACCACATCAGGGATCAGCATAGAAACCGGCTGGCCCAGCATCGCCGCCTCGGCTTCGATACCGCCGACGCCCCAGCCCAGTACGCCCAGCGCGTTAATCATTGTGGTATGCGAATCGGTGCCGACCAGCGTATCTGGCCAGGCAAACTGCTTGCCGTCTATCTGCTCATGCCAGACAGATTTACCGAGGTATTCCAGGTTAACCTGGTGGCAAATACCGGTTCCCGGCGGCACAACGCGGAATTTATTGAACGCTTTCTGGCCCCAGCGCAAAAACACATAGCGTTCATGGTTGCGCTCCATCTCCAGCTGCACGTTCTCTTCAAAGGCGCTGTCGTCGCCGAAGCGGTCTACGGTGACGGAGTGGTCGATCACCAGATCGACCGGCGACAGCGGATTCACCTTCGCCACATCGCCGCCTAAGCGTTTCACCGCCTCGCGCATCGCCGCCAGATCCACCACCGCCGGGACGCCGGTGAAATCCTGCATCAGCACGCGCGCAGGCCGGTAAGCAATTTCTCTGTCGGCATGGCCGGTCTGCTGCCAGCCGACCAGCGCATGAATATCTTCTTCCGTTACGGAATCGCCATCCTGCCAGCGCAGGAGATTCTCCAGCAGCACTTTTAATGATTTAGGAAGGCGGTCGATGTTACCAAGATGTTGGGCGGCGCGGGGTAGGCTGAAAATATGGTACTGCTGCTCGTCGACCTGCAGCGTGTCCTGACTCTGCTCGCGTAGGGTTTCCGACATAGCTCCTCCTTTTCTTATCGTGATCGCGTTAACCTCAGAGAAAACAAGGTTTATGTTAAAGATAGACTACATTTTCCTTAACGTTTTGATTACAACACAAAATGCTACACTATCGCGCACACAAACGAAAACGCCCCGCAGGTTATGCGGGGCGTAAGCGAAAAGAATGAGGGAGAATACTACTTTCAGGTTATACAGCAATCCATACGGCCGCGGCCCAGAATGCAAATGAGAATGCATATGCGCTCAGCCAGGACATCTTAATCATATTGATGTTCATACGTCACTCCTCCCGAAAACGGGCGTAAAAAAGTCCTGCTGTCATCATTTATGTGATGACACCCTTTTTATATGCTGAGTGTAAAGAGTGGGCTTTTAATTTGCCCGCCGGATAACCGGAAAGAAGTATTGCACTGGCGAAGCCAGGTAACGCTGACAGCTTATTTGGCTTTCGGGTCCATGAAAGACTCGATGAAGTGACGCTGATTTTCACTCAGTTCCCAGCTATCCGGGATAGTCACTTTGTGTTCCGTCACGCTGCTCTCTTTGCCTTTACAGGCAGGGGCTTTAAGCTGAGGCGCGGATAACGACTGTTTACTGCTGAGTGTGTTCGCCCACATGGTTTAACCCCATATACGCCAGATCATCAATGCCACAACCACCCAGAACAGCGCAGAAGCAGCTATTACGGTTAACCAGGCCTTGCGACGGATATTACCAGAGCGCTCAACCTTGGTGCTTTTTGCCCGGAAGTCGGGTTGTACAGTCAGTCTCGTAGCCATAGTTTCTGATAATCACTCTCAATAAAACGATTGATAACATCGATTAAGATTTAGGACGAATCCTAAACTCATTAAGGCCTAAAATCCAGTTATTTTTATTGAGCACAACGATTAACGCTATTAATCAACGTGGCCAGAAAACTTAAGGAATAATGAATCGCGACATATTTCCTTAATTGAATTATTAGATTGCAAATTTGAGTTAAATTGCGATTAGGGCCATTTCAAATTTGAGTTAACTTTAAAGAACCTGATAAAAAGCGCTTTCACATCAGGTCTTAACTGGAGTATGGGAATAATCCTGGCAGCACGCAAAGCGGCAAAGTAAATTTTGTGTACTGTTTCTCATTTAAGTAATGCAAACAGAAAAACATGTGATCGGTGTTTCATTTACAAAAAAATAATAACAATTTTCGACATTAAGGTGGCGCTAACGACTACAGACAAAAAAGGCTGCCCAGGGCAGCCTTTAACATTATTAAACGATACGCGGATTTACTTAAACGGCAGCTTAATATCTTTGAACATCGCCTCAATATCTTCATTGGAGCGTAACGCCACCGCCGCATCGACCACGTCGCGCGTAAGATGAGGCGCAAAGCGCTGAATAAAATCATACATATAGCTGCGTAAAAAGGTGCTGCGGCGGAAGCCGATTTTCGTGGTGCTGTTGGTGAAAATTTCCGCCGCTTCGATGCGCACCAGGTCAGGATCGGCAATCGGATCCACGGCCATACTGGCGATAACACCCACCCCCAGGCCTAAGCGAACATAAGTTTTAATAACGTCTGCGTCGGTGGCGGTAAAGACGATACGCGGCGTAAGGCCTGCGCGATTGAAAGCGGTATCCAGTTCCGAGCGTCCGGTAAAGCCGAAGGTGTAAGTAACCAGAGGGTATTCTGCCAGCTCCTCGATAGAAACCTGCTCCTGGCCCGCCAGCGGATGATCGGGCGTGACAACAATTGAGCGATTCCAGTGATAGCATGGCAGCATGATCAGGTCATCATAGAGATGCAGCGCTTCGGTGGCGATAGCGAAATCCGCATTGCCTTTGGAAACCGCTTCGGCGATCTGCGTCGGCGAGCCCTGATGCATATGCAGCGAGACGCGCGGATAGCGCTCGATAAAGCCTTTGATAACGCCTGGCAGCGCGTAACGCGCCTGCGTATGGGTCGTCGCCACGTAGAGCGAGCCTTTATCCGGCCAGGTATGTTCCCCCGCCACTGACTTTATCGCATCGACTTTAGACAAGACTTCGCGGGCGATGCGAATAATCTCCTCGCCTGCTGGCGTGACCTGCGTTAAATGTTTGCCGCTGCGCGCAAAGATCTGCACGCCCAGTTCATCCTCCAGCATGCGCACCTGCTTACTGATGCCCGGCTGAGAAGTATAAAGTCCTTCTGCTGTCGAAGAGACGTTGAGGTTGTGATTAACCACTTCGACGATATAGCGCAACTGCTGCAATTTCATATCTGTTCCATCCCAGTAAGCTACAGAGCGGCATCCCCGATTGACGTATTTTCGCCGGATCGGTGAGAAATGAGGCAAAGCACAGGAACATGTCGGAAATGCTATAACCACTATATCATTGTAAGAAGGAATGTAGAACGTTTTGATATAAGGCTAAGAAAAAGGCCAGCATCGCTGGCCTTTATGAGGGAAAAGAGCTTACTTTTTGGCTTCCTGCCACTTGCCGTCGATATAAAACACCGACCAGCCTGTTGCTTTGCCCTCTTTTTCAGAGGCGACATACTGCTGTTTGGTTTTACGGCTAAAGCGAACCATCGTCTTATTGCCGTCAGGGTCGGTCGCTGGCGCATCTGCCAGATAGCGCAGTTTTTCCGGCAGACGATCTTTAAAGCGCTGCAGCTCTTCCACCAGAGGCGCGCGCGTTTCGCGCGATTTGGGGAACGTGTTCGCCGCCAGGAAGACGCCCGCCGCGCCGTCGCGCAGCACGAAGTAAGCGTCTGATTTCTCGCAGGGCAGCTCAGGCAACGGCACCGGATCTTCTTTCGGCGGCGCAACTTCGCCGTTACGCAGAATTTTGCGCGTATTCTTACAGTCGTCGTTGGTGCACGCCATGTACTTGCCGAAACGGCCCATTTTCAGGTGCATTTCCGAACCGCACTTCTCGCATTCCACCACCGGACCGTCATAGCCTTTGATACGGAATTCGCCCTGTTCGATCTCGTATCCGTCGCACTCTGGATTGTTGCCGCAGACGTGCAGCTTACGCTGCGGATCGATCAGGTAGCTGTCCATCGCCGTACCGCACTTCTGGCAGCGGCGACGCGCGCGCAACGCGTTGGTTTCGGCGTCGTCGCCTTCCAGCACGTTGAGCACTTCGTTTTCCGGGATCAGATTGATGGTCTGCTTGCAACGCTCCTTCGGCGGCAGCGCGTAGCCGGAACAGCCGAGGAAAACGCCGGTGCTGGCGGTGCGGATACCCATTTTCCGTCCACAGGTGGGACAGTCGATAGAGGTGAGCACCATCTGGTTCGGCTGCATGCCGCCCTCTTCCGGATCTTTCTCCGCTTTGTCCAGCTGCTGAGTAAAGTCGCTGAAGAAGTTATCCAGTACGCCTTTCCATTCCGCCTCATTGTTCGCGACCCGATCGAGGCTGTCTTCCATGGTGGCGGTAAAGTCGTAGTTCATCAGATCGCGGAAATTCTCTTCCAGACGATCGGTGACGATTTCGCCCATTTTCTCAGCGTAAAAACGGCGGTTTTCCACCCGCACGTAACCGCGGTCCTGAATGGTCGAGATAATGGCGGCGTAAGTAGAGGGACGACCGATGCCGCGCTTTTCCAGTTCGCGCACCAGCGAAGCTTCGCTGAAGCGCGCCGGTGGTTTAGTAAAGTGCTGGCTCGGGACCAGCTGCTGCAGATCCAGCGTCTCGCCCGTTGCGACATGCGGCAACGTGCGGTCTTCATCATTTTTACGCAGCGCAGGCATCACGCGCGTCCAGCCGTCGAAGCGCAGCGTGCGCCCTTTCGCCTTCAGCTTAAATCCGGCGGCGGCGACGGTCAGCGTCGTGGAATCATACTGCGCAGGCACCATCTGACAGGCGACAAACTGACGCCAGATCAGCTGATAGAGCTTCTGCGCGTCCGCTTCCATATCTTTAAGTTTTTCCGCCACCACGTTAACGTCGGAGGGACGGATCGCTTCGTGCGCTTCCTGGGAATTCTCTTTGCTGGCGTAGGTGTTCGCCGTCTCCGGCAGATACTTTTTGCCGAAGTTCTTGTCGATATAGCCGCGCGCCATCGCCAGCGCATCCTGACTCAGATTGGTCGAGTCGGTACGCATATAGGTAATGTGGCCCGCTTCATACAGCCGCTGCGCCATCATCATGGTTTTCTTGACGCCAAAGCCGAGTCGCGTGCTGGCCGCCTGCTGCAGCGTCGAGGTAATAAAAGGTGCGCCAGGCTTGCTGCTGGTCGGTTTATCTTCGCGGTCCACCACTTCATAGCGCGCATTTTCCAGCAGCGCGACGGCGGCCTGCGTCTGTTCGCCGTTGACCGGACGGAACGGGCTGTCGTTCTGGTGCGTAACGGACATCGCCAGCAGATCGCCTTTCGCCGTATGCAGATCGGCGTTCAGCTCCCAGTATTCTTCCGGCACAAACGCTTTGATTTCACGTTCGCGCTCAACCACCAGGCGCACGGCGACAGACTGAACGCGACCGGCAGAAAGGCCGCGCGCAATCTTCTTCCACAGCAGCGGCGATACCATATAGCCGACGACGCGGTCCATAAAGCGGCGCGCCTGCTGCGCATTGACGCGATCGATATTGAGTTCGCCCGGCGTTTCGAACGCCTGACGAATCGCATTTTTGGTGATTTCGTTAAAGACTACGCGGCTAAAGCGCTTATCGTCGCCGCCGATCACTTCCCGCAGGTGCCAGGCGATGGCTTCCCCTTCGCGGTCAAGGTCGGTTGCGAGGTAAATGTGGTCAGCATTGGCTGCCAGCGCTTTGAGTTCGGAGACGACTTTTTCCTTGCCGGGCAGGATCTGATAGTCAGCTTTCCAGCCGTGATACGGGTCAACGCCCATTCGACTGACTAGCGCAGCTTTTTCGTCTTTTTTAACCTTTTTGGTTTTTTTATCGCCGGCCCCGTCAGCACTCTTTTTCGCTGTTGAACCACTGGTCGGCAAATCACGGATATGACCGACGCTGGATTTCACCACGTAGTCACTACCGAGGTATTTATTGATTGTTTTGGCCTTTGCCGGGGACTCAACGATGACGAGTGCTTTACCCATATGTACCTTTACCTAATGAAAACGTCCTGATAAACGGGAGAGGATTTGATGCCCTGAAACCCATTGGGTTCAATATTGTTGCGCCTTTTTTGCTTTTCAAGGCTGCGGGGTCAATCTCGGGCCAGCTGGCATATGCTTATGCAAGGGTATGAATAAGAGCGACTTTTTCATCTGACTCAACCACACTTCCCGGTGTGATCTCCCTGAAATCTGAATCGCCCACACTCTACCTGATAAAATTCGTTACGCAACTTAATTAGCACTCAGTTGATTTTTGCGCCAGATTTTCGCGCTTTTTGCTGATTTGCCGCGCAGCGGTTTTGGCAAGTAATATAGAAAGGATTTTGTGCATGTCAAAAAGGCGCTATTCAATGCAGAAGAATACTCAGGCCATTTCACGCCAGGCGCTACTGGAAAAAGCCAATGCGCTCATTCGGGAACATGATGATTATTTCGCCGGGCTTGAAGCAGACGACGTGATTCAGCAAGGAGACGTTCTGGTCTTCCGCGGTCCCTTTTTCCTCGATGACGAGGGGCTGCCGACGGCGAAGACCACGGCGGTGTTTAACGTGTTTAAATATCTGGCGCTGACGCTCTCGTCACGCTACCACCTGGCATAAAAAACCCGGCGTAAGCCGGGTTCGTTTATCGCAAGCGCGCGGACGCCCTTTACAGCAGCGGCTTTTCGCCGCGCTGCCACCACTTCATCAGCAGGCGCTCCGCTACCGAGCCGGCGCTGTGAGTGACGCGGTCGATCATTTTGCGGCGGCGCGCATAGTGCACGCCCAGCACGTTAAACAGATCCATCTGGCTGATGATCAGCTCGTCGCTGGTGCTGATATCGTCAATAAGCTTTAAGTCGAGCGCCTGTCGGCCATACCAGTGCTCGCCTGTCGCCACTTTGTCGATATCCAGCGTTGGGCGCATCTGGTGTACGAACTCTTTGAACAGCACATGCGTTTCGTTGAGATCTTCCTGAAACTTCTCACGGCCTTCGTCGGTATTTTCACCAAACAGCGTCAGGGTGCGTTTGTACTGCCCTGCGGTGTGCAGTTCGACATCGATGTCATTACGCTTGAGCAGACGATTGAAGTTAGGGATTTGCGCCACGACGCCGATAGAGCCGAGAATGGCGAAGGGCGCAGCCACGATGCGATCCGCCACGCAGGCCATCATATAGCCGCCGCTGGCGGCCACCTTGTCGACCGCCGCTGTCAGGCGCAGGCCGCGATCGCGCAGGCGCTGCAGCTGCGACGCCGCCAGGCCGTAGCCATGCACTACGCCGCCTGGGCTCTCCAGCCGCAGCAGCACTTCATCGCCCTTTTCCGCTACCGCCAGTACGGCGGAAACTTCTTCGCGCAGCGCCGTCACTTCGCTGGCGTCCATGCTGCCCTTAAAATCAATAACGTAAAGCGTCGGTTTCTGATGCTCAGCAACGCCTTGCTTCGCGGCGCGCTTCTCCGCTTTCGCCTTCTGCTTTTCCGCTTTTTTATGCTGCTTCAGCCACACTTTCTGTACCTGCGGCTTCATTTTAGCCAGCTGCAGATCTTCCTTCATTTGCTGATAATCATCGCCCAGATGCGTCAGCCGGAGCTGCCCGGCCGCCTGGCCGCGCTTGCGCAGCGCCGCGTTCACAATAATCGCCACGACGGCGCCGACGGCTACAACAACCGTCACCGCTTTGGCCAGAAATAATCCATAACTGGAGAGTAAATCCATTCTGCCGCCTTATTAAACAGAGAATTAGCACTAATCAGAGAGTTTACCGGGTTTAGCGCCGCGCGTCGCCTGAAATGCCAGCGCCCGGCACAGAAAGCGCCTGTGGATGATTGCGCCCTACGGCGAATTAAGGCATAAAGCCAAAAACCCGTTTAGCGCTCAAGGAAATCGCCGTGCACTATCAACCGAAAAGCGACCTGCTGCAAAACCGCATCATTCTTGTCACCGGCGCCTCAGACGGCATCGGCCGCGAAGCCGCCATTACCTATGCGCGCTACGGCGCGGAAGTCATTCTGCTTGGCCGCAATCTGGCGCGTCTGGAGCAGACCCAGCAGGCGATCGGCCAGCTGGGCCTGCGTCCGGCGCACTGCGTGGTGTTCGATCTGGCGCAGGCGACCCCGGATGCCTGTCGCCAGCTGGCTGACCAGCTGGCGCAGCAGTTCCCGCGCCTCGATGGCGTGCTGCACAACGCCGGCATTCTGGGCGAAATCGTGCCGCTGGCCGAGCTGGATCCGCAAATCTGGCAAGAGGTGATGAAGATCAATCTTGACGCCACCTTCTTCCTGACGCAGGCCTTGCTGCCGCTGCTGCTGAAATCGAGCGCGGGTTCGCTGGTGTTCACTACCTCCAGCGTGGGACGCACCGGTCGCGCAGGCTGGGGCGCCTATGCCGTTTCGAAGTTCGCGACCGAAGGGATGATGCAGGTGCTGGCGGATGAGTATAAAAACCAGTCGCTGCGCGTTAACTGCATCAACCCAGGCGGCACGCGCACCAAAATGCGCGCCTCGGCCTTCCCGCAGGAAGATGCCGGTAAGCTGAAAACGCCAGCCGACCTGATGCCGCTCTACCTTTATGTCATGGGCGACGACAGCCGCCGTAAAACAGGCGTCAGCTTCGACGCGCAGCCCGGCCGCAAACCCGGAGCCGCAGAGTAATGAGCGACGATCGCCACCAGCAGCGCCAGCAGCGGCTGAAAGAGCAGGTTGATGCACGCATCGCCGCGGCAACGGAAACGCGCGGTATCCTGATGGTCTTTACCGGCAATGGTAAAGGCAAAACCACCGCCGCCTTCGGCACCGCGCTGCGCGCCGTCGGGCATGATAAAAGGGTGGGCGTGATCCAGTTTATCAAAGGGGAATGGCCTAACGGCGAGCGCAACCTGCTGTCGCAGCACGGGGTGGAATTTCAGGTCATGTCTACTGGCTTTACCTGGGAGACGCAAAATCGTGAGACCGATACGGCCGCCTGCCTTGCGGTATGGCAGCACGCCAGGCGCATGCTGTCGGACGAGCGTCTCGATCTGGTGCTACTGGATGAGATCACCTATATGGTGAGCATGGATTATCTGCCGCTGGAAGAGCTGGAGCGCGCGCTTCGTGAGCGTCCGGCGCATCAGAGCGTCATCCTGACTGGACGCGGCTGCCATCGCGCGCTGGTGGAGATGGCGGACACCGTAACTGAAATGCGGCCAGTTAAGCACGCCTTCGATGCGGGTATTCAGGCGCAGCAAGGCATCGACTGGTAAAAAAAACGCAGCCCGAGAGCTGCGTTATTTATTAGCCGCGTTTGCTGCCGCCGCCGTTGCTGCGTCGGCCGTTGCCGCTGACCTGCGTGTGGCGCTTGACCGCACGACGAATTTGATTCGCCTTGGTGCGACGGCGATCTTTCTCAACCGCCAGCTTGGTGACCGTCTCGTCATCCATGCCGACCAGCGAGCGCAGATAGTTAACCGCCGCCAGATCCATTTCCATCCAGCCGCCGCGCGGCAAACCTTTCGGCAGATGGATATCGCCATAGCGCACGCGCATCAGGCGGCTGACCTGCACGCCGACCGCTTCCCACAGACGACGCACTTCACGGTTGCGTCCTTCTGTCAGGGTGACGTTATACCACTGGTTCACCCCTTCGCCGCCGGCGAAGCGCAGCGTTTTAAAGGCTGCCGGGCCATCTTCCAGCTGTACGCCTTTGCTCAGCTGACGAATTTTATCATCGTCCACCTGACCAAACACGCGCACGGCATATTCGCGCTCAACTTCACGGCTTGGATGCATCAGGCGGTTCGCCAGTTCGCCATCGGTGGTGAACAGCAGCAGGCCGCAGGTATTAACGTCCAGACGCCCTACCGCAATCCAGCGGGAGCCGCGCAGGCGCGGCAGGCGATCGAATACCGTTGGGCGACCTTCCGGATCGCTTCGGGTACAGAGTTCGCCTTCAGGCTTGTAATAGGCAAGCACGCGGCATACTTCTGTCGCCGACTCGGCGATAGAAACCAGATGGCCATCGATGCGGATTTTCAGGGATTTATCGTTTTCAATGCGGTCGCCCAGCGTGGCGAGTTTGCCGTCGATACTGACGCGACCAGCGGCGATTTTTGCTTCGATTTCACGACGGGAACCGTGGCCTGCACGTGCCAGGACTTTCTGTAACTTTTCGCTCATAGCGGCCTCACTGTCGCCTTCCCAGGCGTCATTTGGGTTAAACTTCTTTAAAATCAATAACTTAAGTTATGATGTTCCGCCCATTATACCTTTAATTTACTGATTTGTAACCTGCTTTATCAGAATAGCAGCGCAGCTGTTTTACGGCGTATAAAGGCGACGATGACGGCTTTTAGCGTCGCCTCTCCTCCACATGTCCCCTGTTTAACATCTGTGATCATCTTCGCAACGAAAGAGTTTGCAGACTTGTATGGTAGATAAGCCTCTGACAAACGGGAGACCTTTATGACCTCTGTATCCACGCCATCTGCTGGCGCAACCGTTGAAACCGCTCACAGCCATCGGGTCATACGCCGGGTCGCCAGCGCATCGGCTATCGGCACCGCAGCGGAATATTATGATTTCTTCGCCTATGGAACCGCAGCGGTACTCTTCTTTGGCCACCTCTTCTTCCCGAGCGATAATCCGCTGGTCAGTACGCTGGCCGCCTTCGCCACTTATGCTGTCGGGTTTCTGGCGCGTCCGGTTGGCGGGATTATTTTTGGCCATATCGGCGATAAGGTGGGACGTAAAAAAGCGCTGGTCGCCACTATTCTGATTGTCGGCCTTGGCACCTTCTGCATCGGTCTGTTGCCGACCTACGCCACCCTTGGTATCTGGGCGCCGGTCTCGTTAATCGTTATCCGCCTGCTGCAGGGATTCGGCGTCGGCGGCGAGCAGGCTGGCGCGGTGCTGATGACGGCGGAGTATGCCCAGCCCGCGCGGAGAGGTTACTTCGCCAGCTGGGTACAGACGGGCGCGCCGGCCGGCTTTCTGCTGCCGCTGGCGCTGTTCGCCCTTCTGAATGCGTTCCTGACTGCAGATCAGATGATGAGCTGGGGCTGGCGCGTCCCTTTTTTGCTGAGCGCCCTGCTGGTAATCGTTGGTCTGTTTATCCGGCTGCGAATTGACGAGTCGCCGGTTTTCGCAGAGATCCGCGCGACCAAAGCTGCAGAATCGCGCCCGCTGAAAGAGGTAATTCAGGCTTATCCCGGGCTGGTAATCAACGGCGTAGCGGCGAAGCTGATTGAAGCCTGCGCCTTTGCCCTGTTCACCGTGATTATTCTGGCCTGGGCTAAAGCTAATCAGCTCGACAGTAATATCCTGATGGACAGCATGATTGTCGCCGTCATTCTGGAAATCTTCGCTATTCCGCTGATGGGCGCGCTTTCTGACCGCATCGGCCGGAAACCTGTCTACCTGCTGGGCGCGCTGCTGATTGTGCTGTCAATCGTGCCCTTTTTCCTCGCTCTGCAGCAAAACAGCTACTGGCTGACCCAGATCGCTATGATCGTGGCGCTGACGCTCGGTCACAGTATGTGTTACGCGCCTCAGGCCTCGTGGTTTCCGGAGCTGTTTCCAACCCATATTCGCTGCAGCGGCATTGCCGTGATTTGGCAAATTGGCTCGTTAATCGGCAGCGGCCTTCTCGGTCTGGCCGCTGTGAAAATTTTACAGGTTACGAATGGCCACTGGTATGGCCTGGCGATCTATATCGGCGTGCTCGGCGTTATGTCTCTGGTGGGTCTGATTCGTTTGCCCGAGACCGCGCCAGGACGGCGCGGCGAGGAGTATCACAGCTGGCGACGACGTTAACTCTCCTCTTTTTCTCCCTGTTGCCGTCTTCGTGGACGGCAATCATTAATCCGCTGCCGTCAGGCTATCAGCGCGGCTTCGTGACCAACCCACTGAAGCGAAAATGCTTTTTTCTTATTATCAGATCTGGTTTGCACGGCTAATATATCGAGCACACAGAGGATTCATCAGGTAAATGAAACAGTTAAAAGTGCGTTAAGCTTAATTCGCTTTTTCACTGCTTTTTTCATCTGGTAATGCGCAGCGTGGTAGTGAATCATTCTATATTTCGAGGATAAATCGCAATATTAATATAGCTAACGCACTTTAATCCCATTTTTAAAACCAGAGATTGAATTAGCACCCTATTTCCCTGCATTTCTTTTTAGGATTAATCTTAATCGATTGTCTGTTGATAATTTATAAGTACAATCAGAGCCAGAAACGCAAAAAATAACTTTCGCATTATTAATCTTAAGTTGTTGCCCGACCGGAAGTTATTAACAAGCCTTTAACTAACTTTTGCCGTTTCTTTAAAAATAAACCGGCGCTACCGGAAATGCAGCGTTAATACGGCTCAATGATGAGTCTTAAATTGCATGTCAAAAGCCTTCACCAGGGATTTTCCGACATGCCAGCATAAAGATAATCACCATGAGAAAACTGTTCTTATGGCCGGCGTTTGCTGCGCTGGCTCTGAGCGGTTGCTCTGTGGGCCATACCGAATACAGCCGTACGGCAATGCAGCATGTGGACATGAGTTTCACCGGCATTCCTACGATTCTCGGGCTTGGCACGCTAGGCAGCAGCATTCCCATTACGCCTGAATATAGCCTGACGGCAGCGCACGTGGCGAAATTCGCCGTACAGCGCGTAAAGGCTTACCACCCCTATTGCGATCTGGCGATCATTTACCACAAAAACGACGCGACCACGCTGGCTAAATTCCGTAGCAGCGACATCGGCGACCCGGTAAAAATGTACGGTTATAGTTTTATATCCGCCATGCCGGTTGAGTCTTCGGGCACTAATTTAGCGCGCACCGCTATTCGTAACAGCTGGAATAAAAAACCCTGTATGGCGATGGCGTCAAATGCGGGCGTGGTAAAAGGGATGTCGGGCGGCGCGGTTTATAATGCGGATAATACGCTGGGCGGGGTTATTGTCGGATTCAGCGACGAGATAAAAAGCAACCGCAGCGGCAAAATCGTTTTAAAAGATGTGTCGCTCTATATCCCCTATTCAGATTTTCAAAACTGGCTGAAACAGAATATTGGTCAGGCGGCGCAGAGCGGCACCTGACCAGACTGTTACAGGAAAGGCCGGATATCGCCTGAACCTTCGCGCGCTATCAGGGGTGCATCGCTGGTGAGATCGACAACCGTTGTCGGCTGCTGTCCCAGCGTGCCCCCGTCAATAATCAAATCGACCAGCTTGCCGATGCTGTGCTGGATCTCTTCCGGATCCGATTCGGTAAAATCGTTGCCCGGCAGGATCAGCGAGGTCGACATCATCGGCTCGTTAAGCGCTTCCAGCAGCGCCAGCGCAATCGGGTTGGACGGCACGCGCAGCCCGATAGTTTTCCGCTTGTCATTCATCAGACGACGCGGCACCACCTTGGTCGCCTTCAGAATAAAGGTATAGCTGCCTGGCGTATTGTTTTTCAGCAGACGAAAGGCGCTGTTATCAACCTGCGAATAGTTGGAGATTTCCGACAGATCGCGGCACATCAGCGTAAAGTTATGGTTGCCATCCAGCTGACGAATGCGGCAAATGCGCTCCAGCGCATTTTTCTCTTCCAGACGACAGCCCAGCGCATAGCCAGAATCGGTGGGATAGACGATGACGCCACCCTTATTAAGATAGTCGACGGCCTGAGAAACCAGACGCGGCTGCGGGTTTTCCGGGTGAATGTGAAAAAGTTGACTCATAAAAAACCTCTTATCACCTGTCCGCGTCAGAGCCTGCGGGCGCCAGCGCCGGGAAACGCTCCCATACTGGCTCAACGCCAGCCGGAAGCCAGAGTTTGCGGCCCAGCTCAATCCACGGGCAGGGTTGATGAAAATCGGAACCTTGCGACGCAGCCAGATCGTAATCACGGGCGTATTGCGCCAGCTGCGTTCGTTCATTTGGCGCCTGTTGACACTGCGCCACCTCCATGGCGTCGCCGCCCGCTTCGCGGAAATGCGCGATCAGACGCTTCAGCCATTTTGCCGACAAACCGTAGCGGCCAGGGTGCGCCAGCACCGCACAGCCGCCAGAATGGTGAATAGCATCAATAGCTTGTTTAATTGTACACCATTGCGGCGGAACATAGCCGGTTTTGCCGCGCGCCAGATAGCTTTTGAAAACCTGTGCTATCGTGTCGGCTTTTCCCTGCTCAATGAGAAAACGGGCAAAGTGGCCGCGCGTAATCACACCGCCATCGGCCAGTCGGGCCGCACCAGCCAGCGCGTCAGGGATGCGCGCCTTTTCCAGCCGTTCGGCGATCAGCTCCGCCCGTTCCTGACGGCAGCGGGCTTGCTCCGCCAGAAAAGTAGTTATTGCCGGGTGGCTGATATCGATGTTCAGCCCGACAATATGGATTTCATGATTTTCCCACAGCGTCGAGGCTTCCACCCCCGCCAGCACTTTCAGCGGCAGCGCCTGCTCAGCGACGGCGCGCTGCGCCGCTGCAACGCCAGCCACGCTGTCATGGTCAGTAATGGCCAGTACGCCGACGCGCATAGTAACGGCGCGCTGCACCAGCGCTTCCGGCGTCAGCAGCCCATCGGAAGCGCGCGTATGGCTGTGTAAATCATAAAGAGGGAAACGGGCAATCTCGTTCAAATGGCACTCCTGCTGCACGTTGAAGCGGCCAGCATGATAACGATTTTATGCTCAGGTGAAAAAGCGTATTGACTTTTATCCGCTGAACCCGTTAACTAGTACACAAGTTCACAACTAAACGGGTCTTTTCTCATGGCGACGATTTTTATGCTTTCTGCAGGCTGGTGGCGCGATGTTTCCCATAACGGGCAACGTCTGGCACGCCTTGCGTAACGCAGTGCAGAGACCCGAGCCCGCTTAAAGCGGGCTTTTTTTTAGGCGAATTTCAGAGAGACCACCATGCCAAATGCGAAACCTACATTGAAGTTGATTACCGGCACCGCGCCCTACCGCGAAGATCCGGCCGCAGTGTTTCACCAGTTATGCGGCGCACGTCCGGCAACTCTGCTGCTCGAGTCGGCGGATATTGACAGCAAACGTAACCTGAAAAGCCTGCTGATTGTCGACAGCGCCCTACGCGTCAGCGCGCTGGGATCCTGCGTGACGGTGCAGGCCCTGTCCGAAAATGGCCGCGCGCTGCTGCCGCTGCTGGATGCCGCGCTGCCCGACAGTGTCAATATCGAGGCGCGTCCGGATGGCCGCGAACTGCATTTCCCTTCCGTTGACGCCGTGCAGGATGAGGACTCCCGCCTGCAGGCGCTGTCGGTTTTCGACGCGCTGCGCCTGATCCCTCACCTGGTAAACTCGCCCGCTGACGAACGCGAAGCGATGCTGCTCGGCGGCCTGTTCGCCTATGACCTGGTAGCGGGATTTGAAGAACTGCCCGCGCTGAAGAATCAGCAGCGCTGCCCTGACTACTGCTTTTACCTGGCAGAGACCCTGCTGATGCTCGATCATCAGACGCGCAGCGCCACGCTGCAGGCAAGCCTGTTCTGCCCGTCTACCAGCGAATTCCAGCGTCTGCAGAGCCGCATCGAACAGCTGCACGGCCAGATGCTGCAGCCCGCGCCTGCGCTGCCGGTTCAGACGGTCGAGCAGATGACGCTGAGCGTCAGCCAGAGCGACGAAGCCTATTGCGATACCGTGCGCCAGATGCAGGAAGCGATTCGCCTTGGCGAGATTTTCCAGGTGGTGCCGTCGCGCCGCTTCTCGCTGCCCTGCCCATCGCCGCTCGCCGCCTATGAGACGCTGAAGAACAGCAATCCCAGCCCCTATATGTTTTTTATGCAGGATCGCGATTTCGCGCTGTTCGGTGCCTCGCCGGAAAGTTCGCTGAAGTACGACGCCGTCACGCGTCAGATCGAAATCTACCCGATTGCCGGCACGCGCCCGCGCGGTCGCCACGCTGACGGCTCGCTGGACCGGGATCTCGACAGCCGTATTGAGCTGGAGATGCGCACCGACCATAAAGAGCTGGCAGAACACCTGATGCTGGTAGATCTGGCGCGCAACGATCTGGCGCGTATCTGCGTGCCGGGCAGCCGCTATGTCGCCGATCTGACCAAGGTCGACCGCTACTCTTTCGTGATGCATCTGGTCTCCCGCGTGATCGGCACGCTGCGCGAAGACCTCGACGTGCTGCACGCCTACCGCGCCTGCATGAATATGGGCACGCTGAGCGGCGCGCCGAAAGTACGCGCCATGCAACTGATCGCCGCGGCGGAAGGCACGCGACGCGGCAGCTACGGCGGCGCGGTCGGGTACTTCACCGCGCACGGCGATCTCGACACCTGCATCGTGATCCGCTCGGCCTGGGTAGAAGATGGCATCGCCACGGTGCAGGCCGGCGCTGGCGTAGTGCTCGACTCTGATCCGCAGGCGGAAGCGGACGAAAGCCGCAATAAAGCCCGCGCCGTTCTGCGCGCTATCGCGACCGCCCATCACTGCAAGGAGATTTTCTGATGGCCGATATCCTGCTGCTCGATAACATCGACTCTTTTACCTACAACCTCGTTGATCAGCTGCGATCCTTCGGCCACAACGTGGTGATCTACCGCAACAACGTCCCGGCGGCGCTGCTGGCTGAACGCCTGCAGCGTATGGAGAACCCCGTGCTGATGCTTTCGCCGGGCCCTGGCGCGCCGAAAGACGCAGGCTGTATGCCGGAGCTGCTGCAAACCCTGCGCGGACGCCTGCCGATCATCGGCATCTGCCTGGGCCATCAGGCGATTATCGAAGCCTATGGCGGTCACGTCGGCCAGGCGGGCGAAATCCTGCACGGCAAAGCTTCCGCTATTACTCACGACGGAGAAGCGATGTTCGCCGGGCTGAGCAATCCCCTGCCGGTGGCGCGCTATCACTCGCTGGTGGGCAGCAATACGCCTGCGGAGCTGACGGTTAACGCCAGCTACAACGGCATGGTAATGGCAGTACGCCACGACGCCGATCGCGTCTGCGGCTTCCAGTTCCATCCTGAATCCATCCTGACCACTCAGGGCGCCCGTCTGCTGGAGCAGACGCTGGCCTGGGCGCTGGCGACATCACAGGGAGAATGAACATGCATGCCATCCTGGAAAAACTTTATCAGGCGCAGACGTTGACGCAGGGCGAGAGCCATCAGCTCTTCAGCGCCATTATTACCGGCCAGCTGGAGCCCACCCAACTCGCCGCCGCGCTGATCGCCATGAAGGTGCGCGGCGAATCGCCGCAGGAGATCGCTGGCGCGGCCAGCGCGCTGCTGGAAGATGCCAGACCCTTCCCACGCCCCAGCTACGCCTTTGCTGATATCGTCGGCACCGGCGGCGACGGCAGCAACAGCATTAATATCTCTACCGCCAGCGCCTTTGTCGCTGCGACCTGCGGGCTGAAAGTGGCGAAGCACGGCAACCGCAGCGTATCCAGCAAGTCGGGCTCCTCCGATCTGCTGGCGGCGTTCGGCATCAGCCTGGATATGCCCGCTGAGCGGGCGCGCGCGGCACTGGACGATCTCAACGTCTGCTTCCTGTTCGCGCCGCAGTATCACACCGGCTTTCGTCATGCGATGCCGGTGCGTCAGCAGCTGAAAACGCGCACGCTGTTCAACGTGCTTGGCCCGCTGATTAACCCGGCGCGACCGCCGCTGGCGGTTATCGGCGTCTACAGTCCCGAACTGGTGCTGCCGATCGCCCAGACGCTGAAAGTGCTGGGCTACCAGCGCGCCGCGGTGGTGCACGGCGGGGGTATGGACGAGGTGGCGCTGCACAGCGAAACCCACGTCGCCGAACTGCGCGACGGCGAAATCACCCGCTATCAGCTGACCCCGGAAGACTTCGGTTTCGGCTTCCATCCCAAGGAGGCGCTGGCTGGCGGCACGCCCGAAGAAAACCGTGACATTCTTACCCGTTTACTTCAGGGTAATGGCCAGCAGGCCCATGAGGAAGCGGTTGCCGTCAACGTGGCGATGTTGTTAAAAGTATTCGGTCATGAAGATTTGCGCGAAAACGCGCAGCGTGCGCGACAGGCTATCCACAGCGGACAGGCCTACGAGCGCGTTGTCGCTCTGGCAGCGAGAGGATAACCATGCAAGGCACGATTTTAGAGAAGATTGTTCAGGATAAAGCGCAGTGGGTAGACGCGCGCAAGGCGCAGCAGCCGCTGGCGTCCTTTCAGAATGACGTACAGCCCGCATCCCGCAACTTTTATGATGCCCTGCAGGGCGCCCGCACCGTTTTTATTCTTGAGTGCAAAAAGGCGTCTCCTTCCAAAGGGCTGATCCGCGAAGATTTCGATCCGGCGACGATTGCAGGCATTTATCGTCACTACGCCTCCGCCGTCTCGGTGCTGACCGATGAAAAATATTTCCAGGGCAGCTTCGATTTTCTGCCGATTGTCAGCGCGGCGCTCACGCAACCGGTGCTGTGCAAAGATTTCATTATCGATCCGTACCAAATCTATCTGGCGCGTCACTACCAGGCTGACGCCATTCTGCTGATGCTGTCGGTACTGAATGACAGCGAGTATCGTCAGCTGGCCGCCGTGGCGCACAGCCTGAACATGGGCATACTGACTGAGGTCAGCAACGAAGCGGAGCTGGAGCGCGCCATTGCGCTGGAGGCGAAAGTCGTCGGCATTAATAACCGCGATCTGCGCGATATGTCGATCGATCTTAACCGCACGCGTCAGCTGGCGTCCCGCCTGTCGCACGGCGTGACCGTTATCAGCGAATCCGGCATTCATAACTATGCGCAGGTGCGCGAGCTGAGCCGTTTCGCTAACGGCTTCCTGATTGGCTCGGCGCTGATGGAAGAGCCGGATCTGGCGGGCGCGGTGCGCCGCGTGCTGCTGGGCGACAATAAAGTATGCGGTCTGACGCGAGCGGAAGAGGCGCGGGCAGCCTTTGAAGCGGGCGCGCTTTACGGCGGTCTGATTTTCGCCGAAGGATCCCCGCGCCGAATCGATGTGCCGCAGGCGCAGCAGGTAATGGCTGGCGCGCCGCTGCGCTATGCAGGCGTGTTCCGCAATGCACCTATCGGTGACGTTGTCACAAAAGCGACCACACTGAATCTCAACGCTGTCCAGCTGCACGGCGACGAAGACCAGGCGTATGTGGCGGAACTGCGCGCCGCGCTGCCCGCCGGGATCGCTATCTGGAAAGCCCTGAGCATTCAAAACGCGCTGCCCGCGCGCGACTGGCCGCACGTTGACCGCTACGTCTTCGACAACGGCAACGGTGGCAGCGGCGCACGCTTCGACTGGTCGCTGCTGAAGGACCAGGAGTTAAGCAACGTGCTGCTTGCCGGTGGCCTGAGCGCGGATAACTGCGTGGAAGCGGCACGCCTCGGCTGCGCGGGCCTTGACTTCAACTCCGGCGTGGAAAGCGCGCCCGGCATTAAAGATGCCAGCAAAATCGCGGCGGTTTTCCGCACGCTTCGCGCCTACTGATTTGTCAGGTCCGCTGCGGCGGGCCCATAAGGAAGATGAAACCATGACACTACTGAACCCCTATTTTGGCGACTTTGGCGGCATGTATGTGCCGCAGATCCTGATGCCGGCGCTGCAACAGCTGGAAGCGGCCTTTGTCGAGGCGCAGAAAGATCCCGCTTTTCAGGCGGAATTTAATGACCTGCTGAAAAACTATGCGGGACGCCCGACGGCGCTGACGCTCTGCAGCAACCTGACAAAAGGCACCAAAACCCGCCTTTATCTTAAGCGCGAAGATCTGCTGCATGGCGGCGCGCACAAAACCAATCAGGTACTGGGTCAGGCGCTGCTGGCGAAGCGCATGGGCAAGAGCGAAATCATTGCGGAAACCGGCGCAGGCCAGCATGGCGTCGCTTCGGCGCTGGCGTGCGCGCTGCTCGGTATGAAGTGCCGCATCTATATGGGCGCGAAAGATGTTGAGCGTCAGTCGCCAAACGTCTTCCGTATGCGTCTGATGGGCGCGGAAGTGATCCCGGTGCACAGCGGCTCCGCGACGCTGAAAGATGCCTGTAACGAGGCGCTGCGCGACTGGTCCGGCAGCTATGAAACCGCGCACTATATGCTCGGCACCGCAGCGGGTCCGCACCCCTATCCGACCATTGTGCGCGAGTTCCAGCGCATGATCGGCGAAGAGACCAAAGCGCAGATTCTGGAAAAAGAGGGTCGCTTGCCGGATGCGGTTATCGCCTGCGTCGGTGGCGGATCTAACGCGATCGGCATGTTCGCCGACTTTCTTATGGATGAAAGCGTCGGCCTGATCGGTGTCGAACCGGCCGGGCACGGCATTGAGACCGGCGAGCACGGCGCGCCGCTCAAGCATGGCCGCGTCGGTATCTATTTCGGTATGAAAGCGCCGATGATGCAGACCGAAGAGGGCCAGATCGAAGAGTCCTACTCTATCTCTGCCGGGCTCGATTTTCCCTCCGTCGGCCCGCAGCACGCGCATCTCAACAGCATCGGCCGCGCCGACTACGTGTCGATTACCGATAATGAAGCGCTGTCCGCCTTTAAAGAACTCTGTCGTGCGGAAGGCATTATCCCGGCGCTGGAGTCCTCGCACGCCCTGGCCCACGCGCTGAAGATGATCCGCGAGAACCCGGAGAAAGAGCAGCTGCTGGTGGTGAACCTTTCGGGCCGCGGCGATAAAGACATCTTTACCGTTCACGATATTCTGACTGCGCAGGGAGAAATCTGATGGAGCGTTATCAACAGCTGTTTAAGCGTTTACAGGCCAGCAAAGAAGGCGCGTTCGTTCCCTTCGTCACGCTGGGCGATCCCTCGCCGGCGCTGTCGCTGAAGGTTATTGACGCGCTGGTCGCAGGCGGCGCGGACGCGCTGGAACTGGGCATCCCCTTCTCCGATCCGCTGGCGGACGGCCCGACGATTCAGAACGCCACCCTGCGCGCCTTCGCGTCCGGCACCACTACCGCGCAGTGCTTCGAGATACTTAGCAGCGTGCGCCAGAAATATCCCGATCTGCCCATCGGCCTGCTGATGTACGCCAACCTGGTGTTCACCAACGGCATCGACGCCTTCTATGCGCGCTGCGCCGAGGCGGGCGTGGATTCGGTGCTGGTGGCGGATGTGCCGGTCGAAGAGTCGGCGCCTTTCCGTCAGGCAGCGCTGCGTCATGGCATCGCGCCGATCTTTATCTGTCCGCCCAACGCCAGCGATGAACTGCTGCGCGAAGTCGCCTCTCACGGCCGCGGCTACACCTATCTGCTGTCGCGCGCGGGCGTGACCGGCGCGGAAAATCGCGCCAGCAGCCTGCCGCTGCAGCGCCTGATCGACAAACTGTGCGAATATAACGCCGCACCGCCGCTGCAGGGATTCGGCATCTCCGAACCGGCGCAGGTTAAAGAGGCGATCGGCGCGGGCGCGGCGGGCGCCATCTCCGGCTCGGCTATTGTGAAAATTATCGAGCAGTATCATGCGCAGCCGGAAGAGATGCTGGCGAAGCTGACCGCGTTCGTCAGCAGCCTTAAAGCGGCCACCCGCTGAACATTTCATGCCCTGTCTGCGGATGGGGCATGATTTTTCACTCTTTTTTACATTCCAACGTTGCCGCTTTCGTTTTTCCCACCCACACTTGTTTTGCGCCGTTATGGGAACGACGCATCTTGTTTGAGACAGGGAGAGAAGCAATGAAACTGTTTAAAGTCCTTGCAGGCGCACTGGCCGCCGTTGTAGTCGCGCTGACGCTGAGCGCCTGTGCGCCTACCGCAAAGCAGGAAGGCACCGGCGGTTATATTGACGATACGGTGATCACGACCAAAGTCAAAGCAGAGCTGCTGAATGACGATCAGCTTAAGTCGCGTGAGATCAACGTTGAAACCTTTAAGGGCCGTGTGCAGCTCAGCGGCTTCGTCAGCTCGCCGCAGATGGCCAGCCACGCGGTAGAAGTGACGCGTACCGTAAAAGGCGTGAAGTCTGTTGTGAACAATATGCAGATTAAATAACGCAGAAAAGCAAAAGGCCGCGAGCGATTCGCGGCCTTTTTTTATCAGAAGCGGTAACCCGCGCCGAAAAAGAAGACCCAGGGGTCGATGCGCGTATCAATATTTTGTTTCTGTCCGTTCGCCTTAAACTTCACTTCCGTATCGATATCCATATACCAGAGCGAGGCGTTCAGCATCCAGTCACGGTTGATCTGGTAGTCGAGGCCGACCTGTCCAGCCACACCCCATGAATCTTTCACGCTGAGGTCGCTCAGTCCGGCATCGCGGCCGGTCTGGTTGAAATCGGCATCGTAAAACGTGGTGTAGTTAACGCCAACGCCAATGTAAGGACGTACTTTGCTGCGGCTGTCGAAGAAATAATATTGCGCCATCAGGGTCGGCGGCAGCTGACGCACTGTCGCCAGCGTACCGGTGGCGGCAAGCCCCACCTTGTGGCGGAACGGCGTCGCGGCCAGCAGTTCGACGCCGATATTGTCGGTCGCCATATAGGTAAAGGTCAGGCCGAGCTGGGTATTGTTGCTGACGTCAAAGCCGCCCATACCCAGGACATTGTCGGAGCCTTCGGTAGGACGAACCGTCGCGCTGCCCGCGCGCATAAAGAAATCACCCGCTTCATGAGCCAGTGCCAGTTGCGGTAAAGCCATTGCCAGTAATAAAGCGCATTTTGTCAGTTTCATGATCGCTCCTTTGCACAAAATAAACGTAGGGAATTATGGTGTGACGTTGTGGGCAACGTTCTAACGCGATTTAACAAAAAATGCACCTGAATCAACTGCAATAAAGCGCTTAAAAAACAATGGATTGATTCAGATCAATTTTGGCGGGGAGGACTCACCTGAAATTTTGCTTGAAGAAATTCATCGGCGTGATTATTTTGATTTTTCTCCGTGTTGATTTTGGTTCGATGCCTCAGGAGTGGCGGGCGATCAAATGAGCGATAATTCCAACCCTTGCATGACCTGCGGCGCCTGCTGCGCCCACTTCCGCGTCTCTTTTTACTGGGCCGAAGCCGATGACGCCGGTGGCATCGTCCCGACTGAACTCACTGAACCCTTAAGCCTGCTGATGCGCAATATGCGCGGCACCAACGCGCGCGAACCGCGCTGTGTGGCGCTGCAGGGCGAGCCTGGCGGCTGCGTCTCCTGCGGTATCTATGAGCAGCGTCCTTCGCCCTGCCGCGAGTTCGCCATGTCGGGCGAAAACGGCATCCATAATGAAGCCTGCGATCGCGCCCGCGCGCGCTATGGCCTGCCGCCGCTTTTTCACCCTTCTTTACCTTCCATGACAGAAAGTTATCTCGCTGCGGGTGCCAGCTTCGGGCCAGACCATGTACAATCGCCGGGTTAATCAACCCGGTTCCACCAAGGAGTGTACATGTCTATCACGGCAAGCTCGTTATACCGTGACACAGGAAATTTTTTCCGCCACCAGCTGCTGACCATCGTGCTGATGTCGTTACTGACGGCCTTCATCACGGTCATTCTGGTGCACGCTTTTACCCCGGGCGGCGATCAGCTGGCCCAGCTCCAGCAGGGCGATACCAGCGCCTCTTCGCTGTTTGAACTGGTGCAGAATATGTCGCCAGATCAGCAGCGTATCCTGCTGCGCGCCTCTGCGGCCGGCACCTTCTCGGCATTGATCGGCAATACGCTGTTGCTAGGCGGCATGCTCTGCCTGATCCCGATGGTTTCCGCCGGACATCGCGTCAGCGCGCTGCGCGCTATCGGCGCCGCTGCGCCGCTGCTGCCGAAGCTGCTGCTGCAGACATTTTTGATTACCCTGGTGGTGCAGCTGGGCTTTATGGTAGTGATGGTGCCGGGCATTATTCTGGCGATACTGCTGTCGCTCTCGCCGGTTATCCTGGCGAACGAAAAAAGCGGCATTCTGGCTGCGATGCGCGGCAGCTGCCGGCTGGCATGGAAAAACGTTAAGCTGATCGCTCCAGCGATTATTCTCTGGCTGCTGGCGAAAATGGTGCTGCTGTTCGCCTCCTCCTCGCTGACGGCGCTGCCGGATAACGTGCTGGCCGTTACGATAACCGCTATCGGCAACCTCATCTCCGCGCTATTGGTTATCTATCTTTTCCGGCTTTATATGCTGGTCCGTTAAGCCCGCAGCGCCCCTTCGGGCGCGCGGCTTTTTACTGTTTTAGCTGAACTGGAATGACTATGAAGCAGTTACTCGATTTCCTTCCTTTAGTGGTCTTCTTTATTTTCTATAAGCTTTACGACATTTTTGTCGCCTCCGGCGCGCTGATTGTCGCTACCGGCCTGGCGCTGGTGGCGAGCTGGGTGCTCTATCGCAAGCTGGAGAAGATGACCATTTTCACCTTCGCGCTGGTGGCGATATTCGGCACCCTGACGCTGGTTTTCCATAATGATGAATTTATTAAATGGAAAGTTACCGTCATCTACAGTCTGTTCGCGCTCGCGCTGCTCTACAGCCAGTTCTTTATGGCGCAGCCGTTGATCAAAAGCCTGCTGGGCAAAGAGATTAAGCTGCCGGAAATCACCTGGCGCCGCCTTAACGTCGCCTGGGCGATCTTTTTCCTTGCCTGCGGCCTGGCGAATATTTATGTGGCGTTTTGGTTGCCCGAAGCCTTTTGGGTTAACTTTAAAGTATTCGGTCTGACCGCGCTGACTCTGCTGTTTACCCTGCTTAGCGGGCTCTACATCTGGCGACAGATGCCGCAACAAGAAGAAAAATAAACGAGGCCCGGCCAGACCGGGCATGACGGGCGCAGCGCGCCTTCACCTGCATAAGAAGTTGAGCAATGGGCGAAAGACATAAGTTGCCGCAAGGCGAAATGGTGTTGCGTACCCTGGCGATGCCGGCGGACACCAACGCCAATGGCGATATTTTCGGCGGCTGGCTGATGTCGCAGATGGATATGGGCGGCGCCATTCTGGCGAAAGAGATTGCCGAAGGACGCGTCGTTACCGTGCGCGTTGACGGCATGTCGTTTCTGAAGCCGGTGGCGGTTGGCGATGTGGTGAGCTGTCACGCGCGCTGTATACGCACCGGTAACAGTTCGATGACCATCAATGTAGAGGTATGGATCAAGAAGGTCTCTTCCGAACCTATCGGTCAGACCTACTGTGCCACCGAAGCGGTGTTTATCTATGTCGCCGTGGATAGTGAAGGTAAATCGCGCCCGCTGCCGCCGGGACGCGCGAATCTCGAACCGGCGGAGTAAGGTAAAAGCGGTCAGAGGACCGCTTTTTTTATTCGATGCTGGTGCCGCCGTTGATCTTGAAGACGATATTCATCTTCAGGTTTTTACCGGGACGGCCAGGCTGATAGCGCCACTGCTTCATCGCCTGTTTAACCTCGCGCTCGAACATATTGCGCGGCTGGGCGGAAAGAATAGTGACATTTTCCACCCTTCCGTCAGCGCCTACGTCAAACTGCACCTGCACCCGTCCTTCAATGCGCAGCGCCAGCGCGCGCGTGGGATATCCCGGCTTCGAGACGCTGATCGCCTTAGGCCCCTGCGAAACTGACTGCGTCGGCGACGGGTTCGATTTCGGCGCGGTCGTCGGTTTCGTCTGCGTAGCGGGCGCGTCCTGATTAAATGGATTCTCCTGCGGCTTCGCCTCCTGACGCGGTTTCACCTCGCGCTTGTGCTCGACCTTAGGTTTGGGCTTGGGTTTCGGCTTCGGCTTAGGTTGCGGCACAGGAATCGGCACCGGCTCGGCCTTAGGCGGTTCCGGTACCGGCTGAGGTTCCGGCTCCGGCTCAGGCTGGGGTTCCGGTTCCGCCTGCGGCTGCTTTACCACAGGCGCGGGTTCAGGCTGCACTTCCGGCGCGACCAGACTGACGCTGATCGGCTGCGATACCTTGGGTACGTTGATAACCTGATGAAACGAGGCATAGAGAATGCCGGCAATTACTGCACCGTGCAGGACAACAGAGAGCAGCACGGAAACAGGCGTACGTTTATGAATGGGCATTGTCAACGTGGTCATAGCAGTCGCAGTCAAAGAATGAAGCAACGATTTTAAATGCAAATAGCAATCAGTTTCAATAACTGCTGAAAAATGGTCAGATATTGCTGTTTTTTAAACTAACCTGCTCCACCTCATACATTACGCCATCTTTCGTTTGCACTCTTATTTACGATCCCTTACCGTGTTGCGAAAATATGATGAGCCAATGGGGGCTTTCAAGTGCTGTACATCATCTACGCCGAAGATAACGCTGATTCTCTGGAAAAACGCACCTCTGTGCGCCCTGCCCACCTGGCGCGCCTGCAGCTGCTGCAGGATGAAGGCCGTTTGATCGTCGCCGGTCCAATGCCGGCCGTCGACAGCAACGATCCGGGCGTCGCAGGTTTTACCGGCTCAGCTATCATCGCGGAGTTCAGCTCGCTGGAAGCCGCGCAGGCCTGGGCGGAAGCCGATCCCTATATCGCGGCTGGCGTCTATAAAAACGTCTCGGTAAAACCGTTCAAACGCGTTTTCTGACTGTTCGCCCGGTTCTGTCCTGATGGCTTCCGCGTCCGCGCCGAAGCCATTTTTATTTCGCTAACGGAGTCACCGCTATGCAATGGCTGGTTATTGCGCTGCTGGCGCTGGTCCTGGTTCTGATTGCCAGCGCGCTGCTGCTCTGGCGTCGTCACGGCTGGAAGCAGAAAAAACACTTGATTGTGATGCTGATCGTTATCGCCGCGGCGGCGCAGCTGGTGAATCTGGTGCTGGTCAGTCGACCACACTGAGCAGAAACGTCAACCTTTCGTAAAGAAAGCCTCCTTACAACATTAAGAATTCCCTCAATTACCGTTATACTGCGCCTCCTTTTAGCCCTCTGGCGCGTATGACGTATGGAAAATAAACAGATAAATTCTGTTCAGGCATTGCGGGGCATCGCTGCGCTTGCTGTTCTGGCCTTTCACTATCGCTACACCATTAATATGCAGTTTCCAGGAGCAGGCGATCGTCTGTTCGGCTGGGGCGCTATCGGCGTGGATCTTTTCTTTGCTCTCAGCGGTTTTGTCATTACGCTATCTGTTGCGCGTATGTCTACCGGACCGCAAGTCGCATGGCGCTTTATTCAGCGTCGCCTGCTGCGTTTATTGCCTGCTTATTATTTCCTGCTTTTACTGAGTTTTGCGCTGGGTGGTGGCATGAGTCTTTTGCACTATCAGGATAAACTCGACAACCTGATTAGTGCCCTGACGTTTACTACGGTTAGTGCTGATAATGGCCCCTTTTACGTTGATGATTCAGGTCTCTACGGGATCCGCTGGACGCTGAATTATGAGATCTGGTTCTATTTGCTAATGGCCTTCAGCCTGTTACTGCGTCATCGCTGGATAGTGCTGGCTGCGTTGCTGGTAGCGTCGCTAATTCTTTTTCCTCTGTTACAGGGGCAATCTTTGTCGCTGGAAACACAGGGTTATGCTTTCCGCTACGGAATGCTTAATCTAATTACTAACCCCATTATCTGGGAGTTTGCAGCCGGTGTGGCTGTAGGACTGGCATGGCCTGCGCTGCTGCGCTTACCGACGCTCACTCGGCGACTAATGCTTATCGTAAGCGTGGCCTGGACTATCTTTCATATCCTGGACCGCACGCATGTCGCGCACGGCATTACCTATTCTGGCGGGGTAGTGTGTCTGCTGCTGATGTCGGTAGCGATTAATGACGATTTGCTGGCCCGGCTGACGCCACGCTTTTTGATTTGGCTTGGCGATATTTCTTATTCGCTCTACCTGATCCACAACGTTATTATGAGAATGGTAGACAGAAGAGTGCCTGTACATGGCGTTATGCAGTTTCTGGTCGCGCTGGCGCTCTCTCTTCTCGTCGCATGGCTTTCGCAGCGCTATATTGAAAAGCCAGGATACCGACTCTTTACTTCACGATCCGCCGCGCGTATCAAATCAACATAAAAAAAGCCGCCCTTGCGGCGGCTCTGGTCAGATATTCTGCGTGATGAACAGAATCGAACGGCGCTGCTGCTGCGCCAGCTGCTGGCGAATCGCGTGGATACGACTGTAGCGACGCGACTGGCCTTCCAGCCAGCGGGCGCGTCGGCGATGCACCTGGCGCAACATTCTCCAGCGTGCCACTTCATTTCTGCTCTTTCTCATCACCTGCTCTCCTGCTTCGACATCACGCGGCCGCATTATAAACATCTTCGCGCCAATGCCAACTCGGATCTCTTATCGAACTCCTGCGGCGATTGGGGGTTTCGTTGTCCTCTGTCAGCACGTAAACTTCTCTGACCAAGCGCGAACGGGATGTCCACTTAATGACCACTTTTTACACTTTAATCAGCTGGTTGCTGCTGTTTGGCTACTGGTTGCTGATTGCCGGCGTCACGCTACGTATTTTGATGAAGCGCCGTACGGTCACTTCCGCCATGGCCTGGCTGTTGATTATCTATATCATTCCTCTGGTGGGCATCATTGCATACCTCTCTTTTGGCGAATTGCATCTGGGCAAGCGCCGCGCGGAGCGGGCGCGCACCATGTGGCCCGCCACGGCAAAGTGGCTAAGCGACCTTAGACAGCGCAGCCATATTTTCGCCACCGAGCACAGCGACGTTGCACGCTCACTGTTTCAGCTCTGCCAGAATCGCCAGGGGATCGCCGGTGTCAAAGGCAATCAGCTACAGCTGCTCACCAGTTCGGATGACGTCATGCATGCGCTCATCCGTGATATTCAGCTGGCGCGCCACAATATTGAGATGGTTTTTTATATCTGGCATCCCGGCGGGCTGGCGGACGAGGTGGCCGAGTCCCTGATGGCGGCCTCGCGGCGCGGCGTGCACTGCCGTCTGATGCTCGACTCCGCAGGTAGCGTGACCTTTTTCCGCAGCCCCTGGGTGGGCATGATGCGCAATGCTGGCATCGACGTGGTGGAAGCGCTGCAGGTCAGCCTGCTGCGCGTATTCCTGCGCCGAATGGACCTGCGTCAGCATCGCAAGGTGGTGCTGATTGATAACTACATCGCCTATACCGGCAGCATGAATCTGGTCGATCCGCGCTTTTTCAAGCAGGACGCGGGCGTCGGCCAGTGGGTCGATCTGATGGCGCGGATGGAAGGCCCGGTCGCAACCACCATGGGCATCGTCTACAGCTGCGACTGGGAGATCGAAACCGGCAAACGTATTCTGCCGCCGCCGCCCGACGGTAATATCATGCCGTTCGAGCGCGAAAGCGGTCATACCGTGCAGGTCATCGCCTCCGGGCCCGGCTTCCCGGAGGATATGATCCACCAGGCGCTGCTGACTGCCGTCTATTCGGCACGCGAGCAGCTGATTATGACCACGCCCTATTTCGTGCCGAGCGACGACCTGCTGCACGCCATCTGCACCGCGGCGCTGCGCGGCGTCGAAGTGAGTATTATCGTGCCACGCCATAATGATTCTCTGCTGGTCGGCTGGGCGAGCCGCGCCTTTTTTAGCGAGCTGCTGGAGGCAGGCGTCCGGATCTATCAGTTTGAGGATGGTTTGCTGCACACCAAGAGCGTGCTAGTGGATGGACAGCTTAGCCTGGTCGGGACGGTGAATCTGGATATGCGCAGCCTGTGGCTCAATTTTGAAATCACGCTGGTTGTGGATGATGCGGGCTTCGGCAGTGATTTAGCCTGCGTGCAGGATGATTATATCGCGCGAGCGCGCCTGCTGGACGCAAAGCGCTGGTCAAAACGTGCCTGGTGGCAACGCATTGTTGAACGACTGTTTTACTTCTTTAGCCCTTTACTGTAAAACGAGCGGAAATTGCAACGCGGCCACAGGCAGACAGAACCGATGATGGATTTAAATAATCGCCTTACCGAAGACGAAACGCTGGAACAGGCTTACGACATTTTTCTTGAACTGGCAGGCGACAACCTCGATCCGGCGGATATTATTCTTTTCAACCTGCAGTTTGAAGAACGCGGCGGCGCAGAGCTGTTCGATCCTTCGGAAGACTGGAAGGAGCATGTCGATTTTGATCTCAACCCGGACTTCTTCTCTGAAGTGGTGATTGGGCTGGGTGAGGCGGACGGCGAGCCGATTACCGATGTTTTCGCGCGCGTGCTGCTGTGCCGCGAAAAAGATCACAAGCTGTGCCATATTCTCTGGCGCGAGTAAGCGACCCGACAAACTGCTACAGCAAATAACAGGGACCGAAAGCCGCAGACAGCTCCGGCAGCGAAGCCTTTTTGCGAACGGCCCTGTTACACATTAGTCAATAAAACGCCGGGCTCCTGCCCGGCGTTTTGTTTACAGCGGATCCACCTTCAGGCAGGAGACCGCATGGCGGAAACTCCCCTCGAGCAGCGGCCGCGTTTTAGCGCACTCCGGACCGGCAATCGGGCAGCGGGTACGGAACACGCAGCCTGACGGCGGATTGATCGGCGACGGCAGCTCCCCTTCCAGCAGCTGAATCTGCTTGTTCTTCTCCAGATCGGGATCGGGAATCGGCACCGCCGACATCAGCGCGCGCGTATAAGGGTGCTGCGGATTGTTATAGACCGCATCGTAGGTGCCCAGCTCTACCGCATGTCCAAGATACATCACCAGCACGCGGTCGGAGATATGCTTCACTACCGCCAGATCGTGCGCGATAAAGATTAGCGACAGCCCCATCTCGCGCTGCAGCTGCTGCAGCAGATTGACCACCTGCGCCTGAATCGAGACGTCGAGCGCTGACACCGGCTCGTCGCAAATAATCAGCTTCGGCTCCAGGATCAGCGCGCGCGCGATGCCGATACGCTGGCACTGGCCGCCCGAAAACTCATGCGGATAGCGGTTAATCAGGTTCGGCAACAAACCCACTTTCATCATCATATTTTTGACGCGGTCTTTCACTTCCTGACGCGGCATCTTTGGATGATAGGTACGCAGCGGCTCGGCAATGATATCGCCGATGGTCATACGCGGGTTAAGCGACGCCAGTGGATCCTGGAAGATCATCTGGATATCGCTGCGTGCCTTACGCCACTCCTCTTCGCTCTGGCCGAGCAGATCGCGCCCCAGCCAGGCGACGCGGCCCTCGGTGGCCTTTACCAGACCGATAATCGCGCGCGCCAGCGTCGATTTGCCGCAGCCGGACTCGCCGACCACGCCCAGGGTTTCGCCCTCATAAAGGCGCAGGCTGACGCCATCCACCGCCTTCAGGGATTTTGGCGGCTGCCAGAACCACTGACGACCATCTTTAATGTCGAAATGCACCTTGAGATCGGCGATTTCCAGCAGAACTTTTTTCTCAGCGACGGTACTCATACTAACTCCTCCACCGGCTTAAAGCAGGCGCGCAGGCGCCCTTCACCAAACGGCAGCAGCGGCGGCGACTGGGTGCAGATATCCATCGCATGCGGACAGCGCGGCTGGAACGGGCAGCCCTGGGGCAGACGCAGCAGGTTTGGCGGGTTGCCAGGAATGGTGGTCAGGCTTTCGCCTTCGGCGTCCAGGCGCGGCACCGCGCTCAACAGGCCGATTGAATAGGGATGCGCCGGCTGGTAAAAGACGTCGCGCGCGCGGCCATATTCCATGGTGCGCCCGGCGTACATTACCAGCACCTTGTCGCAGATGCCTGCGACCACGCCCAGGTCGTGGGTAATCATAATAATCGCGGTATTGAACTCGCGCTTCAGCTCGTTGAGCAGCGTCATGATCTGCGCCTGAACCGTTACGTCGAGCGCCGTAGTCGGCTCATCGGCAATCAGTAGCTTAGGCCGACAGAGCAGCGCCATGGCGATCATTACGCGCTGGCGCATCCCACCGGAAAACTCATGCGGGAACATTTTCATGCGCTTGCGCGCTTCCGGCATTTTCACCGCGTCCAGCATGCGCACCGACTCTTCAAA
Source organism: Pantoea sp. YU22 (assembly GCF_003970755.1). Lineage (NCBI taxonomy): Bacteria > Pseudomonadati > Pseudomonadota > Gammaproteobacteria > Enterobacterales > Erwiniaceae > Pantoea > Pantoea sp. YU22. The sequence continues at coordinate 18,902 of NZ_RYDU01000017.1, read as the reverse complement.
GGCCTGCGCCCCACTCATCCCTTTATGCAGCTTCAGCACTTCCATCAGCTGATCGCCGACGCGCATATAAGGATTAAGCGAGGTCATCGGATCCTGAAAGATCATCGCAATCTGCTCGGCGCGCAATTTATTCAGCGCTTTTTCCGGCAGGTTGAGGATCTCTTTGCCATTAAACAGCGCGGTGCCGCCGATGCGGCCGTTTTTCGCCAGCAGTCCCATCAGGGCGAACGCCGTCTGCGACTTGCCGGAGCCCGACTCGCCGACGATGCCCAGGGTTTCGCCGGCGCGCAGCGAAAAGTTCAGGTCGTTGACCGCCGTGACGTCGCCATCATGGGTCTGGAAAGTCACGCGTAAATCCTTCACTTCCAGTAACAGGTCGCTTCCCGCGCGGGCAGCCATCGCTGGCTGAAATTCATGAATAGTCATCGGGAAACTCCTTAGCGATCTTTCGGGTCGAGGGCGTCACGCAGGCCATCGCCGATAAAGTTGAAACAGAACAGCGTCACCACCAGAAAACCAGCCGGGAACAGCAGCAGCCACGGCGCGACTTCCATTGAGTTAGCGCCATCGCTGAGCAGCGCACCCCAGCTGCTCAGCGGCTCCTGGGTGCCGAGGCCGAGGAAGCTGAGGAAGGACTCAAACAGGATCATGCTCGGCACCAGCAGCGAGGCGTACACCACCACCACACCCAGCACGTTCGGCACGATATGGCGCAGCACGATGCTGGGGGTCGAGACACCACCGACGTGTGCCGCTTCGATAAACTCTTTACGCTTCAGGCCCAGCGTCTGGCCGCGCACGATACGCGCCATATCGAGCCACGAAACCATGCCGATAGCGGCAAAAATCAGCAGGATATTGCGACCGAAAAAGGTCACCAGCAGGATAACGAAGAACATAAACGGAAAAGAGTTCAGGATCTCCAGAATACGCATCATCACCGAGTCGATTTTGCCGCCGAGATAGCCAGCGAGCGAGCCGTAGAGCGTGCCGACGATCACCGCGATCAGCGCCGAGGCGATACCGACCATCAGCGAGATACGTCCGCCGATGGCGACGCGCACCAGCAGATCGCGCCCGGACGAGTCCGTGCCGAACCAGTGACCGGAAGTGGTATCCGGCATGGCTGACATCATTCCCCAGTCGGTATCGTCATAGGCGAACTGAGAAAACATCGGGGCGAAAATTACAAATAACGTAATCAGCATCAGCACCAGCAGACTGATCAGCGCCGCACGGTTATGGATAAAACGGCGACGCGCATCCTGCCACAGGCTGCGCCCTTCTACCTCCAGCTTTTCGCTGAAGGCATCAAGAGCTTCGCTGTTCTTCTTACTCAACATCATCGCGAGCTCCAGCTTTAGTAACGGATTTTCGGATCGATCACGGCGTAGAGCACGTCCACGATCGCATTGAAAATAATGGTAAGCACCCCGACCAGGATAGTCAGGCTCATGACCAGCGAGTAATCACGGTTCAGCGCGCCGTTCACAAACAGCTGTCCGATGCCCGGCAGGCCGTAAATTGACTCAATCACCATTGAACCGGTGATAATGCCGACAAACGCCGGACCGAGATAAGAGAGCACCGGCAGCAGCGCAGGCTTAAGCGCATGGCGCATCACGATGCGTCGCAGCGGCAGGCCTTTGGCGCGCGCGGTGCGGATGAAGTTGGAGTGCATCACTTCAATCATCGAGCCGCGGGTAATACGCGCGATACTGGCGATATAGGCCAGCGACAGCGCCACCATCGGCAGCAGCATATAGCGCAGCTGTCCGCCGTTCCAGCCACCGCCGGGCAGCCATTTCAGGGTAATGGCGAAAAGCAGCACCAGCAGCGGCGCCACCACGAAGCTGGGTATCACCACGCCGGTCATGGCGACCCCCATCACCGCATAATCCCACAGGCTGTTCTGCTTCAGCGCCGCAATGACGCCCGCCGTCACGCCAAGTATCACCGCCAGCACAAAGGCCGCCAGGCCAAGTTTGGCGGAAACCGGGAAGGCGTGAGAGACCAGATAGTTAACCGTATAATCTTTGTATTTGAACGAAGGGCCGAAATCGCCGTGCGCCAGCTGGATCAGATAATCGAGATACTGCTTGCCGATGGGATCGTTCAGATGGTACTTCGCTTCGATATTCGCCATCACTTCAGGCGCCAGCGTGCGTTCGCCGGTAAAAGGACTGCCTGGCGCGAGGCGCATCATAAAGAACGAGATAGTGATCAGCACGAAGAGCGTGGGAATCGCTTCGAGCAGTCGACGCAGGATAAATTTTAACATTGCCGTACCTACCAGGCTTATTGCTTCATAAAGCGTACAAAGTACATAAGGGCGACGCGCCATGCGCCGCCCTTGCCGATAGCCTGTTTGCTATTAGTGTTTGATAATATAGAAATTCTTGTCGAGAGTTTTATCCAGCGGATCTTTCCCGGTATAGCCGCCGACGTAAGGTTTCACCAGGCGTGCGTTCACGTAGTAGTAAACCGGCACGATGGTGCTGTCCTTATCCATAATCTGCTCTGCTTTGGCATAATCCGCCGCGCGCGCTTTGTCGTCTGCCGCCTTGATCGCATCGTGGATCACTTTATCAAACTCGGCGCTCTTGTAATGCGACGTGTTGTTGCTGCTGTCGGAGAGCATGGTATTCAGGAACGACGTCGGTTCGTTATAGTCCGCGCACCAGGCCGCGCGCGCCACGTCAAAATTGCCCTGATGACGCGTATCCAGGAAGGTTTTCCACTCCTGGTTTTCCAGCTTGATATTGACGCCGATATTTTTCTTCCAGATTGAAGAAGCGGCGATCGCCAGCTTTTTATGCAGATCGGAGGTGTTATAGAGCAGATTGAACGTCAGCGGCTTATCGGCGGTATAGCCCGCTTCCGCCAGCAGTTTTTTCGCCTCTTCGTTACGTTTATCCTGCGACCACTTGAACCAGTCCGGCGGGAGAATATCCATACCGTCTGTCGCTGGCGGCGTATAGCTGTAAGCCGGCAGCTGGCCCTGCGCCAGCACTTTGTTCACGATAATATCGCGGTCCAGACCCAGCTTGAGTGCGGCGCGCACGCGCGGATCGGTAAATGGCGCTTTCTGGTTGTTGATTTCATAGTAATAGGTGCAGAGATAGGGATCGACATGCAGCTCTTTGCCGTTTTCGCGCTGCAGTTTTTTGAACAGCTCAATCGGCATGTTGTTGTAGGTCATGTCGCTGCCGTTTTCCGAGAAATAGCGGTTAACGTCGCTGACTTCGGAGTTGATCGGCAGGAAGGTTACCTTGTTCAGTACGGTATGGGCGTTGTCCCAGTATTGCGTGTTGCGCACCAGGGTAATGCGTTCGTTAATCACGTGCGCTTCCAGCTTGAACGCGCCGTTGCCGACCCAGTTCTGCGCCTGCGTCCACTGGTCGCCGAATTTTTCAATCGCCGGCTTATAAACCGGTGACATCACAGCGTTAATCAGCAGTTTGTAAAAATAGGGCACCGGCTCGCTCAGCGTCACCTGCAGCGTATGATCGTCCAGCGCTTTGACGCCCAGCTCAGAGGTCGGCTTTTTACCGGCGATAATGTCATCGACGTTCTCAATATGGCCATACTGCAGATAGCTGGCGTACGGCGAGGCGGTTTTCGGATCGGCCAGACGCTGCCAGCTGTAAACGAAGTCCTGTGCGGTCACCGGCTCGCCGTTTGACCATTTGGCATTGTTGCGCAGATGGAATGTCCAGACTTTAAAATCTTTGTTTTCCCACTTTTCTGCTACGCCCGGCACCGGGTGGCCGTCGCTGTCGCTGACCAGCAGCCCTTCATAGAGATCGCGCGCAACGTTATCTTCCGGCACGCCTTCAATCTTGTGCGGATCCAGCGACTGCACTTCATCGCCGTTGCCGCGCACCAGCTCTTGTTTCGCCGCCAGTTCGACGCCCGCCGGAACGTTTGCCGCCACTGCATTCCCTGCCAGTGCACCGATCGCCGCCAGCACGCCAGCGGCAATCAGGCTTTTTTTCGTGATGTTGTTCATTATTACACTCCAGTTTTTTATCTTCACCGAGACGGCAAGCCGTATCGGCGTCCCCCGTTAGCGGGTTCCTCATTTTGGCTGAGGATAGTCATGTGCCCCGAAAGGCTTCGGCACTGCGCGCGCTTCCCGGCTTATGTTGCCGGGTAAGCCTCAGTGCTTTTTAATGTAGTAATATTTCAAACCGGTCATATCGAGCGGGTCTTTACCGGTGAAACCGCCTGTCCAGGGTTTCACCAGCCGCACGCTGACGCGGTAATAAACTGGCACAATCGCCGAGTCGCTGTCGAGTTGCGCTTCAGCCTGCTGATAGAGAGCGGCGCGCGCCTCCTCGCTGCTGGCGGATAAAGTTTGCGCCAGCAGACGATCGTATTTTTCGCTGTGGTAAAAGGCGGTATTGATAGAAGCGTTGCCGATCAGCATATTGAGAAAGGTCGACGGCTCGTTGTAATCGGCGCACCAGGTGGCGCGCACCACGTCATACTGTGCCTGATGCCGCGTCTCCAGCAGGGTTTTCCATTCCTGATTTTGCAGGCTGACCTGCGCACCGAGGTTCTTTTGCCACATAGACGCGGCCGCAATTGCCTGCTTTTTGTTTTGATCCGAGGTGTTATAAAGCAGCGTAAAGCGCAGCGGATGTTGCGCATTGTAGCCCGCCTCGGCCAGCAGCTTTTTGGCCGCCGCGTTGCGCTCCGCCTGGCTCCAGGTAAACCACGCGGGCGGCGTCAACGTTATGCCCGCCGTCGAGGGCGGCGTCAGACTGTAAGCGGGGATCTGCCCCTGCCCCATGATCTTCTGCGTAATGATATCCCGATCCAGCGTCAGCTTGATGGCGGTGCGTACGCGCGCATCAGTAAACGGCGGCTTTTTGTTATTAATCTCATAATAAAAGGTGCAGAGCAGCGGACTGACTTTCACCTGATCGCCCAGCTCGTTCTGAAGCTTATGGAAAAGCTCAGGCGGCACCACGCTGTTGGTCATGTCGGTATTGCCGCTGCGATAGCGGTTAACGTCGTTATGATCCGACTCGATCGGCAGGAAGGTACCCTGCTCAATCACCGTATGGGCGTTATCCCAGTAGCCCGGATTGCGCTTCAGCACCAGCTTCTCGTTGATCACCCATTCGCTCAGCAGATAGGCGCCGTTACTGACGTAGTGCTCTGGACGGGTCCAGGCGTCGCCCCACTTCTCTACCGTCGCCGCATTAACTGGCGACAGCGCGGCATTTGCCAGCATGGAGACAAAATAGGGGACGGGTTCGCTCAGCGTGACCTGCAAATGATGGTCGTCCAGCGCCTTAACGCCAAGACGATCGGGCGGGGCTTTCCCGGCAACGATTTCATCGACACTGGTGAGGTGCGCCGCCTGGAGATAGCTGGCATAGGGTGATGCGGTTTTGGGATCGGCGAGACGTCGCCAGCTGTAAACGAAATCCTGCGCGGTAACGGGCGCGCCGTTGCTCCATTTTGCGTCGTCGCGCAGGGTAAAGGTCCAGACCTTCCCGCCCTCGTTTTGCCATGATTGCGCCACGCCCGGCACGATAGTGCCGTTGTTGTCGGTCGTCACCAGCCCTTCCAGCAGATTGGCTATGATGCGCGACTCAGGCACGCCTTCGATCTTTTGCGGATCAAGCGACGAGACCTCTGTGCCATTGTTAATAACGATATTTTGCGTGGCGGCGATTTCAGTGCCTGAGGGTATGGTTGCGGCGTGCGCGGCGCCGAACATTATCATTAAGCTGACTGACAGCGGCGTAATCTTCCATTTCATCAAAAAAGTAACCCTTCTTTTTTTTTAAGCCCTTTAGCTCATAAGCAAGAAGCGTTCTCACTTTGAGACCAAATGAAAAACTATTGCGCCGAAAATTAGCAGACCGGCCGACCTGCCGACAAAGTAAAAATAACAAAAATGTTACCTGATTCTCTTTTATCACATCTGCATGCGGGAGCATAGCGTTAATTTTTACGGGGAAATAAGGCTTATCACTCTGTTTCTACAGGCATTTATCAGCTTTACCAGCTTTACAGGCGCTTTACCCTTCTTTCACTCTTTAAAATGCGCGACCCTTCTGCGTTTTTCATCTTTGTAAAAACAAAACGCAAGTAATTGCAGCTTTCGTGCCAGTTTATTGTGGCATTTCTGCAGAAGCTGACATTTTATGATGTGAAAATAGTCACAGCGAGATGAGATCGTGCCTGGTGCGACAGGCAGACTAGTAATTTACTTAATAATTTTTGCAGCCGATTAAGCCGCAGGAATAATTGCATGGTTATGGTGCAATAAAAGAAGCAATTGCACCATTAAGAGACATAAGGAGATTTGCGAAGGAAATTAAGCAGCGATTAATTTACCAGGCCGGGAAACAGCGCTTTGATGCCTGTGACGACAAACTCAATTCCCAGCGCCATCAGCAGCAAACCCATAATACGTGTGATAACGTTGATGCCGGTCTGGCCAAGCACGCGCACCATGAGCGGCGCGGCGCGAAACAGCAGCCAACAACAAAAAGCGAACAGAGCAATCGCGACGCTAAAGCCCAGCAGGTTTTGCCAGCTGTGATAGCGGGTGCTCCAGACAATAGTCGAGCTAATGGCACCAGGCCCTGCCATAAGCGGCAGCGCGAGCGGCACCACGCCGATGCTTTCGCGGATGGCGGTTTCTGATTTTTCCTGTTTGTTCTGTTTATCTTCGCCCAGCTTGCCGCTGATCATCGACATCGCAATGGTCACCACCAGAATGCCGCCCGCGATGCGGAAAGAATCGATAGAAATGCCAAAGATATGCAGGATAGCGTCGCCGAGAAACAGCGAGGTCCAGAGAATAATGGCGACCGCAAGATTAGCGGTCATATTGGTTTTATTACGCTCAACCGCCGCCTGATAGCTGGTCATGCTGATAAAAACCGGAATAATGCCGACTGGATTCACCAGCGCGAACAGGCCAACAAAGAATTTGATATAGCCCGAAAGATCAAGCAAAGCAGGGTTCACGGTTCGCTCCGATGAGGGAAAAGAAATCGCCCTTAATTTACGCAAAAACCAGGCCGTTAACCAGTCGGGGCAACAGAAAATTCTGCTGCATTACGGCAGAACAGCGAGTCTGTTACGCCGGCAAGTCATGCGAAAGAAGAATAAAGAGGGGCGACGCGCGTTGATGCGCAAACTTTAGCAAAAATGGCTGCTGAAAGGAGTCAGCTTGGGCTTAAATTGATTTACATCAATATTGACCTACCCCATTCCAGGTAATCTTTTCACATCGAAACTAAACAGTAAGGTTCTTTACCAGGGCAAAAACTCTTTCAGTAAGCCGACAAAAATTCTGTCTTTTTGGCTTAGACCAAAATATTAGCGCAGTATGGCTATAATCAGGACTCCAGGCAGGTTTACTAACAGAGTTTAACTTCCTTCAGGAGAGCACCATGGCCGTTACTAATGTCGCTGAACTTAACGCACTGGTAGAACGCGTAAAACAAGCACAGCGTGAATACGCCAGTTTCACTCAAGAACAGGTTGACGCAATCTTCCGCGCTGCCGCCCTTGCCGCCGCTGACGCCCGCATCCCTCTCGCTAAAATGGCGGTCGCTGAATCGGGTATGGGTATCGTCGAAGATAAAGTTATTAAAAACCACTTTGCCTCAGAATATATCTATAACGCTTATAAAGACGAAAAGACCTGCGGTGTGCTGGATACCGACGATACCTTCGGCACCATCACTATCGCAGAGCCGATCGGCCTGATTTGCGGTATTGTTCCAACCACCAACCCAACCTCAACGGCGATTTTCAAAGCGCTGATTAGCCTGAAAACGCGTAACGGCATTATCTTCTCGCCACATCCGCGTGCGAAAGACGCTACCAATAAAGCAGCTGATATTGTATTGCAGGCCGCGATTGCCGCAGGCGCACCTAAAGATATTATCGGCTGGATCGACACCCCGTCCGTCGAGCTCTCTAATCAGCTGATGCATCACCCTGATATCAATCTGATCCTGGCGACAGGCGGCCCCGGCATGGTGAAAGCCGCTTACAGCTCTGGTAAACCGGCGATCGGCGTCGGCGCGGGCAACACGCCGGTGGTGATTGACGAAACGGCCGATATCAAGCGCGCCGTCGCGTCTATCCTGATGTCGAAAACCTTCGATAACGGCGTCATTTGCGCATCTGAACAGTCTGTTATCGTGGTTGATTCCGTTTATGACGCGGTGCGCGAGCGTTTCGCCAGCCATGGCGGCTATCTGCTGCAGGGCGAAGAGCTGAAAGCCGTACAAAACGTCATTTTGAAAAACGGCGCGCTTAACGCGGCGATCGTCGGTCAGCCCGCCTTTAAAATTGCCGAGCTGGCAGGCATCAGCGTGCCGGGCAGCACCAAAATTCTGATTGGCGAAGTGAAGCTGGTCGATGAATCTGAGCCTTTCGCCCATGAAAAACTGTCACCGACGCTGGCAATGTACCGCGCCAGAGATTTCGAAGATGCCGTTGCGAAAGCGGAGAAACTGGTAGCGATGGGCGGCATCGGCCACACCTCCTGTCTCTATACCGATCAGGACAACCAGAAAGCGCGCGTGAACTACTTCGGCGACCGCATGAAAACCGCGCGTATCCTGATTAATACGCCAGCCTCTCAGGGCGGTATCGGCGACCTTTATAACTTCAAGCTGGCGCCTTCGCTGACGCTGGGCTGCGGCTCCTGGGGCGGTAACTCCATTTCTGAAAACGTGGGACCGAAACACCTTATCAACAAGAAAACCGTGGCTAAGCGAGCTGAAAACATGTTGTGGCATAAACTTCCGAAGTCCATCTACTTCCGCCGCGGCTCGCTGCCGATTGCGCTGGAAGAGGTGGCCGCCGACGGTGCGAAACGCGCCTTTATCGTCACTGACCGCTTCCTGTTCAACAACGGTTATGCCGATCAGGTTACGCGCGTGCTGAAATCGCACGGCATTGAAACCGAAGTGTTCTTTGAAGTAGAAGCCGATCCGACGCTGAGCATCGTGCGTAAAGGCACTGAACAGATGAACAGCTTTAAACCAGACGTAATTATCGCGCTGGGCGGCGGCTCCCCGATGGATGCTGCGAAAATCATGTGGGTGATGTATGAACATCCTGAAACCCATTTTGAAGAGCTGGCGCTGCGCTTTATGGATATCCGGAAACGTATCTATAAGTTCCCAAAAATGGGCGTGAAGGCGCGCATGATCGCCATCACCACCACGTCAGGCACCGGCTCGGAAGTAACACCGTTTGCGGTAGTAACAGATGACGCAACCGGTCAGAAATATCCGCTGGCGGACTACGCTCTGACGCCGGATATGGCGATTGTCGATGCCAACCTGGTGATGGAAATGCCTCGCTCACTCTGCGCCTTCGGTGGTCTGGATGCGGTTACTCACGCCCTGGAAGCCTATGTTTCAGTGCTGGCTAATGAATACTCCGACGGTCAGGCACTACAGGCGCTGAAGCTGCTGAAAGAAAACCTGCCGGCCAGCTATCGGGAAGGCGCGAAAAACCCGGTAGCGCGTGAACGCGTGCACAATGCTGCGACCATCGCCGGTATCGCCTTTGCCAACGCCTTCCTCGGCGTGTGTCACTCAATGGCGCATAAGCTGGGTTCTGAGTTCCATATTCCGCATGGCCTGGCGAATGCGCTGCTGATTTGCAACGTTATCCGCTATAACGCCAACGACAACCCGACCAAGCAGACGGCGTTCAGCCAGTATGACCGTCCGCAGGCGCGCCGTCGCTACGCGGAAATCGCGGACCATTTAGGCCTGTCGGCGCCTGGCGACCGTACCGCGCAGAAAATCGAGAAGCTGCTGGCATGGCTGGATGAAATGAAAACTCAGCTGGGCATCCCCACTTCTATCCGCGAAGCGGGCGTACAGGAAGCGGACTTCCTGGCTAAAGTCGACAAACTGGCTGAAGACGCCTTCGACGACCAGTGCACCGGCGCTAACCCGCGCTATCCGCTGATTGCCGAACTGAAACAGATTATGCTGGACACCTTCTACGGTCGCGAATATGCCGAGCCTTTCTCCGACGTGGCGCAGGCTCAGGCCGCACAGCCGGTGAAACTGGAGAAAGCAGAGAAGAAAGCGAAGAAAGCCTGATTACCAGCCTGAAAAAAACCCGCTTCGGCGGGTTTTTTTATTGCTGTAAACGACCACATTAAGCGGGCTTATGCTGGCCATAGATCGCCGCCAGCGAGCCCTGTTCTATCGCCTGCTTGTAGTGCTTACGGCATACCGAGATATAACGCTCATTGCCACCGATCACCACCTGTTCCCCTTCGCTGAAGGGACGGCCTTCGGCGTCGAGTCGCAATACCATGCCCGCTTTTCTTCCGCAGTGGCAGACGGTTTTTAACTCCACCAACTTATCGGCCCAGGCAAGCAGATACTGGCTTCCGCCAAAGAGCTCGCCGCGGAAATCGGTGCGCAGCCCGTAGCAGAGCACCGGGATATCCATATTATCGACAACGTCGGAGAGCGCCTTGACCTGATCACGCGTTAAAAACTGACACTCATCCACCAGCACACAGTGCACCGGCTGACGCGCATGTTCGGCCGCAATCTCCTCATCCAGCCGCGTTTGCGCATTAAACAGTGCCGCAGGCGATGAAAGACCAATACGGGAACTGACCTTGCCCGCGCCGAAACGATCGTCAATTTCAGCGGTATAGACCAGCGTCCGCATGCCGCGTTCCTGATAATTGTAAGATGACTGTAATAAGGCGGTAGATTTCCCTGCATTCATTGCGGAATAATAAAAATAGAGCTGAGCCATTAGCGTGATTTCTCAAAGCATTGCAAACCGAATGGGCGGAATTCTATCACAGTTAAACACAAATTATGGCGGCGATTATTTTACACAAGCTGTTTACAACTTCGCCAGCGCGGGATAAAAAACCGCTTCGTCTCTGCAGAATTTTTTAATCATTAAGCCAGGACTTAATTGCCGAAGAAGCTGTCTTACGCTGAGACGCGGGCTTCGCCTCGCTTCTGACTGAACGCCCTGCTCGCTTTAACGTATCAGATTTTCATATCGTGCTAATGGGCGAATATCAACCGGCTTATCGTTTCCTTTGATTAAACCTCAATGGTAAATTTAATTATCATTCTTTCCTGTTCCACTTATTTACTATTGCAGTAATTTTTTGCCACCACTATTATTAGCTGGCAGAACACCTCTTCATTAATATATTCAGAGATCAGGACAATGAGCGAAGCACTAAAAATCCTTAATAATATCCGTACATTACGCGCGCAGGCTCGAGAGTGTTCACTGGAAACGCTGGAAGAAATGCTGGAAAAACTCGAGGTTGTGGTTAATGAACGCCGCGAAGAAGAGACGCATGCGAAAGCAGAAAGTGAAGAACGCACGCGTAAACTTGAACAATACAGAGAAATGCTGCTGGCTGATGGAATCGATCCCAATGAGCTGTTAAGCACAATTTCTGAAAATAAAGCGCCAGCTAAAACAAAACGCGCTGCGCGTCCGGCTAAATATCAGTATGTGGATGAAAATGGCGAAACCCGTACCTGGACCGGTCAGGGACGCACGCCAGCCGTAATCAAAAAAGCGATTGAAGAAGAAGGTAAACAGCTGGACAGCTTTCTGCTTTAATAACTGACGGTGCTTCTATCATTTGGGTCACACTTGTTATGTGACCCCCAGATTAATCAGGGAAAGGAAGCGCAGGCTTCCTTTTTTATCAGACGTTATAAAACTCACGATACCAGCTAACAAAGCGTTCTACGCCCTCTTCCACGCTGGTTTGCGGTTTAAAGCCAATCGCCTTGTATAACGCTGTGGTATCCGCGCTGGTCTCCAGCACGTCGCCCGGCTGCATAGGCAACAGATTTTTTTTCGCCGTCACGCCCAGCGCCTTTTCAATCGCCTCGATATATTTTATCAGGGTGGTCGGCTGGCTGTTTCCGATGTTATATACGCGGTAAGGCGCGGAACTGGTAGCAGGCGAGCCATTTTCCACCGTCCAGCTTTCATCTTTCTGCGGAATAACATCCTGCAGGCGCACAATGGCTTCGGCAATATCGTCAATATAGGTGAAGTCGCGTTTCATCTCGCCGCGGTTATAAACATCAATCGCTTCACCGGCAATCATCGCGCGCGTAAATTTAAACAGCGCCATATCCGGCCGACCCCAGGGTCCATATACGGTAAAAAAGCGTAAACCGGTAGTGGGCAGCTGATAAAGATGCGAATAAGTATGCGACATCAGTTCATTGGCTTTTTTGGTCGCCGCATAAAGCGATACGGGATGGTCTACGCTGTCGTCCGTAGAAAACGGCATTTTGCGGTTTAGTCCATAAACAGAACTGGAGGATGCATAGAGCAGATGCTCAATTTTATGATGGCGACACCCTTCCAGAATATTTAAATGACCAATCAGGTTAGCGTCAGCATAAGCGTGGGGATTGTCGATAGAATAACGAACCCCCGCCTGAGCGCCCAGATGAATGACGCGTTGAAAAGCGTGTTGTTCGAATAGCGAGGCAATGGCTGCGCGATCCGCCAGCTCCATTTTAATAAACGTGAAGCCAGGGTGCTGCGAAATTAAATCAAGACGTGATTGTTTCAGACCGACATCATAATAGTCATTCAGATTATCGATGCCGACAATCTGGTGACCGGCGGCCAACAGGCGTTGAGTAACGTGAAATCCAATAAAGCCTGCGGCGCCAGTCACCAGAATGTTCATACTTCCCTCGTTAATTACGCAATTTGAATAGATGCTCCGCGGCCGATTGCATAATAAACGAAACCGCGTTTGCTGATACGCTCTGGATCATACAGGTTGCGACCATCAAAAATCACGGGTTGTTTGAGGGAATTTTTAATAACGTCGAAGTCCGGCGCACGGAAATTCTGCCACTCCGTACAGATCACCAGGCCATCCGCACCCTGCAGCGCCGCTTCTTTGGTCCCCATCAGCTTCAGATCGCTGCGGTGACCATAGATACGCTGCGCTTCATCCATCGCTTCCGGATCGAACGCCTGAACGCTTGCGCCTGCTTCCCACAGCGATTCCATCAGCACGCGGCTGGAGGCTTCACGCATATCGTCGGTGTTCGGTTTAAACGACAGACCCCAGAGGGCGAAGGTTTTACCGCTTAAATCGTCGCCGAAGTGGCGCTTGATAAAAGTAGGCAGCTTGGTTTTCTGGCTGTCATTGACATCTTCCACCGCCTGCAGCAGGCGCGGTTTGTAGCCAATCGACTCAGCGGTACGGATCAGCGCCTGCACATCTTTCGGGAAGCAGGAACCGCCGTAGCCGCAGCCAGGGTAGATAAAGTGGTAGCCGATACGTGAATCAGAACCGATGCCCTGACGCACTTTCTCGACGTCCGCACCCAGACGCTCGGCAAGGTTGGAAATCTCATTCATGAAGCTGATTTTGGTCGCCAGCATGCAGTTCGCCGCGTATTTAGTCAGCTCCGCGCTGCGGATATCCATCACGATCATTCGATCGTGATTGCGGTTGAACGGCTCATAGAGTTCGCGCAACAGCTCTTCAACTTCATCATTATCCGTACCCACCACGATGCGCTCAGGACGCATACAGTCGTTAACGGCTGCGCCTTCCTTGAGAAACTCCGGGTTAGATACGACGTCAAACGTCAGGCTGACGCCGCGATCGCGCAGGGTTTCTTCCATCACGCGACGCACTTTATCCGCTGTTCCAACTGGAACGGTGGATTTATCCAGCACAACCTTGTGATCCTTCATATGCTGCGCAATGGTACGAGCAACGGCGGTCACATATTTAAGGTCAGCCGAACCGTCCTCATCCGGCGGCGTGCCCACGGCGATAAACTGCATCACACCGTGATTGACGCCCTCTTCCGCATCTGTGCTGAACTTAAGGCGACCGGCCTCATAGTTCGACATAACCAGCGGCGTAAGGCCGGGTTCGAAAATGGGGATGATGCCTTTTTTCAGGTTTTCGACTTTTTTTGCGTCGACATCAATGCAGAGAACGTCATGTCCGACTTCGGCCAACACCGCAGCCTGAACCAGACCGACATAGCCGATACCAAATACAGTGACTTTCATTGAGTTATCCTGTGTTTATGAATTACTTTTTATTGCCAACTGCGCTATCGAGCCACTGAGAAAAATCTTTGCCCAGTACCGGATGGCGAACACCGTACTCAACGAATGCCTGCATATAACCCAGTTTGTTACCGCAGTCATGGCTTACGCCTTTCAGGTGGTAAGCTTCTACCGTCTCTTTCTCCATCAGCATGGCGATTGAGTCGGTCAGCTGAACTTCGCCGCCTGCGCCCGGAGGCGTTTTCGCCAGCAGAGGCCAGATGTCCGCAGAAAGAACGTAACGACCTACAACCGCGAGGTTAGACGGCGCTTCGTTAGCTTTCGGCTTCTCAACCACGCCCACCATCGGCGCGCTGTCGCCCGGCTGCAGTTCAGCGCCCTGGCAGTCAACTACGCCATAAGCGGTGACGTCTGCTACCGGCTCAACCATGATCTGGCTACGGCCTGACTCGTCGAAACGGCTCAGCATTTCCGCCAGGTTATCTTTGGTCGGGTTAGATTCATATTCGTCGATGATTACGTCAGGCAGGATCACTGCGACCGGCTCATCGCCAATCAGCGGATGTGCACACATTACCGCATGGCCGAGGCCTTTCGCGATGCCCTGACGCACCTGCATGATGGTAACGTGCGGCGGACAGATTGACTGGATTTCGTCCAGCAGCTGACGCTTAACACGTTTTTCCAGCATCGCTTCCAGCTCAAAGCTAGTATCGAAGTGGTTTTCAATGGAGTTTTTAGAAGAGTGCGTAACCAGCACAATTTCGTTAATTCCTGCTGCGATGCACTCGTTAACGACATACTGAATTAACGGCTTATCGACCAGCGGTAACATCTCTTTCGGAATCGCTTTTGTCGCAGGGAGCATACGGGTGCCCAAACCTGCTACAGGGATTACCGCTTTTTTTACTTTGGACTTATAGGCAGACATCAAGATACCTCTCTTATAGGCCGTTCAAGTTAATACTTGATATGTCGGTTGAAATTCGGAAATGAGTATATCAGTTACCATCGAACGGATTTATCCTGGAAGGAGTCAATCCGCAGAATTTAAGACTATTACCCAAGTGTAAAGCTAACCTCTGGACCTGTCTTCAGACCCTGACGAAATTAAATTTTTTCGCCTATTCTTCAGCCGCTAACATCAGACGGATCCTGCCGCCAGCGCCCCAGACGTGGCATTGCCAGTTGTCGGCTCGCTGACTGATTTGATTAAGGTGGGTGCTTCCCATAGTGCCAAGGGGAACGCCATTACTGAGTTGAATTTGGTGGGCGTGAACATGAAGCGTCGCGTTTAATCCAGCAGAAACCAGAATGAGGTTTTTATAGGTACGATGGTAGTAACCCACCAGCAGCGGAAACTGTCCGGTCAGGTTCGCCTGACGCAACAGTAAATTGACCTGCCGCAAAAGCCCGTTTAGCTCTGGCAGTCGCTGCTTCTGACCCGAAAGCTGCTCCTGCAGCAGGCCGTTGAATAAGGCGCGCAGTAACAGCGCGGCCAGCACGCCGTTATCGCCAGCGCGCGTTACGTCAAGGCAGTAGAACGCGAGATCTTTATCTGAGAGCGCCGCAATATCCAGCACCAGCCCCGGCTGTTCAGCCATGGTAAGCTGGCGGTAATTGATGCGACAGCTGGCGACCGTCTGCTGTACTGGCGGCTGCAGCTGCTTAAGCAGTTTTGCCGCGGCGGCCGGGTCGCGCACCAGCGCATCCCAGTCCTGGAATAGTTGCTCATCCTCCTCCACCTTAGAGGTGAACATGGAAGGATAGAGACATTCATAGACCGCTTCGCGGAAGCGCTCGAAATTTTTCAGCGGCTTAAGCAGCACATCCTGCACGCCGAGGCGCAGCACATGGGCGATATCCGCCATGTTTTCGGTGGCGGAGATAATCAGAATCGGCACGCTGTTGCCGCGCGTGCGAATATGCTCCACAAACTGAATGCCGTTCATGCGCGGCATTTCCAGATCGCAGATCACCAAATCCACAGCGTGCTGCTGCAGATGACTAATTCCATCAATGCCGTCGCCGGCTTCAAACGTACTGGCGCCAAGCGCCAGCAAGAAGTTGTTTACCAGAGAACGGAAAACGACCTCATCTTCGACAATGAGTATCTTTTTGCCGATTAGTGGTTTCTCCATTCTTTCCCCCTGCGTACCAGATCAATCAATAGTGGTTCATAAAACGCAGTTGCGCCTTTCAGAATTAGCCGAAGTAACACCTGTGAATGAACAACCTGATTATCTGTTTCGCACCAGCGGTAATAGTTCATCCATTTTTTTCTCAACGGCGGCCTTGCCTGCCTCGATAGCCTCTTTAGCGCGATGGAAGTCCAGCGTTGAAATCTGCGGACAAAACGGCTGAATCAGGACATCGGGAGGATCGCCTGCCATACGGTTGCGCTTCAGGCGATTTTCCAGCACCTGGATGGATGTCGACATAATCTCCATCGCACCCGGCGTTTGCGTTGCGCGGCGGTGAGTCAAGCCTACCAGCCGCTGACGTATTTTTTTGGCCCAGCTAAGGGCCGCGGCCGAAACCGCTTCGTCGCTGTTTTGCGGCGTCACTGACAGGAGATCCTGCTGCATCAGATGCGCGTCATGCTGGAGATCAACAGCAATAACGATATCCGCGCCAAGCGCTCGCGTAAGCGAAACGGGTACGGGATTCACAACCGCCCCATCGACCAGCCAGTAACCATTGTAGCCGACCGGCGGTAATAAGCCTGGCATACTACAGGATGCGCGCACAGCCTGATGTAGATCGCCTTCGGTCAGCCATAGTTCCCGACCGGTGCTTAAATTTGTCGCCACCACGCCGAAAGGCTTGCCGCAGCTCTCGAGCGCATTATGGGTAATCAACTGTCGGACATGATTAAAAACGCGTTCGCCGCGCAGTAACCCGCCGCGCTGCCAGGAGAGATCCATCAGACGAATAACGTCCCAGTAGCGAAAAGCGCTGACCCATTTTTCCATTTGCGGCAGCTTATCGTTCACGTAAGCCGCGCCGACCAGCGCACCGACGGAGCAGCCCGCCACCACGTCTATTTCGACGCCCGCTCGCGTCAGCGCATTGATGACACCAATATGCGCCCATCCTTTGGCTGCGCCTGACCCTAACGCCAGTCCAATTTTAACCTTTCTCATTTACCCTCTGCCGCCGACGACTGTGCATAGCTTCACTGCGCCAGGTCGGCTACCATATGGCGTCATCCTATTTTATCGCTCACAGGAGTTATTGTGTCCGAACCCTGTCCTTGCTGCAGCGGGAAGCAGTATAGCCTATGTTGCGCTCCCTTTCTGGCGGGCGAGCAGCTGCCTGAATCGGCTGAGCAGTTAATGCGCTCGCGCTACACCGCTTACGCCATGCAAAACAGCGACTGGCTGATCGCCAGCTGGCATCCGAGCCAGCGTGAGCCTGAGATGGCGCAGCGATTATCCGAAAGTTTCGCCGGTACCGAATGGCTGAGCCTGAATGTAACCTGTTGTAATCATGGAAGCCATGATAATGAAGCTTTCGTCACTTTTTTTGCGCGTTACCGCGAAAATTCGCAGATACGCGCTATCCACGAGTGTTCTCGCTTTCTTCGCGAGGATCATCGCTGGTACTATGTCGACGGAACGGCGCCTCAGGTAGGGCGCAACGATCGCTGTCCATGTGGCTCCGATAAAAAATACAAGAAATGTTGTGGCTGAACAGCATACGGCCCAACGGTTTTACCCAATCGCTTTGACAGGACTCTGATCGAGATGCAAGCGCAAACTATGCAACGAAAAGTTTTACGTACCATTTGCCCTGACGCGAAAGGTCTAATCGCTAAAATTACGAATATCTGTTACAAGCACGAGCTGAATATCGTGCAAAACAATGAATTTGTTGATCATCGTACCGGACGCTTTTTTATGCGTACCGAACTGGAAGGCATTTTCAACGACAACACGCTGCTGGCGGATTTAGACAGCGCGCTGCCGACCGGATCGACCCGCGAGCTGAACAGCGCAGGCCGCCGTCGCGTGGTGATTCTGGTTACCAAAGAGGCGCACTGCCTTGGCGACCTGCTAATGAAGAGCGCCTTTGGCGGACTGGATATGGAGATTGCTGCGGTTATCGGCAATCACGACACCCTGCGTTCGCTGGTTGAGCGTTTCGATATTCCTTTCGTTCTGGTCAGCCATGAAGGTTTGTCGCGCGAAGAGCATGACAACCGTATGGCGGACGAGATTGATCGCTACCAGCCTGATTATGTGGTGCTGGCAAAATATATGCGTGTGCTGACGCCCGCGTTTGTGCAGCGCTACCCGAACCAGATCATCAATATTCACCACTCGTTCCTGCCTGCGTTTATCGGCGCGCGCCCTTATCATCAGGCTTACGAGCGCGGCGTAAAGATCATCGGCGCAACGGCGCACTACGTGAACGATAATCTGGATGAAGGCCCAATCATCATGCAGGACGTGATTAACGTTGATCACAGCTACACGGCTGAAGAGATGATGCGCGCCGGACGCGACGTAGAAAAGAACGTATTAAGCCGCGCGCTTTATAAAGTGCTGGGGCAGCGCGTGTTTGTTTACGGCAACCGCACGATTATTCTTTAAGCGCATCGGGCGCTGAATTGCCTGTGAATTCAGCGCCACGGGCAAAAAGTGGGCAAACGGTTCACATTTTTCTGTTGGGCGCTTTACACCCTGAACGCATTTGGTATGATGCGCCCCGCTTTCAGGCACAATGATTCAGGCCAGTGGTGGGATTCCCGAGCGGCCAAAGGGAGCAGACTGTAAATCTGCCGTCACAGACTTCGAAGGTTCGAATCCTTCTCC
>NZ_RYDU01000016.1:0-104300 GCF_003970755.1 Pantoea sp. YU22 | reverse complement strand
CGGGAATAGCTCAGTTGGTAGAGCACGACCTTGCCAAGGTCGGGGTCGCGAGTTCGAGTCTCGTTTCCCGCTCCAAATTTTACATCGCTAAAAATCATACGCTTAGCTTAAGCCGTTGATGATCGCCGCGTAACGCTGCGCTTATCAGGTTATCCACAGCGCGTCAGCCGTGTTTTTCCGCCGCTCTGAGCGATCTGTAAAACTATTTTAAACAGAGTTATCCACAAGTTGCCCTGCGCTCTGCTGCGCTATCCACATTATCATTTATACACATTCTTTATTTAACTCATTGAATTATCATGTAATGAGGATATTTCATTTTGTTAAAATCAGCCTTGACGCGCTCTGTGTCAGTTGAATGACAACAGCTTTTTATTTTTATGCACAGCTTGTGGAAAAGTAGCTGACGATTTGCATTGATTAATCATGCATCGCGCGGCAAACCCTTCTCAATGGCGCGTACCAGCCGTTTTTGCTGCGCGGGCTGCACATCAATCGACAGCGCCTGCCGTTTCTCCTGCTGCTGAACCAGCGCCCACTCAATATGTTCATCAAGCAGCGGGTTTTCGCCCAGCCGCTTCTTCAATACCTCTGCAATTTCCGCGCGCCAGGGCGCATTGCCCAGCGCCACGGCGATATTGCGCAGCCAGCGCAGGTGGCCGATACGGCGTATTGCCGAGCCTTCCGTCACGCGTAAAAAGGTTTTTTCATCCCACTGGAATAGCGTCATCAGCTCCGGCGCATGCAGCGCAGCGCGCGGCGAGAAGTCCGTTTCATCGCTGAGTTGCCCGTAGCGATTCCACGGGCAGATCAGCTGACAGTCGTCGCAGCCGTAAATACGGTTACCCATAAGCGGACGCAGCGCTTCCGGAATCGCCCCTTCAAGCTCAATGGTGAGATAGGAGATGCAGCGGCGCGCGTCTACCACGTAGGGTTCGACGATAGCGTTGGTCGGGCAAATCGTCATACAGGCGACGCAGCGGCCGCACTGCTCTTCCTGCGGCGCGTCAATCGGCAGCGGCAGATCGATCAGCAGCTCGCCGAGAAAAAACCATGAGCCTGCTTCGCGGTTCAGGATCAGCGAATGTTTGCCGGTCCAGCCCAGGCCCGCTTTGGCCGCCAGAGGGCGTTCCAGCACTGGCGCAGAGTCGACAAAGGGGCGGAAATTGAGCTCGCCGCACTTTTCCTGAATCATTTCTCCGAGCTTTTTCAGACGATTGCGCAATACTTTGTGGTAATCACGTCCCAGAGCGTAGCGGCTGACATAGCCGAGTTGCGGGTTTTTCAGCGTGCTGGCAAAGGCGGCTTTCGCCGGAAGGTAGTTCATGCGTACGCTGATCACGCGCAGCGTGCCGGGCAGCAGTTCATGTGGACGCGCACGCATCATGCCGTGGCGCGCCATCCACTCCATTTCGCCGTGATACTGTTTGTCCAGCCACGCCTGCAGACGCGGTTCTTCCGCGCTGAGATCGGTGTCGGTGATGCCGACCTGCTGAAAGCCGAGATCCTTGCCCCACTGTTTAATCTGTTGAGCAAGCTGATGAAGATCGAGAGGGTATGACATGAGTAACCAGGAATCGAAAGCAAACGGTCGCAGTTTACCATATTCCGTCTGGCCTGCGCAGGCTCTGCGCCAGCTGGAGCGCGATGGCGCCGACGCGCTGGGCATTACTCTGTACGAGCTGATGCAGCGCGCGGGGCAGGCGGCGTTCGGGCTGGCGCGCGCGCAGTGGCCGCAGGCGAGCAACTGGTTAATCCTCTGCGGTCACGGCAATAACGGCGGCGATGGCTATGTGGTAGCGCGGCTGGCGCAGGCGGCGGGTTGTGCGGTGACGCTGCTGGCGTGCGAAAGCGATAAGCCGCTGCCGGATGAGGCGCAGCGCGCGCGCGAAGCCTGGCTCGAAGCGGGAGGCGATATTCATGCCGCTGACGCCGCCTGGCCGGAAGAGGTTGATCTCATTATCGATGCGCTGCTGGGCACCGGCATTAATCGCGCGCCTGCTGAACCTTACCTCAGTCTGATCAAGCAGGCGAACGCGCACGCCGCGCCAGTGCTGGCGATCGATATGCCGTCGGGGCTGTCGGCGGCGACCGGCTGCGCGCCGGGCGAGGCGATTAACGCCACGCAGACGCTAAGCGTCATTGCGCTTAAGCCTGGCCAGATTACCGGCAAAGCGCGCGATCTTATCGGCGAGCTGCGCTATGCCGATCTCGGATTAGGCGCTTTTCTTGCCGGTGAAAACGCCCCCATGGCGCGCTTCGACGCCAGCTTTTTGTCGCACTGGCTAAAGCCGCGAAAGCCCACGTCGCATAAAGGCAATCATGGCCGTCTGCTGGTAGTGGGCGGCGATACCGGCACCGCAGGCGCGATTCGCATGACGGCGGAAGCGGCGCTGCGCAGCGGATCGGGGCTGGTGCGCGTACTGACGCATCGCGATAATATTGCGCCGATATTGACGGCGCGCCCGGAAATCATGGTGGACGAACTGACCGACGAGGCGCTGCAAAGCGGACTGGAGTGGGCGGATGTTATCGCCATTGGCCCGGGACTGGGCCAGCGCGAATGGGGACAGAATGCGCTGAAAACGGTCGAAGCCAGTGAAAAGCCGATGCTTTGGGACGCGGATGCGCTTAACCTGCTGGCAATAAATGCGCAGAAACGTCAGAATCGCATCATTACGCCACACCCAGGCGAAGCGGCGCGACTGCTGGGTATTAAGACCAGCGAAGTCGAGAGCGATCGCCTTCTTGCCGCGCAGAAGTTAACGATGCGCTACGGCGGGGTAGTGGTGTTAAAAGGCGCTGGCACGATTATCGCCAGCGAGCAGGGCGAAATGGCCTTCGCCGACGTCGGCAATGCCGGCATGGCCTCCGGCGGCATGGGTGACGTATTGAGTGGTATTATCGCCTCGATGATGGGGCAGCAGCTTGCGCTGTTCGATGCGGCCTGCGCAGGCTGCGTGGCGCACGGCGCGGCAGCGGACGCAGTGGCGGCGCGACGTGGTACGCGCGGCATGTTGGCAACAGATTTATTCGAGCTGCTTTGGCAGTTTGTTAATCCAGAGATGACCCAATAATAAAGCATGAAGACCTGTGTTATTTCCTTGCCCGATGAGGCGGCGACCCTCGATCTGGGCGCTCAGCTGGCCCGCGCCTGTACCGGCGCGGCGGTAATCTATCTCTATGGCGACCTGGGCGCGGGTAAAACGACCTTCAGCCGTGGATTTTTGCAGGCGCTCGGCCACCAGGGCAACGTTAAAAGCCCGACCTACACGCTGGTAGAACCCTATCAGCTCGGTGAGCGCGCGCTTTATCACTTCGATCTCTATCGGCTGGCCGATCCGGAAGAGCTGGAATTTATGGGTATCCGCGACTACTTCACCGGTGACGCAATCTGTCTGGTCGAGTGGCCGCAGCAGGGCGCTGGCGTCTTGCCCCCGCCCGATCTGGCGCTGACGCTGAGCTACGTCGGCGCTGCGCGCGAGGCGCGTCTTGAAGCGCACTCTGCGCTAGGTGAGACCCTGACAGAGCAGGTGGCGCAGGCATGATCGCAAGGATGAAAAGCGCGCTGCTGCTGCTACTCTGTCTGGCTGCGGCGCCTGCGCTGGCCGCCAGCCTTTCCGATATTAAAGTGGAGAACGGCGACAGTCAGGCGACGGTTACCCTGAGCTTCGCCGGACAGCCGGTATACGGCTACTTTCCGCTGCGCAATCCGGATCGCGTGGTGCTGGATATTCGCCAGAGCGGCGTGATTCAGGGATTGCCGCTGAACTTCAGCGGCGAAAATATTGTCAGGCGTATTCGCACCAGCACGCCAAAAGATAAGCAGAGCATTCGGCTGGTCTTTGAACTGACGCAGCCGGGCAAAACCCGCGCGGTCACCCAGCGTAACGGCAGCAGCTATAACGTGGTGTTTACCATTCAGGGCAGGCAGCGTGTCACCCGCGCCGCGCCCGTGTCGACCGCAGCAACGGAGACGCCGGGCCGCGTAACGCCGCGCCAGGGCGCCGCTAACCCGTTTAACGCCAACCAGGTCACCGCGGTCAGCAATTCCAACACCACGACGCGTCCAGGCAATGCGATGCCCACCAGCAACGATACGGTGATTGTCGCGATCGACGCGGGCCACGGCGGCCAGGATCCCGGCGCGACCGGACAGCGCGGCCTGCATGAAAAGAACGTGACTATCGCTATCGCGCGCAAGCTGAAGGTGCTGCTGAACAACGATCCGATGTTCAAAGGGGTGCTGACGCGCGACGGCGACTACTTTATTTCGGTGATGGGCCGTTCCGAGGTAGCGCGTAAAGAGAATGCCAACCTGCTGGTCTCTATTCACGCCGACTCGGCGCCGAGCCACAGCGCTACCGGCGCCTCGGTATGGGTGCTCTCTAACCGCCGCGCCAACAGCGAAATGGCGAACTGGCTGGAGCAGCGCGAGAAACAGTCCGAACTATTGGGCGGCGCCGGGGATCTGCTGGCGAACAGCCAGGCGGATCCCTATCTCAGCCAGGCGGTGCTTGATCTCCAGTTTGGCCACTCGCAGCGCGTCGGCTATGACGTCGCGGTGAAGGTGCTGCAACAGCTGCGCGGCGTTTCGCCGCTGCATAAACGTTTGCCGGAGCACGCCAGCCTCGGCGTGCTGCGTTCGCCGGATATTCCCTCGCTGTTAGTAGAAACTGGCTTTATCAGTAATGCTTCGGAGGAGCGACTGCTCGGCAGTAGCGCTTACCAGGATAAAATTGCGATGGCTATCTACAAAGGCCTGCGCAATTATTTCCTGGCGCACCCGCTACAATCGCTCCCAAAGGAGGAAAACCGTCCGCTCGGCTCATCGCCGACGGTGAGCGTCGCCAGTAATCCGGCGACCGGCACCACGCAGTATACCGGCGCGGTGCAGCGTCATACGGTGACCCGCGGCGAAACGCTCTCCGGCATCGCCGCGAAGTATGGCGTCAGCATGGGCACGCTGCGCGACATGAACCGGCTTAAGCGCGATGTGGTCTGGGTCGGACAGCGCCTGAAGGTGCCGGCCAGCAACAGCGTGGCCGCGCGCGCGCCGACGCGTCATAAAGTGGTGCGGGGCGACTCGCTGACGGCAATCGCCGCGCATTACGGCGTCAGCCCGCAGGCGATCATCCAGGCGAACAATATGAAGTCCTCGAACGTTATGTTGGGGCAAACCCTGAAAATCCCCGCCTCCTGACGGTCAGCCCGGCCAGGCGCCGGGCCAGCTCAACAAGGATAAACACCATGCCTATTCAAATTTTACCGCCGCAGCTGGCTAACCAGATTGCGGCGGGCGAAGTCGTCGAGCGCCCGGCCTCGGTGGTAAAAGAGCTGGTGGAAAACAGTCTTGACGCCGGCGCGACGCGTATCGACATCGATATTGAAAAAGGCGGCGCGAAACTCATCCGCATTCGCGATAACGGCTGCGGCATCAGTAAAGAGGAGCTGGCGATGGCGCTGGCGCGTCACGCCACCAGTAAAATCGCCTCGCTCGACGATCTTGAGGCCATTATGAGCCTGGGATTTCGCGGCGAAGCGCTCGCCAGCATCAGCTCGGTTTCACGTTTAACCTTAACCTCGCGCACCCAGGCACAGAGCGAAGCCTGGCAGGCTTACGCCGAAGGCCGCGAGATGGAGGTGACGGTTAAACCCGCGGCGCACCCGTGCGGTACCACGCTGGAAGTGCTCGATCTCTTCTACAACACGCCCGCGCGCCGGAAATTCATGCGCACCGAGAAAACCGAGTTCGGCCATATCGACGAGGTCATCCGTCGTATCGCGCTGGCGCGTTTTGACGTTTCGATC
Organism: Pantoea sp. YU22; assembly: GCF_003970755.1. Taxonomy (NCBI): domain Bacteria; kingdom Pseudomonadati; phylum Pseudomonadota; class Gammaproteobacteria; order Enterobacterales; family Erwiniaceae; genus Pantoea; species Pantoea sp. YU22. The sequence continues at coordinate 98,489 of NZ_RYDU01000016.1, read as the reverse complement.
TCGCTCAGCCACAACGGCAAGCTGATGCGGCAGTACCGCGCGGTCAGCGACGAGGCGCAGCGCGAGCGGCGGCTGGGCGCGATTTGCGGCGCGACCTTTATGCAGCATGCGCTGCGCATCGACTGGCAGCACGACGATTTGCTGTTGCGGGGCTGGGTGGCCGATCCGGCCGGATCGCGCCAGCTGACCGATATTCAGTATTGCTACGTCAACGGCCGTATGATGCGTGACAAGCTGATCAACCATGCGATACGCCAGGCTTTTCAGACCCAGCTTCAGGCCGACCAGCAGCCTGCTTACGTGCTCTATCTGGAAATCGATCCGCATCAGGTAGACGTCAACGTCCATCCCGCCAAGCATGAGGTGCGCTTTCATCAGTCACGGCTGGTGCACGACTTTATCTTCCAGGGCGTAATGAGCGTCCTGCAGGCAAGCAGCGCGCCGACCCTGCCAGCGGTACAGGCGCAAGAGCCTGCGCCGCGCTGGCAGCCGGAGAATCGTCAGGCGGCAGGCGGCAACCACTTTTCTCAGCCCGCCGCGCCGCGCCGCAGCGAAGGCGGAAGCGGGAGTGGAAGCGGAGGCGGCGGCGGAAACGCGCAGCCGGGCTGGCAAAATAAAGAGAACAGCTACAGCAAGCGCGAAGGCGCGGTCTATCAGCAGCTGCTGAAAACGCCGACGTCGGGCCAGCGCACCCCGGCTGAACCGGTCGCGCCGCCTGTCGCGCCGCGCGCGCAGCCTGTCGACGCGCCGTTGACGTCGCATGCCCAGAGCTTCGGCCGCGTATTGACGGTTGTGCGGGAGCGTTATGCGCTGCTGGAACAGGAGCAGCGACTGCAGCTGCTTTCGCTGCCGGTGGCGGCGCGCTGGGTACGGCATGCGCAGCTACAGCCAGGCGAGACGGGATTGAAGCCGCAGCCGCTGCTGATCCCGGTGCGCATGAAGGTTGCCCGGCCGGAGCGTCAGATCGCCGCAGATAAGCAGGGCCTGCTGCAGGAGATGGGCATCGATCTGCAGCCGGAAGGCGATCACGTTACGCTGCGCGCGGTGCCTTTACCCTTACGCACGCAAAATTTACAAATCCTGATCCCAGAGCTGTTAGGCTACCTTGCACAGCAGCCGGAGAGCGATGCCCCGCAGCTGGCTCACTGGCTGGCGCGACGTTGCGAGACGGAAACCTCCCTCTGGAATCACTCGCAGGCGATTGCGCTGCTGACAGATCTCGAAAGGCTCTGTCCGCAATTGTTAAAATCGCCGCCTTCAGGCCTGATTCAGACTATAGATATTGAGAGCGCGCTTGCCGCATTTAAGCATGAGTGAACAAAACCAGGCTGGCCGACCGAAGGCTATATTTTTGATGGGGCCAACCGCCTCGGGCAAAACCGCGCTGGCAATTGCATTAAGAAAGCAGCTGCCGGTGGAACTTATCAGCGTTGACTCTGCCTTAATCTATCGCGGGATGGATATCGGCACGGCTAAACCCTCGGCTGAAGAGCTGGCCCAGGCGCCCCATCGCCTGCTGGACATTCGCGATCCGTCGGAAGCCTATTCAGCCGCCGACTTTCGTCGCGATGCGCTGGCGGCCATGGAGGAGATCGTTCAGAACGGCCGTATACCGCTGCTGGTTGGCGGAACTATGCTCTATTTCAAGGCATTACTGGAAGGATTGTCGCCGCTCCCCTCGGCCGATCCGGAGGTGCGTCAGCGCATAGAGCAAATGGCGCGTGAAAAAGGGTGGGATGAGCTGCATCGTCAGCTGTGTGAAATCGACCCGGTGGCCGGGGGGCGTATTCATCCGAATGATCCGCAGAGACTTTCGCGAGCACTGGAAGTTTTTTTTATTTCGGGTAAAACTTTAACGGAACTGACAAAAACATCCGGCGAAGCGTTACCCTACGATGTGTATCAGTTCGCCATCGCCCCCGCGACCCGTGAACTGCTGCATCAGCGTATCGCACTGCGCTTTCAGCAGATGCTGGCGTCGGGATTTGAAGCGGAGGCTCGGGCCCTGTTTGCACGAGGTGATTTGCATACGGATATGCCTTCCATTCGCTGTGTCGGTTATCGTCAGATGTGGTCATATCTGGCTGGCGAGATCGATTACGACGAGATGGTTTATCGAGGAATTTGCGCGACCCGGCAGCTCGCTAAACGCCAGATGACCTGGTTACGCGGCTGGGAAAATGTCCGCTGGCTTGACAGCGACAGCCCAGAATCCGCGCGTAACGAGGTGCTTCAGGTTCTTAGTGCGAAGCATGGGTGATTGTGTACAATTGGCTGGTTATCGTGCGCAAATTTTTACGCAGTATTTTCAGGACTTCGGTTCTACAAGTAATAAACAACAAGCATATAAGGAAAAGATAGAATGGCTAAGGGGCAATCATTACAAGACCCGTTTTTGAACGCACTGCGTCGTGAACGTGTTCCGGTTTCGATTTATTTGGTCAACGGTATCAAGCTGCAGGGACAAATTGAGTCTTTCGATCAATTCGTGATTTTGTTGAAGAACACGGTAAGCCAGATGGTTTACAAGCACGCCATTTCTACCGTGGTTCCATCACGCCCGGTTTCTCACCACAGCAACAATGCTGGTGGCGGCAGCAATAACTACCATCACGGCGGTAGCAACGCTTCTGCACAGTCGCAGCCACAACAAGACGGCGATAACGCGGAATAACGCGCTACCCGTACAAGCCAGGGCGGGAGAACGCAGAACGTTTTCCGTCCTGGTCTTCTATTTTATAAGCGAGGTTATAGCTTGTTTGACCGTTATGATGCCGGTGAGCAGGCCGTACTGGTACACATCTGGTTCTCCCAAGACAAAGAGATGGAAGATCTGCAGGAATTTGAAACCCTGGTTTCTTCTGCGGGCGTAGAAGCGCTGCAAGTGATTACTGGCAGTCGCAAAGCGCCACATCCCAAATATTTTGTCGGTGAAGGAAAGGCAGCTGAAATTGCCGATGCGGTAAAATCGAGTGGAGCATCGGTCGTTTTATTCGATCATGCCTTAACCCCTGCGCAGGAACGTAATCTGGAGCGCCTGTGCGAATGCCGAGTCATTGACCGTACTGGTCTCATCCTGGATATTTTTGCCCAACGCGCCCGCACGCATGAAGGTAAGCTGCAGGTCGAGCTGGCCCAGCTGCGCCATCTTGCTACCCGCCTGGTACGCGGCTGGACGCACCTTGAACGCCAGAAAGGCGGTATCGGCTTGCGCGGTCCGGGCGAAACGCAGCTGGAAACCGACCGCCGTTTGCTGCGTAATCGAATCAGCCAGATTTTGTCCCGGCTTGAGCGCGTAGAAAAACAGCGCGAGCAGGGACGTCAGGCGCGCGCTAAAGCGGACGTGCCGACCGTGTCGCTGGTCGGCTATACCAACGCCGGTAAATCCACCTTATTCAATGCCATTACGTCCGCTAATGTCTATGCGGCGGACCAGCTGTTTGCAACCCTTGATCCGACCCTGCGCCGTCTGAACGTCGTAGACGTCGGCGAAGTAGTGCTGGCGGATACCGTCGGCTTTATCCGTCATCTGCCCCATGACCTGGTGGCCGCGTTTAAAGCGACACTGCAGGAAACGCGTCAGGCGACGCTGCTGCTGCATGTGATCGACGCCGCCGACGTGCGCGTAAACGAGAACATCGAAGCGGTCGATGCGGTGCTGGAAGAGATCGAGGCGGATGAGATCCCCACGCTGCTGGTAATGAACAAAATCGATATGCTGGACGGGTTCGTGCCGCGCATCGACCGTAATGAAGAAGATCTGCCGATCCGCGTCTGGCTTTCAGCGCAGAGCGGCGAAGGCATACCGCTGCTATGGCAGGCGTTTTCTGAGCGGCTGGCGGGCGAAATCGCGCAGTTCGAGCTGCGCCTGCCGCCGGAAGCGGGCCGCCTGCGCAGCCGCTTCTATCAGCTGCAGGCCATTGAAGATGAATGGAATGAAGAAGATGGCGGCGTCGGGTTACGCGTGCGTATGCCGATGGTTGACTGGCGACGCCTGTGCAAGCAGGAACCGGCGCTGCTCGATTACATAGTTTGACACGTTGCCCAAACGTCCTTACGCAATAGCGTGTATGGTGTAGCAGGCGGCTGCCGTTTTTCTGGGATGATTCTCCCTGTCCGTTTACGCCGGTAAATAGCGGGGTGAACGAAGGCAGCCAACAACAGCTACAGCCTGAAAGCTGCAGGGTAAACAGCGCACTAACAATAAATGGAGTAGAACATGGCGTGGAATCAGCCCGGTAATAACGGACAGGACCGCGACCCGTGGGGAAGCAGCAATAATAAAGGCGGCAACTCTGGGGGAAACAAAGGCGGTCGTGAACAGGGACCTCCGGATCTGGATGATATCTTCCGTAAGTTGAGCAAAAAGCTCGGCGGACTGGGCGGTGGCAAACAGGGTGACAATGGTCAGCGCAGCGGCGGCGGCGGTGGCAAACTGGTTGGTATCGTCGCTGTCGCGGCGGTGGTTATCTGGGCCGCCAGTGGATTCTACACCATCAAAGAAGCGGAGCGTGGGGTCGTTACGCGCTTCGGCAAGTTCAGTCATCTGGTTGAGCCAGGCCTGAACTGGAAACCCACCTTTATCGATCAGGTGCGTGCAGTGAACGTTGAAGCGGTGCGCGAGCTTGCCGCATCGGGCGTGATGCTGACCTCCGATGAGAATGTGGTGCGCGTCGAGATGAACGTGCAGTACCGCGTAACCGATCCTGAACGTTACCTGTTCGCCGTCACCAGCGCGGACGACAGCCTGCGCCAGGCGACCGACAGCGCGCTGCGCGGCGTTATTGGCCGCTCCACTATGGACCGTATCCTGACCGAAGGACGTACCGTCGTGCGTAGCGATACGCAGCGCGAAATTGACGAAACCATTCGTCCTTACAACATGGGCATCACGCTGCTGGACGTCAACTTCCAGGCGGCGCGTCCGCCGGAAGAGGTGAAAGCCGCATTTGACGATGCGATCGCCGCGCGCGAAAACCGCGAGCAGTATGTGCGCGAGGCGGAAGCCTACGCGAACGAAGTACAGCCGCGTGCGAACGGCCAGGCGCAGCGTATTCTCGAAGAGGCGCGCGCTTATAAGGAACGGACCGTGCTGGAAGCGCAGGGCGAAGTGGCGCGCTTCGCTAAGCTGCTGCCTGAGTACAAGGCGGCACCGGCTATTACCAAAGAGCGTCTCTATATCGAGACCATGGAACGCGTGCTGAGCCATACCCGCAAAGTGCTGGTTAACGATCGCAGCAATAACCTGATGGTACTGCCGCTCGACCAGCTGATGCGCGGCGCAAGCAGCGCGGCGCAGGGCGGCCAGAAAGGCGCGAGTCTGACTACGCTGCCCGCTTCGCCCGGCAGCACTGCCAGCCGCAGCGACACGTCAGCCTACAGTCCAGACAGCATCATGGATCAGCGTCGGGCCAATGCTCTGCGCAACGATACCCAGCGCGAAGGGAGAGAGTAATCGATGCGTAAGCCCATAATTGTAGTCATTATTGTTGTACTGGTGGCGCTCTACGCTTCACTGTTCGTGGTACAGGAAGGCGAGCGCGGTATCGTCATGCGCTTCGGTAAAGTGCTGCGCGACGATGAAAACAAACCGCAGGTGTTCGCGCCGGGTCTGCATATGAAAGTCCCTTTCCTTGAGACGGTAAAAACGCTGGACGCGCGTATTCAGACCATGGACAACCAGGCGGATCGTTTCGTCACCAAAGAGAAGAAAGACCTGATTGTTGATTCCTATATCAAATGGCGCATCAGCGATTTCAGCCGCTACTACCTGGCGACGGGCGGCGGCGACGTATCGCAGGCGGAAGTGCTGCTGAAACGTAAGTTCAGCGACCGTCTGCGTTCTGAGATGGGGCGTCTTGACGTTAAAGACATCGTGACGGACTCCCGCGGTCGTCTGACCACCGACGTGCGCGATGCGCTGAATACCGGTAGCGCCGGCAACGACGATGACGTGCAGACGCCAGCGGCTGATGACGCAATCGCCAGCGCGGCGGCGCGCGTCGAGCGCGAAACCAACAGCAAAGAGCCGGCAATCAATCCAAACAGCATGGCGGCGCTGGGTATTCAGGTTGTTGACGTTCGCATTAAGCAGATCAACCTGCCGACCGAGGTTTCGGACGCGATTTACAACCGTATGCGCGCCGAACGTGAAGCGGTAGCGCGCAGCCAGCGCTCGCAGGGTCAGGAAGAGGCGGAAAAACTGCGTGCTCAGGCGGACTATCAGGTTACCCGCACGCTGGCGGAAGCGCAGCGCAGCGCGCTGATTACGCGCGGCGACGGCGATGCCGAGGCGGCGAAACTCTTCGCTGACGCGTTCAGTCAGGATCCGGACTTCTACGCCTTTATCCGCAGCCTGCGCGCCTATGAGAACAGCTTCGAAGGCAATCAGGACGTGATGGTGCTCAGCCCGGATAGCGATTTCTTCCGATATATGAAAGCACCCTCTAACGCGACGCGATAAGAACTGCTATAACCTACGGGCCGACAATAATGTCGGCCTTTTTTTTGGAATGGTAAATGAATAAAACCATATGGATGGCGCTGGCGCTGGTACTGGTGCTGGAGGGCCTGGGTCCGATGTTTCTGCCGCGCATCTGGCGCCGTATGATCCTCAGCATGGCGCAGCTGCCGGATCGTCTGCTGCACCGTTTCGGCGGCGGGTTGGTGGTCGCGGGCGTGGTGATTTATTACATGCTCAGCGCGCACAGCGGTGCCTGAATCTTTTATCCGTCGGCTAAATTGTGCCTTTTGCGTTCCGTTTCCCCAGGATGTTGTAGTGAGCAAAATTCGGGCGAAAAATGCGCGCAAACGTATGCTAAAAGTGCTGAAAGCAGCAAGATCAGATGGTAGAATCCATTTTTAAGCAATCGGTGATTTTGAAAATGGGTAAGAACGTCGTCGTACTGGGCACCCAATGGGGTGACGAAGGCAAAGGTAAAATTGTAGACCTTCTGACTGAACGCGCTAACTATGTTGTGCGCTACCAGGGTGGCCACAATGCAGGCCATACGCTTGTCATCAACGGTGAAAAAACCGTCCTCCATTTAATTCCATCCGGCATTCTGCGCGAAAACGTAACCAGCATTATCGGTAACGGCGTGGTGCTTTCGCCTGAAGCTCTGATGAAAGAGATGAAAGGCCTGGAAGAGCGTGGCGTACCGGTACGCGAACGTCTGCTGATTTCTGAAGCCTGCCCGCTGATCCTGCAATACCATGTCGCGATGGATCTGGCGCGCGAAAAAGCGCGCGGCGCCAAAGCTATCGGCACCACCGGTCGCGGCATCGGCCCGGCCTATGAAGATAAAGTGGCGCGCCGCGGTCTGCGCGTCGGCGATCTCTTCAATAAAGAGACCTTCGCCGTCAAGCTGAAAGAGATTGTCGATTACTACAACTTCCAGCTGGTTAACTACTACAAAGAAGATGCGGTCGACTACGACAAAGTGCTGCGTGACGTGCTGGCGGTTGCCGACGTGTTGACCAGCATGGTGGTTGATGTCTCTGACCTGCTGGATACGGCGCAGAAACGCGGCGACCTGATTATGTTCGAAGGCGCGCAGGGCACGCTGCTGGATATCGATCACGGCACCTATCCCTATGTGACGTCCTCTAACACCACCGCTGGCGGCGTGGCGACCGGTTCGGGCATTGGTCCGCGCTGCGTCGATTACGTGCTGGGCATCGTTAAGGCTTACTCAACGCGCGTCGGTGCGGGCCCGTTCCCGACCGAACTCTTTGACGATATCGGCGAGTTCCTGTGCGCCAAGGGCAACGAGTTCGGCGCGACCACCGGTCGTCGTCGTCGCACCGGCTGGCTGGATGCGGTCGCGGTGCGTCGCGCGGTACAGATCAACTCCCTGTCAGGTTTCTGCATGACCAAGCTGGACGTGCTGGATGGCCTGAAAGAAGTAAAAATCTGCGTGGGCTATCGCCTGCCGGATGGCCGCGAAGTTACCACCACGCCGCTGGCGGCGGAAAACTGGGAAGGCATTGAGCCGATTTATGAAACCCTGCCGGGCTGGAGCGAAACCACATTTGGCGTGAAAACGCTGGAAGGTCTGCCGCAGGCCGCACGCGACTACATTAAACGCGTTGAAGAAGTGACGGGCGTACCGGTTGATATTATCTCTACCGGCCCGGACCGTAGCGAAACCATGATTCTGCGCGATCCGTTCGACGCATAATCCTGCACAGGCCGGAGCTGCTCCGGCCTCTGTTTCCCCGCTTAGCAAGCCGCTTATCATCCCTTCGCTTTATCACATCGCCGTTCGGCTGAAAAAAACACACTCTGGGTTCGACTCTGGTTTATCATCTAGAGTAACCGCAAGCCGGTTTACTATTAAAATCAACCGCAACGCGGACGAAGTTAATCAACACGCCATGGGTGATTCACTGAGGTAATTGTGCAGCTGACAAGTTTTACCGATTATGGTCTGCGAGCTTTAATTTATATGGCCAGTTTGCCGGAAGGCAGAATGACGAGTATTACTGAAGTCACTGAGACCTACGGCGTGTCGCGCAACCATATGGTTAAAATCATTAATCAACTCAGCCGTGCGGGTTTTATCGCCGCGACGCGCGGCAAAAATGGCGGCATCCGTCTTGGGATGGATCCGCATGATATCGTCATCGGTGATGTGGTGCGCAAAATGGAGCCGCTACAGCTTGTAGACTGCGGCGCCTGCGCCATCACGCCAGCCTGCCGCTTAAGAAAAGCGCTAAACGACGCGGTACAGCTGTTTCTGCGGGAACTGGACAGCTACACGCTGGCAGACTTAGTCGAGGGCAACGAACCCTTATACCAAATTTTATTGTCCGAACCGCCGGTGGCAATGAATCTGAAATGACATCGGAGGAACCGCTATGTCAAACGATCCTTTTCAGCAAAGAGAAGCTGAAAAATATGAAAACCCTATTCCGAGCCGTGAATTTATTCTGGCTCATCTGGAAAAACGCGAAAAACCTGCCAGCCGCGACGAGCTGGCGCAGGAACTGAACCTCACCGACGAAGAGCACCTGGAAGCGCTGCGTCGTCGTCTGCGCGCCATGGAGCGCGACGGCCAGCTGGTCTTTACCCGTCGCCAGTGCTATGCGCTGCCGGAACGGCTTGATCTGCTGCGCGGCAAGGTCATCGGCCACCGCGACGGCTACGGCTTTCTGCGCGTAGAGGGCCAGAAGGATGACCTCTATCTCTCTGCCGAGCAGATGAAAATGTGTATGCACGGCGACGTTATCCTGGCGCAGCCGCTGGGCGCCGATCGCAAAGGACGCCGCGAAGCGCGCGTCGTGCGCGTGCTGGAACCGCGCAACAACCAAATCGTCGGCCGTTACTTCACCGATGCGGGCGCGGGCTTTGTCGTGCCGGACGACAGCCGTCTCAGCTTTGACATTCTTATTCCGCCGGAAGAGACGCTGCAAGCGCGTATGGGCTCGGTCGTTGTGGTCGAGCTGATGCAGCGTCCGACGCGCCGCACCAAAGCCATTGGTAAAGTCGCGGAGATCCTCGGCGACAATATGGGCACCGGCCTCGCGGTCGATATGGCCTTGCGCACCCATGAAATTCCGCACAGCTGGCCGCCTGAAGTAGAGAAACAGGTCAGCAAGCTCAGCGAAGAGGTGCCTGAAGAGGCGAAAAGAGGGCGTATCGATCTGCGTAAGCTGCCGCTGGTCACTATCGACGGCGAAGATGCGCGCGATTTCGACGATGCGGTCTACTGCGAGAAAAAACGCGGCGGCGGCTGGCGCCTGTGGGTCGCCATCGCCGATGTCAGCTACTATGTGCGTCCCGGCACGCCGCTGGATGACGAAGCGCTTCAGCGCGGCACCTCAGTCTATTTCCCGTCGCAGGTGGTCCCCATGCTGCCGGAAGTGCTCTCCAACGGGCTCTGCTCGCTGAATCCGCAGGTCGATCGCCTCTGCATGGTGTGCGAGATGACTATCTCCTCCGCGGGCAAGCTGACCGGCTTTAAGCACTACGAAGCGGTAATGAACTCGCACGCGCGTCTGACTTACACCAAAGTGTGGAATATCCTGCAGGGCAACCCGGAGCTGCGCGAACAGTACGCGCCGTTGCTGAAGCCGCTGGAAGAGCTGCACAGCATGTATAAGGTGCTGGAAAAAGCGCGCGAGTCGCGCGGCGGCATCTCGTTTGAGACCGAAGAAGCGAAGTTTATCTTCAATGCGGAACGTCGTATTGAACGCGTAGAGCGCACCGTGCGCAACGACGCACACAAGCTGATCGAAGAGTGCATGATCCTCGCCAACATCGCCTCGGCGCGCTTTGTCGAGAAACATCAGGAACCAGCGCTGTTCCGCGATCACGATCGTCCCAGCGACGACAGCATTACCAGCTTCCGCACCGTGCTCAACGAACTGGGCCTCTCGCTGCCAGGCGGCACCAAACCGGAACCGATCGACTACGCCGAGCTGCTGACGCAGATCGCCGATCGTCCAGATGCGGAAATGCTGCAGACCATGCTGCTGCGCTCAATGAAGCAGGCGGTCTACGATCCGGAAAACCGCGGACACTTCGGTCTGGCGCTGCAGTCATACGCGCACTTTACCTCGCCGATCCGTCGTTATCCCGACCTGCTGCTGCACCGCGCCATTAAATATCTGCTGGCGCAGGCCGAAGGCGAGGTGAAAGGTAACACCACGGCGACCGGCGGCTACCACTATGAGATGCAGCAGATGCTGCAGCTGGGTCAGCACTGTTCCATGACGGAGCGCCGCGCTGACGAGGCCACGCGCGACGTCGCCGACTGGCTGAAATGCGACTTTATGCAGGATCAGGTTGGCAACACCTTTAACGGCGTGATCTCCAGCGTGACCGGCTTCGGCTTCTTTGTGCGCCTGAACGATCTCTTTATCGACGGACTGGTGCACGTCTCTTCGCTGGACAACGACTACTACCGCTTCGATCCAGTGGGGCAGCGTCTGATCGGCGAGTCGGGCGGACGCACTTATCGTCTGGGCGATGCGGTTGAAGTTCGGGTCGAGGCGGTGCATCTGGACGAGCGCAAGATCGACTTCGCGCTGATCTCCAGCCAGCGCCAGCCGCGCGGCGAGGGCAAAACCGCGCGCGACAAGGCGAAGCGCGAAGGCAAAGCGCCGCCGAAGCGTCGTCGTCAGTTAGGTAAAAAAGGCAACTTCGAACCGAACGAAGCTTTCCGCGACGGCAAGTCGACGCCGGAGAAAGGGAAGAAAGAGAAAAAAAGCAAAACCCCGTCGGAAAAAACCCGTAAAATCGCCGCCGCCACCAAGGCGAAGCGCGCCGCGAAAAAGCAGGCCTGATTCGGCCTGATGCGTTAACGGACGCTTTCTGCTGCGCAGAAAGCGTCCGCTGAAGTCCATTCAATTCTTAACTGAGCAGATCGATGAGCGAAATTATTTTTGGTATCCATGCCGTGCAGGCGCTGCTGGAGCGCGATCCCCAGCGCTTTCAGGAAGTCTTTATCCTCAAGGGCCGTGACGATCGTCGCCTGCAGCCGTTGGTGGCGGCGCTGGAAGCTCAGGGCATCGTTATCCAGCTGGCGAACCGCCAGTGGCTGGATGGTCAGGTTGAAGGCGGCGTGCATCAGGGCATTGTGGCGCGCATTAAACCTGGCCGTCAGTACCAGGAAGGCGACCTGCCGGATTTGCTGGCGAGTCTGGAAAAACCGCTGCTGCTGGTGCTGGATGGCGTTACCGATCCGCATAACCTTGGTGCCTGCCTGCGCAGCGCCGACGCCGCAGGCGTGCATGCGGTAATCGTGCCGAAAGATCGTTCCGCCTCGCTCAACGCTACCGCGAAGAAAGTCGCCAGCGGCGCGGCGGAGAACGTGCCGCTGATCCGCGTCACCAACCTGGCGCGTACGCTGCGTCTGCTGCAGGAATACAACATCTGGGTAGTAGGCACCGCTGGCGAAGCGGATCATACGCTCTATCAGAGCAAAATGACCGGGCCAATGGCGCTAGTGATGGGCGCAGAAGGCGAAGGCATGCGCCGTCTGACGCGCGAGCACTGCGACGAGCTGATCAGCATCCCGATGGCGGGCAGCGTTTCATCGCTTAACGTCTCTGTCGCGACCGGCGTCTGCCTGTTCGAAGCGGTACGCCAGCGCGGGGCGTGATCGCCGCCGCAAAACCTTTCAGATCCAGGCATAACCACGCAGCGCTCTCCCATACTTATCGGGACACGCATTGCGAGGAGTGGTTATGACCTGGACAACCCACACCGTTTTTAATCAGCCGCAGCCCCTTAGCAACAGTAATCTCTTTCTCTCCGACACGCCGCTGCGCGAAGCGCTGGCGCGCGAAGGCGCGGAGTGGGATCGCGAGTGGCTGGCCTCGGTAGGCGCGCAGCTTGGGGGCGCCGAGTCGCTGGAGCTGGGACGGCTGGCCAACGCCGCGCCGCCGGAGCTGCAGCGCTACGACGCACGCGGCGTACGCATCGACGAGGTGCGTTTTCATCCCGCCTGGCACCTGCTGATGCAGGGCGTCTGCGCCAGCCGCCTGCACAACCTCAGCTGGCAGCCCGACGTGCTCGATCGCGCCATGGTGGCGCGCGCCGCGCGCTTTATCCTTCACGCTCAGGTCGAGGCGGGCACGCTCTGTCCGGCGACCATGACGCACGCCGCCATACCACTGCTGCAACGCTGGTTGCCCGACGCCTTCAGCGACTGGCGCGACCCGCTGCTCAGCGATCGCTACGACACCCACGCGCTGCCGGGCGATCAGAAGCGCGGTTTGCTGATCGGCATGGGCATGACGGAAAAGCAGGGCGGCAGCGACGTCACCACCAACACCACGCGCGCGGAGCCGCTGGCGGATCGCGCGCCCGGCTCACTCTGGCGCATCACCGGTCATAAATGGTTCTTTTCCGTGCCGCAGAGCGACGCACACCTGATCCTGGCGCAAAGCGGCAATGGATTAAGCTGCTTCTTCCTGCCGCGTCTGCTGCCGGACGGCACGCGCAATGCCATTCGCCTTGAGCGGCTAAAAGATAAGCTGGGCAACCGCGCCAACGCCAGCAGCGAAGCGGAGTTTCAGGACGCTACCGGCTGGCTGCTGGGGGAAGAGGGCGACGGCGTGCGCATGATACTCAAAATGGGCGGTATGACCCGTTTCGACTGCGCCCTCGGCAGCCATGGTCAGATGCGGCGCGCCTTCTCCGTTGCGCTTTACCATGCGCACCAGCGTCAGGTTATGGGTAAAAATCTGGTGGATCAGCCGCTGATGCGCCAGGTGTTAGCGGCGCAGGCGCTGCAGCTTGAGGGGCAAACGGCGCTGCTGATGCGGCTGGCGCGCGCCTGGTCGCAACCGGCGCAGCCGCTGGAAGGCGTGTTCGCGCGGCTCTTCACCCCAGCGGCAAAATATGCTGTCTGCAAAGCGGGAATGCCGTTTGTGGCTGAAGCGATGGAGGTGCTGGGCGGCATCGGCTACTGCGAAGATAGCGAGCTGCCGCGTCTCTATCGCGATATGCCGGTCAACAGCATCTGGGAGGGATCGGGCAACGTGATGTGCCTGGACGTGCTGCGCGTGCTGCGTAAGCAGCCGGGCGTAATGGAGATGCTGAATCAGGAGTTCGACGCGGTCAGGGGCGTCAATCGCCTGTTTGACGCTGGCTGGCGACAGCTAAAACTGCGCCTGAACCGGCTGCAGGAGAGCCAGGCACGTGACACCGCCCAGCGCCTGTTTCTGCTGGCGACGGGCGCGCAGCTGTTGAAATATGCCGAGCCGCCGCTGGCGGATGCATGGTGCCGGCAGTGGCTCGACAGTCGCGGCGTCCGTCCGCTGGAAAACCTGGTGGCTGAGCGCTTACTGATGCGCGCCAGCGGTGGGTGATGCGCCGTACAGGATCGCCGTGCCGTACCAGTATCCCGGCGTCACCGTTTCGTCCAGCATAATCACCTGATAGTAAACCGCGCCGCGCTGATTGGCCTCCGCCGCCAGCGAACGCTGCGCGTCATCCGGCGAACCGCGTACCTGCGTGGTGATGCTGCCGAGCCTTGGCAAACCGGCGCTCTGCGCGCGCGTGATCTCCTGCGCCTGGTGAGTGGGTGCAGGCGGCGGTTGCGGCGTGGTTTTCATCGCCGAGCAGCCGCTTAACAGCAGCGCCATTGTCAGTAAGTAAGCGTAACGCATAACGTTTCCTCCAGAGGGACGGTGCAGTAAGTGTAAGCCACCGTCCCAAAAGAGGGTCAGGATTTCAGATGAAATACGCTGACTAACTGCGTCAGATGATGACCTTTGTGGCTCAGGTTCTGCGCCGAAGCATCCGCCTGCGCCATCAGCTCGCTATTCTCATGGGTCGCCTGACTAATCTGATTCATCGCCAGGTTGACCTGCCCAATGCCTGCCGCCTGCTCCTGTGCTGCGACGTTGATTTCGCTCATCAGCGCCTGCACCTGTTCGATATGCGACACGATATGGGTCATGGCGTCGTGAGTCTGCTGCGACAGCTGGTGACCTTCTGAGACGTTGCGGATCGAGGTGGCGATCAGGCCGTCGATCTCTTTCGCCGCCTGCGCGCTGCGCTGCGCCAGCGCGCGTACTTCCGCCGCCACCACCGCGAAGCCGCGTCCGTGCTCGCCCGCGCGCGCCGCTTCTACCGCCGCGTTAAGCGCGAGGATATTGGTCTGGAAAGCGATGGATTCGATAACGTGCGTGATATCGGCAATGCTCTTAGAAGAGACCTGGATCGCCGACATAGTATTCACCGAACGGCTCACCGTCTGGCTGCCGTGCGTCACCAGGCCGCTCGCTTCCGCTACCAGCGTCATCGCCTGACGCAGGTTATCGGCAGTATGCTCTACCGTCGCGCCGAACTGTTCCATGCTGGCTGAAGTCTCCTCGACGCTGCTCGCCTGGCGACCGATCTGCTCGCTGATATTGAGGCTGCTGGCAGCGATGGTATCGGTGCCGTCACTGATCTCCTGCGCGGCGACGCGTACCTGGCTGACAATCTTTTCCAGCCCGTCGCCGATGCCGTTAATCGCGCTAATCAGCTGGCCGACTTCGTCATGGCGTTGGGTGTCCAGATGCACGCGCAGGTTACCCGCCGCGTACTGCTCGGCCAGGTGGATCACCTGCTGCAGCGGTCGGGTAATGGCGCGGCGGCTATACAGCACGAAGCCCAACGCAAAAATCAGCACCAGCGCCAGGCCGGTCAGCATAAACAGGTTGCGGCTGTGGGTAATCGGCGCCAGCAGCGTGTCGCGGCTCACTTCGCCGACGACAATCCAGTTCCAGCCCGGAAGCTGTTGCCATGCCAGCATTTTGCTTTCGCCCTCCAGCTCGACTTCCTGCACGCCCTGCGGCTGGCTCAGCAGCGCCTGCTGCACGCTGGCGTCCCAGGCTGGCTGCTTGCCTTCATTTTGCGCGGCAAAGAGATACTGTCCCTGCGCTGCGCCTGGCGCGCCGTTCAGCACGTAGAAATGGCCGCTGTCGCCCAGCTTGCGCGCCAGCACTTTATCGCGCATCAGCGCGTATTGCTTATCGATTTGTACGCCGACGAACAGGATGCCGATAACTGTACCGCTCTCATCTTTAACCGGCTGATACTGCGTGATGTAACGGTGGCCGAACAGCGTCGCCAGCCCGCGATAGATCTCGCCTCGGCTCACGCTTTTCCACGCCGCGCTGCTGCGGTCGAGGCGGGTACCGATGGCGCGGCTGCCGTCCTCTTTTTTCAGCGAGGTGGAGACACGGTAATAATCATCGCCGTCGCGTACGAAGATGGTGGAAACGGCGGTAGTACGCTGTAAAAAGTCATCGACCGCGACCTGATCGAGGTTCAGGGTTTTGAGTCCGGCGCGCAGGGTCGGGGTCGAGAATTCCCCTACCTGAATGCGCGAGCTCTCGTCGCGGCTAAAGCGCTGCGGTAAAAAGCTGGCGAACAGCTGGGTATAGTTGTCCACCTCTTCGGTGAGGGTGGCGTTAAACATCGTCGCCATTTCGCTGATGCCTTGCACCTGATTGTGCATGTCGTCCGTGGCCAGGCTTTGCAGCTGGCGGGAGGCGTTGTGACTTTGGGTCAGTGTCAGGGCGAACAGCAACAGCGCGACGCTGAGAGACGTCAGTACAGACAGCTTAACTCCAAGACTCATGGGGCTGAGAGAGAGACGCTTCATAAGATACCTTTGGATGGGATTTGGGGGATATACGATTAACGGCATCGGCAGCAAAAGGTTTACCCCCTAAATCTTGTAAAGGATTTGTGAAGTTGTTCGCAGATTAAGGTCGGGGCACGTAAACTCAGCGGAGTCGACATCCACAGCGGGGCGAGCATGATTGAACTGAATACAGAACGGCTGGCGGGCATTCAGGTGCTGCACGCCGCGCCAGCGGGCCAGCGCGACGCGGCGCTGCCGACGGCGCTGCCGACGGTGCTGCTTTACCATGGGTTCACCTCGTCTAAAGAGGTTTACGCTTATCTGGCCGTGGCGCTGGCGCAGGCGGGATTCCGCGCCGTGATGCCTGACGCCGACCTGCACGGCGCGCGCGATAATGGCAACGACGCCGTACGACTCGCCCGTTTCTGGCAGATCCTGCAGCGTAATATTGACGAGATGCCGCAGCTGGAAAACGCGCTGCGCGCCGCTGGCCTGATTGACGGCGACCGCTTCGGCGTGGCGGGCGCGTCGCTGGGAGGCATGACCGCGCTGGGCGCGATGGCGCGCTATCCGCACATCCGCAGCGTCGCCTGTCTGATGGGCTCCGGCTACTTTATGCAGCTGAGCCGGTCGCTCTTTCCGCCGTTGCAGGTGAGCACGTCAGAGGAGCAGGCGCAGTTCGATCGGCTTATGGCGCCGCTGGCGGCTTACGATCCCTGCGAAAAGCTGGAGGCGCTGGCGAACCGGCCGCTGCTGCTGTGGCATGGCGAAGCGGACGACGTGGTGCCTTTCGCCGAAACGGCGCGGTTAGTGGAGGCGCTGCGGGCCAGCGGCAAGGCGGACAATATGACCTTCCTTTCAGAAAAAGCAATTGGCCATAAAATTACCCCTTTCGCTCTGCGCGCGCTGACGGATTTCTTTAAACAGCATCTGTAACGCAGCCGGGCTGGCGGAACCCCGTCAGCCCGTTGCCCTGCACTGGTATTACAGCTGATTCGACAATCGCTCCGCCGCGCTGGTGGTGGCGCTGGCGTGCGTATTGCCCGGCGCGTCCAGTCGATTGACGTAGACATAGCCTGAAGCCGCTTTGCTGCTGTTACTTCTTATCTGCTGCGCACAGTCAGTCTGGCTGGCAAGGGCGGGTGGAGACAGGAAGAGACCCAGTAAAGTGGCGATGACGAACGTTTTCATGCCCGACTCCTCACTGATGGGAACACACTCTGCGACGCCGTGAAGCAATCTCACCGCGTCATGATTAAGTTTAGTGCGCGCCAGCGCCGATACCAGACGGCGACGCTGAACGCCTTTATCAGAAAAACTGATGGAGTGAGGCGCAACCCGATGAATTTCAGGGGTTAGCACATAAAGCCTCTTTAATGACGATTTAATGAAATGTGCGCTTGAGTTTAGCGCCCGGCGTCAGTATGATTACGCGTCAATTTTTCAGCTGCATTCAGGGGCGCGTTACATTCATCGAATGTTTCACGACCTATAACGTTCCTTGCTTCCGTGGGCCGCAGCTGACCCTGACAGGAGGCTGAATAATCCGTAAGGAGCAATTTCGATGCGTCATTACGAAATCGTATTTATGGTCCATCCTGACCAGAGCGAACAGGTTCCGGGCATGATCGAGCGTTACACTGGTGCTATCACTGGTGCAGAAGGCAAGATCCACCGTCTGGAAGACTGGGGCCGCCGTCAGCTGGCTTACCCGATCAACAAACTGCACAAAGCTCACTACGTTCTGCTGAACGTTGAAGCGCCGCAGGAAGTGATCGACGAGCTGGAAACGAACTTCCGCTTCAACGACGCCGTTATCCGCAGCATGGTTATGCGCGTTAAGCACGCGGTAACCGAAGCATCTCCGATGGTTAAAGCGAAAGACGAGCGTCGTGAGCGCCGCGAAGACTTCGCTAACGAAACCTCTGACGAGTCAGATGCTGGGGATTCTGAAGAGTAATCATTCGTGACGGCCAATCGACTGCGCCTGTCTGGCACCGTGTGCAAGACGCCGGTTCGAAAAGTGAGCCCGTCAGGAATTCCTCACTGTCAGTTCGTGCTTGAGCACCGCTCAGTGCAGGAAGAGGCCGGTTTCCACCGGCAAGCCTGGTGCAGAATGCCCGTGATTATCAGCGGCACGCTTCATCAGGAGATTACTCAACATATAACGGTCGGCACGCTGCTCACCCTCGAAGGCTTCATTAGCTGCCATCAGGCGCGAAATGGACAGAGTAAAATGGTGCTGCATGCCGAGCAGATTGAATTGATAGATTCTGGAGACTAGCCAAATGGCACGTTATTTCCGTCGTCGCAAGTTCTGCCGTTTCACCGCGGAAGGCGTTCAAGAGATCGACTACAAAGATATCGCTACGCTGAAAAACTACATCACTGAAAGCGGTAAGATCGTACCGAGCCGTATCACCGGTACTCGCGCAAAATACCAGCGTCAGCTGGCTCGTGCTATCAAGCGCGCGCGTTACCTGTCTCTGCTGCCGTACACTGATCGTCATCAGTAATCGGCAACTGTCCATTAACGACTTTAAGAGGATAAGGTAATGCAAGTTATTCTGCTTGATAAAGTAGCAAACCTGGGCAGCCTGGGTGATCAGGTCAACGTTAAAGCGGGCTACGCGCGCAACTTCCTGGTACCGCAGGGCAAAGCTGTCCCGGCTACCAAGAAAAACGTTGAATATTTCGAAGCTCGTCGCGCTGAACTGGAAGCCAAACTGGCTGACGTTCTGGCTGCTGCCAACGCACGCGCTGAGAAAATCAATGCACTGGGTTCAGTGACCATCGCCTCTAAATCAGGCGACGAAGGTAAACTGTTCGGTTCTATCGGTACTCGCGACATCGCTGACGCTGTAACTGCAGCTGGCGTTGACGTGGCTAAGAGCGAAGTTCGTCTGCCGAACGGCGTTCTGCGCACCACCGGTGAGCATGAAGTTGACTTCCAGGTTCACAGCGAAGTTTTCGCTAAACTGGTTGTGAATGTAGTTGCTGAGTAATTTTACTCGGTAATGCGAAAAAGCCGGCCTTGCGCCGGCTTTTTTGTATCTGGCGATCGGGCCCGACAGGAAAAGCGGCCCGTTCGTAAAACCAGGTTTTTACTGCGCGCGGATAAAAGTGCCGTCCGGCTGGCGAGTAAAGAGCACCGGGCCGTTAGCGCCGTCCACGGTCAGTCCCGTCACCACGCCTTGCGCATTCTGTCGAATCTTCACCTGCTGCCCGCTCTGCAACGCACTCAGCGGCTGATCGTTGCCCTCTACGCGCGCCATGGCGAACACGTCGCCCACCGGCAGATTATTGTCGCGAAACAGCTGCGCCAGCGTCTGGCCTGAGGCGATGGTATAGTTGTGCCATTCACCCTGTGAATCCGCTTTCGGCGGCTGCGTATTCTGCTGCGGCGCTTTCTGGTCGTAAATCTCCGCCTGCATCGGCACCTCTTTTTCCGTGCTTTGTGTCTGCGGACGTTCGACAGGATATTGCGGCGAGCTAGACGGCCATAAAAACGCCAGCAGCATTACCAGCAGGGCGATAATGATACCGCGCCGGTGCGCAGGCGGCAGCGGGGCCATCCAGCGGATGTGATCCGTATAGTGCCAGACTTTACTGATCCAGGCGGGCAAGCGGGAAGGCGCGTCTGAAGCCATTCGTGAATCCTCCTCATCGCCAGCGGCGCGCGGCGGTTTAACAGACCGCCAGGCGAAGCGTTGGCGCAATGTGCGCAATGTGCGTGGCGCGCGCGTCCTGCGGCGTTGTGGGGCGATTTGACCCATGTATCTTCTCTTCTTTTCAGTGCTCTGGAAAAGTTGCCCTCGTCCAGATTTATAGTATGGGCAATACGGGCGCGACGTGCCTGCCAGCCTTTAGAAATATGACCTGCGTATTGTTTCTGTTTCACCGCGAAAAGTCACCTGCGCGGCGTGGGATTTTACGCCAGCGGCCCGCGCTGATATGCTTCCGGTTCAAATTAGCGAAAGAGACAGGTATCAAGATGACGACCCCTTCATTCGACAGCGTCGAATCACAAGCAAGTTACGGAATTGGTTTACAGGTTGGCCAGCAGTTGCTGGAGTCTGGTCTGCAGGGACTTCAGCCGGAAGCGCTGCTCGCGGGCCTGCGCGACGCGCTGGAAGGGAATTCGCCGGCGGTGCCGGTTGACGTCGTGCATCGTGCGCTGCGTGAAGTGCACGAGCGCGCTGAAGGCGTGCGTCGTGAGCGCGTGCAGGCGATGGCTGCCGAAGGTCAGACTTTCCTGGCTGAAAACGCGCAGCGCGAAGGCGTTAACAGCACCGAATCGGGCCTGCAGTTCAGCGTGATCAAGCAGGGCGACGGTCCAGTCCCGTCACGTCAGGATCGCGTGCGCGTACACTACACGGGCAAACTGATCGACGGTACGGTATTCGACAGCTCTGTCGCGCGCGGCGAACCGGCAGAATTCCCGGTGACCGGCGTGATCGCAGGCTGGATTGAAGCGCTGACGCTGATGCCGGTCGGTTCGAAGTGGGAACTGACGATTCCACACAACCTTGCCTACGGCGAGCGTGGCGCTGGCGCATCAATTCCGCCATTCAGCACCCTGATCTTCGAAGTTGAGCTGCTGGAAATTCTGTAAGCAACGCCTGCGCGATTAACGAGGCGCACGCCCGGCAATTGCGCAGCGTATCAGAATGATGAAGCCAGCCTGCAGGCTGGCTTTTTTACGCGCTTATTTCTGCTGTAAATCTAGCTTCCATATAGCAAAACCGATCTCATCGCTGCCCTGCGGCTGCATCGGGTACTGCGCATGGCTGCGGATAAAGGCGGTTGCCTTCTCGCCCGGCGCGGTCTCAAAACGGATATCGAGCGGGGTGCTGCTCTTTATCGGCGCCAGTCGCCAGTTGTTGTCCGCCTGCGGACGTACTTCGCCCTGTTTTTTGGTCTCCGCGCTGATATAGGCCGCGACGACCGCACGGTTCTCATCGGGCGCGGCGAAGGCGATAAATTTATCTCCGGTGCCTGCGAATTTGCCGCCGTAGGCGCGATAGTTATTGGTGGCGACCAGGAAGGTGGCGTGCGGATCGACCGGCTTGCCCTGCCAGGTGAGGTTTTTAATACGCGAAGCGTCGGGATGGATGAGCTGGCATTCGCCGTCGTAGCGCGCCGGTTGAGTCACATCGATCTGGTAATTCACGCCGTCGATCACGTCAAAATTATAGGTGCGGAAATCCCAGTTGATCAGCGACTGCGCGCTGCTTCGCTGCGGATCGATCTGGTTAAACTGACCGGCGGAGCACTCCAGCCACTCTTTTACCTGCGCGCCGCTCACTTTCATGACGACCAGCGTATTAGGATAGAGATAGAGATCGGCGGCGTTACGGAAGGTCAGGTCGCCTTTCTCTACTTCGGTATAGCTGGCGGGATCGTTCTTGCGACCGCCCGCTTTAAACGGCGCGGCGGCGGAAAGCACCGGCAAACGACCCAGATCGGGATCGCCCTGAATAAAATGCGCTACGTAAGCGCGCTGCGCGTTATTGACGATCTGCACGGTCGGATCGTCCTGTACCAGCGAAAGGTAGCTGTACATCACGTCCGCAGACTTACCGATCGGTTTCGCCACAAACTCCCGTGTGGCGCGGTGATCTTCCGCCAGCACTTTAACCAGCGCCGGATCTTCCGCTGCCAGCGACTTTTTCTGCACCGCATCGTAAATCGGGCGCGCTTCCGCTCGACTGTCGCTGACCTGCCAGCGGCCGCCTTCATGGGTCAGCACCAGATCCACGACGCCGAGGTGATCGCCCCACATGCCGGGCATCACCGCTGCAACGCCGTTCAGCGTCCCTTTTTCAATATCGGCCCCTTTGATGGCGGCGAAATCTTTACCGGGAAAAACCGCATGGGCGTGGCCAAAGAGAATAGCGTCAATGCCTGCAACCTGGCTCAGATAGTAGACCGAGTTCTCCGCCATCGCATGGTAAGGCTCGCTGCTGAGGCCGGAGTGGGGAATAGCCACCACCAGATCCGCACCTTGCGCGCGCATCTGCGGCACATAGCGCCGTGCGGTTTCGGTGATGTCCTCTACGCGCACTTTGCCCTGCAGGTTGGCTTTATCCCACACCATAATCTGCGGTGGTACGAAGCCGATAAAGCCGATCTTCAACAGCTGGCTCTTGCCGTCGCGATCCGTCACCTGAACAGGCTTAATCAGCCAGGGCGTAAACATGGGGCGGTTGGTCTTAAGATCGATGATATTGGCGTTCACATAGGGAAAACGCGCGCCCGCCAGCGCCTTGCGCAGGTAGGGCAAACCGTAGTTGAACTCGTGGTTGCCAAGGTTGCCGACGCTGTAATCCAGCGTATTCAGCGCCTTATAAACGGGATGGATCTCGCCCTGCTGTAGCCCTTTCGCCGCCATATAGTCGCCAAGCGGACTGCCCTGAATAATATCGCCGTTATCCACCAGCACGCTGTTCTTCACTTCCTGACGCGCGGCATGGATTAGCGACGCGGTACGTACCAGTCCGAATTTCTCGGTCGGGGTATCTTTGTAGTAGTCGAAGTCCATCATATTGCTGTGCAGATCGGTGGTTTCCAGCAGACGTAGATCAACGGTGGCGGCGTGCAGGCTGACTGAAAGGCTCAGCGCCAGAAAGGTGATAGTGGGTTTAAACATGCGTGCTCCTGCTGCAAAAGAGTAAGTCTCTCAAATTAATGTAAAAGAATGATGATGTGTCAGAGGAATACGTGATGGGTTTAACGTTTTACAGGTTGAAAAGGGTGATTACTGTACGGCATAGCGGCCAGGCGCAATCTATGATATTGATATTGTTAAAATATTGAGAGAAAAGCGCCCGGAAGCCCGGGCGGCGGCGCAGTAGCTGCTAAAATTTAACCGATGTGGCGCACGATGACGTCGTGCAGTCGCCACCGATGAGGAGGTGAAAGATGTTAGAGCAAATCTGCCAGCTGGCGCGCGAAGCGGGCAACGCGATCATGCTGGTTTATGAAAAGGAAACGCCGGTAGACGTTTCCCGCAAAGCCGACGACTCCCCGGTGACCGCTGCGGATATTGCCGCGCACGATATTATTCTGCAGGGGCTGAAACAGCTGACGCCGGAAGTGCCGGTGCTGTCGGAAGAGGATCCACCTTCATGGAGCGAGCGGCAACAGTGGCAGCGCTACTGGCTGGTCGACCCGCTCGACGGCACCAAAGAGTTTATCAAGCGCAACGGCGAGTTTACCGTCAATATCGCCTTGATCGATCAGGGCAAACCGGTGATGGGCGTGGTATATGCGCCTGCGCTCGGCGTGCTTTACTCCGCCGCAGAGGGCAAAGCCTGGAAAGAAGAGGGCGGCCATAAGACGCCGATCCACGTGCAGGAGGCGCGACCGCCGCTGGTCGTGGTCAGCCGTTCCCATGCCGATGACGAGCTGAAAGAGTATCTGCAGCAGCTGGGCGAGCATCAGACCGTCGCCATCGGCTCTTCGCTGAAGTTCTGTCTGGTGGCGGAGGGCAAAGCGCAGCTCTATCCCCGCTTCGGGCCGACCAATATCTGGGATACCGGCGCGGGGCACGCCGTTGCCGTTGCGGCTGGCGCGCACGTCCACGACTGGCAAGGCAAAACCCTGGACTACGCGCCGCGTGAATCTTTTCTCAATCCCGGTTTTCGCGTGTCGCTGTTTTGATCAATAAGGGAGGCGAAAGCCTCCCGTTTTCATTCATGGTTTAAGCAGCGTGCGCACCAGCGTAATGACCTGCGTCACTTCCTCCTGCGTCAGCGCGCCGTCTTTAACAAAGCGGACATGACCGCTCTTATCCAGCACCACAATGGCCGAACCGGCATCTGCAAGCTGCCAGGCATGCTTTACGTTGCCTTTGCTGTCGACGATAAACTGCGACCAGGGGTACTGCTTTTTGTTGCTCTCAATGCTGCTGCGCACAAACATGCCGGTACCGGGAATAGCATCATTGGTGTTAACGATAGTCGTGGTCTGGTAGCGATCGTGCGGGAAGGCCGCGGCTTTGATCGCCTCAACCACGGCGGCGTTTTTCTCTTTAGCGGATGAGCGACCGGCGATGTGCTGAATAACGCGCACTTTGCCCGGCAGCTGCGCGCTGTTCCAGCGTTTGTAGCTAAAGTCATCCTGCTGGTAAAGCAGCTCGCCTTTATCGTCGACGCCGACCGCAGGCACGCGCTGATCTTCTTTCAGGCTATGGGCGAAAACCGCGCCGGGTAATAAAACCAGCGCAAACAGGGCACAGGCGAGTCGCATTGTGAGTCTCCTTAGTGATCGGACCAGTTGGTCATTTTTCTGCAATAGTAAGCAGGGATGATGCGCCTGTCTTGTTAAGGTGTCAGGTTTGTTATTCATGCCACAATTTCTTAACAAGTTTGGATTTATACTGTGTTGGTAAAGCGTGATAACAGACTATTCTGTAATGATGTGTCAATTCAGTAAAAAAGTTCAGTTTTCGGAACATTATCCCAGCTGAGTGTTCTATAGTTTACCGGCACTTTGCGCTTCATGGGCTCGTACCGAACTTGGAAACGGCGAAGCGTATTTATAAATGTACAGGAGTTAGACAGCATGAAGATCTTCCAACGCTATAATCCACTGCAAATAGCGAAATATGTAAAAACGCTGTTCAAAGGAAGGATGTATATCAAGGACGTTGGCGCGTTCGAATTCGACAAAGGGAAAGTATTGATCCCGCGCGTAAAGGACATCCAGCACCTGAGCGTGATGTCCGAAATTAACCGTCAGGTTCTGCGCCTTCAGGCGGAGTTCAACTGATAAAAAAGGGCGCCGTCGGCGCCCTCTGATTTTCTACTCTTCAGCTTCCGTGGTTTTTGCCACATTCAGCACCGGCGGACGATCGTCAATCCGCGTCACCAGCAGCTGATCGATACGATAACTGTCGATATCCACCACTTCGAACTTAAACCCGGCGAACTTCACAAAATCGGTGCGTTTCGGGATTTTGCGCAGCATATACATCATAAAGCCGCCGATGGTTTCGTAGTTGCCCGACTGCGGAAACTCGTCGATATGCAGCACGCGCATTACGTCGTCGATCGGCGTGCCACCCTCTACCAGCCAGGAGTTTTCGTCGCGCGCCACAATCTGCTCTTCCAGACCCTGGCCGACCAGATCGCCCATCAGCGTCGTCATCACGTCGTTCAGGGTAATTATGCCCACCACCAGCGCGTATTCGTTCATGATCACCGCGAAGTCTTCGCCGGCGGTCTTAAAGCTTTCCAGCGCTTCAGAGAGCGTCAGCGTATCCGGCACAATCAACGCCGAGCGGATCTGCACGCCGCTGTTGAGCGCCATGCTCTGATTGGCCAGCACGCGCAGCAGCAGCTCTTTAGAGTCGACATAGCCGACGATATGGTCGATATCGCCGTCGCACACCAGAAACTTAGAGTGCGGATGCTCAGCGATTTTGCTTTTCAGCATGGTTTCGTCTTCGCGCAGATCGAACCAGACCACGTTTTCGCGTGAGGTCATGGAGGAGGGCACGGTGCGCGATTCCAGCTCAAAGACGTTTTCAATCAGCTCGTGCTCCTGCTTACGCAGCACGCCCGCCAGCGCGCCCGCTTCCACCACCGCGTAGATATCGTCGGAAGTAATGTCGTCTTTACGCACCATCGGCAGCTTAAAGACGCGAAAGAAGACGTTCGCCAGGCCGTTAAACAGCCATACCAGCGGACTAAACACCAGCAGGCAGAAACGCATCGGGTTAATAATTCGCAGCGCCACCACTTCCGGCGCGATCATGCCGACGCGTTTCGGCGTCAGATCGGCGAACAAAATAAACAGGCTGGTGACGATAACGAAGGAGCAGATAAAGCTGAGCTGATCGGCGAGCGCCGGCTCCATAAAGCGGTTAAAGAGGCTACGGAAGGCTGGCGAGAACGCCGCGTCGCCAACAATACCGCCAAGGATGGCAACCGCGTTCAGGCCGATCTGCACGACAGTAAAGAAAGTGCCGGGCGTTTCCTGCATTTTCAGCACGCGCTGCGCGTTGATATTGCCTTCATCGGCCAGCAGTTTCAGTTTGATCTTGCGGGCGGCGGCCAGCGAGATTTCCGAGAGAGAGAAAAAGGCGCTGATCACGATCAGCAATAATATGACAAGCAAGCTATCTAACATAGGTTATCCAAAAGGTTATCCACTTGTCATTTTTGGCCTGGGCAGCGCACGCAAAGGGCGTACCGATTGTACTCACCTCGTAGTCTGGGCTATCCGTGCCAAAAATGTCTGCGCCTTATCGACGGTGCGGAGCAGCGCCGGGGCAGAAATAGAGCAGGCGTAACCTGCGCCGCTGATTATAGCAGCAGCGCCCTCAACGCCGCCAGAGATCCCGGCGACGCCGTTTCGCTCAGATTAATCCGAGTGGCGAGCGCTTATGCTGCGCAGCGGTTGTATCAGTCCGGTCATTTGCTGACAATAGGGCGCTATTTGGCTTTGTTAACGTTTTTTCGCAGCCGCAGGCCGCTTTATACGGCTATGATGATGACTGCGCCGCTGCGATGTTCTTATATCAGGGATATATCACGCCCCGCGGAATAGGGGTCGGCATGATTAACAGGAGTACGCGTGCCACGAATTCACGTCTGTTTTATGACCTGCCTGTTGGCCGCCGCGCCAGTCGCTGAGGCAGCGAAAGTGCGCCTTGAAGTGCAGGGCTTAACCGGGGATCTCAACAAAAACGTGCGTGCTCGCCTTTCGACCATCGGCGCCGATGAGGTGTCAAACGATGGCCGTTTTCGCGCACGTGTTTCAGAGGCGATCCAGCAAGGGCTTAAGGCGCTCGGCTACTACGAGCCCGACATCGATTTTGAATCGCGTCCCGCGCCGCCGCACGGCGGACGACCGGTGCTCATCGCCCATGTCACACCCGGCGAGCCGGTAAAAATCGCAGGCAGCACCATCGTGCTCGAAGGCGACGCGCTGCGCGATCCCGACTATCGGGCCTGGGTGAAAGAGGGGACGCCAAAAAAAGGGCGGCAGCTCAACCACGGCGAGTATGACAAATTCAAAAGCGGCTTTTCGAACCTGGCGCTGCGCAACGGCTATTTCGACGGCGATTTTAAAAAGAGCCAGCTCGGCGTCTCCGTCGAACGGCGCGAAGCCTTCTGGGATATCGACTATGACAGCGGCCAGCGCTATCGCTTCGGCGACGTCAGCTTCTCCGGCTCGCAGATCCGCGAAGAGTATCTGAAAAACCTTGTTCCCTTTAAGAAAGGCGACTACTACAGCTCGCGCGATCTCGCCGAGCTGAACCGGCGTCTCTCGGCGACGGGCTGGTTTAACTCGGTGGTGGTCGCGCCGGAATTCGCGCAGGGGCGAAAAACCAAAGTGCTGCCGCTGAGCGCGGTGGTGTCGCCGCGCACCGAAAACACCATCGAAACCGGTATCGGCTACTCGACTGATGTCGGCCCGCGTCTGAAAGGCAGCTGGAAAAAGCCCTGGGTCAACGATCGCGGCCACAGCCTGACGGCGGACGCCTATCTCTCCGCGCCGGAACAGCAGCTCGACCTCAGCTACAAAGTGCCGCTGCTGAAAAGCCCGCTGGAGCAGTATTACATCTTCTCCGGCGGCCTGAAGCGCACCGATCTGAACGACACCAAAGCTGACACCTCGACGCTCGGCGTATCGCGTTACTGGGAGAACAGCTCCGGCTGGCAGAAGGCGATCAACCTGAAATGGAGCCTCGATCACTTTACCCAGGGCAGCGTTACCAACACCACGATGCTGCTCTATCCGGGCGTCAGCCTCAACCGCACCCGCTCGCGCGGCGGCCTGATGCCGACATGGGGCGATTCGCAACGCTACTCGGTGGATGTCTCCGACACTACCTGGGGCTCAGACGTCGACTTCCTGATCCTGCAGGCGCAGAACGTCTGGATCCGCACGCTGGCGGATAAACATCGCTTCGTGGCGCGCGGCAATCTCGGCTGGATCGAAACCAACGACTTTGAAAAGGTGCCGCCTGACCTGCGCTTCTTCGCGGGCGGCGATCGCAGTATTCGCGGCTACAAATACAAAGATATTTCCCCGCGCGACGAGGACGGCAAGCTGACCGGCGCCTCGAAGCTCGCCACCGGCTCGCTGGAGTATCAGTACAACGTGACCGGCAAATGGTGGGGCGCTGCGTTCATTGACTCGGGTGAAGCGGTCAACGACATCAAACAGAGCAATTTTAAAACCGGCGCGGGCTTCGGCGTGCGCTGGGCGTCGCCGGTCGGGCCGATCAAACTGGATATTGCCCGGCCGATTGGCGACAACGAGGAGCATGGTTTGCAATTTTATATCGGACTGGGGCCTGAACTATGAAGCTGTGGAAAAAGGTCCTGATCGGCATCCTGATTTTTCTGGTAGTGCTGCTGGGAGGCGTGGCGTTTTTAATCGGCACGACGCCTGGCTTGCATCTGGTGCTGAACGGCGCGGCGCGCTGGGTACCGGGTTTATCGATCAAACAGGTCGAGGGCGGCTGGCGCAACCTGACCATTAGCGGGCTGCGCTATGAAATGCCCGGCGTCAGCGTCGACGCCGGCACCTTTCATCTGGCGGTCGATCTCAACTGCCTGCTGCACTCTTCGGTGTGCGTTAACGACATCGCGCTGAAAGATGTCAGCGTGGTGGTCGACAGCAAAAAGATGGCCCCCGCGCAGGAGGCGCCGCAGGAAGAGGATAATGGCAGCGGCGATCTCAGCACGCCTTATCCCGTTACGTTGCGCCATCTCGGCCTGCATAACATCAATGTGAAAATCGACGATACTGCCATTTCGCTGCTCGATTTCACCACCGGATTGCAGTGGCAGGGGCGCGCGCTGACGCTCAACCCGACGCATATCCAGAGTCTGCTGGTGGCCCTGCCGAAAGCGGCACAGGTCGCCAGCGAAGAGGTGGTGCAGCCGAAAGTGCAGAAACCGCAGCCGGACGAAAAGCCGCTGGGCGAAACCCTGCAGGCGATGTTTGCGAAACCGCTGCTGCCGGAGCTGCCCGATTTTCGTCTGCCGCTCGATATTGACGTGCAGGAGATCCTTGGCGAGCAGCTGCGTCTCACTGGCGATACCGATATTGCGGTAAATCGCCTGCTGCTGAAGGCGAAAACGGCCGACCGACGACTGCAGCTGCAGACGCTGGACGTCGACTCGACGCTTGGCCAGCTTAACGGCAGCGGCGAAGCGACGCTGGCGGACAACTGGCCGGTAAATTTCACGCTCAACGGCACGGCGAACGTCGATCCGCTGAAAGGAGAGAAGATCAAGCTCGAGCTGGGCGGCGCCATGCGCGACGAGCTGAAGCTGGGCCTCAACCTCTCCGGTCCGGTCCGCGCCCGGCTCGACGCCGCCACCCAGTTGGCGATGGCGGGCCTGCCGCTGTCGCTACATCTCACCAGCCCGCAGCTGCGCTGGCCGCTGACCGGCGCGGTGCAGTATCAGGCGGATAATCTCGACTATCAGTTCAAAGGCAAAGCCACTGGCTACGTGATGTCGCTGCGTACGGCGGTGAAAGGCGACAGTGTGCCGCCCGCCACCGTGGCGCTGGACGGCAAAGGCAACGTCGAGCAGTTCAACCTCGACAAGCTGCGCATCGGCGCGCTGCAGGGCAACGTCGATCTCACGGCGCTGGTGGACTGGAGCAAAGCCATTAGCTGGCGCAGCGAGCTGACGCTCTCCGGCATCAACACCGCGCGCCAGTATCCTGACTGGCCAGCGAAGCTGGACGGTAAAATCACCACGCGCGGCAGCCTCTACGGCGGCAGCTGGCAGGTGAGCGTGCCGCAGCTGCAGCTGAAGGGCAACGTTAAGCAGAATGCGGTAAGCGCCGAAGGGTCGCTGAAGGGCAACAGCTATAACCAGTGGGAGATCCCGGGCGTGAAAATCGCCCTGGGCCGCAATAATCTGGATGTGAAAGGCTCGCTGGGCGACGCGCTCAATCTTGACGCCACCATCGACGCGCCCCATCTCGATAACGCGCTGCCGGGGCTGGGTGGCGTTGCTAAAGGCACCATCAAGGCGCGCGGCACCTTGCAGGCGCCGCAGCTGCTGGCCGATCTTAACGCCACCGGCCTGCGCTGGCAGCAGTTGCAGATCCGGCGCGTAACGCTGGACGGCGACGTCCGCTCCAGCGATCAGATCGCCGGCAAGCTGCAGCTGCGCGTCGAGCAGCTGAAACAGGATGCGCTTACTATCAGCCTGCTGACGCTCAACGCCGACGGCAATGAAAAACAGCATCAGCTGAAGCTGCAGGTGCAGGGCGAGCCGGTTTCCGGTCAGCTGGCGCTTAGCGGCAGCTTTGATCGTCAGCAGCAGCGCTGGAAAGGGGCGCTTAACGACACGCGCTTCGATACGCCGGTCGGCGAATGGCGACTGACGCGCGCGATGGCGATCGACTACCTGAATGCGAAGCAGACCGCCACCATCGGCCCGCACTGCTGGCAGAACCCCAACGCGCAGCTCTGCGTGCCGGAGCCGGTCGAAGCTGGCCCGAGCGGGCATGCGCATATCGCGCTCAACCGCTTCGACCTGGCGATGATCAAGCCGTTCTTACCTGACGCCACCCAGCTTGCAGGCGTATTCAGCGGCGACGCGCGCGTAAACTGGACGGCGGACGGCGCGCTGCCGACCGGCACCGTCTCGCTGAAGGGCAACGGTGTTAAGGTCAGACAGGATGTGCAGGGCAATACGCTGCCTGTCGACTTCAACACGCTGAACCTCAACGCGGCGCTGCGCAACGGCCGCGCCGATCTCGACTGGCTAATCCGCATTGCCAACAATGGCCAGCTCGATGGCAACGTGCAGATCAGCGATCCGCAGAACCGTCGTACGCTGGGCGGCAACGTCAATATCCGCAATATCTCACTGACGATGCTCAATCCAGCGCTGGCGCAGGGCGAGAAGATCAAAGGCAACCTGAACAGCAGCCTGCGCCTCGGCGGCAGCGTGAAGCAGCCGCAGATCTTCGGCCAGCTTGGTTTGCAGGGTGTCGACGTCGACGGCAACTTTATGCCGGTCGATCTCACCGCCGCTAACCTGAACATGGTGTTCAACGGCATGAGCTCAACGCTCAATGGACTGGTGCAAACCGCGCAGGGCAATATCAACCTCAACGGCAATGCGGACTGGAGCCAGCTCGACAACTGGCGCGCGCGTATTGCCGCGCAGGGCAGCCGCGTGCGGGTCACCGTTCCGCCGATGGTGCGCATGGACGTCTCGCCGGATCTGGTCTTCGAAGCGACGCCAGCGGCCTTCAGTCTGGATGGCAGCGTAGATATTCCCTGGGCGCGCATTACGGTGCAGGAAGTGCCGGAGAGCGCCACAGGCGTCTCGTCGGACGAAGTGCTGCTGGATAAAAACCTGCAGCCGATTCAGCCGAAAACCGCCGCGATCCCGATTAACAGCAATCTGGTCATTCACGTCGGCAACGATGTTCGCCTGTCCGCCTTTGGCCTGAAAGCGAAGCTTAACGGCGACCTGAAAGTGGTGCAGGATAAAACCGGGCTGGGCCTCAACGGCCAGATTAATATCCCGTCCGGCCGCTTCCATGCTTACGGCCAGGATCTTATCGTGCGTAAAGGCGAGCTGCAGTTCGCCGGGCCGCCGGATCAGCCCTATATCAACCTTGAGGCGATCCGTAATCCCGAGGCGACAGAAAATGACGTGACGGCTGGCCTGCGCGTCACCGGACTGGCGGACGAGCCGAAAGTCGAGGTCTTCTCCGATCCGGCGATGTCGCAGCAGGAAGCGCTCTCCTACCTGCTGCGCGGCCAGGGACTGGGAACGGACGGCGACAGCAACGCATTAACTTCTGCCTTAGTGGGTCTGGGGGTTGCACAAAGTGGGCAGGTTGTGGGTAAAATCGGCGAGACGTTCGGCGTCAGCAATCTTGCCCTTGATACTGCCGGCGTTGGCGACAGCCAGCAGGTGCAGGTCAGTGGCTATGTGCTGCCGGGTCTACAAGTAAAATATGGTGTTGGCATATTTGATTCACTGGCGACGTTAACCTTGCGTTATCGCCTGATGCCCAAACTCTATTTGGAAGCCGTGTCCGGTGTGGACCAGGCTCTTGATTTGCTCTATCAGTTTGAGTTTTAGCAATGCGAATAATTGTCTACGGCAGTTTACGGCGCAAACAGGGAAACAGTCACTGGATGACGAATGCGCAATGGCTGGGGGATATGCAGATTGAGGGCTATGAGCTCTACAGTCTTGGCCATTATCCGGGCGTGATCCCGGGCGAAGGAACCGTCTATTGTGAAGTTTACCGCATCGATGCCACCACGCTGGGTGAGCTGGATGCGTTGCGCACAAAGGCTGGCGAATACAAACGCCAGCTGATGCAAACGCCTTACGGCAGCGCATGGCTCTACGTCTACCAGCGCCCGGTTAAGGGGCGTCAGCGCATCGCCAGCGGCGACTGGCTACGGCGCGACGATCCACCGTCAGACGCATAAACAAAAACACCGTCCAGAGGACGGTGTTTTTTTACCGGAAGCGTCTGCAGGCGGGCATATCGCCCACTGAACCCTAACCGCTGTAAACAAAAACACCGTCCAGGGGACGGTGTTTTTATATCGGTCGGCGACAGATTACTTCTTCTGCGCACGCTCGAAAGAGGCAACGATTTCAGCTTTCGCCGCTTCGGCGTCTGCCCAGCCGTCAACTTTCACCCACTTGCCTTTTTCCAGATCTTTGTAGTGCTCAAAGAAATGGGTGATCTGCGCGCGCAGCAGTTCCGGCAGGTCGTTCACATCTTTGATGTGATCGTACTCTTTGGTCAGCTTGGTGTGCGGCACGGCGACCACTTTCGCATCCTGACCCGATTCGTCGGTCATGTTCAGCACGCCAACCGGACGGCAGCGGATCACGGAGCCCGGCTGCAGCGGATAAGGGGTTGGAACCAGCACGTCAACCGGATCACCATCCAGCGACAGCGTGTTGTTGATGTAGCCATAGTTGCACGGATAGAACATCGCCGTGGACATGAAACGGTCCACGAACAGGGCGCCAGACTCTTTGTCGACTTCATATTTGATCGGATCGGCGTTAGCCGGGATCTCAATGATAACGTAGAGATCTTCTGGCAGTTCTTTACCTGCAGGCACCTGGTTCAAACTCATCGGGCATTCCTTCAATAGTCACATGTTGAGTGTCGGCTATTATAGCCAACTGCCTGTGAAAGTATGCCCCAATTTTGACCTTTCGGAATGCTCCTCGCCTTACTTCGCGACCACAAACAGCGAGACGATCCCCGCAGCAATCAGTGGTCCGACCGGCACGCCGCGAAAGAAGGCGACGCCAATCACCGTGCCGATTAATAAGCCACCGATCACCGACGGCTGCACGCTCATAAAACTGACGCCGCGTCCGCCCAGCCAGGCGACGAAAATGCCCACCAGAATCGCCACGATCGACTGCCAGCTGGCGAAAGATTTCAGCAGCGAGGAGGCGGGAAGCGAACCGCTGGCGAGCGGCGCCATGACCGCGACCGTCAGGATAATAATGCCGAGCTGGATGCCCTGTTTCTCAACATAGGGAAAAAACTGCGACAGCGGCGTGAGCTTGATTGCCAGCAGGATCAGAATAGAGATAGTGACCGCGCTGTTGTGAACGAAATAGCTGAGGACCGCGAGGCCGATAAGAATAAGGGTAGAGGCATACGCAGCCATGATTTCTCCCTGAAAAAAAGACGGATGTGCTGGCCAGCGCCAGCGCGTGAGTAAGAGTTACCCCCCATTAATCAACAATCGGCGTCGCGGGCGCAACTGCCTTTATTCAGCGACCGCAGCATCAGCGCCTGGTTGCGCACCAGATCGACGCCCTGCGCCGCCAGCGAAACCTGCGCCAGCGAGCCCTGTGTGTGGGTGAAATAAGCCGCACTCGCCGCCTGCCAGCTGTCGCGGTAAGCCAGCCACTGCCGCTGCGCGCGGCGCAGTTTCTCTTTCGGCTCGCCGCTGAGCTGCTTTATCAGCTGCGCATACTGCGCGTTCATCTCGCTGTCCCACGCCTGGCTGGCGCGGCCGTAGCAGTTCACTATCGCCAGGGTAGTGGAGGCGTCATTCAGGCAGTGCTTAAGCGCCTCGTCGACGGGGTTCTGCTGCGCCTGCGCGGAGGCGCATACCAGCAAGCCTGCGGCGGCAATCCACATTTTCATTCTTGCGATCCTTTTTCTGAAGGGGCTAAGCCTGGGTGATGATCAGGCTAATGACCATCAATAGCGATAAAGTTTCCCTGCGCAACTGCCGATAACTTGTACGTTTTAGGGCTGCTGGATTCTCTGCCTTTATATAAGCAAACGGAAAACAACATCATGAATAAGCTCTCACTACGCACAGGACTATTAGCTTTACTCGCCTTTATGACTCTGCTGCTGCTGGCGGTCAGCGTCATGGGGATTATTGCCATTAACAAAGGAAACCGATCGCTGGATGTTATCAACCGCATTCAGGGTATCGAACTTAACGCGCTCTATCAAAGCAACGGCGATCTGATGCGCGCGCGCGCCACCGCCGCGCTGGCGGTGCGCAAAATCGAGATCGGCCTGCTGGATGAGGGCACCGCCTCGGTGAAGCAGGCGCAGGCTGACGTCCAGGCGTCGCAGCAGAGCATGAAAGCCTTTATTGCAGCCGGGACGGTGACGGAGCAGGGCAAAAAGCTGGCCGACGAGGTGGTCGCCACCTGGAACGCCTATCTGGCGCAGGGCATCACACCCATCATGAGCGCGCTGGAAAAACAGTATACCGATGAATATTACAGCGTACTGGAAGGCAATCTCGCTAAGCTGGCGCTTAACTACAGCAACGCGGTAGGGGCGTTTGGCAGCTACGCCGATCAGGTCACCGACGCGCAGCTGGCGCAGGCGGCCAGAAACGAAGCCTTTATGAAAGCGCTGATCGGCGCAGCGGTGGCGCTGACGCTGCTGCTGTTCGTGCTGGCCTGGGTGCTGATGCGTCGCTTGCTGCTGCTGCCGCTTAACCGTGCCATCGCGCATCTGGAACAGGTTGCGGCAGGGGATCTCTCACAGACGCTGCCGCCCCCGGGCGACAACGAGCTGGGCCGCCTTAACCGCGCGCTCGGCGAGATGCAGCAGGCGCTGCGCGTGCAGGTGAGTCAGGTGCTCGACGCCAGCCAGCAGATCGACGTCGGCAGCCGCGAGCTGGCGGCGGGCAACGTGCATCTTTCCCAGCGCACCGAAGAGTCGGCGGCGTCGCTGGAGCAGACGGCGGCCAGCATGGAACAGCTTACCGCCACGGTACGCCTTAACGCCGCCAACGCGCAGCAGGCGCATAAGCTGGCGAACAGCGTCTCGGACACGGCCGATCGCGGCGCGGAAGTGGTCTGCTATGTAATGGAAAAAATGCAGGAAATTACCGACAGCGCGAACCGCATCGGCGATATTCTCGGCGTTATCGACGGCATCGCCTTCCAGACCAATATTCTCGCGCTGAACGCTTCGGTAGAAGCGGCGCGCGCGGGCGAGCAGGGACGCGGTTTCGCCGTAGTGGCGAACGAAGTGCGCACCCTGGCGCAGCGCAGCGCCAACGCGGCGAAAGAGATCCGCGGGCTGATTTCCGAGTCGCAGACGCGGGTGAAAGAGGGCAGTGATATGGCGACGCGCGCGGGCGAGACCATGGATGAGATCTCCAGCGAGGTGATGCGTGTCACGACGCTGATGAAAGAGATCTCCATGGCGTCGGATGAGCAGAGCCGCGGCATTGAGCAGGTTAATCAGGCGGTGACGCAGATGGATGAGGTGGCGCAGCAGAACGCGGCGCTGGTAGAGCAGGCCACAGCGGCTACGCAGTCGCTGGAGGCGCAGTCGCAGCATCTGCAGTCCACGGTCTCGCTGTTCCGTCTGGAAACGGCGTAAAAGAAAAGGGCGCGATATTCGCGCCCTTGTCGTTCCGCGTCAATCAGCACGCGGAACGCAGTCTGTTTTACACGTTTGCGAACTTACTGCGCCGCGTCCGGGTACTCGCGCAGGAAGCGCTCAACGTCATCCACCATTGCGTTGTTGCCGCAGAAGAACGGGCAGCGCTGATGCAGGGTTTCCGGCTGGATGTCGAGGATACGCTTCGCGCCGTCGCTCGCCTTGCCGCCCGCCTGTTCGGCGAGGAACGCCATCGGGTTGCACTCATAGAGCAGGCGCAGCTTGCCGTTCGGGTGGCTGGCGGTGCTCGGATAGAGGTAGATGCCGCCTTTCAGCAGGTTGCGATGGAAATCCGCTACCAGCGATCCGATATAGCGCGAGGTGTAAGGACGATGCGTGGCATGATCCTCTTCCTGGCAGAACTTCAGGTATTTCTTCACGCCCTGCGGGAAACGAATATAGTTGCCTTCGTTAATGGAGTAGGTGTAGCCCGTCGGCGGGTAGGTCATGCGCTCGTGGCTCAGGCAGAAGACGCCGAGCGACGGATCGTAGGTAAAGGCGTGCACGCCGCAGCCGGTGGTATAGACCATCATGGTCGAGGAGCCATATACCACGTAACCTGCTGCCACCTGCTTGTGGCCCGGCTGCATAAAGTCCGCTTCGGTTACCGGGGTGCCAGGGGCGCTGACGCGATGGTAGATAGAGAAGATGGTGCCGACAGAGACGTTAACGTCAATATTTGAGGAGCCGTCCAGCGGATCCATCAGCACCACATATTTACCGTGTTCTACTCCTTCGAAGATTACAAACTCGTCCTCTTCTTCCGAGGCGATCCCCGCCACGATGCCGCGCGCTTTCAGCGCCGCTTTAAGCTTCTCGTTTGCGAAGAGATCGAGCTTCATCTGCTGCTCGCCCTGGACGTTTTCAACGCCGCTTGCGCCGAGAATATCCACCAGGCCAGCTTTGTTAATGTCGCGATGGATAATTTTCGCGCCCAGCTTGATAGCGGAAATCAGCGCCGTCAGTTCACCTGTAGCGTGAGGAAAGTCGTGCTGTTTCTCGACGATAAATTCGCCTAACGTTTTCATAACACATTCCCTGAATCTTCGATGGAGTGGCAGCCTGCCTGTCAAACCGCCAACGTTTGCGTACGCAGTTTAGCCGATTGAACTTCAAAAACCATAGTCCTAATCCGTTTCTTAACTCTGCGAGCGGGGTTACACTGTGCGCCGAACTTTTGAGTAATGGATCTTGTTATGCGCATTCATATCCTTGGGATTTGCGGCACGTTTATGGGCGGTCTGGCGATGCTGGCACGTTCCCTGGGCCATCAGGTGACCGGTTCGGACGCCAACGTTTATCCGCCGATGAGCACGCTGCTTGAGCAGCAGGGCATTGAATTAACAGAGGGTTACGACGCCTCTCAGCTCGATCCCGCGCCGGACCTCGTTATCATCGGCAATGCCATGACGCGCGGCAACCCCTGCGTAGAGGCGGTGCTAGAGCGCAATATTCCCTACCTTTCCGGCCCGCAGTGGCTGCATGACTTTGTACTGCGCGATCGTTGGGTGGTGGCGGTAGCAGGAACCCACGGTAAAACAACCACTTCTGGTATGGTAGCCTGGATTCTGGAGTCGTGCGGACTGGAACCTGGCTTTATCATCGGCGGGGTGCCCGGCAACTTCGACGTCTCGGCAAAATTAGGAAAAAGTCCATTCTTCGTCATCGAGGCGGATGAATATGACTGCGCCTTCTTCGACAAGCGTTCCAAATTCGTTCACTACTGCCCGCGCACCCTGATCCTCAACAATCTGGAGTTTGATCACGCGGATATCTTCGACGATCTGCGCGCCATTCAGAAGCAGTTCCACCATCTGGTGCGTATCGTGCCGGGCCAGGGCAAAATCCTGCTGCCGGAGCACGATCACAATATCCGCCAGGTGATGGCGATGGGCTGCTGGAGCGAGCAGGAGAGCGTCGGCGAAGGCGGTCACTGGCAGGCGAAGAAACTGACGCCGGACGCTTCGCGCTGGGAAGTGCTGCTCGACGGCGAGAAAGCTGGCGAGGTGAACTGGTCACTGGTCGGCGAGCACAATATGCATAACGGCCTGATGGCGATCGCCGCCGCGCGTCACGTCGGCGTCAAACCGGAAGAC
This sequence comes from Pantoea sp. YU22, assembly GCF_003970755.1. NCBI lineage: Bacteria > Pseudomonadati > Pseudomonadota > Gammaproteobacteria > Enterobacterales > Erwiniaceae > Pantoea > Pantoea sp. YU22. Next base: position 60,373 of record NZ_RYDU01000016.1, on the reverse strand, counting down.
GCGGCGCAGGCGCTGGACAGCTTTATCAACGCGCGCCGCCGTCTGGAACTGCGCGGCGAAGTGAACGGCATTAAGGTCTATGACGACTTCGCGCATCATCCGACGGCGATTCTGGCGACCTTATCCGCTCTGCGCAGCAAAGTCGGCGGCAGAGCGCGTATCCTGGCGGTGCTGGAGCCGCGCTCCAACACCATGAAAATGGGCGTGAGCAAAAACGATCTGGCGCCGTCGCTGGCGCGTGCGGACGAGGTCTTTCTGTTCCAGCCGCACCATATTCCCTGGCAGGTCTCTGACGTTGCTGAAGCCTGCATGCCGCCGGCGCACTGGAGCGCCGACATCGATACGCTGGTCGAGATGGTGGCGAAAGCCGCTCAGCCGGGCGATTCGATCCTGGTCATGAGTAACGGCGGATTTGGCGGCATCCATCAGAAGCTGCTGGATCGCCTCGCCTGAAAGAACAAGCGCCCGTTTCAGGGCGCTTGTTTATGCGGTTATCTGTCTGCTGCGTTGGCGTTCGCCTTCGGACGGGCAGCTTTTCCCGTCGCCGCTTAGCTTTCCGCCAGCTCGCGCAGATACTGGAAAATCTGACGTGACGATTTCGGTGGTTTGTTGCCCGCTTTCTCTTTCTGCGCGTTGCGGATCATGCTGCGTAGCTGCTGACGATCGGCGTGGGGATAAAGCGTAATCACCTCGTTCATCGCCTCGTCGCCCTGATCGATCAGACGATCGCGCAGCGCTTCCAGCTTGTGAAACAGCGCAACCTGCTGGTTATGGCGGTTCTTCAGCTTATCGAGCGCCTGACGGATCGGGTCAACGTCGCGGGAGCGCAGCATTTTGCCGATCAGCTGCAGCTGACGACGGCGGCCCTCTTTTTTGATGCGTTGCGCCAGTTCGATAGCGGCCAGCAGCTCTTCATCCAGCGGGATCTTCTCCAGGGCGTTCTTGCCCAGATCGACCAGTTCGGCACCCAGGCGTTTCAGCTCTTCAGCGTCGCGTTTAATTTCGCTTTTACTGACCCAGATAATCTCTTCATCATCTTCTTCCTGATTATCCGGCACATCGTCGAGCCACTCATCGGGCTGTTTGGTCATTTTCTGGGCTCCCCTAAAAAAAGAGGCTAATCCTATCAGTTTATCGGGTGACTGCGAAATTGTTCTCTGACTCTGATAGACTCAAAACTTTCATACATAAGATTAGACGGCAGGCCGATGAACGTATCTACTCAGGTTGCAGAACAGCGAAAAGTGTTGGAACAGGCAGTGGCGCAGGCGCTCGATCTGGCAAAAGCCAGCACCGACGGCGCGGAAGTGGCAGTGACCAAAACCACCGGAATCGGCGTCAGCACCCGTTACGGCGAAGTGGAGAACGTCGAGTTCAACAGCGACGGCGCGCTCGGTATCACCGTTTATCACCAGAACCGCAAGGGCAGCGCCTCCTCCACCGATCTCAGCCCGGAAGCGATCAAACGCACCGTGCAGGCGGCGATCGATATCGCGCGCTACACCTCGGCGGATCCTTACGCCGCACCGGCGGATGCCGATCTGCTGGCGTTCGAGGCGCCGGATCTCGATCTCTATCACCCCTGGGAGATCGATGCCGATCGCGCCATCGAGCTCGCCGCCCAGGCGGAGCAGGCGTCCCTGAAGGCGGATCCGCGTATCACCAATACCGAAGGCGGCAGCTTCAACAGCCACGTCGGCATTAAGGTATTCGGCAACAGCCACGGCATGCTGCAGAGCTACTGCTCCAGCCGTCATTCGCTCTCCAGCTGCGTTATCGCCGAGCAGGACGGCAATATGGAGCGCGATTACGCCTACACCATCGGCCGCGCTTTTGAAGATCTGAAAAGTCCCGACTGGGTCGGCGAAGAGTGCGCGCGTCGCGTGCTGTCGCGCCTGGCGCCGCGCAAGCTCTCCACCATGAAAGCGCCGGTTATTTTCGCGCCGGAAGTCGCTACCGGCCTGTTCGGCCATCTGGTCGGTGCCATCAGTGGCAGCAGCGTCTACCGTAAATCGACTTTCCTGCTCGATGCGCTGGGCCAGCAGATCCTGCCGGAGTGGCTCACGATTCAGGAGCATCCGCATCTGTTAAAAGGCCTGGCGTCAACGCCGTTCGACAGCGAAGGGGTACGTACCCAGGCGCGCGACATCATTAAGGATGGCGTACTGCAAACCTGGCTGATGACCAGCTACTCGGCGCGCAAGCTGGGCCTGAAAAGCACCGGTCATGCGGGCGGCATTCACAACTGGCGCATCGCCGGGCAGGGCAGCAGCTTTGATGACCTGCTGAAGCAAATGGGACGCGGCCTGGTCGTTACCGAACTGATGGGACAGGGCGTCAGCGCCATTACCGGCGACTATTCGCGCGGCGCGGCCGGCTACTGGGTCGAGAACGGCGAGATTCAGTATCCTGTGAGCGAGATCACTATTGCAGGAAATCTCAAGGACATGTGGCGAAATATAGTCACGGTCGGTAACGACATTGAAACCCGCAGCAACATACAATGTGGCTCGGTGCTGCTGCCGGAGATGAAAATCGCCGGACAATAAGAAAACTCGCTTCCTGAAAGCAGCCGCTCTGGCTGCTTTTTTTTTACCCACAATAAAAAAGGATATACCGATGCGTAAGCATGTGATTGCTATGTTGTCTCTCTCTTTGCTGTTCGGAAGCGCCAGCCTTTACGCGGCGGATTTAGAAAATGATATGGATACCCTGAAAGATGGGCTGAATACCGTTATGAAAACCAGCGACGCGCAGACGATGCAGAAAGCGCTGGGCGAGATGCGTCAGGCTGCGCAGGACGCTAAAAAATCGACGCCGGAGAAGCTTGAAGGCCAGCCAGCCGACAGCGCGCCGATCAAGGATTACCACGCCGGGCTTGACTCGCTGATTGCGCAGATTGATGTGGTTAACGAGCTGGCGAAAGCCAACAACCTGGACGGCGCCAGAGCCGAAGCGAAGAAGCTGGCGGATATCCGCAACGCCAACCATAAAAAATTCCGCTGATCTATCGGGCCGGTCCGCGCGACCGGCTTCGCATCGTCATCATATTTTCTTATCTGAATCCGCTCCTGATGCGCGCCGCGCCGCAGGACGTGCGCACACTTCTTCTTTAATGGCGCAATCGGGCGCAATCCACGCATAACGCGGCCTCTGTCACACAATCCATGCGTCCTGCGATCTGGCGCACAGCCTGCCCTGCGATTTCCACTTCCATGCGGAAAAAGTGCGTCTGCACTTCCGCCGCGCCACGCCGTAATTTATTCGTAACGCGAATTTTCGTGAACAGGAGTAGCAAGGTGAGCAGCAACGGAGCTTCGGTACGGCAGGCAACGCCGGAAGAGATTCAGGCCCTGGCCGACAAGGTCATGGCGCAAATCGCGGCGATCTATGCCCGACACGATATAGAGCCGAACGCGGTGCAGCAGCAGATGCTGGCTTCGCACGTCCGCGCCATGGCGCAGCGCTCGCTGACTGGCGAACCGCTTCCGGAGGTGGAAGAAGAGCTGTTTGAGGATATTTCGCCGGAAACCATGCAGCTGGCGCAGCAGATCGTCGATCTGTTCGGCAATCTGCCGCGCGAAGAGGCCTGGCTTCTCTCCGTCCATATAGAAGTGGCTCGTTCTAACTAATTGTATAAAGAGGAAATAACCATGGTGACCGTAGTGATTGGCGATCGTTTAGGTAAAGGACAGAAAGTGGCCGCAGGCGTAGAAAAAGCGGGCGGGCGCGCCGTCGTCGTACCGGGCGTCGCGGCGGACATGAAGCTGGGCGACGTGATGAAGGCGGAAAACGCCGACTTCGGCATCTCCTTTTGCGGCAGCGGCGGCGCGGGCGCCATCACTGCCCAGAACAAATATGGCTACAAAGCGCGCCACGGTATGCGCTCCGTTGACGAAGGCGTCACCGCCATCAACGAAGGGGCCAACGTGCTTGGCTTCGGCTTTATGGACAAAGAAGAGTTAGGCGAGCGGCTGGTGCAGGCCTGGAACAAGAAGCACGGCAGCTGATTATGAAAGAACAATACGTTACTCAGGTGACGGTGCAGGGCAAAGGCGACAGCAAAGAGAAGGCGTTTGCCGATGCCCTGAGTCACGTGCAGAACCAGGTTCTGCGCGCGACGCAAAAAATTCTGCTGCGCATTGAACCCCTGGATGTTCGGGTGCTGCGCGCGCAGGAGAGCGTCAGAACGGAGAAGTTTTTGTTCTTCTTTCTGGCGCGCCAGCGGCGGAACTACAGCGTTGAGCTGGAGATTTCCGTCAGCGTCACCGTGATTGATACCGGGCAGGTGACATTCACGGCGGCACCGTAAAAACAGACGACAACAAAGGTAAAAAAACATGTTTTTAATTATTTTGTTTAAGTCGTTGATCATTGGGGGGCTGGTAGGTGTGGGCGTTGGCGCCGGTGCGGCGCGCATGTTCCACGCGCCGACGTCGCAGGGCATGGGCGCGTTCCGTACGCTGGGCGAGCTCAACTCCTGCGAGGGCGATCCCGCCTCGCATTTCTCCTTTGGTCTCGGCTTTTTCTTCAATGCCTGGGCATCTTCCGTCGCAGCAGGCTCCTTCACTCAGGACGTCGACCACCGCATCATTCCCAACTGGGGCGCGGCCGCGCTGATGGTTAAAAACCGCAACCTGGCCGAAACCCTGCATGACCCGAAAAAGATGGCCATCGCCTGCGGCATTATCGGCATGATCGTCGTGGCCTTCCTGAACTCCACCGCGTCGGCCGTCCCGGCCGCGCTACAGGTGACCGCGGTTAAAGTGCTGGTGCCGGCGGCTAACCTGCTGGTTAACACCGTCATGCCGGTGATCTTCTGGCTGGCGGCGATCGACGCCGGAAAAAAATCGGGCTTCTGGGCGACGATTTTCGGCGGCCTGGCGCAGCTGATCATGGGTAACGCCGTGCCCGGGCTGGTGCTCGGTATTCTGATCGGCAAAGGCGTCGAAGAGAGCGGCTGGAACAAAGTCACCAAAGTAATGATGGTGGCGATCGTGCTGCTGTTCGTGCTGAGCGGCTTCTTCCGCGGTTTCGATATGAAGCTGTTGCAGTCGTTCCAGTTAGGCATTCCCGGCTGGCTCGACATGATCCACAACTCTCTGAGCGGCAAGTAAGGCTAACGATATGACTGAAAATAAAGGCTTCTGGTACGCCGACTGGTCTTTCCCGATCTTCGTCGGCCTGCTCTCGGCGGGTGTATTCGCCGGTACGCATATGTACTACCTCTACGGCATCGGCGCGTTTAATGAAGTGGCGTTTGTTTCTATGCTGCGCGCCGGCATGGAAACCGGCGTCTATGGCGCGGTAGCGGCCTTCGGCGCGAGTTTTCTCTTTGCGCGCATCATCGAAGGCTCGCTGGTGGGCATCCTCGACATCGGCGGCGCCATCCAGACCGGCGTTGGCCTGGGCGTTCCGGCGCTGCTGCTCGGGGCGGGCATCGTCTTCCCGGTAGCGAATTTCGCCGCCTCGCTGGCGACGGGCCTGGTGATTGGCCTGGCTATCGGCTACATCATCATCCTGGCGCGCAAGTTCACCATTAACCAGAGCGACTCTACCTACGGTGCGGACGTCATGATGGGCGCAGGCAACGCCTCCGGCCGCTTTCTGGGGCCGCTGATCATCCTTTCCGCGATGGCGGCTTCGATTCCAATCGGGCTTGGCTCGCTGCTCGGCGCGCTGCTGTTCTATCTGTGGAACAAGCCGATCACCGGCGGCGCGATCCTGGGCGCCATGATCCTCGGCGCGATCTTCCCGATCGCTATCTGAAACCGGCGGCGGCTCGTCAGCGGGCCGCCGCGTTAAGGAGGTGCTATGTTCGATCTGATTCTTCGTCGCGCAAGGCTGACGGATGAGCGGCGGGTGGATATCGCTCTTCAGGACGGGAAAATCGCCGTCGTTGCCGACAGCGTGCAGGGCGAAGCAAAAAGCGAACGCGATCTGGCCGGGCGCTATTACGTCAGCGCAGGCTGGATCGATTCTCATGTGCACTGCTACCCCAAATCGCCGATCTATCATGACGAGGCGGACGCCATCGGCGTCGCCACTGGCGTTACCACGGTGATCGACGCAGGCAGCACCGGCGCAGACCATATTGATGATTTCTATGCCATTACGCGGGCGGCCAGTACGCAGGTTTACGCGCTGATCAATATCGCGCGCACCGGCATCGTGACGCAGAACGAACTGGCGGATATGCGACAGATCGACGGCGATGCGGTGCAGAAAGCCGTCGAGCGGCTGCCTGACTTTATCGTCGGCCTGAAGGCGCGCATGAGCAGCAGCGTGGTCGGCGAGAACGGCATTCAGCCGCTGATCGAAGCCAAAGCGATCCAGAAGCGGGTCGGGGATCTGCCGCTTATGGTGCATATCGGCAACAACCCGCCGGATCTGGCGGAGATCGCCGACCGGCTCACCGCAGGCGATATCATCACCCACTGCTTTAACGGCAAGCCCAACCGCGTACTGACGCCGCAGGGCGAACTCAAGGCGTCGGTGCAAAAGGCTATCGCGCGCGGCGTGAAGATGGACGTCGGCCACGGCAGCGCCAGCTTCAGCTTCGAGGTGGCGCGCGTCGCCATCGCGCAGGGCATTCTGCCTGACACCATCAGCTCGGATATCTACTGCCGCAACCGCCTCAACGGCCCGGTGCATAACCTGGCGCACGTCATGTCGAAATTTTTCAGCGTCGGTATGACGCTGCCGCAGGTGATTGACTGCGTTACCTGGAAAGCGGCGGATGGGCTGCATCTGACGCGAAAAGGGCGTCTGGAGGCGGGTTTTGACGCCGATCTCACCATTTTCAGCGTCACAGAAGCACCCCGCCTGTTTGTTGATTCCGAAGGCGAACAGGTCACCGGGGAGAAACATCTTACGCCGCTGGCCGCCGTGGTGGCGGGCGAGTGGTTCCTGACAGAAGAAGGGAAAGCCAATGTCTTCGATCTATGAAAAATATGGCCTGAAGCCGGTTATCAACGCCTCGGGCCGCATGACGATCCTCGGCGTCTCTACGCCCTCTGCTGAGGTGGTCGATACCGTGCAGACCGGCCTCAGCCACTATTTTGAAATGAAAGATCTGGTCAACAAGACCGGCGCGTATATCGCCCGGCTGCTGAATGTCGAAAACGCGGTAGTGGTCTCCTGCGCCTCGGCGGGCATTGCGCAGTGCGTCGCAGCGGTCATCGTGAAAGAGAGCGACTGGCTGCTGGATAACCTGCACGCCGCGCCGCTCGAGGTGCCGCACGACATCGTGGTGCCGAAAGGCCATAACGTCAATTTTGGCGCGCCGGTCGGCAGCATGGTGGCGCTGGGCGGCGGCCGTCTGGTGGAAGCGGGCTACAGCAACGAGTGTTCACCTGAGCAGCTGGCGGCGGCGATCACGCCGCAAACCGCTGCGATCCTCTACGTTAAATCTCACCACTGCGTGCAAAAAAGTCATTTAAGCGTCGAGCAGGCGGCGGTGGTGGCGCGCAAGCATGGCGTCCCGCTGATCGTCGATGCGGCCGCCGAAGAGGATCTGCAGTGCTACTACCAGTACGGTGCCGATCTGGTGATCTACAGCGGCGCGAAGGCGATTGAAGGGCCGACCAGCGGGCTGGTAATCGGCCGACAGCAGTATGTTGAATGGGTGAAGCGGCAGAGCAGCGGTATCGGCCGGGCGATGAAGGTGGGCAAGGAGGGGATCCTTGGCCTGACGCAGGCGATTGAAAACTATTTGCGGCTGGAAAAGGTGAGCGGCGCGCAGATGGTAGAGAAGATGACGCCCTTTATCGACCATCTCAACCAGCTGCACGGCGTTAGCGCGCGCGTAGTCTGGGACGCGGCAGGGCGCGATATCGCCCGTGCCGAGATCAAATTCGACGAGGCGGCTATCGGTCAGCGTACCGGCGATATCGTACAGGCGCTGAAGAACGGCGAGACCGCTATCTATTTTCGCGGCTACAAGGCCAATGAAGGCATTATCGAGGCGGATGTCCGCAGCGTCAGCGCTGAGCAGCTGCACACCATTTTCACCGCGATCCAGGCGCTGTTGAACGGAGAAAAAATCGCATGAAGCTGACCCCAAATTTCTATCAGGATCGTCTGTGCCTTAACGTGCTGGCCGGATCGAAAGCGAACGCGCGCGCCATCTGGGAAGCGGCGGAAGGGCATGTGCTGGTAGGGGTGCTGTCAAAAAACTACAGCAGCAACGAAGCGGCTATCACCGATATGCGCGAATATGCCGCGCTGATCGATAACGCGCTCTCGGTCGGACTTGGCGCGGGCGACCCGAACCAGTCAAAAATGGTGAGCGAAATTTCCGCCGTGCTGCAGCCGCAGCACGTTAACCAGGTATTCACCGGCGTCGCCACCAGCCGCGCGCTGCTCGGTCAGTCACAAACCGTGGTTAACGGGCTGATTTCGCCGACCGGCACGCCGGGTCTGGTAAAAATCTCTACCGGCCCGCTAAGCTCGCAGGGCAGCGACGCCCTGGTGCCGATCGACAGTGCCATCGCGCTGCTGAAGGATATGGGCGGCAGCTCGGTGAAATATTTCCCGATGGGCGGGCTGAAGGCGGTCGATGAGTATCGCGCCGTCGCCCAGGCGTGCGCGGCGCATGACTTCTGGCTGGAGCCGACCGGCGGCATCGATCTTGATAACGTCGAAGCGATCCTGACGATCGCGCTGGAGGCTGGCGTCAGTAAAATCATCCCGCACGTCTACAGCTCCATTATTGATCCCGCCAGCGGCGATACGCGGGTGGAAGATGTGCGCCAGCTTCTGGCGATTTGCAAAAAACTGCTGCCGTAACGACCACCACGCCGGCGCGCTTCACAGGGCGTCGGCGCTTGCCTGGACGTAACGCGCCGTTCGCTTTAGGCTGCTATTTTTCGACATGATGCCGCTGAATGCATGCCAGCGCCGTAACAGGTAGACCGCTTTGAGATTTCCTAATCAACGCCTTGCACAGCTGTTTGACGCCCTGCAAAACGAAACGCTGCCTCAGGATGAGCTGGCGCGGCGCTTCGCCGTTTCAACGCGCACCGTACGCGCCGATATCAGCGCGCTCAACGCGCTGCTGGAGGAGTATGGCGCGCAGTTCGTGCTCAGCCGCGGCGAGGGGTATCAGCTAAAAATCGAGGATGCGCAGCGTTTCCAGCGGCTGGAGCTGCAAAAACGCTCGCCGCTGCGCGTGCCGCGCACTTCCGCCGAGCGGGTGCGCTATATGCTGACGCGCTTTCTGACCGCCGCCTGGTCGCTCAAGCTGGAGGATCTGGCGGATGAGTGGTTCGTCAGCCGCGCCACGCTGCAAAACGATATGACCGAGGTGCGCGAATGGCTGGCGCGCTATCACCTGAATATCGAAAGCAAACCCCATTACGGCATGAAGCTGTTCGGCAGCGAAGTGGCGATCCGTACCTGCTTAACCGATCTGCTGTGGCAGATCGATCAGGAACAGGCCGACAGCCCGCTTATCACTATCGAAGCGCTGCACAGCAATATTCTGGAGACGCTGCGCCCACTGCTGCAGCAGTGCCTGTCGCGCCACAACGTTCGCCTCAGCGATGAGGGAGAGCGCTATCTGCGCCTTTACTGCGCCGTGGCGGTGCGGCGCATCAGCGAAGGTTACCCGCTCAGCGATCCCGGCGCGGAGGATGTCGGTCTCGACGTGCGCGAGGCGGCGCACGAGCTGATTAATCTGCTGCGGCCGCTGGTGGGCAAGCCGGTATCGCCGGCGGAAGAGGGGTGGCTGCGCGTCAATATCGCGGCGCGCCAGATGCAGGAGGTCGCGCCGAGCGCCATCAACGCCGATGACGCCGACGCGCTGGTGGACTATCTGCTCAGCTATATTAATACCCACTATAACTACAACCTGCAGGGCGACGAGCAGCTGCGCGCCGATCTGTTAACGCATATTAAGACGATGATCACCCGCGTGCGTTACCAGATCCATATCCCAAACCCGCTGCTGGGCAATATTAAACAGCACTACCCTATGGCCTATGACGTCACGCTGTCGGCGGTCTCCAGCTGGGGCAAATATACGCCTTACGTTATCAGCGAAAACGAAATCGGCTTTCTGGTGCTGCATATCGGCGTCGGGCTGGAGCGGCACTACGACGTCGGCTACCAGCGCCACCCGCAGGTGCTGCTGGTGTGCGACAGCGGCAACTCGACGCTGCGGATGATTGAGGCGATGCTGCTGCGCAAGTATCCGCAGCTGCAGGTCACGGGGCGCCTGTCGCAGCGCGAATATGAGGAGCGCACGCGTATCGACGAAGATTTCGTTATCTCCACCACGCGCCTGAGCGAGAAGGATAAGCCGGTGGTGGTGATATCGCCGTTCCCCACCGGCTTTCAGCTGGAGCAGATCGGCAAGCTGGTGCTGGTGGATCGCACCCGGCCCTATATGCTGGAGAAATTCTTCGACGCGCAGCACTTCCTGATTGTCGATAAGCCGATGACGCAGTCGCAGCTGTTTCGTCAGCTGTGCGAGCGGCTGGAGGCGGAAGGCTTTGTCGACGCGAGCTTTTATCCCTCGGTCGAGGAGCGTGAGGCGATCGTCAGCACCATGCTGGGCGAAGGCATTGCGCTGCCGCACTCGCTCGGCCTGCTGGCGAAGAAGACCGTGGTTTACACGGTGCTGGCGCCGCAGGGCATTGCGTTGGGAGAGGATACCGCCTCGGTGATCTTTCTGCTGGCGATCAGCAAAAGCGAGTATGAAGAGGCGATGGCGATCTACGACCTGTTCGTGACTTTTTTACGTGAAAGGGCTGTAGCCCGGCTGCGCGACAGCAAAGATTTCGCCGAATTCAAGGCGGTGGCGATTGAGTGTCTGGGGCGGCTGTAAGATAAGGCTCCAGCCTGCTAAGGGCCGACTGGAGCAGGAACGCGTTTAGCTTTTTTTCGCCAGCAGACGCGGGATCTCGCGCAGGCACCAAGCTTTGGCTTCGCCCATGCTGTCGCGTCGCCACGCCATAATAATATCCACTTCGCGGGTATATTCCGGGCTGACGACGCGCAGCCGACCTTCCGCGATATCTTTCTCCACCAGCGAATAGGGCATAGTGGCGACGCCAAGGCCCGCCAGCAGCGCGCGGCGTTTGTCGTCCATGCTGCTCACCGTCAGGCGCTGCTGTTTATCCAGCAGCTGCACTGTCAGAACCGGGCGCTCGCGCGCCGTATCGGCTACCGCGATGCCGCGATACTTCACGCGCGTCACTTCCGACTGCGGTTCCGGCTCGTTATGGATAGGGTGGTCGGCGCTGGCGACATAGACGCTCATCATGGTGTAGAGCTTACGGGTATTGATTTCGGTCGAGGCGCGAAAGTGCATATCGGGCGCGATAACGATATCTGCGCGGCCCTGCTCCAGCCGTTCCCACGCGCCCGCCAGCACCTCAGTCACCAGCGAAATCTGGGTATTGGCTTTTTCCGACAGCTTCTCCACCAGCGGAAAGAGCGCGTCGGTCGGCACCAGCGCCTCGGTAACGATAGTCAGATGCGTTTCCCAGCCGCGCGCCAGCGCTTCGGCGTCGGTAGTGAGCTTGTCCGCCGCCTCCAGCAGCACGCGTCCGCGCTCCAGCAGCATGCGCCCGACGTTGGTAAATTTCGTCCGGTGGCCGGAGCGGTCGAACAGCACCACGTCCAGCTCCTCTTCCAGCTTTTGCATGGTGTAGCTGAGCGCCGATGGCACACGCCCCAGTTCATCCGCGGCCGCCGCAAAACTGCCGCGACGATCGATCGCATCCATCACGCGCAACGCTTCCAGGGTTAAGGCACGCTCTTTAGCCATCCGAACTCTCTTTCAGGAAATTTGAATATGCACGGCAGATTAACTGGCTAACAATACGGCGTCCAGCCTTTTACCATAATGGGTATCAGGTCTGCGGCCGCTCTCTGCCGCAGCGAGCTGGAGGTAAATTATGATAACGACGCGCAGCGCGTCCGCGTGCGGTCAGGCCGATTTCGGCTGGTTGCAGGCACGCTACAGTTTCTCTTTTGGTCACTATTTCGATCCCAAACTTATGGGCTATGCCTCGCTACGGGTGCTGAATCAGGAAGTGCTGGCGCCAGGGGCCGCCTTTCAGCCGCGCACCTATCCGCAGGTCGACGTGCTGAATATCGTGCTGCAGGGCGAGGCGGAGTACCGCGACAGTGAAGGCAATCATATCGTCGCGCGCGAGGGCGAAGCGCTGCTGCTCGCCACGCAGCAGGGCGTCAGCTACAGCGAAATCAACCTGCGCAAGGATCAGCCGCTGACGCGTATGCAGCTCTGGCTGGCGGCCTGTCCCGAGCGTGAAAACCCGACGCTGCAGAAGATTGCGCTGTCAGAGCGCGGCAAGCTGCAGCTGATCGCCTCGCCGGACGGCGCGGGTAACAGCCTGCAACTGCGTCAGCAGGTGTGGGTTCACCAGCTGCTGCTGGCGCCAGGCGAAGAGCAGTCGCTGACGCTGCGCGGGCCACGTGCCTATCTGCAGTCGATTCACGGTTCGCTGGAGGCGGCAACTTCAGGCGAGCGGCAGGAGAAGCTGGGCTGCGGCGACGGGGCGTTTTTGCAGGAGGAGCAGCAGATCCGGCTGCGGGCGAAAACCGCGACGCGGGCGCTGGTGATTGATATACCGGTATAAAAAAACGGGCGGCTCAGGCCGCCCGTTCCGTTTCTTTGCCTGTTACTTCAGCATGGTGAATGCGGTAGTGACGTGCTTCACGCCGCTGACCCGGCTGGCGATATCCGCCGCTGCTTTCGCCTCTTCCTGCGTTACCAGACCTAACAGGAACACTTCGCCGTTCTCGGTCGTCACCTTCACGTTCGACGATTTCACCTGATCGCTGCCCAGCAGCTGCGAGCGGATTTTGGTGGTGATCCAGGTATCGGACGACGAAGTGCCCAGGCTCACTTTCTGGCCGATGCGAATTTCGTTATAGACCTCGGTCGCGCCATCTACGCCCATGGCGATCTGCTTAGCGCGGCTGGCGATATCCTGCGACGGCGCCTGGCCGGTCAGCAGCACTTTGCCCTGATAGGCGGTGGCGATGATGCGCGCGTCGGTTTTAATCTGCTGATCTTTTGCCAGCGCGTTGCTGACGCGCAGCTCCAGCGTGCCGTCGTCTACCTGGGTGCCTACGGTGCGCGGATCGGTGGCGGTTTTGGTGGCGACGGCCGCGCCGCCGGCGACAACGGCGACGCAGCCCTGCAACAGCATGGCGGTTAACAGGATGGCGACAGCATTCAATGCTTTCATGTTTGCTCCTTCAGTCATTCCTGGTGTGGAAACAGGGTGTTATCAATCAGGTCGCACAGACAGTTCAGCGTCAGCATATGCATCTCATGGATGCGGGCGCTACGGTGCGACGGGATGCGAATTTCCACGTCGTGCGGACCCAGCAGGCCCGCCAGCTCGCCGCCGTCATAGCCGGTGAGCGCAACGATGGTCATATCACGGGTAACCGCGGCTTCTACCGCTTTGACGATATCTCGCGTGTTGCCGCGGGTGGAGATCGCCAGCAGGACGTCGCCGGTCTGACCCAGCGCGCGCACCTGTTTGGCGTAAATTTCATCGTGTTGACGATCGTTGCCGATCGCCGTCAGCATCACGTTATCCGCGCTGAGCGCCAGCGCAGGCAGGCTGGGACGCTCAGTCTCGAAGCGGTTAATCATGCTGGCGGCGAAATGCTGCGCGTTGGCGGCCGATGCGCCATTGCCGCAGCTGAGAATTTTATTGCCGTTAAGCAGGGACTGCACCAGCGTCATCGCGGCGCGGGAAATGGCATCCGGCAGCGCTTCCGCGGCGGCAATCTGGGTTTGGATACTTTCAGTAAAACACGCTTTAATTCTGTCCTGCACACGACCACCTGGTTCTATACGTCTGCATTAAAGGCATTGGGCAGCCACTCCAGCGCCGTACCGGTAATGGCGATGATGTCGAAACGGCAATCCACCGTATCAAAACTGCCGCCGCGCTGCGACAGCCAAAGGGCGGCGGCGCGCAACAGTTTTTGCCGCTTGAGGCGGGTGATGCTGGCCAGCGCGCCGCCGTAGCGCGCATCGCGCCGGTAGCGCACCTCCACAAACACCCAGCATGCGCCGTCGCGCATGATGAGATCCAGCTCGCCGCCGCGATAAGTCACGTTGCTGGCGATCCAGCGCAACCCGGCGCGCTCTAAATAGCGCCGGGCGCGCTGTTCCTGTTCAGCGCCGAGGCGCCGCGAGGTCAGGAGGCGGGAACGATCGCGCCCTGACGATACTGGCTCCATGACAACGCCCTGTTGATCACGCAATCCTGATTCGCGCTCAGCTTGCCGGTATTGCCGTCAATGGTGAAGCCCGGCGTCTGGCGCATCTGATTAAAACTGTTCGCCAGCGTCCAGGCGTCAATGCCCATTGCATAAAGGCGAACCAGCGAATAGTCGTTGTTGAACGACTGCGCTGCCCGCTGCATCAGCGCCGGATTACGACCTGAAAGCAGCGGAATATCGCTGAACTGCAGTCCTTCCATCTCCAGGCGGAAATCGGGGCCTGCGCCAGCCTGATAGCTGCGCGAGCTGGCGTAGAGCGACGCTGCGCTACGGCTGCCGGTGCGCATGGCGATCATCGGCTTGATCAGCTGCAGCTCATCCTGCGTCGAAACGATATAGACCGAATCGACGTTGCCGCCGCTGCTCGCCGCTGGCGGCGCGCTCTGCTGCTGCGGCGAGGGAATATTCAGCCCGGCGATGGCGACGCCCTGCGGTTCAGCCGGCTGCGTAGTAACCGGTGTGCCGCTCAGCGTAATGCCCGCGCCGCTGTTGATGCCCTGTTTCAGCTCAGCAGTCGAGCCGAAGCGCTGTTGCAGCGGCGCACCGCCGCCCAGTTTCTGCCACTCCTGCGAAAACGCATTAACCACGCGATCGCCGAAGCTGCTGCGCGGCACCAGCAATAGCGGCTGGCGTTTGCCCTGATCCCACATATGGTGCGCGGCATCGCGCGCTTCGTCTTCAGGAGAAAGCGCAAAGTAGCAAACATTCGGATGGTTCTGGATCTGCTCCGGCGCGTTAAGCGCCAGAACGTTGAGCGGCGTCTGGCTGTTAGCGACCGCTTCAACGTTGTTTTTCAGCAGCGGACCGACCACGAGGGTGGCGCCGTCCTGCTGCGCCTGCTGCATCACCTGCTGAATCGGCTGGCTGCTGGTGTCATACACCTTGATCTGCGCGCTGCTGGAGGGAGCGCTGGCTGGCTGCTGCTGCTGCTGCTGCTGCTGCTGCGCGGCGGCGGGCTGCGGGGACTCGGCTGGCGTGATCGAGGCGGCTGCCGGGCTGACCACCGCGTTAGCTGCGCCGGTTGGCGCAGGCTGCGCGCCTGCGGCGGCGGGCTGAGCTGCGGTCGGCGCGGTCGGCTGCGGCGCAGCATTCAGGGCGCCGTTTTTCGCATCGTTGAAACCTTTCTCAATCGCGCTGGCGAACACCTGCGCCTGACCGTTCAGCGGCAGCAGCAGCGCGATGGTGCTGGTTGACGCTTTGGTAAAGTTCTGCGCCTGGCTTAACGGCGTCGGCAAGGTTTTAGCCGCCGGGTTTTGCGGATAGCGCGTCTGCCAGTCTTTAAGTGCGGACTTCAGCATCTCGCCATCCTGCGCGTTGGCGCGCCAGACATTAAGCAGATCCAGCCAGCCCTGCAGGGTATTTTCACTGGCGTTAATCACCAGGCTGCTGGCTTCCTGCGGCGTCATCTGCGTCAGCGCCTGCCAGGTGGCATCGATGTTTTTCTGATGATCGTCGCCGGTCAGCAGCGGCTCCTGCGCAATATAGGCGCGCAGCAGCGCCAGCGAGGTTTTACCCTGCGCGGCGGCGATCTGCAGCCCGTAGTAGCGCGCCTGCTGCTCTTTCGACAGGTCGTCGACTTTCACCTGATTCAACAGCTGCGTCGCACCCGGCACGTTCTGCTGGCTAAACAGGAACTGCGATTTAAGCAGCAGCAGTTCCTGTTGTTGCGTGTCGCTGAGGCGGCTCGGCAGCTGGTTAAGCTGCTGGCCAGCCTGTGGGTACTTTCCTTCTTTCATCAGGGCACGGATGGCAAGTAATTGCCAGTCTGTCCTGCTATCATCGCTGCTTTGCTGTACTTGCTGCAGATAGTAATCAGACCCGCCGGTCACGGGTCCCTGAATATTAACGTTTGAGGTTTGCGGCCCCTGACCGCTACAGGCGGCTAAAATCAGCCCAGCAAGAAGGACAGGCACAAAGCGTCCTGCTTTATGACGAACGACTTTTGAAGGAAGCATACTGTATCCAGTGATGTTTTTTTCAAGATGCTCAATATTAAATCGGCAATTCGGATGAAACAATGAAACAACTCGATCGGGCAGAGATTTCTGCCAGCACGCTCTACATCGTTCCAACCCCGATTGGTAATTTGGGTGATATCACCCAGCGGGCGCTGACGGTGCTTTCGGGCGTCGATCTGGTCGCAGCGGAAGATACACGTCATACCGGACTGTTGCTACAACATTTCGCCATCGCTGCGCGGCTCTTCGCACTTCACGACCACAATGAACAGCAGAAGGCCGAACTGCTGCTGGCGAAGCTGCAGGAAGGGCAGAGCATCGCGCTGGTCTCGGATGCCGGGACGCCGCTGATTAACGATCCGGGTTACCATCTGGTACGCCGCTGCCGCGAGGCGGGCATTCGCGTGGTGCCGCTGCCAGGCGCCTGCGCCGCCGTCACAGCATTAAGCGCCGCCGGGTTACCGTCCGATCGTTTCTGTTACGAAGGGTTTCTGCCCGCCAAAACCAAAGCGCGCTGCGACACGCTGCGCGCGCTGGCGCAGGAGCCGCGGACCCTTATTTTCTACGAGTCTACTCATCGTCTGCTCGACAGCCTGCAGGATATAGCGAACGAGCTGGGCCCCGGGCGCTATGTGGTGCTGGCGCGCGAGCTGAGCAAGACCTGGGAGTCGATTTACGGCGCGCCGGTGGGCGAGCTGCTTGCCTGGGTCAAAGAAGATGAGAATCGTCGCAAAGGGGAGATGGTGCTGGTCGTCGAAGGGCATAAGCCGGACGAAGAGGCGCTGCCCGCCGAAGCGCTGCGCACGCTGGCGCTGCTGCAGAAAGAGCTGCCGCTGAAAAAGGCGGCGGCGTTGACCGCGGAAATCCACGGCGTGAAGAAAAATGCGCTCTATCGCTTTGCTCTTGATCAGCAAGAGACGTGACAATTGCGGGCGAATGCCCTATCATCCGGCGCCGAAGCTGACCAGACAGTCGCCGCTTTGTCGTCGTCCCTCTTGTAGGGAGACGGGCAGAGGGGAGGAAAGTCCGGGCTCCATAGGGCAGGGTGCCAGGTAACGCCTGGGGGGCGCAAGCCTACGACCAGTGCAACAGAGAGCAAACCGCCGATGGCCCATTTATGGGATCAGGTAAGGGTGAAAGGGTGCGGTAAGAGCGCACCGCGCGTCTGGCAACAGTTCGCGGCACGGTAAACTCCACCCGGAGCAAGGCCAAATAGGGGTTCGCATGGTACGGCCCGTACTGAACCCGGGTAGGCTGCTTGAGCCAGTGAGCGATTGCTGGCCTAGATGAATGACTGTCCACGACAGAACCCGGCTTATCGGTCAGTTTCGACTTTTCAGGTGAAAACCCCGCGCAAGCGGGGTTTTTGCTTTCTGGAGCAAGCTGCCCCCGCGTTTGCGCCACGCTCACTGCATTTGGGGCTTCCCCGTTGCCTCAGGACCTTGCCATGCTAAACTGCGCGGCGGCAACGAAAGGAGCAGCCCGTGGCGAAATACCAGCAACTGACGGATGAGATTCAGCAGCAGATCGAGGCGGGTATCTGGCTGCCAGGCACGAAGCTGCCATCGCTTCGTCAGCAGGTGGCGCAGCACGGGCTAAGCCTGATGACGGTGATGCACGCCTACGAGGTGCTGGAAAGCCAGGGCTGGATCGTCTCGCGTCCGCAGTCCGGTTACTACGTCGCGCCGCGCGCGCTGCAAACCGCGCCAGCGCAGGTGGCGCTCAGCGAGCAGGTCGATATTAACGATTTTGTCTTCGACGTGCTGCAGGCGATCCGCGATCCGGGCATTGTACCTTTTGGCTCCGCCTTCCCCGACCCCGAACTCTTTCCTCAGCGTCAGCTGATGCGCTCACTGACCAATGTCTCACATCAGCTGACGCCGCTCGACGCGCTCAATAATCTTCCACCCGGCAATGCGGCGCTGCGGCAGATGCTGGCGCAGCGCTATGCGCGGCAGGGCATTACGCTGTCGCCAGATGAAATCGTGATTACCAACGGTGCGCTGGAAGCGCTCAATCTCAGCCTGCAGGCGCTTACCGAACCAGGCGATTATGTGGTTATCGAGCAGCCGACCTTTTATGGCGCGCTGCAGGCGATCGAGCGGCTGAAGCTGAAAGCGCTCGCGGTGCCGAGCGACGCGCAGCAGGGCATTGATATGCAGCAGCTGGAAGAGACGCTGCAGCGCTGGCCGGTGAAAGCGTGCTGGCTGATGACTACGCTGCAAAATCCGCTTGGCGTTACCCTTTCGCCCGCGCGCAAAGCGCAGCTGGTAGCGCTGCTGGCGCGCTATCAGGTGCCGCTGATAGAAGATGATGTTTACGCTGAACTCTGGACAGGCGATGAACCGCCGCATCCGGCGAAATACTGGGATCGCGGCGGCGACGTGCTGCACTGCGGCTCCTTTTCCAAATGTCTGGTCGCCGGGTTCCGCGTCGGCTGGGTCGCGGCGGGACAGCACGCGCAGCGCATCCAGCGCCTGCAGCTGATGAGCACGCTCTCTACCAGCGCGCCGATGCAGCTGGCGCTGGCGGATTTTCTCGCCACGCGCCGCTACGATAGCCATCTGAAAAAACTGCGGCAGACGCTGGCGCGGCGTAAAGAGTGGGTGCGTCAGGCGCTGCGCCGCGTGCTGCCGGACGGCGCCAGCGTGAGCGATTCGCCGGGCGGCTTCTTTTTGTGGGTAATGCTGCCGCGCGGCTATGACACGACACAGCTTTATCAGCAGGCGTTACAGCAGGGGATCAGCATCGCACCGGGGCGACTGTTTTCAGCGGGCGAGGAGTTTACCCACTGTTTTCGCATTAACGCCGCCTGGCCGTGGGATACACGCGCCGAAGCGGCGGTCGAGACGCTGGGAAGGCTGATTGCCGAACAGCGTAAGATTTAAACCTGCGCTGCCTGCTGGTGGCCCCAGGTCAGATAGTAGATGTCATAAAAATCGACTTCGCCTTTCTGCTGTAGCAGACGATGAATGCCGCTTTTCACCTGCTCCGGCGCATCCGGCAGATTCAAAATCTTCTTCACGCCGCCTTCAGAAACCGGCTGCACGTAGTACCACTCGCCGTTATAACAGACGCGCAGATCCAGCGCGTCGATATCCTCGAAGCGGTATTTCGGGTTGATATCCAGCAGCATCAGAAAGCTCATTACCAGTACGAAAATGGTAGCGAACCAGAAGGCGGGCCAGCCCAGCATTTCGGTAGAAAAAATCAGCGCCACGCACAGGGCGTAGCAGAGTTACATGACTGCCCAAAGCCCGGGATGGGTTTTCAGAAAAGAGAAGCTAAAACGCGGGCGGTTGTCGCGGCGTTCCTCACGATTAAGCGTAGCGATCTCATCGATTAAGATTTGTTTAATGGCGTCCATTGTTCACCTCACCGTCACTTTTCTGCTCAGTAGAACAGATAACAGTGAGCCGGAGGAGACACAGAACCGCGCAGAATTTTTATAACAGTTCAGACGCGCGCCGTCCCGGCAAGGAGACGGCGCGAACGATTAACCGCGGCCGTGCGGCTCATCCCAGTCAAACGCCGGACCCAGCGAAATCACGCCGTTCGGGTTGATGGTTTTATGGCTGACGTAATAGTGATGGCGGATATGGGGCAGATTCACGGTATCGGCAATGCCCGGCATCTGATAGATATCGCGCAGAAAGCCGCTCAGGTTGAGGTAATCGCCGATGCGATGACGGTCGCACTTAAAGTGGGTGACGTAAACCGGATCGAAACGCACCAGCGTGGTCCAGAGGCGCAGATCCGCTTCGGTCAGCTGATCGCCGGTCAGGTAGCGGTGCTGGCCCAGAATCTGCTCCAGTCGCGACAGCGAGTGAAACAGCGCCGTCACCGACTCGTCATAGGCTGCCTGCGAAGTCGCGAAGCCCGATTTGTAGACGCCGTTGTTAACCGTGTCGTAAATCCAGCCGTTCAGCTCGTCTATCTTCTCGCGCAGGGCAGGCGGATAGTAATCGCCCGCGCGGGCGCCGACAGCGTCAAAAGCGCTGTTGAACATGCGGATAATATCCGCCGATTCGTTGCTGACAATGGTGCCCTGCTGCTTATCCCACAGAACCGGCACGGTGACGCGTCCGGTGTAGTAGGGATCGGCATGCAGATAGAGCTGATAGAGAAATTCGTTCTGATAGAGCTTGTCGCCGGTGGCGTCGGGAAAATCGTCGTCGAATGTCCAGCCGTTTTCCAGCATCAAAGGATGCACCACGGAGACGTCGATCATCGACTCCAGCCCTTTCAGCTTACGCATCAGCAGCGTGCGGTGCGCCCAGGGGCAGGCGAGAGAAACATACAGATGATAGCGATCGCGTTCAGCTTTGAAGCCCGCTTCGCCCGTTGGGCCAGCGCTGCCGTCCGCTGTTACCCAGTTGCGCCAGACCGCTTCAGTGCGCTTGAAGCGTCCGCCGGTTGATTTGGTATCGTACCAGGTGTCATGCCAGACACCTTCGATCAGTTGGCCCATATCGCCTCCAGTGCAAACAGGGCGAGGAGTCTCCTCGCCCTGCTAAGTATATGCGGCATTACGCCAGATGTGTGCTTAGCGAAGTGCGCCCACCGGCTGCGCTTTTTTACGCAGCAGACGATCAAGGCTGTACGCGCCTGGACCCACCAGGCCCAGCACCAGGAAACCGCCCGCGATAGAGAGGTTTTTCATAAACATCAGCTGGTTGACACCTTCCGCGAAGTTACTGTGGAACAGGAACGCCGTCAGGATGGTGAAAGCCGCGGTAAAGAGCGCGGTAAAACGGGTCAGGAAGCCGAACAGAATCGCCAGGCCGCCGCCGAACTCCAGCAGGATAACCAGCGGCAGGAAGAAGGCGGGTACGCCCATCGCTTCCATATACTGCTGCGTGCCCGCATAGCCGGTGATCTTGCCCCAGCCGGCAGTGATAAACAGGATCGGCATTAAAATGCGCGCCAGCAGCAGGCCAGTATCTTCGAATTTTTTCATCATTTACTCCAGGCTAATTTTACGGCAGGACAGCAGCGCCTGCGTTATATAGTTCCCAGCATAAGGCGGTTTAGCCGTTTGCTGAGCTGATAGCTGGAGATAATAGTCGCGGAGGGGAAAGGTTGTAAGCGAGATATTCTGTAGGTGTTATTCAGGAAATCTGATAAAGAAAAGCCGGCGTTTTCGCACCGGCTACAGGAAGAGAAAAATTAGCGCTGCGGCAGGGCCGCTTTCAGCATGCGCCAGGTGCTCCAGACGCCAAAGCCGCGCTTGAGCAGGCGCATAAATTTATTCGGGCTGCGCACCGACCAGATAGCCAGCGCGCTGCTGCCGATGGCCAGATAACGCCGCATGCTGAGGAACGTCAGCCAGCCGCGGTCATACTGCGCGGTGCTTAGCAAAAAATCACGGCGGCTGGCGCTCAGATCGAGCCGCTGCTGTTGTATATCGCTCAGCAGCGCATGAATGCGCGCTTCACGTTCCTGTTTGCTGCTCATGCGCGGTTATCCTCCAGCAGCTGACGGTCATTCTCCAGCTCTTTGCGCGTATGGTGCAACAGAGTGGACTGACGCGATTTGCGCAGGCTCCACAGGCCGAAAATAATCGCCAGAAGAAAGAGTACGCCGGTCGTAATGCCAATCGCCATCAGACGATACTGCGCGTCGACGGCCCAGATAATCAACACCATCAGGCTCATCAGTCCGAAGGCGGTGAACAACATGGTCAGGCCAACCATCAGCAACAGCTGAATCAGGTTGGCCTTTTCCGCTTCCAGCTCGACCACCGCCAGACGTACACGGGTCTCGACCATGCTGACCAGCGTAGTGACGATGCGCTGACCGATGTTGATGACCCCTTTGCCGGGGCCGTGGCTCTGCTGAGAATCCGCCATAATTAACGCCGTGAAATCAGGATGCCGATCGCCACGCCAATTGCCGCACCGATGCCAACGCCATGCCAGGGGTTTTCACGCACGTAGCCGTCTGCTTTCTGCGCGGCTTCACGCGTGGTTTGTGCCAGATATTCACCGGAATCGCCCAGCTTCTCGCGTGAGCTGTCGAGCGCTACGCGCGCTTTCTGACGCAGCTTATCCAGTTCGCCTTTAGACTTATCCGTGGTGCTGCTCAGCACCTCTTCCAGCGTATCCGCCAGATTTTTTAACTCAGCACGCAAATGTTCTGATGAAGTGTCTTTTGACATGTAATGTTCCTTTTAGCTTCAGTGATTGAGTCCGGATTAATAAGGCTCCGCCTGTAACTTTTTCAGATCCTGGCGGGCTTCTTCCAATTTATGTTCACGTCTGGCAATTTTTTCCCTGTCGTCGCCCTCCTGACGCTCTTCTTTTAGCTCGCGTTCGCGCTCTGCGACTTTTTCTCGCTGCGCCTTGATGCGCGCCTGGTGAGAGGCTTTCAGTTTATTGTCGCTACAGCTGGCGCGTACTTCGGTTAAGGCGCGCTCCAGTCCATTGACGCGACGCTGATTGTTATGCTGTTTCGCCATCGCAATTTCATGCTGAATGTCCTGCTCTTTCTGCTGACAAAGCGATTCCGCCGCCATCAGCGAACCCGAGAGAGAAAACAGCGCGAGGCCAAGAAGTAATTGATGTTTCATCAGGCTTGTTACCTTCCATTGTTACTGACCTGCCGTGACCAGACAGCGTCATCTCCTGGCGTGTCAGATAGCTGAGCCATCCACTAAGCATAGACAGCGCCTGTAAAAAGTTCAAAAAAGACGGGGGGATACAGATTATTCTGTTGCCGTCCTGTCAGCGCAAGACGGCAACAGCGGGTCAGGAAATATTCAGCATGGTTGAGGAGGCGGAAGCCGAATCGGGGTGTCTGGCGACGACAAAGCCGTCCGGCAGCAAACGACGCAGCACTTTTTGCGCGGCAAGGCTCTGCTCTTCGTTTTCGAAATGAATAATCAGCGCATCGCCTGAAGGAGTAATACTTTTGATGCGGATGCCCTGCGCCGTCAGCTGTTGATAGAGATAAAACCCGTCAGGCAGCGGGCCGCCGGCATGAGAAACGCGGATCTGCACCACGCTTTCATGCTGCAGCAGCATCGGCGTCAGGCCGATCGCCAGCAGCAGCAGCGCGGCGATCGCCAGCCAGGGCAGCATACGGCGGGGAATGGGGCGATAAATTTTCATGATTCGCCCTTACCATTCTGATTCGCCTGGCGCTTGCGCCATAGCACCACCAGCGAGCCCACCAGGCCGATAACCAGCAACACCAGCGGCAGCAGCATCAGACAGAACATCATTTCATCTTCATAGCGACGAAAGATCGGCGTTTTGCCCAGCGCAAAGCCGAGTACGGTGAGAATCACTACCCAGAGCAGCGCGCTGACCCAGTTAAAAAACTGGAAGCGGGCGTTATCCAGGCCAGAAAGACCGGCAATCGTCGGTAACAGGGTGCGCACGAAAGCGATAAAGCGGCCAATCAGCAGCGCTGACAGGCCGTGGCGATGAAACAGGCTGTGCGCGCGAGCGTGATATTGTGCAGGAAGATGAGAGAGCCACTTCTGTACCGTCGGC
The DNA here is from genome assembly GCF_003970755.1 of Pantoea sp. YU22. Lineage (NCBI taxonomy): Bacteria > Pseudomonadati > Pseudomonadota > Gammaproteobacteria > Enterobacterales > Erwiniaceae > Pantoea > Pantoea sp. YU22. The sequence goes on along the minus strand of NZ_RYDU01000016.1, from coordinate 36,636 downwards.
GTATTGCCGAGCCAGCGGCCCTGAATATAGCTGACCCAGCAGCCGAGGCTGGCGCCGGTAGTCAGTACCAGAATTGTCAGCGGGAAGCTCATGGTGCCTTTGGCGATCAGCACGCCCACCAGAATCAACAGGCTATCACCCGGCAAAAACGCGGCGGGCAGCAGACCATTCTCCAGAAAGAGGATCATAAACAGCACGCCGTAAATGGCCCATACCAGCGTCGGATCGGAAAGGGTTTCGTAGTCCTGTTGCCACAAGGCCTGCAGCAACGCATGCAAAATATCCATCAATCATTCCTGAACATCATTGTTTAACGCGTCTCAAAGGACATAAGCGCAGACCGGCGTTTGGTTATCTGTTTTAGGAGCACAGTCTGGGCAGAGTTTTCCGGATCCTTCCAGAACAGATTGTTTAACCAGCGAATTTTTAAACCCTGTCGCAAAGGGTAAAAAAGGGGCGCTAACTGTAACAAAAACTACAGGGCTGAGACAGGGGGATGTGTCCGTCGCACAGGAGTTTTACCCTTTGACAAGGTCCGTCAAAAGGAGCTTTACACGACCTGACACTATTGCAGATTAACTGACTTTCCTGCGCGAAAACGCAGCAGAATCAATGTGAATGGCTAGAGCCGTCCGGCAGGATAACGGGGTTCTCGGCAAACATATAACGATCCACATTAAATTCAAAATCATCGGCGGTCGCGTTAAACAGCATCTGTTTAGTATTTTCCAGATGTTGCCACATCGCCAGTTTGCTGGCGGCGGGATCTTTGCGCATCAGCGCCTTGAGGATCTGATCGTGGTCGTCGCACCAGCTGAGAATGCTGCGCTGGTCGATATGTTCGTGGAGTTTAAGCCAGTAGGGATTGTGCAGGCGATGCAGCCACATCTTTTCGACAATGGCCGCCAGCGCGCTGTTTTGGGTGGATTGCGCAATGCGCACATGAAACTGCATGTCCCACTGCGAGTCGCGGAAGTGATCTTCCTGACGCGCTTTTTCCTGAATCGCCATCAGCTCGATAATGTCCTGCCGCGTCACCTGCGTCGCCGCGAATTCGGCGACGTTGCTCTCAATCAGCTGACGCGCCTGCAGCAGTTCGAAGGGGCCAAAAGTGGCGAATTCGAGCTGGCTTGAGGTCATCACGCGGTTTTGCTGCTGGCTGGCTATAACGTGAATACCGGAACCTTTGCGTACCTCAACGTAGCCTTCTACCTCCAGCATGATAATCGCTTCGCGCACCACCGTGCGGCTGACGTTCATCTCTTCCGCGATCAGGCGTTCGGCAGGCAGCTTATCGCCTACAGGATAAGCGCCTGTTTCGATACGGCTTTTCAGATCACTGGCGAGCTGCTGGTAAAGTCGACGAGGTTCGGTCAGTTCCATAGCGTATTCCCGTGTCGCAAATAAAGTTGTTATACCACTTTGCGGCCGCTAAATAAAAGGTCCCGCGTCATTATGACGCGGGACGCTTGTTTTCCCACCTGGCGGGCGTGTCAGCAGCTGGCTGCCTCAGCCGCGTACGGTTGCTCCCTGCGGCGGCACGACCTCTTTCTCCAGCTCAGAGACCGGCTGATTACGCAGGACCGTCCAGATCACCACGGCGCCTAACAGATCGAACACCGCCAGCGCGGCGAACAGCGGGCTGAAGCCCAGCGTATCGGCCAGTGCGCCAACTACGAGCGCAAACATGGTGCTGGCCGTCCAGGCCGCCATGCCGGTCAGGCCGTTGGCGGTGGCTACTTCGTTACGGCCGAAGACGTCGGAAGAGAGCGTAATCAGCGCGCCGGAGAGCGCCTGATGGGCAAAGCCGCCGACGCAGAGCAGCGCGATAGCGACATAGGGGCTGGTGAAGAGGCCGATAGTGCCGGGGCCAATCATCAGCACCGCGCCCATGGTCACCACCAGCTTGCGCGAAACGATCAGGTTGACGCCGAACCAGCGTTGAAACAGCGGCGGCAGATAACCGCCGAGGATGCAGCCGAGATCGGCGAACAGCATCGGCATCCAGGCGAAAAGCGCAATCTCTTTCAGGTTGAAGCCATACACCTTGAACATAAACAGCGGGATCCAGGCGTTAAAGGTGCCCCAGGCGGGTTCCGCCAGGAAGCGCGGCAGGGCGATACCCCAGAACTGGCGGTTGCGCAGAATCTGACGCGCCGACATTTTTTTAGTGTTGCCGGTCTGATGCTGCGCTTCCTGGCCGGAAATAATGTACTGACGCTCTTCGTCGCTGAGTTTGGTCTGCTGTTTGGGATGCTTATAGAAGATCAGCCAGCAGAGCGCCCAAATCAGGCTCAGCACGCCAGTGATGATAAATGCCATCTGCCAGCTGTGCGCCACAATCGCCCACACCACCAGCGGCGGCGCCAGCATAGCGCCGATCGAGGAGCCGACGTTGAAGTAGCCCACGGCGACGGAGCGCTCTTTAGCCGGGAACCACTCGCTGCTCGCTTTCAGGCCCGCCGGGATCATCGCCGCTTCCGCCGCGCCGACTGCGCCGCGCGCCAGCGCAAAACCGCCCCAGCTGCCTGCCATCGCCGTCGCGGCGCAGAAAATCGCCCAGAGTACGGCAAACACGGCATAGCCGACTTTGGTGCCGAGCAAATCGAGCACGTAGCCCGCGACCGGCTGCATAACGGTATAGCAGGCGGAGTAGGCCGCCACGATGTAGGAGTACTGTTGGGTGGTGATATGTAAATCGGTTTGTAGCGTCGGCGCGGCGACGGCGATGGTATTACGGGTGAGATAACCCAGCACGGTGCCCAGCGTCACCAGCCCGATCATATACCAGCGTAGCCCTTTAATCTTACGCATCATTTACCTCTTCCAGTGTTCTGTCTGCGGTCTTGCCGCTGTTGTTATCTGGAGCGGGACAACCGTGATTCGGCTTACCTCACGCCCGCAGGCCACGCGAATGCGGCCCTGTGTTTACCTTGCCATTACGGGTCGAGAGCGTAACTTGTTATACAACTTTAAAAGTTGAGAGCCATCACAAAAGCCCCTTTTGCAATATGGGATACTTTAAATCTGCGTCAGGACAGCCATTTAGCACGCTACAGAGAGCAAAAACGTCCATGAGGACAGGGCGTTGCTGCTATTTATGTGAGCGAGATCTCAAAGAATTCTGTAGCTGACTAAAATTGGTATGATAACTTTGAGCGCATTCAGGCTCTATCAAGAGGAAGCAAGTATGTCGCGTTTTATGACCGAGGATTTTTTGCTGGATACCGAATTTGCTCGTCGCCTTTATCACGACTATGCAAAGGATCAGCCGATTTTCGACTATCACTGCCATCTTCCGCCGCAGCAGATTGCCGAAAATTACCGCTTTGCCAACCTCTATGACATCTGGCTGAAGGGCGATCACTACAAGTGGCGCGCTATGCGCGCTAACGGCGTGCCGGAAGCCTTCTGCACCGGCGACGCCAGCGACCGCGAAAAATTCAACGCCTGGGCGCGCACCGTACCGCACACTATCGGCAATCCGCTCTATCACTGGACGCACCTTGAACTGCGTCGCCCTTTCGGCATAACCGATACCTTGCTCTCTGAAAAAACCGCCGACGACATCTGGGAGCGCTGCAACGCACTGCTGGCGCAGGATGACTTTACCGCGCGCGGCATTATGCAGCAGATGAATGTGAAGATGGTCGGCACCACCGACGATCCGCTGGATGACCTGCAGCACCATCGCGCGCTGGCGCAGGATGGCAGCTTCAGCGTCAAGGTGCTGCCGAGCTGGCGTCCGGACAAAGCCTTTAATATTGAGGCGGAAGGCTTCCTGGCATGGATCGAGAAGCTGGAGTCGCTGACCGACATCAGCGTGCGCCGCTTTGACGATCTGCGCAGCGCACTGAGCAAACGCCTCGACTATTTCGCCGATCACGGCTGTAAGGTTTCAGACCACGCGCTTGACGTCGTGCTCTACGCCGAAGCGGACGACGCGACGCTGGACGCCATTCTGGCCGCTCGCCGCGCAGGCAACGCGCCGGACGCGCAGGCGATTGCGCAGTTTAAAACCGCCGTGCTGGTGTGGCTGGGCGGCGAATATGCGCGTCGCGGCTGGGTGCAGCAGTACCATATCGGCGCGCTGCGCAACACCAACCGCCGCCAGTTTGAACTGCTGGGCCCGGACGTCGGCTTCGACTCGATTAACGACCAGCCGCTGGCGGAACCGCTGGCGAAGCTGCTGGGCGCGCAGAACCTGCATAACGCGCTGCCGAAAACCATTCTCTACTGCCTGAACCCGCGCGACAACGAGGTGCTGGCGACCATGGCGGGCAATTTCCAGGGAGAGGGCGAAGCGGGCAAAATGCAGTTCGGCTCCGCCTGGTGGTTCAACGATCAGCTCGACGGCATGCAGCGTCAGATGACGCAGCTGGCGCAGATTGGCCTGCTTAGCCGCTTTGTCGGCATGCTGACCGACAGCCGCAGCTTCCTCTCTTATACGCGTCACGAATATTTCCGCCGCCTGCTGTGCCAGATGATTGGTCGCTGGGTTGAAAACGGCGAAGCGCCGGGCGACGAGGCGCTGCTGGGCCAGATGGTGCAAAACATCTGCTTTAACAACGCGCGCGACTACTTCGGCATAGAGCTGGGAGCCTGATAATGCAGCGGCTAAATCGCCACGATTTTCCCGGCGCGATCTACAGCGAGCGCGTCATCCAGTTCGGCGAGGGCAACTTTCTGCGCGCCTTTATCGACTGGCAGCTCGACTGGCTGAACCAGCATCAGGGCACCGACGCGGGCGTCGTGGTGGTACGGCCGCGCAACCGTGCCGTCAGCGACAGCCTGAACCAGCAGGATGGCCTTTATACCACGCTGATCCGCGGTCTGAACGAACAGGGCGAGCGAGTCAGCGAAACGCGCCTGATCCGCAGTCTGAATCGCGAGATCCAGCCTTATCTCCAGCATGACGACTTTCTGGCGCTGGCGCGCGCGCCGCAGATGCGGTTTGTCTTCTCCAACACCACCGAGGCGGGCATCGCCTTTGCCGAGAGCGATCGCCTGACGGATGCGCCCGCTTCCAGCTTTCCCGGCAAACTGACGCAGCTGCTATGGGCGCGCTTCGAGCACTTCAGCGGCGCCAGCGACAAAGGCTGGCTGATTGTGCCCTGCGAGCTAATCGACCATAACGGCGACGCCCTGCGCGAGCTGGTGCTGCGCTATGCGCGACACTGGCAGCTGCCAGAAAGTTTTACCGCCTGGGTAACGCAGCACTGCATGTTCTACAACACGCTGGTGGACCGCATCGTGACCGGTTTCCCGCAGGAGAGCGAGGCGCTCGCCGCTCAGCTGGGCTACGAGGATCGTTTTCTGGTGGCGGGCGAGGTGTATTACCAGTTCATTCTGCAGGGACCGCGCGCGCTGTTCGACGAGCTGAAGCTGGATGCGCTGGCGCCGCAGGTGCGGCTGGTCGAGGATATCGCGCCGTGGAAGGCGCAGAAAGTGGCGATCCTCAATGGCGCACATACCGCCATGGTGCCGGTGGCGTTCCAGGCTGGGCTGGAGAGTGTCGGCGAAGCGATGGCAGATCCGGCTATCTCAGGTTTTGTCGATCGTCTGCTGCGCGAGGAGATCATTCCTACGCTGGACCTGCCGCGCAGCGAGCTGCTCGCCTTCGCCGATGCGGTAGAGCGACGCTTCCGTAATCCCTTTATCCGCCATGCGCTGCTCTCCATCGCGCTGAACGGCATGACCAAGTTCCGCACCCGCCTGCTGACGCCGCTGCTGGCGTCGCACGCGCAGAATGGCGCCTGGCCGCCGCGTCTGACCTTCGCGCTGGCGGCGCTGATCGCCTTCTATCGTGGCGCGTCGGCGGAGAAAAACTGGCCGCTACAGGATGACGCGCACTGGCTGGCGCGCTTTGAAAAAAACTGGCAGGCACTCAATAACGACCAGATTTCCCCGGAACAGCTGGTGCGCGAGGTGTTAAGCGACGCGCAGCACTGGGGCGAAGATTTGACCCGGCAGCCGCAACTGGCGGCCGAGGTCAGCCGACACCTGCAAAATATCATCGTCCACGGCATGCGTGAGGCGTTGAGCACACTGGGATAATGCTATGCAAGACGCGATTAAGATTCACTCTCAGGATAACGTCGCGGTAGCGCTGCGCGACTTAGAAGCAGGGCAGACTATCGACCTGCAGCAGACGGCGGTGCAGCTGCTGCAGGCCGTTACGCGCGGCCATAAGTTCGCGCTGCGGCCCATCGGCGAGGGCGAACTGGTGATCAAGTACGGCTTGCCAATCGCCCACGCCACGCAGCCGATCGCCGCAGGCGAGGTGATCCACTCCAGCAACGCGCGCACTAACCTGAGCGATCTGGATGAGTACGACTATCAGCCGGCCTTTGTCGAGGTGCCGCCGCAGCCTGGGGATCGCGAGGTGCAGATCTATCGCCGCGCCAACGGCGATGTCGGGATCCGTAATGAGCTCTGGATCCTGCCGACCGTCGGCTGCGTCAACGGCATTGCGCGTCAGATCCTGCAGCGCTTTCTTAAAGAGACCGACAACGCGGCGGGCACCGACGGCGCGTTTCTGTTTAGCCACACCTTCGGCTGCTCGCAGCTGGGGCAGGATCATGAGAACACCCGCACCATGCTGCAAAATATGGTGCGTCATCCCAACGCTGGCGCGGTGCTGGTTATCGGCCTCGGCTGTGAAAACAACCAGGTCGACGTCTTCCGCGAGACGCTGGGTCTGCCGGAGAGCGATCGCATCCAGTTTATGGTGTGCCAGCAGCACGACGATGAAGTAGAGGCGGGTCTGGAGCGTCTGCATGCCCTGTATGAGGTGATGCGTCACGACAAACGCCAGCCGGGCAAGCTAAGCGAGCTGAAGTTTGGTCTGGAGTGCGGCGGTTCCGACGGTTTTTCCGGCATTACCGCCAATCCGCTGCTGGGGCGCTTTTCCGATCAGATGATCGCTAACGGCGGCACCACGGTGCTGACCGAGGTGCCGGAGATGTTCGGCGCGGAGCGTATCCTGATGAGCCGCTGTCGCGACGAAGCGACCTTCGGGAAAACCGTGGCGATGATTAACGATTTCAAGCGCTATTTTATCGACCACCAGCAGCCAATTTACGAGAATCCCTCGCCGGGCAACAAGGCGGGCGGTATTACCACGCTGGAGGAGAAATCGCTGGGCTGCACCCAGAAAGCGGGCTCCAGCCAGGTGGTGGATGTGCTGAAGTATGGCGAGCGGCTGAAAACGCCGGGGCTGAATCTGCTGAGCGCCCCTGGCAACGATGCGGTCGCCACCAGCGCGCTGGCGGGGGCGGGTTGCCATATGGTGCTGTTCAGCACCGGGCGCGGCACCCCTTACGGTGGCTTTGTGCCGACGGTGAAGCTGGCGACCAACTCGCCGCTGGCGGAGAAGAAGCCGCACTGGATCGACTTTAACGCTGGCCGTCTGCTGGAAGGGATGAGCATGGATGCGCTGCTGGAGGATTTCGTCGACACCATCGTGGCGATCGCCAGCGGCAAGCTGACCAACAACGAGAAGAATGATTTTCGCGAGCTGGCGATTTTTAAAAGCGGCGTGACGCTGTAAATTGGCTAATCGACAGAGAGGTTAATGTCGCTGTTTCAGACGGCGCGAAAGTACGGGGAGCGGGTGGCATGGAACGAGGAGCAAAGCGTCCCGCGCCATGGACGGCGCGGGCCGAGCGAGCAGGGATGCGTAAAGCGACTTTGCGATCGGTCCATGCTTCCCGCGACAGCATACGGCTAAAAGAGAGTGATACTGGACTGTGACAACGAGCCTGCGCGGATGAGATGGCTCGATCGCAAAGACGCAAAAAGCGGCATCCCTGCCAGCTCGGCCCGCCTCTTCCCTGAGGCGGGACGCTTTGCTCCTCGTTCCCTCTCATCCGCTTGCAAGCTTGGGCTGCGGCCTGTTAGAGCGACCTCAGCAGCACAGCTGTAGATCAAGCCCGGCTGGCTTCGCGCTCGGCTTCAGCCTGGCAAACCGCGGCGGTAAACAGAATATCGGTAGAGGAGTTCAGCGCCGTTTCGGCGGAGTCCTGCAGCACGCTGATAATAAAACCGGCTGCCACCACCTGCATCGCCAGCTCGTTCGGTATGCCGAACATATTACAGGCGACCGGGATCAGCAGCAGCGAACCGCCCGCCACGCCCGACGCGCCGCAGGCGCACAGCGACGCCACCAGACTCAGCAGAATCGCGGTCGACACGTCAACCTGAATACCCAGCGTATGCACCGCCGCCAGTGTCAGCACGGTAATGGTGATGGATGCGCCCGCCATACTGATGGTCGCCCCCAGTGGAATAGAGACCGAATAGGTATCCTCATCCAGATTCAGGCGTTTCGCCAGTGCCATATTCACCGGAATATTGGCTGCCGAACTGCGGGTAAAGAAGGCGGTTACGCCGCTTTCGCGCAGGCAGGTAAAGACCAGCGGATAGGGGTTGCGACGGATCTTGCTGTAGACCAGTAGCGGGTTCACCACCAGCGCCATTAACGCCATACAGCCCAGCAGCAGCCCCAGCAGATGCGCATACTGCCACAGGGCGCCAAAGCCGGTAGAGGCCAGAATCGACGCCACCAGACCGAAAATGCCGACCGGCGCGCAGCGAATTACGCAGCGCACCAGCCAGGTCACCGCATGCGAGACATCGTTAAGCAGGGCGCGGGTGCCGGGCGAGCTGTGGCGGAACGCCAGGCCGAGGCCGATCGCCCACACCAGAATGCCGATGTAGTTTGCTTCCATCAGCGCGGTAATCGGGTTCGCTACCATATTCATCAGCAGGCCGCGCAGCACCTCAGTTATGCCCGACGGCGGCGTAATTTCGGTTTTGCCGACCGCCAGCGTCAGCGTCTGCGGCATCAGATGGCTCAACACCACCGCGATCGCCGCGGCGAAAAAGGTGCTTAACAGATAGAGCGCGATAATAGGTTTGATATTGGTCTTCTGGCCCTGTTGATGGCTGGCGATAGAAGCGATCACCAGCACCAGTACCAGCAGCGGCGCAACGGACTTCAGTCCGCTGACGAAGAGTTCGCCCAGCAGGCCGACGGCCAGCGCGGCATCCTTCGAGACCCAGGCCAGCGCCACACCGGCCACCAGCCCTACCATGATTTGTTTTACCAGGCTTCCTGCGAGTAACGCGCCCAGACGACCGGAAAGAGAGTTCTGCATAATTGTTCTTTAGGTTGTAGCGGGATGTGGCTTCAGAGGGCGTCGATTAACGCGCCTGAAGCGGTTTGCCCGGCGGAGTATAAGGAAAAGAGCGGGCGAGGAAAGAGATAATTCTGTCTGTGCGAGGGGGATCGGATTTCTATTATGCTGGATGAAGGAAGTGTGACAGAGCGATGAAATGTCGCACCAGTGACTGGCAAAATAAAACAGGGGCATTACCTGCCCCTGTAGCGGATTATTGCGAGCGCTGTTTTTGGTCGCTTTTGCGATTCACCCAGGCGTTAATCAACAGGGTTGAACCGAGGATGGCGCCGACCACGCCCAGCGAGATCGCCACCGGGATATGGTAGAACTCGACGATCAGCATCTTGATACCGATAAAAACCAGCACGATTGCCAGACCATACTTAAGCATGGAGAAGCGCTCGGCGACGTTAGCCAGCAGAAAGTACATGGCGCGCAGGCCGAGGATGGCGAACAGGTTAGAGGTCAGCACGATAAAGGGATCGGTGGTCACGGCGAAAATCGCCGGAATGCTGTCAACCGCGAAGATCACGTCGCTCAGCTCCACCATAATCAGCACCAGCAGCAGCGGTGTCGCAAACAGCACGCCATTCTTGCGGGTAAAAAACTTCTCACCCTCCAGCGCGTCGGTCATACGCAGGTGTTTACGCAGCCAGCGTACCACCGGCTTGTCGCCCACCGCGTTTTCATCATCCTCTCTGGAGAAGGCCATCTTGAGTCCGGTCAGCAGCAGGAAGGCGCCGAACAGATAGAGGATCCAGCTAAACTGCGTTACCAGCCAGCTGCCCGCAAAGATCATAATCGTGCGCAGCACAATGGCGCCCAGCACGCCGTAAATCAGCACGCGGCGCTGCAGCGCGGCGGGAATCGAGAAGTAGCTGAAAAGCATCAGCCAGACAAAGACATTATCGACCGCCAGCGCTTTCTCCAGCACATAGCCGGTTAGAAACGCCAGCGTCTGCGTCGTGGCGACTTCCCGACCGGCGCTGCCCTCGAGATACCACCAGAAGGCGGCGCTGAACAGCAGCGACACCGATACCCAAATCAGCGACCAGGCTGCCGCCTGTTTAAAACTCATGGTCTGCGCGCCGCGGCGTCCCTGTAAAAAGAGATCGATCGCCAGCATGACGAGCACCACTACCGCAAAGCTGCCCCAGAGAAGAGGCGTTCCTACCGTCTGCATAACTTTTCCTGCCCTGAAATAAAAAACGGCTGAGGTCAGAAGACATCAGCCGCTTTACAGGGATGTAAGCAAACCTTGCCTTCCGGCAAGGTCTCACTTACAACGCAGAATCAGATTCCGGGTTGCCTGACGACCGGATGCTTGCGCATCGTAATGACGATCGTTCAGCTTACAAGTTACTCCCCTTTGCTGGCAGTTAAGATAGGCGCTGACCCTGCAAGAGGCAATAGCGGGCCATTCATATTTAGACATATTTACACAGACTGTCCGTCGGCGGGAAAAACCACGCCGGTCTGGCGACGTATCTCGGTCAGCAGCGCGGCGGTGATACGCGATGTTTCCAGCCCCGGATGATCGACGCGGCGCTGCCGCACCAGCTGCACAAAGTTCTGGGCTTCATAGAGCATGGTATTGATATGCTGCGGCTGGCTGAGATCCTGCGGCTGCGCGGCGGTCTGGCGCGGCACCAGGCTAACCGACTGCATCTCTGACAGCTTTTCGATCAGCAGCGAGCCCGCTTCGCCCTGAATTTCACTGGGAATACGCGAGTCGCTGACTTTGGAGTGCAGCAGCGTGACGTCAAAGTCGCCATAGTCGAGCAGCACGCTGCCGTGGCCGTCAACGCCGCTGGCCAGCAGCGCGGCGCTGGCTTTTACCGCCCGCGGCGCGCCCCACAGCGCCACCGCCGTCGCCAGACAGTAGTAGCCGATATCCATTATCGAGCCGTTCGACCAGCGCGGATTAAAGGTATTGGGATTTTCACCGTCGAGGTAGCGCTGATAGCGCGACGAGTACTGGCAGTAGCTGAACAGCGCCTTGCGCAGCGGACCGATAGCGGGCAGCGCCTGCTGCAGCTGCGCGAAGTTGGGCAGGCTGGCGGTTTTAAACGCCTCAAACAGAATCACCTGATGCTGCCGGGCGCAGGCGATCATCTGCTCCGCTTCGCGCAGGTTAGAGGCGAGCGGCTTTTCGCAGATAACATGTTTACCATGTGCCATAAACAGCAGCGCCTGCTCGCAGTGCAGGGCGTTCGGGCTCGCCAGGTAAACCGCGTCGATAAGATCGCTGGCGGCCAGCGCCTCCAGCGAGGTAAAGAGATGCGAGCAGGGATAGGCTTCGGCGAAGCGTTCCGCCTGCTGCTGCGTACGCGAAAAGATGGCGTTCAGGCGCATATGGCCGGTTTCGTGCGCGGCCTCGATAAACTGGCGCGTTATCCAGTTGGTTCCCACAATAGCAAAACGGATCACGTCGACTCTCCTGCGGCAAATAGCGGCAGAGTAGCACGCCGCAGAGCGGGAGCAAGCGCCGGAAAGAAAGGGAATTTGATCCTGCGATCCGCCTTCCAATATAGTGATGACGCAACGGCGACGGGCTAAAAAAAGTGGAGAAAGCGCTTGAAAGGAAGTAAACACGCACTGAACTGGACCACGCTGCTGGTCGCGATCCCGGTAGGCCTGGCGGCGTCGCTGGTGACGCTGGCATTTCGCGGCATTATCGAACTGATTAACCGCCTGCTGTTCGGCAGCAGCAATGAGATCACCGTGGCGATGCACGCCTGGCCGTGGATCTTCTGGCCGCTGCTGGTGGGGGCGGGCGGTGTGCTGGCGGGTTTTTTCCTGCGTTATGCGGTGAGCATCGAACAGCAGCAGACGGTAAAGACTGATTACCTTGAGGTGATTAACGCGCGGCTCGACGCGGTACCGACCCGCACCTCGCTGTTCCGCGCGCTCTCTTCGATCGCCAGCATCGGCTCGGGCGCCTCGATCGGTAAAGAGGGACCGATGGTGCAGCTCTCCGCGCTGTGCGGCAGCGTGCTGGGGCGCTGGATGCCCGCCTCGCTGAATCTGAAAAACAGCGACGTGGTGGCGATGGCCGCCGCCGCCGGACTCTCGTCGGTCTACCATGCGCCGCTGGCGTCGGCGATCTTCGTCGCCGAGATCGCCTTCGGCATCTCGGCGCTGCAGCGTCTGATCCCGCTGGTCATCGCCTCGTCTGTCGCCGTGATGACCATGTGGTCGCTGGGCTTTCGCAACGCGCTCTATCCGCTGGCGGACGCCAGTTTTCAGATGGACGTCAGCAGCCTGGTGATGACGGTGGCGATAGGTCTGATCGCCGGGCTGGCGGGCTGGCTGCTGATTAAGCTTATCGCGCGCAGCAAGGCGCTGTTCAGCCATATCCGTTCGCTGCCGCTACGGCTGGGCGCGGGCGGGCTGGCGGTGGGCGTGCTGGCGCTCATCTCTACCGATATTCTCGGCAACGGCTACGAAGTGATCGTTAAAATCATGGCGGGCGACTATCTGCTGCCGGGTTTGCTGCTGCTGCTGGTGCTGAAGACGCTGGCGACAATGCTGTCGGTCGGCTCCAACGCGGTGGGCGGGCTCTTTACGCCATCGCTGTTGATCGGCGCGCTGCTCGGCGTGGCGCTGGCGACGCTGGGGGCGGCGCTCCATCTGCCGCTCGGTAACGTGCTGCCCTATGCCGCCATCGGCATGGCCGCGGTGCTGGCCGCCGTCAGCCAGGCGCCGCTGATGGCGATCCTGATGGTGCTGGAAATGACCCTTAACAGCACGCTGCTCTTTCCGGTGATGATCGCCGCCGTACTCGCCTCGATGGTGGTCTATCGCCTGCAGTCCGCCAGCACCTACCCGGTGGTCGGCAATCACTTTAACCGCTCAGAAGCCAAATATGACTTCGACAATATGCGCGTGGCGGAGCTGATTATTCCCGGCGCGGCGCTGCAGCCGCAGGAGTCGGTCGGCCAGGCGCTGGCGGTCAGCTCGCTGAAGCGCGAGCGCTATGTCTACGTCATCAACGCGGCGGGTGCCTTTCTCGGCGTGGTCTCGATTCACGACATCGCGCGTAAGGTGCTGGCGCAGGAGATCACGCTGAATTCGCCGGTCGCCACGGTGATGGACGACAACTTTCCCGTCGTCTACCAGAATCAAAGCATGCGTGAAGGATGGGAGGCGTTCGCCCGCGTAACGCTGGAGCGGCTGCCGGTGCTCAACAATCCGCAGGAGAAACGCTTTCTCGGCGCGCTGACCAAAACCAGCCTGATCCAGAAAGCGCAGGAGTTTCTCTAGGCCGCGTTGCCGCGCATCGCCTGATCCGTCATCCAGAGCCGGGCGTCAAACTCCAGCTGATGGTAGTTCGGCTCCATATGGCAACAGAGCTGATAGAAAGCCTTGTCGTGATCCTTCTCTTTCAGGTGCGCCAGCTCGTGCACCACGATCATGCGCAAAAAAGGCTCCGGCGCGAGGCGGAAAAAGGTGGAGACGCGGATCTCCGCTTTGGCCTTGAGGTTGCCGCCCTGGACGCGCGACACCGCCGTATGCAGGCCCAGCGCATGTTTCATGACCTTGATTTTATTATCCCAGATCACTTTACTGATCGGCGGAGCGTTGCGCATAAAGCGATTCTTCAGCGCCTGGGTATAGTCATATAACGCTTTATCGCTGACGATATCGTGCGTGTCGGGGTAGCGCTGCTGCAAAAAAGCGCCAAGCTTTTCATGGTCGATCAGCGTCTGAACCTGCTGAAGGATGTTCTCAGGATAACCCTGCAGATAGATAAGTGAGGACATTAGGGATTCCCGGCGAAAGACAGTATACTGCGCCCCCCTTTTGGGGCGTAAAACAGCCAGATTGTACCAGCCGGAGAATTCATGAGCCAACTTGAACTAGTCGATCGCACCCTGATCCTGCATCGTTTCCCGCAAATGCGTGAAGAGAGTCCGCTTCAGGCGTGGGACGCGGCGGATGAATATCTGCTGCAGCAGTCGCTGCCGGAAGGGCCGATCCTGGTGTTCAACGACAGCTTCGGCGCGCTCACCTGTGCGCTTAATCCGCGTCCGGTCTGGCACGTCAGCGACTCCTGGCTCAGCCAGCAGGCGACGCGGCAAAACCTGCGTCTTAACGCGCTTGACGACGGCGAGGTGCATTTTCTCAGCAGCCTCGATGCGCTGCCCGCCGCGCCGGCCGCCGTGCTGATTAAGGTGCCGAAAACCCTGGCGCTGCTGGAGCAACAGCTGCGCGCTCTGCGAGAGGTCGTGACCGCCGATACGGTGATCCTGGCGGCGGCGCGCGCCAAAGAGATCCATAACTCCACGCTGCAGCTGTTCGAGAAGATCCTCGGCGAAACCCGCACCTCGCTGGCGTGGAAAAAGGCGCGTCTGATCTATAGCCACTTCAGCGCGCCCGCGCTGGCACCGCAGGCGGCGACCACCGTCTGGCCGCTGGATGAGACGCCCTGTCAGATCCACAACCACGCCAACGTCTTCTCCCGCACGTCGCTGGATATCGGCGCGCGCTTCTTTATGCAGCACCTGCCGGAAAATATCGAGGGCGAGATTGTCGATCTCGGCTGCGGCAACGGCGTGATCGGCCTGATGGCGCTGGAAAGCAATCCGCAGGCTGAAGTGCATTTTCTCGACGAGTCCTATATGGCGGTGGCGTCGAGCCAGCTTAATGTTGAGGTGAACCGTCCGCAGGACCTGACGCGCTGTGTATTCCGCGTCAACAACGTGCTGAGCGGCTACCCTTCAGATCGCCTGCACGCAGTGCTCTGCAATCCGCCTTTCCACCAGCAGCACGCCGTAACCGATCATCTGGCATGGCAAATGTTCCGCGACGCCAAACGCTGTCTGCAGTATGGCGGCGAGCTGCGCATCGTCGGCAACCGCCACCTCGACTATCATCACAAGCTGAAAAAGCTGTTCGGCAACTGCACGCTGGTGGCGTCGAACCAGAAGTTCGTGGTGCTGCGCGCGGTAAAGATGCGCTGATTAGATAGTCAGCGCCAGCTGTACGGCCTGGGCGATTGCCCGGCGCGCGTCCAGCTCCAGCGCCACGTCGGCGCCGCCGATAAGGTGAACGGCTTGGCCGCGTGCGCGCAGCGCGGCTTCCAGCTCGCGCTGTGGCTCCTGCCCAGCGCAGATAACGACGTTATCCACCGGCACGCACGTCACCGCGCCGTCGCGGCACAGGTGCAATCCCTCATCATCAATCGCCAGATACTCTACGCCGCCCCACATGCGCACACCGCGCGCCTGCAGCGTGGCGCGATGGATCCAGCCAGTGGTTTTACCCAGCCCCGCGCCCGGCTTGCCCGGTTTGCGCTGCAGCAGCCAGATAGCGCGCGCAGCGGGCAGGGGCTGCGCAGGCTGCAGGCCGCCGCGCTGCGTCAGCGTCAGGTCGATGCCCCATTCGCGGCAAAAGCTTTCTGTCGTCTGCTGCTCCGCCGGCTGAGAGAGATACATGGCGGTATCGAAGCCGATGCCGCCCGCGCCAATAATGGCGACGCGTTGGCCTACCGGTTTTTTGTCGCGCAGCACCTCAAGGTAGCTGAGTACGCTGGGGTGATCGATACCCGGAATATCCGGCGTGCGCGGCTGGATGCCGGTCGCCAGCACCACCTCGTCGGCATCCTGCAGGCTCTCCGCCGTCGCGCGATAGCCGGTACGCACCTCGACGCCAGCGGCGGCGAGCTGGTGGGCGAAATAGCGTAAGGTTTCGCTGAACTCAGCTTTGCCCGGGATCTGGCGCGCGATAGTGAACTGGCCGCCAATCTCTGCAGCGGCCTCATAGAGCCGCACGCGATGACCGCGCTGCGCCGCCTGCAGCGCGAAGGCCATCCCCGCCGGACCCGCACCCACTACGGCGATCTGCTTCGGCGTGGCGCAGGGCGTAACCGGCATCACCGTTTCATGACAGGCGCGCGGGTTCACCAGACAGGAGGTGATCTTGCCGACAAAGATCTGGTCGAGACAGGCCTGGTTGCAGGCGATACAGGTATTGATGCTCTCCGCCGCGCCGAGCGCGGACTTACTGACGAAGGCGGCATCGGCGAGAAACGGACGCGCCAGCGACACCATATCGGCACAGCCGCTCTGCAACAGCTGCTCGGCGACCTGCGGGTGGTTGATGCGGTTGGTGGCGATCACCGGCGTCGAGACATGCTGGCGCAGCCGCTGCGCCGCCGAGGCGAAAGCCGCGCGCGGCACTGAGGTGGCGATAGTGGGAACGCGCGCTTCGTGCCAGCCGATGCCGGTATTGAACAGGGTAACGCCGCACTTCTCCAGCTCCTCGGCCAGCGCCAGCGTCTCTGCCAGCGAGCTGCCATCTTCTACCAGATCCAGCATCGACAGGCGAAAAATCACAATAAAGTCGCGGCCCACGGCGTCGCGTATCGCCCGGGTAACGGAGAGGGCAAAGGCCTGACGGCGCTGTGCGTCGCCGCCCCAGCGGTCGCTACGCTGGTTGGTGCGCGGCGCTAAAAACTGGTTAATCAGATAGCCTTCAGAGCCCATGATCTCCACGCCGTCATAGCCTGAAAGCTGGGCGAGCCGCGCGCAGCGGGCGAAGTCGCTGATGGTTTGCAGGATCGCCTGCTCATCCATCTCCTGCGGCAGAAAAGGGTTAATGGGTGCCTGGATCGCCGAGGGCGCGACCAGATCTTTTTGATAGCTGTAGCGGCCGGTATGCAGGATCTGCAGGGCGATTTTGCCGCCTTGCGCATGTACGGCGTCGGTAATCTGGCGGTGCCAGCCGCACTGGTCAGGCGAGGTGAGCATCGCGCCATGCTTCATGGTGACGCCCTGCGCATCGGGCGCTACGCCGCCGGTAACAATCAGTGCGACCCCTTCGCGCGCGCGTTCGCCATAAAAAGCGGCGAGACGCTGCGCGCCGTCGGGATGCTCTTCCAGCCCGGTATGCATCGATCCCATCAGGAAGCGGTTGCGCAGCCGGGTAAATCCCAAATCGAGCGGGGCGAACAGGGCAGGGTAGGCGTGACTCTTCACGGCGGCATCACTCAGGTTAAGTGGTCGGATGAGTGTAATGTAGCTGCCGTGATGTTAAAAAAAAGTGAAAGTTTACCGCGCTGTGAGGCGCATCAAAAAAGCGGGCCTTAGCCACCCCGACGGCGTATCCATGAAAAGCGCGACTGATAGCCGCTGTTAAAGTGGGTGTTGCGGCGATAGCTGGCGCCGTTTTCCGCCATGCAGTAGGTGCAAAAACCGACGTTTTCGATATGTGCCGCCGGCACGCCTGCTTTCAGGAGTATTTCCGTCGCCAGCTGTGGCAGATTGAACCAGATGCCATTCTGCGTAGCCTTCGCCTGCGGCCTGACGGCGAAAGGATTATGCGGCTGCTCGCGGTGCCAGCAGTGCGACAGCGAGCCAGAGAAGCTTTGCGCGATCGACGACAGCATCTCCTCGCCCAGTTCGTAGCAGCAGGGCGCGATGGCCGGGCCGATGGCGACATACAGGCCATCCGGCGAGGTGCCATCTTCGCACAGCCGCTCCACGGTGCGATCCAGTATGCCCGCCAGCGTGCCTTTCAGGCCCGCGTGCACCGCCGCCACGCGCCGCTGCTGCGTATCGGCGATGAGCACCGGCAGGCAGTCGGCGGTGTAGACCGCCACCGGCCGCTCGCCAAAGCCGATAATGCCATCCGATTCGCAGCTTTTCGGCGGCACGTTGGCCGCGTCATCTACCACCGTCGCGCTGTGGCGCTGATGGCCGTAAGCGACATCGTCGGGCGGCGCTTCGCCTGCGGGCTGGAAGGCATATTCAACCCACTCCAGCGCATCAAGCAGGGTAGAGCGTACGCGGATTCCCATATGAATCTCCTCTGAGGCGTTTGGCTGCATTCAGCTTAGGTTAACTGCTACATTTTGAAAGCGTTACCCCCTTCTACTTTTCCGGCTTAAGGATAACAAGATGAAAATGACCGCAACGCTGCTGACCAGCGGCCTGATGGCGCTGATGCTGTCGGGCTGCGCCTCGCAGTCGGCGCAAAATGCGCAGCAACAGCTCGGCCAGCAGTCAGTGATGGCACTTAACTGGTTTCAGCAGTCCGGCGAGTATCAGGCCCTGACGTGGCAGGCCTTCAACGGCGCGCGTCTCGCCTTTGACGCCGCCCCGTCGCTGACCGGCAAGCCTAAGGCGGTGATCGTCGATCTGGATGAGACCATGATCGACAACAGCGCCTACAGCGCCTGGCAGGCGAAAAACGGGCAGCCGTACAGCGCGCAAAGCTGGTCGGCATGGACCCGGGCGAAGCAGGCGCTGGCGGTGCCCGGCGCGGTCGATTTCGCCCGTTACGTTACGTCACATGGCGGCACGCTATTCTATGTGTCTAACCGCGACCAGAAGGATTATGACGCCACGGTTGCCAACCTGACGCAGCTCGGATTCCCGCAGGTTAACCCGCAGACCGTACGTCTCAGCAGCGGCAGTTCAAACAAGCAGGCGCGTTTCGACGCTATCAAAGCGGCAGGCTATAACGTCGTGCTCTACGTCGGCGATAACCTGAATGATTTCGGCGAGGCGACCTGGCATCAGGACAACGCGCAGCGTCGCGCCTTTGTCAGCCAGAATCACACGCTTTTCGGCACCCGGTTTATCGTCTTGCCGAATCCGCTCTATGGCGACTGGGAGAGCGGCATGGCGGAGAATTACAATAAGCTGACGCCGCAACAGCAGCTTTCAACGCGCGATGCGCGGCTGAGGGCATGGAACGGTAAATAATTCGTCAAGCGAAAGAGCCTGCAATAACAGGCTCTTTATTTTTGCCGCTGATATTTACGTTCAGGAGGGATTATTTCACTGCAAACTAATTTAATTATCTCTTACTTTTAAAGCGGCGCTTATTAAGCGCATTACACTGCTTTTTTTGCTGATAGCCAGTTTTAATCGCTACTGGTTAAGAAATTAATTCGGAATTTTCCGTAATAAAGTGCCGTTGCTAATTGAGTGCGGGCAACAGTCCAGCAAAGCTAAGTGTAATTATTTGTCATTGAGAAAGGCTTTTTAATTATGTTGTTATTTTAATCGATTGATATTTATAAAATTTATCAATTGATATTTAGCGTCGTTAATTTTATCAGCTTAATCAGTTTTACCTTTAATTTACCGTAACTGAATTAATGCTTACAAACCTCGTGCCGTTCTGGCTTATAAAAAATTACGCATGCTTAATTAATCATAAAGAGCTATAAACAATTTCTGTGATGAACTGCGCTCTTTTCCTGACAGCCAGTCGTTAACTGTGAGCCGGTTCACTCCTTTGTTCGCCTGTATATTTCCTTCCCGGTTGTTGAGAGAGACGAATGTGACGACACTGAAACCTTTATTAGCGAAAAATCGCAGCTGGGCGCTTCAGCGCCGTGAACGTAATCCTGACTATTTTGCACAATACCTCCATCAACAAAAACCACACTCGCTCTGGATTGGCTGCTCAGACAGTCGCGTACCGGCCGAGGTTCTGACCGGTTCCCATCCTGGCGAACTCTTTGTCCATCGCAATATCGCCAATATGGTGGTCGACGGCGACGACAACCTGATGAGCGTGCTGCAGTACGCCATCATTTATCTCGGCGTAGAACGCATCGTGCTGTGTGGTCATTACGGCTGCGGCGGCGTTCAGGCGGCGCTTACCCTACCGCAAAGCCCGCTGGCGCAGGAAACCTCAGCGCTGGCGCGGCGTATCGCCACGCTGCGACAGGTGCTGGGCGCCAGTTTGCCCGATGAACAGGAAGCAACAGCCGAGACGTTAAACCAGCTGGTTGAGGTAAACGTGTTAGCGCAGTTCTCCCGTCTGGCCGCTACCGCGCCGGTGCGCGACACGTGGCGAGCGGGCCAGACATTAGATCTCTTCGGCTGCGTTTACGATCTGCAGTCGGGCCATCTCAAAGAGTTAATCCAGCAATCAGCAGAGGAATCTTCGCCATGAATGTGAATACGCTTCGTCAGGATATTCCTGCCGGTCTGGTGGTCTTTCTGGTGGCGCTGCCGCTCTGTCTCGGCATCGCGCAGGCGAGCGGGCTGCCGCCGTTTGCCGGCTTGCTGACCGGCGTGATCGGCGGGCTGCTGGTCACCGCGTTAAGCCCTTCACGCTTTGCCGTCAGTGGCCCGGCGGCGGGACTGGTCACTATCGTCGTCGCCTCGATTGAAACGCTCGGCAGCTTCAGCGCTTTTCTTACCGCGCTGGTGCTGGCGGGCCTGATGCAGTGTGGCCTGGGCCTGCTGCGCGCCGGCCGGTTTATCTCGCTGGTGCCAGGCAGCGTGATCAAGGGAATGCTGGCGGCCATCGGTATTCTGCTGATTATCCAGCAGATCCCGGTGGCGTTCGGCATTGAGGGCGATGCGGGGCTGGCGGGGTTCGCCAGCGGGGCCGCTGCCTTCTCCGCGCCTGCGATGCTGGTTGCTGGCGGCAGCCTGGCGATCCTGTGGTTATGGACCACGCCGCTGATAAAGAAGGCTGGCGCGCTGGGCTGGATACCCGGTCCGCTGGTCGCGGTGCTGTTTGGCTGCGCCGCGACGCTATTCGGCGGGCGGCTGATGCCGGAGAGGGCGAACGAGCTGTCACGCATCGCGCTGCCGTCGTTCGACAGCCTCTCAGCGCTGACGGCTCAGCTGGAGAGTCCAGCCTGGACGGCGTGGCAAAACCCGTCGGTCTGGGTGGTGGCGGTAACGCTGGCGCTGGTCGCCAGCCTGGAGACGCTGCTGAGCCAGGAGGCGCTGAAGAAGCTGCGCCCGCAGAACCCGCCGCCGTCGCCCAACCGGGAGATGTTCGCACAGGGCATCGGCAATCTCAGCGCCGGTCTGCTGGGTGCCATGCCGATTACGGCGGTGATCGTGCGCAGCTCGGTGAACGTCAGCACTGGCGCGCAGACCAAACTCTCTGTTCTTATTCACGGTGTGCTGCTGTTGATCTGCGGATTGTGGTTCAGCGATCTGCTGAACGCCATTCCGCTGGCCAGCCTGGCGGCGGTGCTGCTCTATACCGGCTATAAGCTGGCAACGCCGCGCCTGTTCGTAGAGCAGTTCCGCATGGGGGCGCAGCAGTACGTGCCGTTCCTCGCCACCATTGGCGGCATTATTCTGTCTGGCATGCTGATGGGCATTGGTATCGGTCTGGCGACGCAGATGCTTATTAGCCTGTATAAGAGCCACCGCAATGCGCTACAGCTGACCCGCTATGACGATCACTATGTGCTGCGCTTCCAGCAGAATCTGACCTTTCTGCATAACCCGAAGCTACAGGGGCTGCTGGCGGAGATCCCGGAAAACAGCGTGGTGATTGTGGATCACGATAACGCCGAGTATCTGGATCCAGACGTAAAAGCGGTGCTGAAAGATTTCGGCGACAGCGCGGATAAGCGCGGCATTCGCCTCAGCCAGTGGCCGGTAGCGGTCAAGTAAGGGGGGGTAGCCTGCCAGTCAGGTGCTTACGCGGGTGACATGGCCCGATCGCAAAGACACAAAAGACGGCATCCCTGCCAGCTCGTCCCGCGACATCCTTGTCGCGGGACGCTTCGCTCCTCAGTCTATGTCACCCGCCAGTTGACTCCTTAACCGTCTGAAAATCAGATATCTCGGATGGCCGTTTTTTTTATTTAGGGCATAATTGGCGCGCCGAAAGCCAGACGGCGTAACCCAGATGATGAGTAGCGTCGATCCCTGCCGTTTATTCGCTGAATTGCCCGGACGGCGAATGCGGTTTAATGGCGTGCGGCGATCGTCCGGGACGGGCAGGGAGCGGAGAATTTACAGGCTACAGGGTTCAGACCTATGCGCGTTAAGCTGTTTGCAGAGCACAAGGCTACAAAGAATGTCTTATCGCTGTTTCTGATCACCCTGCTGTTTTGCTTTTTAGGCAGTCATCTGCGCATTCCCGCCGAGCTATCGCTATTCTGGCCGGTGAACGCCATTGTCGCCGCCGTTATTGTCCGCCATCCTTTTCTGCATCGCTTTCGCTACTACCTCACCAGCTTCGCCGCCATGGTGGTGAACGACACGGTTTTTTCCGGCTGGGCGTGGCCCGCCGTCACGCTGAACGTCGCTAACCTGCTGTTTATCTTTATTTCTGTCTCTATGCTGGTAAAGCACTACCTGCGCGACGCCGATCGCAGGCAGATCAGCAACGCGCTGCGCATCTTTCCCGCCTGTCTGCTCGCCGCCTTCGCATGCGCCACCTGGGGTGGGCTGGCACAGAATATGAGCTTCGATGCCCGCTTCGCCACCGCCTGGAGCGACTGGTTCAGCGAACAGTTATCCACCGGCCTGATGCTGTTGCCGTTTTTACTGACGCGCAGCTGGCGCAGCCTGTCGGTCGCCGCGCCGCTCTCACCGGGCAAATGGCTTCCGCTGCTGAGCGTCGTGCTGTCACTGGTGGTCGGCGCCATGATCGGCGGCGCGGGCAGCCTGACGTTTCCGGTTCCGGCGCTGATCTGGTGCGCCATCGTGTTGCCGATCCCGGTAACCAGCCTGGTGATACTCCTGGCCGGCATCAGCGAAATCGTGCTGGTCTCGCACGGCGTGATGAATATTCAGGGCAATGACAACCTGCTGCCTTTAAGCCACCTTACTTCGGCGCGCCTCGGCGTGGCGACCGTCGCCATCAGTCCGCTGATCGTCGCCGTCAGTATGGATGCGGTGCGCCAGCTTAACCAGCGGCTCGCTTTGCGCGCCAACTACGATTTTCTGACCCAGCTGCTGTCGCGCTCCGGGCTTTACGAGAGCCTGAAAGAGGAGCCGTTCTCTGCCGGGCGTAGCGTCGGCGTGATCCTGCTTGATATCGACTATTTCAAAACCATCAATGACAACTTCGGCCATGACGCTGGCGACGGCGTACTGGAAGAGATCGCGCTGCGGATGCAAAAAGTGGTGGGTAAACAGGGCCTCATCTGCCGTTTCGGCGGTGAAGAATTTGCTATCGTGCTGTTCGACGCCCGGCCTGAACAGCTTTACCGGCTGGCGGAGGCGGTGCGGCAGGCGATAGGCAAAGAGAAGTTCTGGCTGCAGGGCAACACCGTTACCGTAACCGCCAGCCTGGGGCTGGCGCAGGGAAGGGCGGGTGAAGAGCGCGGCTGGCACAGCGTGGTGAATAAGCTGATCTCCGCCGCGGATAAAAATCTCTATCTTTCCAAACGCAACGGGCGCAACCAGACTTCGCCCGCCTGGCGCACCCTGACGCTGGCCAGCGACGTGGCGTAAATCACCCCGTCGCGCTCACGCTTACACGCTGCTTTTTAACTGGCTGGTCTGCTGATGACGCTCCAGCGCCAGCTCGATCAGGCGAGTGATAAGCTCGCGATACTCTAGTCCCGCCGCCTGCCACAGCTTGGGATACATGCTGATATTGGTAAAGCCGGGCAGGGTATTCACCTCGTTGACGATAATCTCGCCTGCGTCCGTCAGAAAGACGTCGACGCGCGCCATGCCGCTGCACTCCAGCGCCTGAAACGCCTTGATCGCCACGGCGCGGATCGCCTCGCTGCGCTCAGCGTCAATGGCTGCAGGCACCTGCGTCCGCGCGCCGGTTTCGCTGATATATTTGGTCTCGTAGGAGTAGAAAGCGTCGTGCACCACTATTTCGCCGCACGGGCTCGCCTGCGGTTCATCATTACCCAGCACGGCGCACTCGATTTCACGGCCTTTGATCCCTTTTTCAATCAGCACCTTGCGGTCAAAGGTGAAGGCGAGATCCAGCGCGCTATCGAACGCTTCGACAGTGTCGACTTTACTGACGCCGACCGATGAGCCCTGATTGGCCGGTTTGATAAACAGCGGCAGGCCCAGCTGCGCGACTACCTCAGACGCCTGGATACGCGACCGCTGCGCCTGCGTCACGCTAATCCAGGGCGCAACCTGCAGCCCGGCGTCGCGCAGCAGACGTTTGGTGACATCTTTGTCCATGCTGACCGCCGAACCCAACACGCCAGAGCCGACAAAGGGCAGCGACGCCATACGCAGCAATCCCTGCAGCGAACCATCTTCACCGAGCGTGCCGTGCACGATAGGAAAAATAACATCGATCTGCGACAGCGCGTGGCCGCTCTGGCGGGCGATCACCTGCTGCTGCGACTCGCCCGGTACCAGCGCCACGCTTTCGCCGCCGCGGTTGAGCGCGATAAGCGCCGGATCCTGCGCGTTGATCAGAAAGTTCGAGGCGTCATTCAGATGCCACTGACCCTGTTTATCAATGCCTAACAGCACCGGCTCGAAACGCGTTTTATCAATCGCATCAAGGATATTTTTAGCCGACTGTAACGATACTTCGTGCTCGGCCGATTTGCCGCCGAACACAATGCCTACCCGCAGTTTTGTCATTAGAGCTTGCCTGAAAGATGTTGCGAAACCCACAAGATAACACGCGGATTTCGCCCTGTAACGGCATCGCGCGGGGCGCTTACTTTAACGCATCAGCGAGCAGGTTGCGGCACTGAGTGGCGTCGGCGCTGGCCTGCGTCTTTTGTTCTGCGCTCAGGCTCTGCCAGGCTTTGACCACCTGTTCGCCGAGGCGCGGCTGGAAATGGATTTTCTGCAGGGCGTAGTCGGAGTTACCGCCTTCAATAACGGTGCGCATATCCGCCACAAAGCGGCTGCTCTCTTCATGGTGAATGGCGCAGAACACCGAGACGTAGTAGGCCTCGTCCTCTTTGCTGTAGTGCGGCGTAAGCCAGTACCAGGCGGCGGCTACGAAGAGAATAAGAAGCGGAAGAATGATTTTAAGTCTGGAAGTCATGGCTATGAATTATGCTCGCTGGTGCAAAGCGGGGGAGTATAACGCGGATCGCGGGGCCTGAGATCGGTACGGTAAAGGGCTGCGCTTATCGACTGGGAAAGCGCACCGCTTTTAAATCAACGTCATCACGACAATTCCCGTCGCGGAGATCTCATTCAGCGCGCATTCAAACTCTGCATCGCCGCCGCTAATCCTGACGCGACCGCCGGGCAGACGAGAGAGATTGCGCAGGCTGGCCATGCCTTCAATATCCAGCAGCCATTTCCCGTCCACGACCGTCTTATAGCTGCGGTTAATGATGTACTGCTGCTCGCCTTCGATGACCGCCAGCAGGTCGCTGTTAGCCGCCACCTTATCCAGAAAAAGTTTGTTTTCCAGAGTCACAAAATCAACAGGCCTGAGTTCACCATTTGTTAATTTTACCCGCTCAATGTCCGTCAGACTTTTTAGCGGGCGATTTTCATTGCCCTTTTCCGCTGCCAGCGATTGTACTGCACTGGGCGGGTTGCCCTGACCATAGAGGATCCAGTTCAGCTCGGCATCTGTGTCAATCAGGCATTGCACCACCAGATCGGCGGGGAAAGCGTCTCTTTTATAACGCATTGCCAGGTTGCTTGAGGAGAGGCCGACATGCTCAGCGTACTGTGATTTTTGTTTAAATCCATAAGCCTGAATCAGTCTGTCGAGGATAGCCCCGCCGCTCCCGTTAAAATTAGTGACTAACATTTTTGAGCTTCCTCTTGTGTTACTAACATATTTGAATTAGCATCACTGCGTTGTGAATGTTATCGCATATGAGTGACATTACGTTAACTGGAGATGATGCCCTATGAGGCCTGACATTACAAATGCCATAGCTGTCCTCCTTTTATTACGGACCGGCGTAAAACGTCCTGTTTCAGCGCTTTTTGTTAAGGCATACCGCGCGTTAACAGAAGTTTTCGCCGCCGCATGCAGCCGTGCTGCGGCGAAAAAAAGCGTGCTGAAAGGATCGTACCGGGCGACGAAAGGGAGATATTCTTTTTCTGTTAATTTTCAGCCGGTCTGACTCACTTATGATGAATAGCCAGCCTGAACCTGTTGCAGCAATGAGCTTTGACGAGTTTCGTAAAAGCTGGCGTCAGATGCGCAACAACAGCCGTAACCCGGCGCTGGTCGCCTTCAACCGGCAAAACGATGATTTTAAGTTCTGCGTGCTGACGCTGGCGAACCGGGAAAGACCCGGCAGCTTCCGGCTTCACGAGGTCGGCAACCCCTTTGAATCCTTCGATGAGGCCCGGCGTGAGCTGATCATTGCCGCAATGAACAAAATGGTGCGCTGGGGCAGGCTGTTGCCTCGCTCTTTTTCTGACGCAGACCAGTATCTGTCTGAATAACTGACCTTAACCGCACATTGATGACGTCAACCCGTCGGGCCTCGCTTTGCCCAAATTCAGGAGAGATGAAATGAGACACCCTAACCCTGACCTTGAAACCGATGCGCTGAGCGCCTTGTTAACCGCTGCGCGTTACGACGAACGCAGAGGCCGCGCGCAGGCCGTCGCCGATCGTCTGGCCGCGATGGCGATGCATATCAGCCGCCAGGGACTAAACGGTATTGAGGCCGCCGAACTGATTCGCCATGAAGCGCAGCGCTACCGCGATGAATCACAGGAGCTGCACTGATGGTCGATACCATGGATATAGAGCAGCAGCGTCAGGCGGAGCAGCTGGCGCTGGATATCGCTGCCGTTACCCAACGGCCCAAAGGCGTAAGCGCCTTTTTCTGCGAGGAGTGCGACAGCGCCATTCCCGAAGCGCGTCGACGCGCCGTCACCGGCGTTTCCCGCTGCGTCGCCTGTCAGGAGATCGCTGAGCTGCGCGGTCGGCACTATCAGGGCGGCATATAATGCAGCGCTACAGCTGGCTCTGGAACGCGCCGCGTAAGGCTATCGCCTCGCCTTATCCCACTCACGCCGAGATGCAACAGCGCAGCCGCCAGATGGCTGCGCTATCACAGGCATGGATCGCGCTGGAGCAGCAGCCGGCGCTGGTGCAGCGCGCCATCAGGCTGCGTCACGCTCAGCTGGAGAGCGAACGAGGCATAGTCTCTGCCGCGGGCTATCTGACGACGACCTTCGCCGATCGCCTGCTGCCGCGTATTGAACAGGTGAGTGCGCAGTATCGGCTGGGCGAGATGCGTCGCGGCACCGTCACGTTGCTGAGCGGCCACGCCGCACAGGAAAAAGGCGCCGCCGCTGCGGCAGGTGCGCTGTGGGAACTGATGCGACGTTTTAACCGGCTGCCCGATATGTCGCGCGCCGATGTCGATCTGCTGGCGGGCGATATCGCCAGCTTTATCTTTGCCGAGCTGGTACAGCTGCATGCGCAGAACGGCGCGGAATCGGACTGGCGTTACAGCCACCGTCTCTATCTCACCGCCGCAACCATTACCCGTGAGTTCCGCCAGACGCCGCCGCTGTGGCAGAAAGTCACGACCCGCCTCTTCGCGCCGGAAGAGGTTACGCCAGCCATTATGCGGATGCAGGGAGAGACCTGGTGGAAAGGGCGGCTGCGCCGTATCGCCGCCGCCTGGCGCGAGCATCTGCAGATTGCACTGGCGCACGTCAGTAAAAAAAGTTCGCCTTACGCCAGCCGCACGACCATCGCTGAATGGCGCGAGCAGAAGCGCCGCACCCGCGATTTTTTACAGGGCATGGAGCTGGAGGACGAAGAGGGCAACCGCATCAGCCTGATCGACAAGCATGACGGCAGCGTCGCCAACCCTGCGATCCGTCGCTGCGAGCTGATGACCCGTATCCGCGGCTTTGAAAATATCTGCAATGAGATGGGCTACGTCGGTGAGTTCTGCACCCTGACCGCTCCGGCGCGCTATCACGCTACGCTCAGCAGCGGCCAGCATAACCCGAAATGGCGCGGCGCCAGCCCGGCTGAGACGCAGCGCTACCTCTGTCAGCTCTGGCAGAAGGTGCGCGCCAGACTGCATCGCGAGCAGATCCGCCTGTTCGGCATCCGCGTCGCTGAACCACACCATGACGGCACGCCGCACTGGCATCTGCTGCTGTTTATGCGCCCACAGCAGGCCGCGCAGGTACGCCAGATCCTGACGGAATACGCCTGCCAGCAAGACCACGAAGAGCTGACCAGCGAAAAAGCGCGCAAGGCTCGCTTCCACACGACGGCGATCGACCCGCAAAAGGGCAGCGCTACCGGCTATATCGCCAAATATATCGCAAAAAACATCGATGGCTACGCGCTGGACGGCGAGCGAGATAACGAAAGCGGCGAGAGCCTGCGCGACTGCGCGGCAGCGGTTTCCGCCTGGGCGGGACGCTGGCATATTCGCCAGTTTCAGTTTGTCGGCGGCGCGCCGGTGACCGTCTGGCGTGAGCTACGTCGCCTGACGGAGGGAGAGAGCCTGCGCAGTCTGAGCGAGGAGCTGGCCGAGGCGCGCGAGGCGGCGGACAACGGCGACTGGGCCGCCTACGTTAACGTGCAGGGAGGGCCGTTCGTGCGCCGCGACGAGCTGGCGGTGCGCGTCTGGTATCAAAACGCCGAACAACCTAATAGCTGGGGCGAAGAGATCGCGCGCATTAAAGGCGTTTACAGCACCGAAGCGGGCGAAGAAAAACCGCTGCTGACCCGACTGGTGAGCTGGAAGCTGGTGCCGAAGCGTCAGCCAGAGATCGGGAATGTTGAGCCGGAGGCGTCAGCTTGGAGTTCTGTCATTAACTGTACGCGGACGTTAAGTCGGCAAGGCGTATTAGCGCGGTTAAATCATTATGCCGAACCGGTGCCTCAAAAGCGGACAAAACCGCTTCGCAAGGGCGCGTTATGCGAACAAAATGCGCCGCCATAAGGCGCTTTTTCTGCTTTTTTTACCCATTTGACTTAGTGGCACTATCGCTAAAAAAGTCGCTATATCAATAGCCTAAGCAGGCGTCATTCAGAACTTAATTTTCTTTATATCAGATTGCATGCTGTGCTACTGTATAGATATACAGTTATAAATTGGGGGAGGGAAAGTGGATACTGATTTACAAGAACAGGTAATGCTTGAGCGTGTTGAGCTCATTGCACGTCTGACCACTGAAGGAGTTTGCAGGGAGCGCGACCGGGAAGTGGCCCTCGCTTTAATCGCCGAGATAGCTGGCGACATGATGATAAAAAACAAGGAATTTGCCGTTTCGTTTGCCGCTATATCCACCAATAAATAACAATGCAGGTATGGCAATGAGATGCGATCGTTTGACTCATAAAAAGCAGCAGATCCCGAACCTTTCCCCTTGATGCTTGCGCCGTCCGGCGACGGCTGACCAGAAGCAATAACGGCACCCTGTAGGTGCCGTTTTTTTTTGCGCTGCGACCTCCCTGTTTACCCATATTCCAGCAGGCGGGCTGGCGTTGAGCCATCGCCCCGTAGCGGAGAGACTGGCTCTGCCGGATGACGAATTCAACGGCGGAGCAGGCTCGAGCCTGCGTTTGCCAACACCACCTTCAACGGGGAAAAGCACAGTGACGCACCATTTTTGCGTACCCGTCAGCGGGCCTGACGGGGAGTTATCGCTATGAATATCTATGCGCTCCAGGGCGATACGGTCGATGAGATCTGCTATCGCTACTACGGCCGTACGCAGCAGGCGGTTGAGCAGGTCTACGCGGCCAATCCCGGCCTTGCCGATCGCGGCGTCGTACTGCCGCACGGCTATGCGGTGACGCTGCCGGAGTTGCCGGAGGCCGCTACAGGCGAAACCGTGAATCTGTGGGACTAACGATGGAGAAAACCAGCTCGCTGATTAACTACCTGGTCAGCCTGTTTTTGATGTGGCTGGGCCGTCACACCATCCAGGATATCGCTTTTTTGGTCGGTTCCGGCGTGGCGGTGATCACCCTGATCGTTAACGTGGCGACCTTTTTCATTAACTGGCACTACCGCCGCAAAACCTATGAGCTACAGCGCCAGCGCGAAGGGAGGCACCCTTGAGCCAGACCGCGAAACGCTGCGCCGTGGTCGCCGTGGTGGCGATCGCCGCGCTGCTGCCGCAGTTTTCTACCCTGAAAATCTCCTCTGGCGGGCTACAGCTGCTGGCGGATGCGGAAGGCTGTCGCACCTCGCCCTACCAGTGCAGCGCTGGCGTCTGGACCAACGGTATCGGCCATACCGCCGGCGTCACGCCGCAGAGCGTAGTCAGCGAGCGCCAGGCGGCGGTTAACCTGGTGGACGACCTGATACGGGTCGAACGCCAGCTCTCTCTCTGCGTGCCGGTGAACATGCCGCAGCCGGTCTGGGATGCGCTGGCGAGCTTCGCCTTTAACGTCGGCGCTGGCGCCGCCTGCCGTTCGACGCTGGTGAGCTACCTCAACCAGCAGCGCTGGCGCGCGGCGTGCGATCAGCTGCCGCGCTGGATCTACGTTAACGGCGTGAAGAGCGCCGGACTGGCGGAGCGGCGCATGCGGGAGCGCGCCTGGTGTCTGCGAGGCGTCGCATGATGCGCCTTTGCGCTGCGCTGCTGGCGCTACTGCTGCTGTTACTTGCCTTCGCCAGCTGGCGCGGCGCAAAGGTTGGCGACCAGCTGCGCGAGGCAAGGCGCGCCAACGCCGCGCTCTCCGCCGATCTCACCAGCCGCGACCAGATTATTGCCCGTCTGACGACCCAGGCGCAGGTGAACAGTAAACGCGAAGCGGCGCTGCGCCTGCAGCAGGATCGCGCCAGCCGCATCGCCCTCAGCCGTGAAGTGCACATAGCGAGAGAAACCGATGCCAGTCAAGCGTTACGCGAGTGGTCTGCTGCCGCTCTGCCTGATGATCTTATCCGGCTGCACAGCCGTCCCGCCTTCGACAACGCCCGCGATTATCTGGGCTGGCTGTCCGCGCGTGAACAGCTGCCCGCTGCCGGGCAACAACCTGCAAACGCAGGGCGATCTGGCGGCAGATAACCGTCAGTTAGAGGCTGCGCTCGTTTCTTGCGGGCTGCAGATTGAAATCATTAAAGAGTGTCAGGAGCAACAGGATGCAGAAACCTCAACAGCTACGCGCGGCGCTCAACCGCAGCGTGCCGCTGCTACAGCAAAACCCTGAGCGGCTGAGCATGGCGATCGCCGCCGGAACAGTGGTATCGACCAGCGCACCGTCGCTCTCTTTCGAGTATCGCTATCAGCTTGCGTTAACGATTGCCGACTACCAGCAGGATGTCGAGGCCGTCATTGTGCCGCTGCTCGTCTGGCTGCGGGATAACCAGCCGGAAATGATGGGCAACGCCGATAAGCGACGCAGCGATTTTACCTTCACGTTCGACGCGTCCGGCGCCCTCAGCATCGGGCTGACGCTGAGCGAGCGGGCGCGGGTAGTGCAGACGGATGACGCGCTTCAGGTCACCTTTCCCGGCGAACCGACGCCGCCAGCTAACGACTATGCGCCGCTGCAGCTCTGGGTGCACGGCGAGCTGGTCAGCGAGTGGCAGCGCTAAAGCTGTCCTGTCATCTCTCAGCGGTCGGCGTCGCGTTGCTGGCCGCATGCACCAGAGGTAACACTAGCGACATGAACGAACATATCAGCGAAATCCTGCGCCTGCTGCGCAACCTTATCCGTATCGGCACCGTCTCGGCGGTTGACCCGCAGAGCGGGCGCTGTCGCGTACGCAGCGGCGACAACGAAACCGGCTGGCTGCCATGGCTCAGCGCCCGTGCCGGACGATCGCGCGCCTGGAGCGCGCCGTCGGTCGGCGAACAGGTGCTGGTACTGAGCCTGGGCGGCGAGCTGAACACCGGCTTTATTCTGCCGGGCATCTTTTCTGACAGCCATCCCGCGCCTTCCGCCTCGGCTGACGCGCTGCACTGGTCGTTTCCCGACGGCGCGGCTATCGAGTACGAACCGCAGAACGGCGCGCTGAAGGCGAGCGGCATTCAGAGCGCCAGAATTCAGGCGGCGACCAGCATCGTATTTGATGCGCCGCTGGTGGAGTGCACGACAAAGCTGAAAACCGCCACGCTGGAGGTCACCGGTGGCGGGACGTTGCAGGGCACTGTTACGCACAGCGGCGGCAGCCTTAGCTCTAACGGCATCGTGGTCGATGCCCATCAGCATGGCGGCGTGAAGTCGGGCGGCGATCTGTCGGGAGGGCCTCAGTAATGAGTGAAAAATATAGCGGTATGAGCCGCGACAGCGGGGCGGCGCTGGCGGACCTTGAGCATATCCGGCAGTCGGTGCGCGATATTTTGACCACGCCGCTCGGCTCCCGCGTGATGCGTCGTCGCTATGGTTCGCTGCTTTCGGCGCTGATTGACCAGCCGCAAAACCCGGCGCTGCGTCTGCAAATTATGTCCGCCTGTTATATGGCGATTTTGCAGTGGGAACCGCGCATCCAGCTGAGCGCTATCAGCTATGAAGCGTCCTGTGACGGCGGCATGACGGTAGAGCTTACCGGCAGCCGCAGCGATACGACGCAAGAATTTTCCCTGACTATTCCCGTGAGCTGAACCTATGGCAACCATTGACCTGAGCCAGCTGCCTGCGCCCGACGTGGTGGAGACGCTGGATTATGAAACCTTGCTGGCCGAGCGCAAGGCGACGCTGATTTCTCTTTACCCGGCCGAGCAGCAGCAGGCGATAACCCGCACACTGACGCTGGAGTCGGAGCCGCTGGTTAAGCTGTTGCAGGAGAACGCCTATCGCGAGCTGATTCTGCGTCAGCGCATCAACGAGGCGGCGAAAGCCAATATGGTGGCGTGGGCGACCGGCAGCGATCTCGACCAGCTGGGCGCCAACAACGGCGTGACCCGACTGACGCTGAGGGCTGCGGATAACAGCACCATTCCGCCGACCGCGGCGGTGATGGAGAGCGACGAGAACTTCCGCATGCGCATCGCCGCCGCCTTCGAAGGGCTGAGTGTGGCGGGGCCGAGCGGCGCCTATGAGTATCATGCCAAAAGCGCCGACGGGCGCGTGGCGGACGTTTCCGCCACCAGCCCGGCACCAGCGGAGGTCGTGATTACCGTCCTGAGCCGCGAGGGCGACGGCACGGCGCCTGCCGATCTGCTGACGATCGTAGCGAACGCGCTGAACGATGAGGATGTGCGCCCGGTCGCCGATCGCGTCAGGGTGCAGGCGGCCGCCATTGTCGATTACCGCATCGACGCGACGCTCTATCTCTATCCCGGCCCGGAAGCGGAGCCTGTTCGCGCCGCCGCCGAGGCGAAGTTAATCGCCTTTATCAACGCACAGTCGCGCCTGGGACGCGATATTCGCCAGTCTGCGCTCTATGCCGCGCTGCATGTAGAAGGTGTGCAGCGCGTTGAGCTGGCGCAGCCGACCGAAGATGTGGTGCTGGATAAAACTCAGGCCGCGTACTGCAGCGGCTACAGCATCGCGGTGGGAGGCTCCGATGAGTGATCGGCTGCTGCCGACCGGCTCCTCGCCGCTCGAGGTCGCCGCCGCCGAGGCGTGTGCGGATATCGAAAAGATGCCGGTGCCGCTGCGCCAGCTGTGGAACGCGCAGACCTGTCCGGTCGCGCTGCTGCCTTATCTCGCCTGGGCCTGGTCGGTTGACCGCTGGGATTCCAACTGGAATGAGGCAACGAAACGCAGCGTTGTTGCCGCCTCGGAGTATGTGCACCGGCATAAAGGCACCATCGGTTCGCTTCGGCGCATCGTCGAGCCGCTCGGCTATTTGATCCGTATTACCGAGTGGTGGAAAACCGGCGAAGCGCCCGGCACCTTTCGCCTCGATGTCGGCGTGCTCGATACCGGCATTACCGAGGCGATGTACAACGAGCTGGAGCGGCTGATCGCCGATGCGAAGCCGTGCAGTCGGCATCTGACTGGCCTCTCTGTCAATCTCGATTCCAGCGGAACGCTGCCGGTGGCTGCTGCCAGCTACAGCGGCGACGAGCTGACGGTTTATCCCTACACCCCTGAAATCATCACCGTGAGCGGGCCGGGCTATACCGGCACAGCGGTACATTTAATTGACCTGACGGAAGTGCGCACATGACAACGAAATATTATGCCCTGCTGACTAATCAGGGCGCGGCAAAGCTGGCGAACGCCACGGCGCTCGGCACTAAGCTGCAGATCACGGAAATGGCGGTAGGCGACGGCGGTGGCGCGCTGCCGACGCCGGATGCCTCGCAGACAAAGCTTATCGGCGAAAAACGCCGCGCGGCGCTTAACTCGTTAAGCATTGATGCGGCCAACAGCAGCCAGATTATCGCCGAGCAGATTATTCCCGAGAACGAAGGTGGCTTCTGGATCCGCGAGATCGGCCTGTTCGACGCCGATGGCGTAATGATTGCCGTCGCTAACTGCGCGGAAACCTATAAGCCGCAGCTGCAGGAGGGCAGCGGCCGCACGCAGACCGTTCGCATGATTATCATCGTCAACAGCACCTCGGCCGTGACGCTGAAGATCGACCCGTCCGTGGTGCTGGCGACGCGTCAGTATGTGGATGACGGGGTGATTGAGGCGAAACAGTACGCCGATAAAGGGCTGGCTGACCACGTTGCGGCGGCGAATCCGCATAAGCAGTATTTGCAGATTGCGAATGCGCTGGCGGAAATTAAGAGCGCGGGGAAGGTGGCGGATGTTCTACAAAACCTTGGTTTAGGAGAAGGCTCTGCGCTGCCGGTCGGCGTACCGGTTCCCTGGCCGTCAGCGACGCCTCCAAACGGGTGGCTAAAATGCAATGGCGCTGCGTTTAATGCTGCGACTTACCCCGCTTTGGCAAAAGCGTATCCTTCACTGAAGCTTCCCGATCTGCGCGGCGAGTTTATACGTGGCTGGGATGATGGGCGTGGGGTGGATAGTGGAAGAAATTTATTTTCCTCCCAGGCGGATGCAATCGGGATTTCTTCTGCAACAAATAGCAAATCTATACAGGCACTTTTTGTCAGTACCCCCCGATCGGCGGCTTATCCGGCAACGGATGCCCTAGACGGGATTGAAGCAGGAGATAGTTTTGGTGGTACTACTGATTCAATATCGCGTGCAGTTTTTCGCAGCGCACTTGAAACCCGCCCACGGAACATTGCATTTAACTATATTGTGAGGGCTGCTTAATGACTAAAGCAACGCTTGACAGAAATGGCCTTGCAACAGCGGCCGGTACTCTGACAATTTATAATTTTGACGCTTTGAATGGCGAGTATATCGGATCCAGTGAAGAGTATCTGCTGCAAGGCATTGGCCTGCCCGCTAACGCCACTATTACCGCGCCGCCAGCCTTTGAAAACGGGCGCGTAGCTGTTTATCGTGATGGAAGCTGGCTGGCCGTTGCCGATCACCGTGGCGAAACGGTTTATTCAGTTATTGACGGCGCGGCAGTGCTGATTACCGCGCCGGGCGAATTTCCGGCAGATACTACGCCGCTGAAACCAGCAACCGCCTGGGATAAATGGAATGGTGAAAAGTGGGTAACTGATCCGGGGGAAGAGAAAGCGGCAATCCTCAAAGAAGCCGAAGAGCGACAGGCAGCACTAATTGCCGAAGCGAACAACATCACGCAAGCTTGGCAGACGCAGCTGCGTCTGGACATGATCACCGATACGGATAGGGCCTCACTCACAGCGTGGATGAAATATATTCAGGACGTTCAGGCTCTGAATATTCAAGTAGCACCAGACGTCATCTGGCCACGGAAACCGCAGTAACAATAAAGCCCGCATCAGCGGGCTTTATTTATTGAGGTTTTAGCGGCCAGATAATATCTGGCGCGTCGGCAGGATCCACAGACTGAACCGTCTGAATGTATTTCATCCACGCCGTGAGAGTGGCTTTGTCTGCATCCGTGATGATGCCGAGCAGCAGCTGCGTCTGCCATGCCTGAGTTACGCCGTTCGCCTCGCTGATAAGCGATGATTTGTGGCTGGCTGCATTATTAACGGTGGCGGCCTGCTGCGCATCCACATCAGTTACCCATTTTTTCCCGTCCCACGTATCCCAGGCGGTTGCAGGCGCAAGCGGTGTTGTGCCTGACGGATAATCGCCCAGTTCAGATACTACGATTGCCGAGCCATCAGCTACGGAGTAGACCGTTTCGCCGCGATGGTCGGCAACGACCTGCCAGCCGCCGTCACGATATACCGCCACGCTACCCGCCTCTGTCTCAGGCGGGGCAGCTGTACAGGCGCAGGCAGGAAGCCCGACGCCCCGCTGCAGGTACTCATCAGCTGAGCCGGTAAACTCGCCTGTCAGACTGTGAAAGTTATAAATCGTCAATGTGCCGGCCGCTTTAGCCAGGCCATTTTTATCAAGCGCTACATTTGCCATTAGGCAGCCCTCACGATGTAGTTGTACGCGACGTTGCGCGGGCGGATTTTGGTTGTGCTTGTTCCCACGCCAACTGAGACCTGACCCGAATTACTTGCGATCGACCAGCCCGCATCCCCCTGACCAGCACCGTCGCCGAATGAAACGCCTATAGTTCCCCGGTATGGATAGTCGCCATTTGCACCCGCCCAATCCTTTATCTCGGAGCTAGCCTGCGCAGATAAAATGGTACGCCCAGCATCTACCCCGCGCCCGTCATCCCAACCGCGAATAAACTCACCGCGAAGATCAGCCAGCTTTAACCCCGGATAAGCTAAGGCAAGTTTCGGATATAGCGTCCCGCTGAAACTGGCCCCATTGCTTTTCAGAAAGACCATGCCAGACATCGATGCGAACAGTTCATTAGGCATTTGCGCGTGCGGCCAGGGGAATGGGGATCCGATGACTGGCGCGCCTTCTCCTAAACCAAGGTTTT
>NZ_RYDU01000015.1:0-118056 GCF_003970755.1 Pantoea sp. YU22 | reverse complement strand
CCGAGCGGCCAAAGGGAGCAGACTGTAAATCTGCCGTCACAGACTTCGAAGGTTCGAATCCTTCTCCCACCACCATCCTTGTATATTCTCCTGTATTTCATTTATCGCTCAGCTTTTCCCGGAAATTACAGCGGAGAAGGATGAGAAACTTCGACCGAAGGTTCGGGTCGAGCGCAGCGAGACAACGCGCATCGCGCGGTCCGGAGGGTGAGGCGCAACGCGCCGAATAATCCTTCTCCCACCACCATCCTTCTATATTCTCCTGTATTTCATTTATTGCTCAGCTTTCCCGGAAATTACAGCGGAGAAGGGTGAGAAGCGTCGACTGAAGTTTCGGGCGCAGCATCGCACGCATCTCCATGACTTTTTCCTGAAAAATCGCTACCATCCGGCGCAACATTCGCAGAACACTGGTCCACGCCATGAAATTTGTTTCATTCAACATCAACGGGTTGCGCGCCCGGCCCCACCAGCTTGAAGCGCTGGTTGAACAGCATCAGCCAGACGTTATCGGCCTGCAGGAAACCAAAGTGCATGACGATATGTTCCCCCTCGAAGAGGTGGCGAAACTCGGCTATAACGTCTTTTATCACGGCCAGAAAGGCCATTACGGCGTGGCGCTGATGACCAAGGTACAACCGGTATCGGTGCGCCGCGGCTTTCCCGGCGACGATGACGAGGCGCAGCGGCGTCTGATCATGGCGGAAATTCCGAGTCCGATAGGCGACATTACCGTGATCAATGGCTATTTCCCGCAGGGAGAGAGCCGCGATCATCCGGTAAAATTTCCGGCGAAAGAGAAATTTTATCGCGATCTGCAATCCTACCTGGAGCAGAGTCTGCTGGCAGATAAGCCGGTGCTGATTATGGGCGATATGAACATCAGCAGCACCGATCTCGATATCGGCATTGGCGAAGATAGCCGTAAACGCTGGTTGCGCACCGGCAAGTGCTCATTCCTGCCGGAAGAGCGCGAGTGGATGGATCGCCTGCTGAAATGGGGTCTGGTGGATACCTTCCGCGAAAAAAATCCTGAAGTCAGCGACCGCTTCTCCTGGTTCGACTATCGCTCAAGAGGCTTCGATGACAATCGCGGATTGCGTATCGATCTGCTGTTGGCCAGCCAGCCGCTGGCCGCGCGCTGCGTAGAGACAGGGATCGACTACGAAATCCGCAGCATGGAAAAACCGTCCGACCACGCGCCGGTCTGGTCAACCTTCCAGTTCTGACGCGCCGGCGTGGCGATGCGCCACGCCGCTTACTTCACGATTTTCCAGATCAGCGGATTGGTGCCGAGCACCTTTTCATCACGCGCACACTGCAACAGCACCCCTTCCGACTTCACCACCGCACCCTCGCTGTAATTGCGATTCTCAAAAATACAGCACTGCTGGCAGCTCGGCGCGCTTTGATTTTGCGTCCAGACTTCAGGCGGCATATCCACCACCACATCCGCATTACCGCCAGCGTTATATTCCTGCTGATGCGAGTGCACAGGATTCGCCATGGCCGAACCGCTTAACAGCGCCGCAATAACCCAAAAACCGGCGGAATAACGCATTACTCGCTCTCCTTCACTTTTCGTTTCGCCGTCCGTTTCGGACGTTTCTTCTGCCCTGTTGCGGGCAGCCCGCGAAAGGCCATCGCACTGGGCTGCTGGCGCGCCTGATGGATCAGTTCGGTCAGCGTACTGACCAGCGGTTGCATAAACTCCTCATAGCGGCACGCTTTCTCGCTGATGCGCGTCAGGGTAGATTCCCACTGCGCCGTCATATCGGGACGGGCCGCCAGCTCCGGCAGCGAATGGATCAATGCCCTTCCTGCGGCGGTTGCGTTGATATAGCGTCCATTCTTTACCAGAAATGCGCGGCGGAACAGCAGCTCGATAATCCCGGCGCGCGTGGCCTCCGTTCCTAAACCATCGGTCGCACGCAGCACTTTCTTTAATTCTTTATCCTGTACAAAGCGGGCGATGCCGGTCATCGCGGACAGCAGCGTCGCGTCGGTAAACGGGCGCGGCGGCTGGGTCTGCTTCGCCAGTACCTCGCCACGCTCGCAGAGCAGTTCGTCATTCTTCGCCACAACCGGCAGCGGCGTCCCGTCATTCTCCTCGTCGCGCTCTTTGCTGCCCAGCAGCGCGCGCCAGCCCGCCTCGGCAAGAAAGCGCGCTTTGGCGACAAACTTGCCGCCCGCGATATCCAGCTCGATCACGCATTTGCGAAAGACCGCGTCGGGACAAAACTGCATCAGATACTGGCGCGCGATCAGGGCATACACGTTCTGCTCGTTCTCCGTCAGCCGCACCGCGCTGGCGCGGGCGGTAGGGATAATGGCGTGGTGGGCATCGACCTTCTTGTCATCCCAGCAGCGGTTACGGCGATCGGCGCTAAAGTCGTCCGGCGGCGTCATCGCGCCCGCATGCGCCTGAATCGCCTTTAGCACTGCGTGACGACCGGCAAAATGCTCTTCCGGCAGATAGCGGCAGTCAGAACGCGGATAAGTGATCAGCTTATGGGTTTCATAGAGCTTCTGGCAGGTGTCCAGTACCGTTTGCGCGCTCAGTCCGTAGCGCTTCGCCGCCTCGATCTGCAGGCTGGAGAGCGAAAAAGGCAGCGGCGCGCCCTCGCCTTCGCGCTTATCGTTATAGCTGGTGACGAGAGCAGGCTGACCTGCAATGCGGGCGACGACATGATCCGCCAGCGCACGGTGCAGCAGACGCCCCTCTTCATCCTGCCAGGGCTCGCAGGCGTCGCTGGGCACCCAGCTGGCGACAAAGCGCTGCTGATCTGGCGTCACGATATGGGCTTTTACTTCGAAATAATCCCTGGGAATGAAGTTTTCAATCTCTTCATCGCGGCGCACCACCAGGCCAAGAACCGGCGTCTGCACGCGGCCGACCGACAGCACGCCGTCATAGCCCGCATTGCGTCCCAGTAGCGTCCAGGCGCGCGTCATATTAATGCCGTAGAGCCAGTCGGCGCGCGCGCGCGCCAGCGCCGAAACGCACAGCGGAATAAATTCGCGGTTTTCGCGCAGGCGGCTTACTGCCCGCTCCACCGCCTGCGGATTGAGGTCGTTAATCAGGCAGCGCTGGACGCGGCTGCGTTTTTCCGCCGGCAACTGCAGATAGTCCAGCACTTCATCCACCAGCAGCTGCCCTTCGCGGTCGGGGTCGCCAGCATGTACCACCTCGCTGGCCTGCTTCAGCAACTTCTCGATCACTTTAAGCTGCTTCGCCACCGAAGGGCGCGGCTGTAACTGCCATTTTTGCGGGATGATCGGCAGGTCGGCCAGCGACCAGCGCGCATAGCGGCTGTCGTAGCTGTCCGGCTGCGCCTGCTCCAGCAAATGCCCGACGCACCAGGTAACGACCTGATCGTCGCCGCAGGCGATAAAGCCTTCGCCGCGACGGTGGGGTTTAGGCAACACATCGGCGATCGCGCGGCCAAGGCTGGGTTTTTCCGCAATAAACAAACGCATGGGTCAGAAAGATCCTTTACTTCAGGGTATGAAGGTCATTCGGCTAACGCGACAGAGGCGCTGCGCTATCTTAGACGTTTCCTGATACGGAGGTAAGCTCTGGCGGGCCACTTCTGGATCGGTCGCACAGGATCCGCGCAACCCGCTCAGCTGTCATATGAAGAGAGGAGCCGTCAGCTAGAAATAGCTGACAAAAGGCGCGGTGTCGGGATGAATTACGGTGGTGCTGGATTTTAACTGCGGCGTGCCAAGGTAGAGGAAGCCAACAATAGCGTCCTGTTCACGGCAGTTGAAGGCGCTGCGCACGCGCGCATTGTCGGTCCAGGGGCCGCTGCGCCAGATGCCGTTGAAGCCCTGCGCCGCTGCCGCCATCTGCATCGCCATCACTGCACATCCCGCTGACACCACCTGCTCCCAGCGCGGCACCTTAGGATGCTCTTCGCAGTGGGCGATAACGGTGATGATCATTGGCGCGCGGAATGGCGAGCGCGCAGCTTTATCAATCGCCTTGTCATCCAGCTGCGCCTCACGCGCCGCCTCTTCCAGCAGCGCGCTCAGACGATCGCGCCCTTCATTCTCAACGATCACAAAGCGCCACGGCTGCAGCGTGCCGTGATCCGGCGCACGCATCCCGGCCCGGATAATGTTTTGCAGACTCTCGCCGGAAGGCGCCGGCTCGGTCAGACGCGAAGCAGAGCGACGATTGACCAGTAATTCAAGTGCATCCATGGTTTTCTCCTGATGTCATAACGCGTTGGCTAATCCTGGCACAGCCTGATCTTTTGTAACAGTCCGCCGCGATTTCCTGCTGACATTTTCCACGCCGCTCTTTAGGATGAGGGCGTCATGGAAGGCGGAGCCGCGCGGCGACCGCTTTCCGCTAGCGAAAATGGAGAGTCTGATGCGCACATTGTGGCGAATTATTGCCGGTCTGTTCCGATGGACATGGCGAGTGCTGAATTTTATCAGGGAGTTTATTCTCAATCTGTTCCTGATCTTCTTAATCCTGATTGGCGTCGGCATCTGGCTGCAGGTCAGCGGTTCCGGCAGCAACTCGACGCCGCTGCAACAAGGCGCGCTGAAAGTCGATCTTACCGGCGTGCTGGTGGATAAGCCTTCGGTCAGCAATAAGCTGAGCAAGCTGGGACGTCAGCTGCTGGGCGCGAATAGCGATCGCCTGCAGGAGAACTCGCTGTTCGATGTGGTCGACGCCATCCGTCAGGCGAAGAGCGATAAAAATATTACCGGCATGGTGCTGGATCTGCGCGAATTCGCCGGTGGCGATCAGCCTTCTCTGCAATATGTTGGCAAAGCACTGCGCGAGTTCCGCGACAGCGGCAAGCCCATTTTTGCACTGGGCGACAGCTATAGTCAGGCGCAATACTATCTCGCCAGCTACGCCAGCAAAATCTACCTTTCTCCGCAGGGCACCGTCGATCTGCACGGCTTCGCCACTAACGGCCTCTACTATAAAACGCTGCTGGATAAGCTGAAGGTGAACTCCCACGTCTTCCGCGTCGGCACCTATAAGTCAGCGGTCGAGCCTTTCCTGCGCGACGATATGTCGCAGGCGGCGCGTGACGCCGACAGCCGCTGGGTCGGTCAGCTGTGGCAGAACTACCTGAATACCGTGGCGGGCAACCGTCAGATTACGCTGGAACAGCTCTTCCCTGGCGCGGCGGCCGTTATTGCTGGCCTTGAGGCGGTGAACGGCGATACGGCCAAATATGCGCTGAATAACAAACTGGTGGACGTGCTGGACAGCCGTGCGGCGGCCGATCAGGAGCTGGTGAAAACCTTCGGCTGGGATAAAGCCAGTAACGACTATCACAGCGTCAGCATCTATGACTACAACGTTAAACAACCGACCCAGCGGGATGGCAACATCGCGGTTGTGATGGCGAGCGGCGCGATTATGGACGGCGAAGAGACCCCGGGCAACGTTGGCGGCGACACCACCGCCTCGCAGATCCGCGATGCCCGTCTCGATCCTAAAATCAAAGCGATTATTCTGCGCGTCAACAGCCCTGGCGGCAGCGTCACGGCTTCTGAAGCGATCCGCGAAGAGCTGGCGGCGGCACACGCGGCCGGTAAGCCCGTCGTCGTCTCTATGGGCGGCATGGCGGCTTCAGGCGGCTACTGGATTTCGACGCCAGCCGACTATATCGTTGCGAACCCCAGCACCCTGACCGGTTCGATCGGTATTTTCGGCGTGATCAAT
This sequence comes from Pantoea sp. YU22, assembly GCF_003970755.1. NCBI lineage: Bacteria > Pseudomonadati > Pseudomonadota > Gammaproteobacteria > Enterobacterales > Erwiniaceae > Pantoea > Pantoea sp. YU22. The sequence goes on along the minus strand of NZ_RYDU01000015.1, from coordinate 112,355 downwards.
ACGCTGGAAAACAGTCTGGACAGCATCGGCGTGCATACGGATGGCGTTGCTACTTCGCCGCTGGCGGACGTCGCCTCTACCAAAGCCTTGCCGACCGAGGTCCAGCAGCTGATGCAGCTGACGATTGAAAACGGCTACCGCAACTTTGTCGGTCTGGTTGCCGCATCGCGTCATAAAACGCCGGAGCAAATCGACGCTATCGCGCAGGGCCATGTCTGGACCGGCAGTGATGCGAAAGCCAACGGTCTGGTGGATGCGCTGGGCGACTTTGACGACGCCGTGAAAAAAGCGGGCGAACTGGCGAAAGTCGCGAAGCCGCAGCTGGCCTGGTATCAGGATCAGCCCGGCATGTTCGATATGCTGCTTAACCAGGTCAGCGCCTCGGCACAGGCTGTGCTGCCGACAACGCTGAAAGCCTGGCTGCCTGCGCCAATGCTGGAGGTGATGAGCGCCATGAAGCAACAGCCTGGCCTGCTGAATAATCTCAACGATCCGCAAAATCGCTATGCGTTCTGTCTGAACTGCGGCGAAGTGCGATAAAGCTCGCAGCCCGGTCGTAGACCGGGCTGCTTTTCCCCTGCTTTCCCCTTATACTGCGCGTTTTACGGCAAGTCTGAGTTTGTGATGCAAAAGAAAAATATCTATGTCGCTTATACGGGCGGCACCATCGGCATGCAGCGCTCTGCACAGGGCTATATACCGGTTTCAGGTCATCTGCAGCAGCAGTTGGCGAATATGCCGGAGTTCCACCGCCCTGAAATGCCCGATTTCACTATTCACGAATACGATCCGCTAATCGACTCCTCCGATATGACACCCGAAGACTGGCAGTCGATCGCGGAAGATATTCGACAAAATTATGATCGTTACGATGGATTTGTTATCCTGCATGGAACCGATACCATGGCGTTCACCGCGTCGGCCCTGTCGTTTATGCTGGAGAACCTGGCGAAGCCCGTGATCGTAACCGGCTCGCAGATCCCGCTGGCGGAGCTACGCTCCGATGGCCAGCAGAACCTGCTTAATGCCCTCTACGTTGCGGCGAACTATCCCGTTAACGAGGTATCGCTGTTTTTCAACAATCAGCTCTATCGCGGCAACCGCACCACAAAAGCGCATGCGGACGGCTTTAACGCCTTTGCGTCGCCGAACCTCTCTGCGCTACTGGAGGCGGGCATCCATATTCGTCGTCTGAATACGCCGCCCGCGCCGCAAGGAAAAGGCCCGCTGAAGGTGCATACCATTACGCCTCAGCCTATCGGTGTCGTCACCATTTATCCGGGCATTTCGGCGGACGTGGTGCGCAACTTTTTACGCCAGCCGGTTAAAGCGCTTATTCTGCGCTCCTATGGCGTCGGCAATGCGCCGCAGAATGCCGAGTTCCTTGCCGAGCTGCAGCAGGCCAGCGATCGCGGCATTGTCGTGGTTAACCTGACCCAGTGTATTTCGGGCAAGGTGAATATGGGCGGCTACGCCACCGGCAACGCTCTTGAGCATGCGGGCGTTATTAGCGGATTTGATTTAACGGTGGAAGCCGCGCTGACCAAGCTCCACTTTTTACTGAGTCAGGCGCTCTCCTGCGATCAGATTCGCGCCAGGATGCAGCAAAACTTGCGCGGTGAACTGACCGAAGACTAATTACGGAGCCACCTGTTATGAAGCAGGCCCTCATTATCATAGATATCCAAAACGACTTTTGTCCGGGCGGTCCAATGGCCGTGCACGAAGGCGATATGACCGTACCGGTCGCTAATCGTTATGCGCGGGAATTTCGCGCCCGAGGCGAATATGTGCTGGCGCTCCAGGACTGGCATCCGGCCAACCATGGCAGCTTCGCATCGGTTTCCGGCGAGCCGGTCTATACGCTGGGCGAACTGAACGGGCTGGCGCAGATCTGGTGGCCGGATCATGGCATTCAGGGCTCTGCTGGCGCCGAACTTCACCCCGGCCTCGATCGCAACCTGATCGACGCGGTATTTCATAAAGGTCAGGATGTCGATGTCGACAGCTACAGCGCCTTTTTCGACAACGGTCATCGCCGCAAAACCGAACTGGACAGCTGGCTGCAGGCGCGCGGCATTACCCATCTGGTGATGCTGGGGATTGCAACGGACTACTGCGTGAAATACAGCGTGCTGGACGCGCTGGAGCTGGGTTATCAGGTGACCGTGGTAAAAGAAGGCTGCCGCGGCGTGAATCTCAGTCCGGAAGACAGCGAGATCGCTTTCGCCCAGATGAAGGCGCAAGGCGCCGTGCTGATTTAATTAAATACAATAAGGCCGACGCAACGTCGGCCTTATGCTTAGTGCAGGTTGATGCGTGTAATCTCGCTATCGATGCCGAACTCTTCCTTCAGCTCTCTTTTCGATTTCGTCACCATCTCGCCGCCTTTGCCGATAGTCATATGCTGCGGCGCCTCGTTATGGCGTGCCTGATAGAGCATCACCAGCTGCATGCAGTTATCACGCTGCTCCTGAGTCAGCGCCACGCCGTCTGGCCACTTGCCGGTTTCCACCGCCGTCGCCAGGCGCTCATAAACCTCAGGCGTCATGGCGTCGAGCATGGTTTCGAGCTGTTGTTTCATCCTTTACCCCTGCTTTTCTTCGCCCTGTTCGTCAGTAAAACTCAGCGACGCCGAGTTTACGCAGTAGCGCTCGCCGGTCGGCTGCGGACCATCTGGAAAAACGTGTCCCAGATGGGCGTCGCAGTTGTTACAGCGGATCTCAATGCGGTGCATACCGTGAGAGTCATCTTCCAGATAGCGAATCGCGTCATCGCTGACCGGCTGATAGAAGCTCGGCCAGCCGCAGCCGGAGTCATACTTTGTCTCCGAGAGAAACAGCGGCGCGTTGCAGACCAGACAGTGGTAGATGCCTTCCTGTTTATTGTGCAGAAGCGCGCCGCTGAAAGGCGGTTCAGTGCCACGATGTTGAGTAACATAGCGCTGCATTTCAGACAATTGCGCAATTTTTGCTTCGGATGCGGTTTCTTTAGCCATTTGAGTGGTTCCGGAGAGTGTCATTCTGAAAAAATCGACTAATATTCTAACAAACGAATAACATTACCGGGGCTTTTTTCGTGCTTAGTCGACAGACTTCTTTTTCGCAGCGTAGATTTGTGACCTCGATCACCTTTTGCTAATGCTATCCCTTTATATTCAGCTCTCGGGTTTCAGCATCACCTCAACACGTTTGTTGCGCAAGCGGTTGCGCATCAAATTATTCCTGTCGAACGGATTGACCTGTCGCAACTATTGACACGATTCCGCTTGACGCCTGGTAAGGTTTTTGTAATTTTACAGCCAACCTTTTATTCACTAACAAATAGCTGGTGGAATATATGACTATCAAAGTAGGTATCAACGGTTTTGGTCGTATCGGCCGTATCGTTTTCCGTGCTGCTCAGCAGCGTTCTGACATCGAAATCGTTGCAATCAACGACCTGTTAGACGCGGACTACATGGCTTACATGCTGAAGTACGACTCAACGCACGGCCGCTTCAACGGCACCGTTGAAGTGCAGGACGGCGCGTTAATCGTTAACGGCAAAAAAATCCGCGTTACCTCTGAGAAAGACCCGGCTAACCTGAAGTGGGACGAAGTAGGCGTTGACGTTGTTGCTGAAGCGACCGGTATCTTCCTGACCGACGAAACCGCACGTAAACACATCACTGCTGGCGCGAAAAAAGTCGTTCTGACCGGTCCGTCTAAAGACGACACCCCGATGTTCGTTCGCGGCGCTAACTTCGACAAATATGCAGGCCAGGATATCGTTTCCAACGCTTCCTGCACCACCAACTGCCTGGCACCGCTGGCGAAAGTTATCAACGACAAATTCGGCATCGTCGAAGGTCTGATGACGACCGTTCACGCGACTACCGCTACTCAGAAAACCGTTGACGGCCCGTCTCACAAAGACTGGCGCGGCGGCCGCGGCGCATCTCAGAACATCATCCCGTCTTCTACTGGCGCAGCGAAAGCCGTGGGCAAAGTCCTGCCGGAGCTGAACGGTAAACTGACTGGTATGGCGTTCCGCGTACCGACTCCAAACGTCTCTGTGGTTGACCTGACCGTACGTCTGGAAAAAGCGGCTTCTTACAAAGAAATTTGTGAAGCGATCAAAGCGGCTGCAGAAGGCGAGATGAAAGACGTGCTGGGCTACGTGGAAGATGACGTGGTTTCTACCGATTTCAACGGCGAAGTGCTGACCTCTGTATTCGATGCCAAAGCAGGTATCGCGCTGAACGACAACTTCGTGAAACTGGTTTCCTGGTACGACAACGAAACCGGCTACTCAAACAAAGTTCTCGACCTGATCGCGCTGGTTGCTAAATAAGCATACCGGTCACGACAGACAATAAGGGCGACTTCGGTCGCCCTTTTTTATCGTAGCAACAGGAAGGATTCGGTTATGCAAGATAAAATTTTCTCCCTGCCGGTGGTGAAGCAAATTACCCCCTATCTCTCGCAGCGCCAGCTTGGTGATTTGCCGGTCATCGTGGTGAGTCATCCCCAGGTTCGTGCTGCGATAACCCTTCAGGGCGCGCACCTGATCGCCTGGCAGCCGAGCGGTGAAAAGCCGGTGATCTGGCTGAGCGAAAAGTCGCTTTTTTCAGCGGGTAAAGCCATTCGCGGCGGCGTGCCGATCTGCTGGCCATGGTTTGGGCCGGAAGGCGAACCGGCGCACGGTTTCGCCCGTAATCAGCCATGGACGCTTTCAGCGCACGATGAGAATGACGAGAACGTGATGCTGACGTTTGTGCTGGAAAGCACGGCGCAAACGAAAAAGCTATGGCCGCATGACTTTACCCTTTTCGCCCGTTTCCGCCTGGGCAAGCACTGCGAAATCGAGCTTGAAGCGCACGGCGACTTTACCGCTACCGGCGCGCTGCACACTTATTTCCAGGTAGCTGATATCGCCGACGTCGAGGTGAGCGGACTGGGCACACGCTTTATTGACAAAGTGGACAATAACAGCGAACAGGTCTCCAGCGGCAAACAGACCTATCCGGGTCGCATTGACCGTGTCTTCACTCAGCCGGAAGATTGTTCGCTGGTTCACGATAAGCAAGGACAGCGCGTCATCGAGGTCTATCACCATCATCACAGCGATGTGGTTACCTGGAATCCGGGCGTGGAACTCTCCTGCAGCATGGCGGATATGGCGAATGACGGCTATAAGACCATGGTGTGCGTAGAGACGGCACGTATCAATAAGCCAATGCGCAGCGCAGGCGAAAAACCGGCGAGGCTGGCAACCACCTTCCGGCTGCGGCAAAAAGCTTAATAATTTTTCAGGCAAGTCTGGAAGCTAAGGAGTGGTTGACGCGGACTGAAGAGCAAAGCGTCCCGCGCCAGGGATGGCGCGGGCCGAGCGAGCAAGGATGCCTTGAGCGACTTTGCGATCGGTCCGCGTCATCCACGACAGCCCGGCACTGACAGAAATTATGTTTTGCCTGACTTTTACACCACATCCAGCGCCAGCTTATGTTGCGGCGGCGGAAAGGCTTTGTTGATCCGCGCCAGCTCTTCATCGCTCAGCCGGACCTGCAGCGCGGCCGCATTCTCCTGAACATGCGCCAGCGAACTGGCCTTAGGGATCGCGATAACGCCCTCGTTACGAATAACCCACGCCAGCAACAGCTGCGCTACGCTGATGCCCTTCTGTTGGGCAATCTCCAGCAGCGTAGCGTCAGAGAAGAGTGTCTGACGCAGCCTTCCCGCCTGTGCCAGCGGACAATAGGCCATCACCGGCATTTGACGCTGCTGACACTCTGGCAGGAGATCGAATTCAATTCCGCGCGAAGCGAGATGGTAAAGTACCTGATTGGTGGCGCAGGCTGTGCCGCCCGGCTCGCTCAGCAACTCCTGCAAATCGTCGACGTCAAAATTAGAGACGCCCCAGCGCAAAATTTTGCCCTGCTGCTGTAGCCTCTCCATCGCGCGGATCGTCTCTTCAAGCGGTACGTTGCCCCGCCAGTGCAGCAGATAAAGATCCAGCCGGTCGGTGCCGAGCCGTTTCAGACTACGCTCGCAGGCGTCGACTGCATCCACTTCACTTGCGTTCCATGGATAGACTTTAGAGACGACAAAAGCGCTGTCGCGTCGTCCACGCAGCGCCTCGCCTACGACCTCTTCCGCACCGCCTTCCGCGTACATCTCCGCCGTGTCAATCAGGGTTAATCCTGCATCCAGCCCCGCCTGCAGCGCGGCGACTTCTTCACGGCGGCGCGCGGCCTCCTCGCCCATATACCAGGTGCCCTGACCAATAGCGGGTAGTCGTGTGTGGTCATCAAAAGCGATCGCTTTATCCATCCTTTTACTCCTGCATCAAATCAGGGCACCAGAATAGTGCCATGGTTAAAAATCCGCCCCATAACGGTGACGTCAGAAGGTATAGCTGATACCTGTCCAGAGCGTGGTCTGCCCGCTTTTGTCGATCATCGGGCTGTCTTTGATCTCGCTATCGAAGCGGGTATAGCGGCCCACCAGGCTGGCATTCCACTGCGGCGAAATTTGATAGCTGGCGCCCAGTTCAACGTAAGGAGACCAGCTGTCGTCAGGCTGATAGCGGTTGATGCCGGTACGCGCAGCTTCATGGCTGGAGACGCCATAATAGTAGCGGTTCTGATTTGCGCTGTTCCACATGGCACCAATGCCAGGCGTCAGGCTAAAGTCGCCGAACTCGAAGCGATAGAGGTAGGCCAGATCCCAGATAATGCCGTTGCTGTTGTTCAGCACATCGCCCAGCAGCGCCGTACGAAGGATGCCCCAATCCGCCATATGGCTGTAGGTGGCGCCGCCCATCAGCGTCATACGACGCTTATCAAGGTCTTTCATATCGCCCAGATCGTTATCGCCCGGATCGTACTCCTGGGGCGATCCCAGCAGCGTCAGCGAGAGCTGGTTCTGCGGATCCTTCCACAGGTAATAGCCGCCCTGCAGGCTGTGGAACCAGAAATTATCGCCGTCATAATTGATAACCGGCAGCGGTAAATAGCGATCCTGTCCGCCACGGTAGGGGGACTGGGCGTAAATCACTGATGCGCCTAATGAGAAGCTTTCAGCAGCAGCGGTATTAGCAAAAAAAAGAGCGCAAATAATTGCGCCATGCGCTTTAAGTTTGAAATGGTTCACAATTTATTTCTTCCATAAATATAAAAATCACTACGAAGTTTAACGATTTTTGCTCGCCTGTTTAACCATAATCTGCGGTGCTCTTTAGCAGAGCGGCTGAAAGCGGCACATCTGCCGGATTCTACTCTCTTTTCCCTTTGAATAGCGCAAGCCTGGCTTTGCAACAATCTGACTTTGTTATTGATATATCGCCAGATAGCAAAATTATGCGGAGGAAATTTCCTAAATGCCTTCTACAGTTAAGAGTAAGCCGTAAGACTTTATACGAGCAGAGTGACCATAAGAAGTGTGTACCCCGATAACAATACATCAGGTTGGCATAAGGGTTGCTGTACTCAAATCAGAATATCTTCCGGGAGCTGCATGAGCCTTTAATTACGCTCCTTTACCTGTGCTAAAAACGAAAGGACGGGCATCGCTATGAATATATTCGATCACTATCGTCAGCGTTATGAAGCTGCCAAGGACGAAGAGTTCACACTGCAGGAATTCCTTGCCATCTGTAAGCAGGATCGCAGTGCATACGCCAACGCCGCAGAGCGACTCTTAATGGCTATTGGTGAGCCAGTAATGGTCGACACTGCTCAGGAGCCACGCCTTTCCAGAATATTCTCTAACCGTGTGATTGGCCGCTATCCGGCCTTCGAAGAGTTCTATGGCATGGAAGAAGCTATAGAGCAGATCGTTTCCTATCTGAAACATGCCGCTCAGGGTCTGGAGGAGAGAAAACAGATCCTCTATTTACTGGGGCCGGTAGGCGGGGGTAAATCATCGCTGGCGGAGCGTCTGAAAGCGCTGATGCAGCGCGTGCCGATTTACGTTCTGAGCGCCGACGGCGAACGCAGCCCGGTCAACGATCATCCGCTCTGCCTGTTTAATCCGCAGGAAGACGCCAACATTCTTGAAAAAGAGTACAACGTGCCGCGTCGTTATCTCGGCACAATTATGTCGCCCTGGGCCGCTAAACGGCTGCATGAATTCGGCGGCGACATTACTCGCTTCAAAGTCGTGAAAGTCTGGCCGTCGATTCTTGAGCAGCTGGCGATCGCGAAAACCGAGCCTGGCGACGAGAACAACCAGGATATCTCCGCGCTGGTGGGTAAAGTGGATATCCGCAAGCTGGAAAACCATGCGCAGAACGATCCCGATGCCTATGGCTATTCCGGCGCACTGTGCCGCGCCAACCAGGGTATTATGGAATTCGTCGAGATGTTTAAAGCGCCAATTAAGGTGCTGCATCCCCTGCTGACGGCGACGCAGGAAGGGAACTATAACGGTACGGAGGGGATCTCCGCGCTGCCGTTCAACGGTATTATCCTGGCGCACTCCAACGAATCGGAATGGGTAACCTTCCGCAACAACAAAAACAACGAGGCGTTCCTTGACCGTGTCTATATCGTCAAGGTGCCTTACTGCCTGCGGGTTTCCGAAGAGATCAAAATCTACGAGAAACTGCTTAACCACAGCGAGCTGGCTACCGCGCCCTGCGCGCCCGGCACGCTGGAAACGCTGGCCCGTTTCTCTATTCTGTCGCGCCTGAAAGAGCCGGAAAACTCCAGCATCTATTCAAAAATGCGCGTTTATGACGGTGAAAGCCTGAAGGACACCGATCCCAAAGCCAAATCCTGGCAGGAATATCACGACTACGCGGGCGTGGATGAGGGCATGAACGGCCTGTCGACCCGCTTCGCGTTTAAAATTCTGTCGCGCGTCTTTAACTTCGACCATACCGAAGTGGCGGCGAACCCGGTTCATCTTTTCTATGTGCTGGAGCAGCAGATTGAGCGTGAACAGTTCCCGCAGGATCAGGCTGAGAAGTATCTGGAACACCTGAAGGGCTATCTGATTCCGAAATACGCCGAGTTTATCGGTAAAGAGATTCAGACCGCTTATCTGGAGTCCTACTCTGAATATGGCCAGAACATCTTTGACCGCTACGTGACTTACGCCGATTTCTGGATTCAGGATCAGGAGTACCGCGATCCCGATACCGGACAGTTGTTCGACCGCGAGTCGCTGAATGCGGAACTGGAAAAAATCGAGAAACCGGCCGGGATCAGCAACCCGAAAGATTTCCGAAACGAGATTGTGAACTTCGTGCTGCGCGCGCGCGCGCAGAACAGCGGGCGCAATCCCAACTGGACCAGTTACGAGAAGCTGCGCACCGTGATTGAGAAGAAAATGTTCTCTAACACCGAGGAGCTGCTGCCGGTTATCTCGTTCAATACCAAAACCTCCACGGATGAACAGAAAAAACACGACGATTTTGTCGATCGCATGATGGAGAAAGGCTATACCCGCAAGCAGGTGCGTCTGCTGTGCGAATGGTATCTGCGCGTGCGTAAATCGTCATAATCACACCGCGTAAGCACGTTGATGCGCTGGCATTAAACCCATAAGGTCGGGCCACAGCCCGACCTGCTTACAACGTTTGGGGGAGTTTTATGGCCTACTTCATCGATCGGCGACTCAACGGCAAGAATAAAAGCGCAGTCAACCGACAGCGCTTTTTGCGCCGTTACAAGTCGCAAATCAAACAGTCTATCTCGGAGGCCATCAATAAGCGTTCGGTAACCGACGTTGAAAGTGGCGAATCCGTCTCGATTCCCGTTGATGATATTAACGAGCCGATTTTCCATCAGGGACGCGGCGGCAGTCGCCATCGCGTTCATCCGGGTAATGACCACTTTGTGCAGAACGACCGTATCGAGCGGCCTCAGGGTGGCGGTGGTGGTGGCGGCAGCGGTCAGGGCAACGCCAGTCAGGATGGCGAAGGCCAGGATGAGTTTGTTTTCCAGATCTCCAAAGATGAGTATCTCGACCTGCTGTTTGAGGATCTGGCGCTGCCGAATCTGCGTAAGAATCAGCATCGTCAGCTCAACGAATATAAAACCCATCGCGCTGGCTACACCTCTAACGGCGTGCCCGCCAATATCAGCGTGGTGCGCTCGCTGCAAAACTCGCTGGCGAGGCGAACCGCGATGACCGCAGGCAAGCGGCGCATGATGCATGAACTGGAAGAGGCGCTGACGGCGATAGAAAAAGCGGAGCCGGCGCAGCTGCTGGAAGAGGAGCGCTTGCGCAAGGAGATTGCCGAACTGCGCGCGCGCATTGAGCGCGTGCCCTTTATCGACACCTTCGACCTGCGCTACAAAAACTTTGAAAAACGTCCTGAACCTTCCAGCCAGGCAGTGATGTTCTGCCTGATGGATGTCTCCGGCTCGATGGATCAGGCGACGAAGGATATGGCGAAGCGCTTCTATATCCTGCTCTATCTCTTCCTGAGCCGGACCTATAAAAACGTGGATGTGGTTTATATTCGCCATCATACGCAGGCGAAAGAGGTGGATGAACAGGAGTTTTTCTATTCGCAGGAAACGGGCGGCACTATCGTCTCCAGCGCCCTGAAGCTGATGGACGAGGTGGTTAAGGAGCGCTACGACCCGGCGCAGTGGAACATCTATGCGGCGCAGGCGTCAGATGGCGACAACTGGGCGGATGATTCGCCGCTTTGTCACGAAATTCTGGCGAAGAATATTCTGCCGGTGGTGCGCTACTACAGCTATATCGAGATCACCCGACGCGCACATCAGACATTGTGGCGCGAGTATGAACATCTGCAGTCGGTATTTGATAATTTCGCCATTCAGCATATTCGCGAGCCAGAAGATATCTATCCTGTGTTTCGCGAGCTGTTTCACAAACAGGCAGCCGAAGCCTGACGTTCTGAGCCGGTCTATGACCGGCTTTTTATTTGATCGCACGAATATCTGCTAAAATACCCGCCATTAATCCCCTTGACGAACAATGCCTTTTTTTTGCACATTAAGCCTCAGCTTAAACAGGAAAATCAATTCGTATAATTAAAGTTAACGTGATGACAACTTGCTGATTACGCATGTTCTTTTTCAGATGCCCGGCCTTTCCCGGCACCAGCCTTCTTATGTTTGTCGTAACCGCAGGAGACCACATTGAACCACAACATTGTCTATAGCCTTTTTATCATCGGTTCTGTGCTGGTTGCGTCGAGCATCTTACTCAGTTCTTTCTCTTCACGACTCGGCATTCCGATCCTGGTGATCTTTCTGGCTTTAGGCATGCTGACAGGCGTCGACGGTATCGGCGGCATCGCCTTTGACAACTACCCCGCCGCCTATCTGATTTCTAACCTGGCGCTGGCCGTGATCCTGCTTGACGGCGGTATGCGCACCAAAGCCAGCTCTTTCAAGGTTGCCCTGGGTCCGGCGCTCTCGCTGGCGACGGTCGGCGTAATGATTACCGCCGGCCTGACCGGACTGGCCGCCGCCTGGCTGTTCCGTCTCGATTTAATGCAGGGTTTTCTTATCGGCGCGATCATCGGTTCTACCGACGCTGCGGCGGTTTTCTCGCTGCTGGGCGACAAAGGCCTGAACGAACGCGTCAGCTCTACGCTGGAGATTGAATCGGGCAGTAACGATCCTATGGCGGTATTCCTGACCATTACCCTGATTGAGATGATCCAGAAAGGGGAAACCGGACTCGACTGGATGTTTCTGGTGCATCTGGTGCAGCAGTTCGGTCTGGGCATCGTGCTGGGGCTGGGTGGCGGCTGGGCGCTGCAGCAGCTTATTAACCGCATCAGTCTGGCTCCCGGGCTCTATCCGCTGCTGGCGCTGAGCGGCGGTATTCTGGTGTTCGCGCTGACCACAATGCTGGAAGGTAGCGGCATTCTGGCGGTTTATCTCTGCGGCTTTCTGCTCGGCAACAGACCGATTCGTAACCGCCACGGTATTTTGCAGACCTTCGACGGCATGGCCTGGCTCAGTCAGATCGGCATGTTTATCGTGCTGGGCCTGCTGGTGACCCCCTCTGATTTGTGGCACATCGCGGTACCCGCGATGATTCTGTCGCTGTGGCTGATCCTGGTGGCGCGCCCCCTGTCGATTCTGGTGGGCCTGCTGCCGTTCCGCGGCTTTACCGGGCGTGAGCGCATTTTTATTAGCTGGGTCGGCCTGCGCGGCGCGGTGCCGATTATCCTTGCGGTCTTTCCTATGATGGCTGGCCTGGAAAACGCTTCGCTCTACTTTAATATCGCCTTCTTTGTGGTGCTGGTGTCGCTGATGCTGCAAGGGACGTCGCTTGGCTTTGCGGCGAAAAAGGCGCGCGTCGTGGTGCCGCCAACGGCGTCGCCCATCAGCCGCGTCGGGCTGGATATCCATCCGGAAAATCCCTGGGAGCAGTTCGTCTATCAGCTCAGCGCCGACAAATGGTGCGTTGGCGCGGCGCTGCGCGATTTGCAGATGCCGCGCGAAACCCGTATCGCCGCGCTGTTCCGTGATAATGCGCTGATGCACCCTAACAGTAATACGCGTCTGAAAGAGGGCGATGTCATCTGTGTGATTGGTCGCGAACGCGATCTCCCCGCGCTGGGTAAAATGTTCAGCCAGTCGCCGCCTGTCTCGCTGGATCAGCGCTTCTTCGGCGACTTTATTCTTGATGCTGAAGCGCGCCTGCGCGATGTCGCACAGATTTATGGGCTGGAGCTGGGAGAAGATACTAACGATCAGCAGTCGCTCGGTCAGCTGATAATGAGCATGCTTGGCGGAACGCCGGTAGTTGGTGACCATGTGGAGTGGAATCACCTTACCTGGACAGTGGCGGAAAAAGAAGATAACCGCATCGTTAAAATCGGCGTGCGCGTCGCTGAAGAGCGAGAATAATCCGAGACGCTACGACTCGATATTCCAGCGGAAACGGCTATGCTCATTATTTGGCCCAGCGAACGGGAGAAAGTTATGGGACACGTCGTTAAAATTGGTCGTTATGAGATAATTGATGCCGAACTCGACAGCGATAATCTGCAGACCGTCAGCATCCCCTGTCAAACCAATCCCGATCTGAGTTATCAGCTCGACGGCTGGGACCACGATACCAGCGTACCCGCATGGATTGATGGCGAACCGGTGGATCTGCAAATTGGGCATTACGATAAACAGCAAGACCAGTGGGTATTAAAAAAACCTGCCTGAGTTAACTTTTCGCCGCCAGCGACCATTCCTGGCGGTAATTCTGAAAAAGCAGTCTGGAGTATTTGGTTATTTTCAGCTCCCACGTCATTTTAAGCAGCTATTTCAAATACTTACCAATATAAAACTTTAGGCAAAAATAGTTTTTTCGGATTTGTTCCGTATTAACTCTGTCAAATATCTCCTGCATACTCTTAATCGCTGCTGCAGCTTTTCGTGATAACAATCACGTAATTTAATTATCTTTTCACTGCAGCCTGTATGGCTCTAACGACTGTAATGAACTGAAAACGATTGTTCTGCTTTTTCAGTTGTCCACTCCTGAGCGCGTACTTGATTCTGGTCAGGCCATCTTTTACTTAAGAAAAAAGAGAGCAGGTGTTATGGCAAGTACACTGGTAATGAATGATGCGAGCCGCTCATGGAGCGGAACGCGAAAAAATATCATCGCAAAGCTTGCGTTAAGCTTTTCCGATCTGATTGCCCTTAATCTGTCGCTGTTTTTATCCGCTGCGACTATTCAGGGGATCTGGGGCGATCTGGATGGGTTTATTCCGCCCCATCAAATTGAATATCGTTTTATTGCGCAGTTTGCGCTTTCTGTTTTGTGCACCGCTTATTTCTGGATGCGCATGCGTCACTACACCTATCGCAAGCCTTTCTGGTTTGAACTGAAGGAAGTGGTTAAAACGCTGTTCGTCTTTTCGCTGCTGGATCTGGCGCTGATCGCCTTTTCCAAGTGGGATTTCTCGCGCATGGTGTGGCTGTTTAGCTGGACCTACGCGCTGCTGCTGCTGCCGTTGATGCGTGCAGGCGTTAAGCGCGCCATTAACCGCGCCGGCCAGTGGCAGAAAGAGACTATCATCATCGGTTCGGGTAAAAACGCTATGGAAGCCTACGCTGCACTGCAGAGCGAAGAGATCCTTGGCTATAACGTGCAGGCGTTTATCAGCACCGACGAAGAAAATACGCCGCCGTCTGTTAACGGCGTGCCAGTTATTAAACAGCAGGATATTAACTGGCAGACCATTGACCGCGACAACGTGCAGTTTATCGTTGCCACTGAATTTGAGCAGCAGGTCGTACGCGATACCTGGCTGAAGTTCCTGTCGAAGATGAACTGCCGATCGATTTCCGTGATCCCTACCCTGCGCGGCGTACCGCTCTACGGCACCGACATGTCGTTTATCTTCAGCCATGAAGTGATGATCCTGCGCGTCAGCAACAGCCTCGCCAAGCGCTCTTCCCGCTTCCTGAAGCGCTGTTTCGACATTGTGGTCGCCTCGCTGCTACTGCTGTTCCTGGCACCCGTCTTCGGTCTGCTCTGCTATATGGTGAAACGCGACGGCGGCAACGCTATCTACGGTCACGAGCGTATCGGTCAGAACGGCGTGAAGTTTAAATGCCTGAAATTCCGCTCCATGGTGACCAACTCGAAAGAGGTGCTGGAGCAGTTGCTGGCCACCAGCGCAGAGGCGCGCGCCGAATGGGACAAAGACTTTAAGCTGAAAAAGGATCCGCGCATCACCAAAATCGGCGGCTTCCTGCGCAAAACCAGTCTCGATGAGCTGCCGCAGCTGTGGAACGTAATCCGCGGCGAGATGAGCCTTGTCGGGCCGCGTCCGGTTATTGAGGCGGAGCTGGAGCGCTATGCGGGCGATGTCGATTACTATCTGATGGCGAAACCAGGCATGACCGGCCTGTGGCAGGTCAGCGGACGTAACGATATCGACTACGATACGCGCGTCTACTTCGACTCCTGGTATGTGAAGAACTGGGCGCTGTGGACCGATATTGCTATTCTGTTTAAAACCGCAGGTGTGGTGCTGCGCCGCGACGGCGCGTACTAAGCTCGGCCGGATGCCCGCTTTACGGCGGGCATCGCATTTTTCGCTTTTCTTTTCGCCCCCAACTCATTACCCTTCCCGCTTGTTTTAACAGAGCGTTTACCTTCTGGTTTTTATGCAAAAATTTACCCTGATGCTGTTGAGCCTGGTGCTGCTGGCGCCGCTGGGCATCGATCTCTATCTCCCTACCCTGCCCGATATCGCGATCGGCCTGAATACGCCGGTCAGCCTGGTGCAGACCACCATTCCGATCTTTCTGCTGGTGATGGGTTTAGGGCAGCTGGTTACCGGCCCGCTGGTCGATAATTACGGACGCAAACCCATTGCCTTAGCGGGCCTGGCACTCTATGTGGCGGGCAGTATCGTTGCGGCGACCGCCAGCAACTGGCCGATGTTTCTCTCTGCGCGGCTGATTCAGGGTTGCGCGGTGTGCTGCAGCGCCGTCGTGGCTTTTAGCGGCGTGCGCGATCGCCTGAGCGGCGACGAAGCGGCGCGCGCTTACGGCTTTCTCAACGGCGCGCTGAATATTGTGCCTGCGCTGGCGCCGCTGCTGGGCGGCCTGCTCGCCAGCGCCTTCGGCTGGCGTGCGCCCTTCTGGTTCCTGTGCGCTTACGGCCTGCTTATCGCGCTTATCGTGCTGCTCTGGCTGCCGGAAACGCGGCCCGCCAATACGCTGCGGGTAAAAGGGCTGCCGCTGGCGCAGTATGGCGCTATCCTGCGTCAGCCGCGCTTTCTCGCCTTCGCCTTCGCAAATGCCGGCGCGCTCGGCATGGTGCTGACCTATGTTTCGCTGGCGCCGCATGTGCTGATGACAGAAGGCGGCCTGACGCCGATTCAGTTCTCGTTCGCCTTTGGCGCTAATGGTTTCTGGATCATGCTGGTGAGCGCCTTCGTCAATAAAACCATCCGCAAAGCGGGACGGCCGTTCTGTCTGGCGATGGGCTTCGTCACTATGCTGGCGGGCGCGCTGCTGCTGTTTGCTGGCATGCATCTGCTGCCGGAAAGC
This sequence comes from Pantoea sp. YU22, assembly GCF_003970755.1. NCBI lineage: Bacteria > Pseudomonadati > Pseudomonadota > Gammaproteobacteria > Enterobacterales > Erwiniaceae > Pantoea > Pantoea sp. YU22. The sequence goes on along the minus strand of NZ_RYDU01000015.1, from coordinate 96,361 downwards.
GTGCAGACTCACTGGGCGCTCTATATGCTGCCGGTCGCCATTTCGGTCGCAGGGCTGGCGTTCACCGTCGGGCCAGCCACCAGCTATGCGCTGGAGCCTTACCAGCAGCAGGCTGGCGTGGCAGCGGCGCTGCAGGGTTTTATTCAGATGGCAGGCGGCGCGGCGGGCAGCCTCTTGATTGTGATGCTGCCCGTGGCGGAAAAGAGCGCGCTGGCGCTGATGATGCTGGCGGGCGCAGCGCTGGCGTTAATCGCCTGGCGCTGCAGCAAGAAGATGCACGGTTCGCTGACCGCGCTTAAATAACCTTAACCGGCACGCGAGGCGCAAGGGCGCACATCAGCTCATAGCCTACCGTGCCGGCCGCTTTCGCTACCTGATCGATCTTCACCTGTTCACCCCACAGCTCAACCTTCGAACCGATGCCTGCCTGAGGGCAAGGCGTTAAGTCGACGGTGATCATATCCATCGAGACGGCGCCAATCACCTGCGTCATCACGCCATCGACGGATACCGGCGTGCCGTTGGGCGCATGGCGTGGATAGCCGTCGGCATAGCCGCAGGCGACCACACCGATACGCTGCTCCTGCTGCGCGTGATAGCGATAGCCGTAGCCGACGCCATCCCCACGACTCAGCTGCTGGAGCCCGATAATTTCGCTATTCAGCGTCATGACCGGTTTCAGTCCGGTGCTGGCGATATCCTGCCAGTCGCCGCTGGGCGATGCGCCGTAGAGAATAATGCCGGGGCGCACCCAGTCGTAATGCGCTTCCGGATGCCACAGGGTGCAGGCGGAATTGGAGAGCGAACGAGGGATATCCAGCCCTTCGGCGGCGCGTTCGATACGCTGCAGCGGCTCAATCAGCCCATCCGGATTTTCCGCATCGGCAAAATGCGCCATCAGCGTGATATCGCCTACGCCTGGCAGCGCGCGCAGCTTTTTATAAGCAGCCTGCGCCTGCTCCGGCCGGAAGCCGAGGCGATTCATGCCGCTGTTGACCTTGAGATAGATGTCTACCGGCGCGGAGAGCTGCGCTTCCGCCAGCGCCTTGATCTGCCAGTTGCTGTGCACGCTGGTCGTCAGGCGATAGCGATCGATCAGCTCCAGATCCTCAGCATGGAAAAAGCCCTCCAGCAGCAGGATCGGTTTACGCCAGCCGCTGTCGCGCAGCAGTATCGCCTCTTCCATATTCAGCAGCGCGAAGCCATCGGTCTGCGCCAGGCTCTCCCATACGCGGGCCAGGCCATGGCCGTAAGCATTGGCCTTCACTACCGACCAGACGCGTGCGCCGGGCGCCGCCTGGCGCACAATCGCCAGATTATGGCGCAGCGCCTGCTGATCTACGGTGGCGAAAACTGGACGTGACATACTCCCTCTCCCTGAATGTTAACGCGTGGCGTTCGCGTTGCGTAATGGTGAAGATGACGGTGTAAAACCAGGCAGATAGCGGAACACCGACAGATCGTCGGCAGCGATCGCCGGGGTTTTACCGCTGATCACATCGGCCAGCAGCTGACCGGATCCGCAAGCCATGGTCCAGCCGAGCGTGCCGTGTCCGGTATTCAGGTAGAGATTGCTGAGCGGCGTTGGGCCGACGATCGGCGTTCCGTCTGGCGTCATAGGACGCAGGCCGCTCCAGAAGCTGGCCTGTTCAATATGACCGCCCTCAGGATAAAGATCCCGGACCACCATCTCCAGCGTTTCCCGACGCGCAGGCAAGAGTTTGTTGTTAAAACCAACGATTTCCGCCATGCCGCCGACGCGAATACGGTTGTCAAAGCGGGTGACCGCCACCTTATAGGTTTCATCCAGGATAGTGGAAACCGGCGCGGCTTCCGGGTTTTTTACCGGAATTGTCAGGGAGTAGCCTTTAAGCGGGTAAACCGGGATATCAAGAATATGCTTCAGCAGCGCGGTGGAGTAAGAACCAAAGGCCACCACATAGCTGTCGCCTTTAACGATCTCATCGCCGCACTTAACGCCGTAGATGCGATTACCTTCGCGCAGCAGCTGATCCACTGGCGTATTGAATCGGAACACGACGCCTGCCTCCTGCGCCATTTTCGCCAGCTTTTGGGTAAAGAGCTGGCAGTCGCCGGTTTCATCGTTAGGCAGACGCAAGCCGCCGGTGAGCTTATGCTGCGTGGTCGCCAGCGCCGGCTCAACGCGCGCCAGCTCATGCGCATGGAGCAGTTCGTAAGGCACGCCCGCCTCGCGCAGCACCTCGATATCTTTGCTGGCGCTGTCGAACTGCTGCTGCGTGCGGAACAGCTGCAGCGTACCGCCCTGACGTCCTTCATAGGCGATGCCGGTCTCTTCGCGCAGCGCCTTCAGACAGTCGCGGCTGTATTCGGCGATACGTACCATCCGGCTTTTGTTCTGCTGATAGTGCTGCATATCGCAGTTGCGCAGCATGTTCCACATCCATTGCAGCTGGAAGCTGCTGCCGTCAAGGCGGATCGCCAGCGGCGCGTGGCGCTGGAACATCCATTTAACGGCCTTGAGCGGCACGCCCGGCGCGGCCCAGGGCGCCGCATAGCCGGGTGATATCTGCCCCGCATTGCCCGCGCTGGTCTCCAGCGCGGCATCGGGCTGGCGGTCCAGCACCGTTACCTGATGTCCCGCGCGCGCCAGATACCAGGCGCTCGCCACGCCAACCACACCACTACCTAAAATCACTACGTGCATATCGCCCCCACCGGCAAATTCAAAAGCATAATTCACTAGACTACAGGGCAATATCAGCACATTACCAACTGCCGACAGAAGCCCTCACCTCATTAACTTATTTCACATGTTTTTCACTTTTTCGAACACTAAAATCTTATGGCTGGGTGAAAATCAGTAACTTATGCGTTTTTTTAACGGTTCTTAGCAGTTAATAATAGCGTACCCGGCAATAATCACTTATTTCAGGAGAATAAGTTGACGCCATACAATCCACTTATAAACAGCATTTTATCCCGACTTTACGCCTTTCGGGATGACATCAGCTCATCAAATGCTTTTCCGCTTATTTTCAGATGATTTTCTGCCGAATAATTCGATTGAGTTCCGCCATCAGATAGGTAACAGTGGGCTATCATTGAAGTGTTCACTCCGTTTTTGGGGTTCTCTTTCTTAGGGACGAGCCTTGAAATTACCGGAACCGGCTGCTCGCATCGGGCAAGCCTGTTTGCAAAACAGAGGTGCGCTATGACGACAATCTTTGACGATCCGATTAAGGACAGCAAACGACTCAGCGATGGACCGGACTGGACATTTGATTTGCTCGATGTCTACCTTGCGGAAATTGACCGCGTAGCCAAACTCTACCGACTCGATACCTATCCCCACCAGATTGAAGTGATTACCTCTGAGCAGATGATGGACGCCTACTCCAGCGTGGGTATGCCCATTAACTACGCTCACTGGTCGTTCGGTAAAAAGTTTATTGAAACCGAGCAGCGCTATAAGCACGGACAGCAAGGGCTGGCGTATGAGATCGTTATTAACTCCAATCCCTGCATCGCCTATCTGATGGAAGAGAACACCATGACCATGCAGGCGCTGGTGATGGCGCATGCCTGCTACGGCCACAACTCTTTTTTCAAGAATAACTATCTGTTCCGCAGCTGGACAGATGCCAGCTCTATCGTTGATTACCTGCTGTTTGCAAAAAAATATATCTCCGAATGCGAAGAGCGCTTCGGCGTCGAAGAGGTCGAGCGTCTGCTGGACTCCTGCCATGCGCTGATGAATTACGGCGTCGATCGCTATAAGCGCCCGCAGAAAATCTCCTTACAGGAAGAGAAAGCACGGCAGAAGAGTCGCGAAGAGTATCTGCAAAGCCAGGTGAATACGCTGTGGCGCACGCTGCCGCGCCGCGAGAAAGAGGCGGTGCACGTCGAGGCGGCGCGCTACCCGTCGGAGCCACAGGAGAACCTGCTCTATTTTATGGAGAAGAACGCGCCGCTGCTGGAGCCGTGGCAGCGCGAGATTCTGCGCATTGTGCGTAAGGTGAGCCAGTATTTCTATCCGCAAAAACAGACGCAGGTGATGAACGAAGGCTGGGCGACCTTCTGGCACTACACTATCCTCAATCATCTTTATGATGAGGGTAAAGTGTCGGAGCGCTTTATGATCGAGTTCCTGCACAGCCACACCAACGTGGTGTTTCAGCCGCCCTATAACAGTCCCTGGTATAACGGCATTAACCCTTACGCGCTGGGCTTCGCGATGTTCCAGGATATCAAGCGCATCTGCCAGTCGCCGACGGAAGAAGATCGCTACTGGTTCCCCGATATCGCCGGTTCCGACTGGCTGGAAACGCTGCATTTTGCAATGCGCGAATTCAAAGACGAGAGCTTTATCAGCCAGTTCCTGTCGCCGAAGGTGATGCGTGATTTCCGCCTCTTTACCGTGCTGGACGACGATCGCAATAACTATCTGGAGATCGCCGCCATCCATGATGAGGCGGGCTATCGCGCGATCCGCCAGCAGCTCTCCGCGCAGTATAACCTGAGCAATCTGGAGCCGAATATTCAGGTCTATAACGTCGACCTGCGTGGCGACCGCTCGCTGACGCTGCGTTACGTGCCGCAAAGCCGCACGCCGCTCGACAAGAGCCGCCGCGAAGTGATGAAGCATGTGCACCGGCTGTGGGGGTTTGATGTGATCCTCGAACAGCAGAACGAAGATGGCAGCGTTGAACTGCTGGATCGCTGTCCGACGCGGGGCAACGCGCTTTAAGGTCTTCGCAAGAGGAAAAACCGGACGCTGTCCGGTTTTTTTATAGCGATAAAACAGGCGCTGTCGCGAGTAGCCTCAACAGATCGCAAAGTCGCTCAAGGCATCCCTGCACGCTCGGCCCGCGGCATCCCTGCCGCGGGACGCTTTGCTCTTCTGTTGAGGCTACCCACTCCGTGAGCATGAATGCGGGCTGAAAAAAACCGGACGGCGTCCGGTTTTCTGTTTTTTAGCGTTTGCTGCCCAGGTCATCCGGCATGCTTTTCTGCATACTGTGCCAGATTTCGCCGCTCCGACGACCGTATTCGCGCACCGCATCGACAATTTGATCCTGCGACGGTTCTTTCACGCACAGCGCTTCAAGCCGCGAGTAGAAATTGCGTGCCAGCTCACGCGCTTCAGGATTCGAAAAATAGTGACGCCCTACGCGGGTATAGAGCCCTTTCAGACCATTCAGGATCAGTCCGTAAATCGGGTTGCCAGAAGCGAAAGCCAGACCGCGGAACACGCGGTAGTCGAGTTCGGTATAGGCATCGGCCTGATCATCGATACCGGCGACGCTCTCCAGCACCGCGCGGGCTTTATCGGGATGATGACGTAGCGCGCGGCTGATAAAGATAGAGGCGATATTGGTGCGCACAGACAGCAGGTTGTCGATCAGCACCGGCACGCTGTCATGGTCGAGACGCGCCAGCGTTTCAAGAATATTCAGCCCGGAGGTTTCCCAGAAGTCATTGACGCGGGTGGGTTTACCGTGCTGAATCGTCAGCCAGCCGTCTCGCGCCAGGCGCTGCAGAACTTCACGCAGCGTGGTGCGGGTTACGCCGATAAGTTCAGAAAGCTCACGTTCAGCGGGAAGGATTGATCCAGGAGGAAAGCGGCTGTTCCAGATGCTTTCAATAATATACTCTTCAGCAAATCCCGCAGGGCTCTGCGCCTTAATGACCATAGCGATGTTTTCTCGTTGCTTTCTTTGTCGATATGGCACTCATCATACCAGACGCCCTGGGCGTGTTATAGACCGCACAAGGATTAAAAGCGCGCGGTGGTGCAAAAACCGGCAGCCGTACGCAATCCTGCAAGACGAGATTGCGCCTCGCTGTTTCGCTTATTACCCTTTGCTCATTCTCTTCTTCCCGCACAGGACCTTTGCCATGGAAATCACCTGGGGCCAGGCGCTGCACCGCAACTTTCTCGGGCAGTCGCCCAACTGGTACAAAACGCTGCTGCTGACGTTTTTGGTTATCAATCCGCTGCTCTTCTTCCTGGTCAGCCCGTTTCTCGCCGGCTGGCTGCTGATTGCCGAGTTTATCTTCACGCTCGGCATGGCGCTGAAATGTCACCCGTTGCTGCCCGGTGGTCTGCTGACGCTGGAAGCGATCGCCATCGGCATGGCCAGCGCTGAACAGGTTAAACAGCAGCTGGCGGGTAATCTGGAGGTGTTGCTGCTGCTGATCTTTATGGTGGCCGGCATCTTTTTTATGAAGCAGCTGCTGCTGTTCATGTTTACACGGCTGCTGCTGTCGCTGCGGTCGAAGGTACTGCTCAGTCTGACCTTCTGCCTGGCGGCCGCCTTTCTCTCGGCATTTCTTGATGCCCTGACCGTGGTCGCCGTCGTCATCAGCGTCGCCGTCGGCTTTTATCAGATCTACCACCGCGTCTCTTCTGACCCCGATTACGCCGCAGAGGAGCATGAACAGCGCGCCACGCTGGAGCAGTTCCGTGCATTTCTGCGCAGCCTGATGATGCAGGCGGGCGTCGGGACCGCGCTGGGCGGGGTAATGACCATGGTGGGCGAGCCGCAAAACCTGATTATCGCCCATGCGGCAGGCTGGGATTTTGTCCGCTTCTTCCTGCGCATGGCGCCAGTAACGGTGCCGGTGCTGCTGTGCGGCATACTCACCAGCGTGCTGGTAGAGCGCTGTCGCCTGTTCGGCTACGGCGCCACGCTGCCGGATGAGGTGCGTACCATTCTGCTGCAGAGCGAACTTGAGGCGGCGACGCAGCGTACGCGCCAGGATCGGCTGAAGCTGTGGATTCAGGCGGCTATCGGTTGCTGGCTCATCGTCGCGCTGGCGCTGCATCTGGCGGAGGTCGGCCTGATTGGGCTGTCGGTGATCGTGCTCGCCACGTCGCTGTGCGGCGTAACGGATGAACATACTATCGGCCAGGCCTTTACCGAAGCGCTGCCCTTTACCGCTCTGCTGACGGTATTTTTCGCCATCGTTGCCGTCATCGTCGAGCAGCAGCTCTTTAGCCCACTGATCACCTTTGTCCTGCAGTCTGATCCGCACGCGCAGCTCAGCTGGTATTACATCTTCAATGGACTTCTCTCGTCGATATCAGACAACGTTTTTGTCGGATCGGTATTTATCAATGAGGCGAAACAGGCTTTCAGCCAGGGGGCGATCGATCTGCAGCAGTACCAGTTGCTGGCCGTCGCCACCAATACCGGCACCAATCTGCCATCGGTCGCGACGCCAAATGGCCAGGCGGCGTTTCTTTTTTTGCTCACCTCAGCGCTGGCGCCGCTGATACGCCTCTCTTATGGGCGTATGGTGTGGATGGCGCTGCCCTTCACCGTCGTGATGTCGCTGACAGGCTATTTTTGCATCCACTGGTTACTGATACCCTTCACGGAAATGCTGCTGCACTGGGGCTGGCTCGCCGCGCCATCGATGTAAATTCTGCCCTGGATCAGGTTAAGTCGGAATTGAGCACGATTTTACCGTGATGCCGGGCTGGCACCGCCGCGCTTTTGGTTTACACTGCGTGGCATTACCGTTTACAGGGAAAGCAAGATGTTGCGATATCTGAATCAATGTTCGCGCGGCCGCGCCGCCTGGTTACTGCTGGCGATAACGGCGCTGGCGCTGGAGCTAACAGCATTATGGTTCCAGCATGTTATGGGCCTGAAGCCGTGCGTGATGTGTATTTATGAACGCTGCGCGCTGTTTGGCGTCATGGGCGCGGGCATCGTCGGCGCCATCGCGCCTAAATCGCCGCTGCGCTGGGCTGGACTGGCTATCTGGATCTACAGCGCCTGCGAAGGACTGCGGCTTTCGTATGACCACACGATGCTGCAGCTGCATCCCAATCCGTTTACGACCTGCGACTTTGCCGCACGTTTTCCCGGCTGGCTGCCGCTGGACAAGTGGCTGCCCTCTGTGTTTGTCGCCAGCGGAGATTGCGCCGAACGCAACTGGGATTTTCTGACGCTGAGCATGCCGCAGTGGATGATAGTGGTTTTCGCCGCCTACCTGATTGTGGCGATCGCAGTGCTGATCGCCCAGCCGTTCAAGCCAAAACGCCGCGACATCTTCTCCCGCTAAAACAGAACAGGCTGCCTGGGCAGCCTGTTTATCTGTTAACCGTTGCGGTCGGGCCGATCGATAATATGGTCTTCCCAGTCGCGCACTTCGCTTTCCCGCACCGCGATATAGCGCACCGAAATGCGCTGCGCGTGCATCGCTGACTTTGAACCGCTCAGCAGCGGATGCCATGCCGGCAGCGCTTTGCCCTCGCCCAGCAGACGATAGGCGCAGGTGCGCGGCAGCCAGTTAAACTGCGTCAGATTTTCACGCGTCAGCTTGATGCAGTCCTCTTCATATTCGAAGCGGCGCTCATAGTTGCGGCACTGGCAGGTTTTGATATTAAGCTGGTTGCAGGCGACGTTGGTAAAATAGATCTCATCCGTGTCGGCGTCCTGCAGCTTATTAAGGCAGCACTGGCCGCAACCATCGCACAAGGATTCCCACTCGTCGTCGTTCATTTGATCGAGGCGTTTAGTCTGCCAGAAAGGAAGTTCACTCATGATGGCTGCGTCCGGGTTAATCACAAAACCGCACCTTATATCGGGTCAGGCGCGGCGTTGCAAGCATTACAGCACGCGCGTGCTGATGCCGTGTCCGGCCAGCGACACTTCCAGCGTATCGCCGGAGCGTAGTGGACCGACCCCTTCCGGCGTTCCGGTCAGCACTACGTCGCCGGCGCGCAGGGTGAAATACTGACTCATATGGGCGATCAGCGGCAGGATCCTGTGGATCATATCGGACGTTCTGCCGTGCTGGCGCACTTCGCCGTTCACCACCAGCTTCAGCTCGGTATCCTGCGGGTCGCCCGGAAATTCCGCTGAGGGAATAAAGCCGGAAAGCGGACAAGAGTTATCGAAGCCCTTGGATTTTTCCCACGGCTGGCCCGCCTTTTTATAACTCGCCTGCAGATCGCGCAGCGTCAGATCAAGCGCCACGCCATAACCGGCGATCGCTTTCGCCACATGCTCTTTGCTCGCCTGTTTCAGGGTGGCACCAATCAGTACCGCGAGTTCAACTTCATGGTGAACTTCACCAAAAGCGGATGGAATAGAGAGCGGCTGGCGCAGATCGCAAATTGCCGTTTCCGGCTTAATAAAAACCACCGGCTCGGTTGGCGTAGCGCTGCCCATTTCCTTAATGTGTTTCGCATAGTTGCTGCCGACGCAGACCACTTTGTTGACCGGATAATCCAACAAGGCGCCCTGCCAGTTACGATGCTGATACATGCTAATCCCCTGCTCTGGTTTATGTGATGCCAGCGACGCCGGCACGTTGATGTTTGCGGTTCAGCGGATCCTTCGCCCGCCGTAACGGCCATAATAAGATGCTTTAGCAAAGATTAGTGTGCGTAAATTGTCAAAAAAGGGTGAATATATGCTGCCGAAACGGTGAATTTATCGCCACTCAGAGGGCAATAAAGAATAATGAACAGTAAAAGGCGCGGTAATCGCGCCATTATTTTGCTGGAAAAGGTTATATATAATTATGCTGAAGAAGCAGGGACCACTGATTATATTTACAGATGAATCTGAATTAATCTTTTTTTGCCGACTCAAGATGAACTTTCAGCAAACTTTCTACCGGCGGCGGCATTTGTAAATAATAGCCTTGCTCGCTAAGCGCTTGTTTAACTTTATTGATGTCTGCGTTGGCCAGCCGATCGCGGCCATCCAGCTTCAGCACCATCGCCAGCTGCGGCTTGCCGAAGCCGCGCAGCAGCTCTTCAGGCACGCGGGAAAAATCGTCCTTTTTTTCAACATAAAGATAAGTCTGGTCGCGGGTCGGGCTTCTGTAGATCACACAAAACATATTTTTTACTCGAATAAACCTGGATGGTGGCTTGCCTGGAAATAACAGTAACTATAACATGCTTGCAGAACTTCGAATATTCACCGGATGGACTGAAATGATGATTTTATCGACGTTTGTTCGCCGGGCGAGAAAACAGGACTGAGTGGGACAGATGTCACAAACGCCAATCGAATTCAAAGGTAGCAGTTTTACCCTGTCTGTTGTTCATCTGCACCATCCCGAACCTGAAGTGATTCGCAAGGCGCTTCAGGACAAAATCGATCAGGCGCCAGACTTTTTAAAAAACGCGCCGGTGGTACTTAATGTGGCGGCGCTCAACGGCAACGTCAACTGGAAGCAGCTCCAGCAGGCGATTGCCGCGACCGGATTGCGCATCGTTGGCGTCAGCGGCTGCAAAGATGACGCGCTGAAGCGCATGATCGCTCGCGCGGGCCTGCCTGTTCTGGCGGAAGGCAAAGAGAGCATCAAGCGTAGCGAAGCGCCCGCACCTGAGGTTCAGCCCGCCGCGCCCGCAGAACCGCCGGCCAGCAAAACGCGCATTATCACGACGCCGGTGCGTTCCGGGCAGCAGATTTACGCGCGCAATGCCGATCTAATCGTCACCAACAGCGTAAGCGCCGGCGCTGAGCTGGTCGCAGACGGCAATATTCATATTTACGGCATGATGCGAGGACGCGCGCTGGCTGGCGCTGGCGGCGATCGCAACAGCCAGATTTTCTGCACCAACCTGGCAGCAGAGTTGGTCTCCATCGCCGGCGAGTACTGGATCATGGATCAAATCCCGGCGGAATTTTTTGGTAAAGCCGCGCGCCTGAGCCTCGCAGAAGGCGCGCTGACTATCCAGACACTTAATTAGGCCCCTTTTCTTCTGTTAAGGAAATCAATATTTATGGCACGCATTATTGTAGTTACATCCGGTAAAGGGGGCGTTGGCAAGACCACGTCAAGCGCGGCCATCGCCACCGGTTTAGCGCAAAAAGGCAAAAAAACGGTCGTTATCGATTTCGATATTGGTCTGCGTAACCTCGACCTGATCATGGGCTGCGAACGCCGCGTGGTTTATGACTTCGTAAACGTTATTCAGGGCGATGCCACGCTGAACCAGGCGTTGATTAAAGACAAGCGCACCGAGATGCTGCACATTCTGCCCGCTTCCCAGACCCGCGATAAAGATGCGCTGACCCGCGAAGGCGTGGAAAAAGTGCTGAACGATCTGGCCGCGATGGATTTTGACTTTATCGTGTGCGACTCCCCGGCGGGGATTGAAACCGGCGCGCTGATGGCGCTCTACTTTGCCGACGAGGCGATTATCACCACCAACCCGGAAGTCTCTTCGGTGCGCGACTCCGACCGTATCCTCGGTATTATCGCCTCGAAATCCCGCCGCGCCGAAAACAGCCTCGAGCCGGTTAAAGAGCACCTGTTGCTGACCCGTTATAACCCTGGCCGCGTTAATCGTGGCGATATGCTGAGCATGGAAGACGTGCTTGAGATCCTGCGCATTCCACTGGTTGGCGTTATTCCGGAAGACCAGTCGGTACTGCGCGCCTCTAACCAGGGCGAACCAGTGATCCTCGACACGAATTCCGATGCCGGCAAAGCCTATGCTGATACCGTAGATCGGTTACTCGGCGAAGAACGTCCCTTCCGCTTTATTGAAGAAGAGAAGAAGGGTTTCCTGAAACGCCTGTTCGGGGGATAAACCATGGCATTACTCGATTTCTTTTTATCCCGGAAGAAGAACACTGCCAACATAGCCAAGGAAAGGCTGCAGATTATCGTGGCAGAACGCAGAAGGGGCGACAGTGAGCCCCACTATCTTCCGCAGCTTAAGCGCGACATTCTGGAAGTGATTTGCAAGTACGTGAAGATCGATCCCGATATGGTCACCGTTCAACTTGACCAGAAAGGCGATGATATTTCTATTCTGGAGCTGAACGTGACGCTACCGGAAACGGAAGAAGCGGCCAAATGATCGTGTGCAGTTCCTGATGTTCCCCTGCTTCAGAGCAGGGGAATGTTTTCTGTCAGAACTGAGCCAGAATAGCGTCGATGCGGGTTTTAAACAGATCGCCGCGCCAGCCTGCCAGCAATTCCGGCACGCGCGTTTGCGGTTTAAGTCCCCAGTGCTGGCTTAATACCTGATTGATTTGACGACGCGACGCCAGCAGCTCCTGACTAAAGCCGGTCTCCTGACTCACTTCTTGCACCAGCGCTTTTATCGCCTTAAACACGTTTTTGTAGTGCGGATGATCCACCAGATTGCCCAGCGGCGGCGGCAGTGCCTCTTCTGGCAGCGCCTGCGCGTCAGCCACCAGCGCCAGCAAGGCTTTGCCGTGGAAGCGGATTTCATGGCCCGACAGGCCGAGGTGATCCAGCTCGCCCATCGAGCCCGGCATAAAGCGCGCCACTTTCCACAGATTCTCCTCGCGCACCACGAAATTCACCGCCATATCTTTTTCGCGCGCCACGTTGAGACGCCATGCGGCGAGCAGCTGCAAAGCCGCCAGCTGACGAGGACGCAGCTGCCAGGCGTTAGTGATCTCGCGCCAGGCTTCCTGCGGCTGCAGCACGTCGAGACGTCGCTGGCAGAGCTGTTCGCACTCGCTGAGCGCCGCAGCCATATTGCCCGCCTCTTTGGTCATGGTCATCAGCTGATGCGCAATAGGCAGCAGATAGTGCACATCCGCCGCGGCGTAGTCGCACTGACGCTGGGTCAGCGGACGCGCCAGCCAGTCGGTGCGCGATTCGCTCTTATCCAGCGTCGTCTGGGTAAAATGCGCTACCATGGCGGCAAAGCCCCATGAGAGCGGCTGACCGCTGAACGCCGCCAGAATTTGCGTGTCGATCATCGGCTGCGGCAGCACGCCGAAACGGTGCAGAAAGACCTCGAGATCCTCGCCGCCCGCGTGCAAAAATTTTGTCACCTGCGTGTCGCTCAGCAGAGCGATAAACGGCGTCCAGTCGCTGATCGTTAATGGATCGATCAGCACCAGCTGTTCGCCATCAAACAGCTGGATCAGCCCCAGCTGCGGATAATAGGTGCGGGTGCGGACAAATTCGGTATCCAGCGCGACAGCCGCATGCTGGCGGGCCTTCTGGCACACGGCGGCCAGTTGCTCGTTTTGGTCAATCAGCGAATAATTCAAATCTTGTTTTCACCGCGACAAACTGCGCGCGGCGCTCCATCTCATCATCAATAAAAACGCCGGGCTTCGCCGGCGTTCAACCAGAAATCTTATGGCGTCAGCTTGCGCTGGGCCGGGCTTCATCACGCAGTTCGCGCCGCAGGATTTTGCCCACGTTGCTTTTGGGCAACTCGTCGCGGAACTCGATAATTTTCGGCACCTTGTAGCCTGTCAGCTGGCGCCGACAATGGTCAAGAAGCTCCTCTTTGGTCAGCGACGCGTCTTTTTTCACGATGCAGACTTTTACCGCTTCGCCCGAGAGATCGCTTGGCACGCCGATCGCCGCCGCTTCCCGCACTTTGGGATGCTGCATTAAGACATCTTCAATCTCATTGGGATAGACGTTAAAGCCCGAGACGAGAATCATATCTTTTTTGCGATCGACGATGCGGATAAAGCCTTGTGCGTCAACGGTAACAATATCGCCGCTGAGGAGCCAGCCATTTTTCAGCACCTCCTCGGTGGCGTCCGGCCGCTGCCAGTAACCCGCCATCACCTGCGGACCGCGGATCCACAGCTCGCCTGGCTCGCCGGGAACGACATCGTTGCCCTGATCGTCAACCACGCGCACATCGGTCGATGGCACGGGCAGACCAATGCTGCCGGTATGCTCGGTGATGTCATAGGGATTGACCGAGACCAGCGGCGAACACTCCGTCAGGCCGTACCCTTCCAGCAGATAGTGACCGGTGAGCTTTTCCCAGCGCTCCGCCACCGCCTTCTGTACCGCCATGCCGCCACCTGCCGAGAGACGCAACGTCGAAAAGTCGAGCTTATTAAACTGCGCGTCGTTCAGCAGCGCGTTAAACAGCGTGTTGACGCCGGTGATCGCCGTGAAGGGAAACTTCGACAGCGACTTCACGAAGCCGGGAATATCGCGCGGATTGGTGATAAGCAAATTCTGGCCGCCCAGTTCCAGGAACAGCAGGCAGTTCACGGTCAGCGCAAAAATGTGATAGAGCGGCAGCGCGGTGACCACATTCTCTTTGCCGTCACGCAGCAGTTTGCCGTAGGTCGCTTTGGTTTGCTCAAGATTGGCCTGCATATTGCGATGGGTCAGCATCGCGCCTTTGGCGATGCCGGTCGTGCCGCCGGTATATTGCAGGAACGCCAGGTCGTCATTGGAAACGTCGGGACGATGATAGGGCATCGACTCGCCCTGCTGCAGCACGTGGCGAAAGCTTACCGCGCCCGGCAGATGGTATTTGGGCACCATCTTTTTAATATATTTAACGACAAAGTTAACCAGCGTGGCTTTTACCGGCCTGAGCTGGTCGCCGAGACGCGTAAGGATAACGTGTTTGACCGCCGTCTCCGCCACGACTTTTTCCAGCGTATGGGCAAAGTTCGAGACGATCACGATGGCGCTGGCGCCGCTGTCGTTAAGCTGATGTTTGAGTTCGCGTGGCGTATAGAGCGGATTAACGTTTACAACCACCATGCCCGCGCGCAGCACACCGAACAGCGCCACCGGATACTGCAGCAGGTTCGGCATCATCAGCGCGACGCGATCGCCTTTTTTAAGGCCGAGGCTGGACTGCAGGTAGGCGGCGAAAGCACGGCTCTTTTGTTCAAGCTGCCGATAGGTAAGAGGCTGCCCCATATTGATAAAGGCCGTCTGATCGGCGTAGCGCTGTGTGGCCTGTTCAACTAAATCGACCAAAGAGGTATAACGATCCGCGTTAATTTCGGCGGGCACATCTGCCGGATAGCGTTTCAGCCAGACCTTGTTCAAGGGTTCACCTCGATTTATATATTGTTTTTCCATTGCACCCTCAACACCCAGCCAGTTAACAATATTTTAACTCATTGTACCAGTTTGCCCGATTCGGCCTGCTGAGGTTGCGAAGCGCATCACTAATTTTCGTCCCGCTTTTCAGCGGCAATAAAAAGCCCGGTCGCGGCAAGCGCGGCCGGGCCTGAATAGCGCATTAAACACCTATTCCGTCAGAATAGTTTCCACCTGAGCGGGTCCGCTGTTCATTCCCCAGTAGGGATTGGGTCCCCAGTAGCCGGGATGATGGCGTGACGGGCCATACCAGATCCAGGGATCAATCGGCTGCGGCGGCGTATTGATCTGCTGCGTCAGATGCCAGCGCTGATAGCCGCGTACATCGACCACCACGAAGTTATAGCTGGCTGCGCCGATCGTCCCCTTCTCGGTTCCCTTGATGTTGCCCAGTACGGTAACGTACTGATTGTTAACATCGGTGGGATCAACGAAGTTATTGATATCAGCATAAATACGACCGACGGACGCGGCGCCTAAGCGTGGACGGGCACTGTCGTCCAGCGGCTGGGTGGCGATCTCCAGCCGGGTTTTGCCGTTAAGGTTAGTTACCTTAACCACTTTGCCGCCGAAGCGGGACTCCTGACCGACATAGAGCGACGGGTCGTTCATCACCCGGACCAGATCCTGCTGGGGAAGCGCGGAGCTTCCTTTAATCGTATCCGGCACCGTTACGCATCCGCTGAGCAGCAGCGCGCACGCTAACAAAACACCGGACATTCCTTTATGACATACTGACATAGGCGTTCTCCTAAAAGATGTTTGTTAGACTGGAGCGACCGCAATAAGTTGCGCCGCCATTAGCGGCCCGGCAATTTTTTCCACGCCACTTCGTTGCGCAGATAGGTCGGTTCGGCGTGCTCAGGCTGAACGGTTTCACCCCGCTGCCACGCCTGCTGCGCCAGCGGCAGCATATCTTCTGCGGCGGGCAGTTCGACGCCGCTCTCCCTGAGCGTTAACGCATGGCCCTGCTGCAGCTGCGGCCAGGCCTGCCAGCCGGTGCCGGCAGTAAACCATTCGCCCTCCAGCGCCTGCATGCGCGCCAGCGCCGCTTCCGGTGACAGCACGCTTTCGCTGGATTCGCCGTGCCAGACACCCTGCGCGTCGCGCTGATACTCAGCCCAGTAGACCTCGCCCATACGCGCGTCGATCGCCGCCAGCACGCGCGTTGCGCCCTGCTGACGATAAGCGCCCTGCGCCAGCGTCGCCAGCGTTGAGATGCCGATCATCGGCAGCATCGCGCCCAGCGCGAGGCCCTGCGCGATACCGATGCCGATACGCACGCCGGTAAAGCTGCCGGGACCGCGGCCAAACGCCAGCGCGTCGAGCGCCGTCAGCTCCAGCTGCTGCGCAAGCAGCAGCTCTTCGACCAGCGGCAGAATACGCTGCGTATGGTCGCGCGGCGCGATTTCAAAACGGGCATCGATCTGCTGCTGGTTAAGCAGCGCGGCTGAACAGGCTTCTGTCGCAGTGTCCAGCGCCAGGATTCGGGAAGACATAACAACCTCGGGTCATTCAAAACGGCGCGCATGTTAGCACAGCCAAAGGAAAATTACTGTTTCGCTTGCTGCGTGAAAGCGATGGCGCGTGCGAGATCGCGAGTGCGCGGCGTCGGCGGCAGGCTGTTGAGAAACAGCGCGCCATAGGGACGCGACACCAGCCGCTGATCGCAAATCACCAGCACACCGCGATCGTCCGTGTCGCGGATCAATCGCCCTACACCCTGTTTCAGGGTAATGACCGCATCCGGCAGCTGAACGTCGCTGAAAGGATCGCCGCCGCGCAGGCGACAGTCCTCCATCCGCGCTTTCAGCAGCGGATCTTCCGGCGAGGTAAAGGGGAGCTTGTCGATAATCACCAGCGACAGCGCGTCGCCGCGCACGTCGACACCCTCCCAGAAGCTGCTGGTCGCCACCAGCAGGGCATTGCCCGCCTCGATAAATTGTCTGAGCAACTGGCCTTTGCTGGTTTCGCCCTGCACCAGCACCGGCAACGTCATGCTGGCGCGAAACTCCGCCGCCAGCTCGCGCATCATCAGGTGCGACGTACAGAGAAAGAAACAGCGCCCTTTATTGGCGTCGATCAGCGGTTTCATCATGCGCGCCAGCTGGCGCGCGCCGCCGGGCCGGTTCGGCTCAGGCAGATTACGCGGCACGCAGAGCAGCGCCTGACGCGTATAGTCGAATGGGCTGTTGAGGATCAGGGTTTTCGCCGTGCTGACGCCTAAGCGGTCGGCGAAATGATGCATCTCTTCATTCACCGCCAGCGTTGCAGAGGTGAAAATCCATGCTGCTTTACGCGCATCCATCACCTCGCGAAACCGTTCCGAGACGGAGAGCGGCGTTAAGGCCAGCGTAAAATGACGCGAGCTGCACTCATACCAGTAGCTGTAGCCAGGTTCGTTGACGGCGCGTAGCCGCTTGAGCCGTCCCCGATAGAGCGCGGCGCGTTCAAACGCCGCGTCCAGCAGCGCCGAGCGTCCCAGCGACATTTTTATCACGTCGTAGCAGAGCTCCAGCGCGTCATCGAGCAGCGTAAACATGCGCTGCACGTTATTGTCGGCAAAAAGTTCGCGCAAATTGCCGCGATAGCCCGGCTCGCCCAGCGTCAGACGGAAATCCTGCGCGCACTGCGCGAGGCGATCCGCCGATTTCTGCAGCTGCTGCACATCGCGTACTTCTGTGCGGTAGGCGATGGTAATGTCCTTCGCCAGATCGAGCAGCTGGCGGCTGGAGATCTGCTGACCGAAATACTGACTGGCGATATCGGGGAGCTGGTGCGCTTCATCGAAGATCATCACGTCAGCTTCAGGGATCAGCTCCGCGAAACCGCTCTCTTTCACCACCAGATCGGCGAGAAACAGATGGTGATTGACCACCACGACGTCGGCATCCATTGCCCGTTTGCGTGCCTTGACCACAAAGCAATCTTTATAGAGCGGGCAGTCGCTGCCGAGGCAGTTATCGTTGGTGCTGGTGACCAGCGGCCAGATGGGGCTGTCTTCGGTCACGCCGCCGCAGCTGCTGATATCGCCATCAACGGTTTGCGACGACCAGCCGCGCAGGGTCACCAGATCGCCCAGCGCCTGTGCGTTGAGATCGCCACCCGCCATCGACTGCTGTTCGAGCCGCTCCAGACAGAGATAGTTAGAGCGGCCTTTCAGCAGCGCAGTTTTACCGGTGAAGTTAAGCGCTTTCGCGATGGTCGGCAGATCGCGGCCGTAAAGCTGATCCTGCAGCGCTTTCGAGCCGGTTGATACAATGACTTTCTTTCCGGCGCGCAGCGCAGGAGCGAGATAAGCGTAGGTCTTACCCGTTCCCGTTCCCGCTTCCACCACCAGTTCGCCGCCGGCCTTTACCGCCTCTTCTACTGCCTGCGCCATTTCACGCTGCGCCTCGCGCGGCTTAAAGCCGGCAATCGCCTGCGCCAGCGCGCCTTCTACTGCAAAATCGTCCGCCACACTTCCTCACCCGTTTCGGCAAAAACACTGTAATTATGTCAGTATTCCGCTGGCCGCTCCACAACTGATGACAGCGCACCCCGGGTTATGCCAGGCTATCAACTGGAAAAATAAGGAGAAACAATGACCATTACCCGTATCGACCCCGAACATCGTATGTCCGAAGCCGTTATTCATAACGATACTGTTTATTACACCAGCGTGCCGGAAAACCTCGACGCTGACGCCGAGGCGCAGACCGCCAACGCGCTGGCGGTGATTGACGCCCTGCTGACGCGCGTCGGTTCGGACAAGAGCAAGATCCTCGACGCCACGATTTTTCTGGTAGAAAAGGAAGATTTCGCGGCGATGAATCGCGCCTGGGACGCCTGGGTATCGCCTGGCAATGCGCCGGTGCGCTGCACCGTTCAGGCCGGGCTGATGAACCCGAAATATAAAGTCGAGATTAAAATCATCGCGGCGCTGTAAGCGTACGGCCGCGCCGGGCGTTACGCCTCGTCTTCGTCATCTTCGAAGAGCGCCCGGATCCGTTCGCCCTGATGCGTCTGACGGATCTCCTGCGCGACCAGAGTAATCGCCTCTCCGCTGGACATGCCGCCAGCCATCAGCTCCTGAATCCGCTCTACCGCCTGCTGCTGCTGTTCGTGGCTAAGTGCCGGTAAACCTGTAAACATTATTCACTCCTGGTTGCGAGGCGGGCACGGTTCCATGCGGAACAAACAGGTGCCAGCCAGGGAAAAATATGTCAGGCTAACGCCCTCTTTGATGTCTGATTTTTGCTGGATAATGGTCTCAACGCTCAGTCTACACTATACGCAGGATGCGCTCAGCGCCTATTTCGCCAGGCTTTCCCACCTTCCCTGGGCGATGCTGCTTACCTCCGGCAACGCCGATCATGCCGATAATCGCTTCGATATGCTCACCGCCGATCCGCGCGCCACGCTGGTGACCCAGGGCGACGTCACGACGCTTGAGGCGGATGGTGCGCTGCATCGCTCTTCTGACGATCCGCTGCGGCTGGTGCAGCAGCAGTGCGACGCGCTGGCCGTTCATCCCGCCCGCCGCGACGATCTGCCGTTTCAGGGCGGCGCGCTCGGCCTGTTCGGTTACGATCTCGGGCGGCGCTTTGAAAATCTGCCGCAGCATGCCGCAGACGATCTGACTACGCCCGATATGGCCGTCGGCATCTATGACTGGGCGCTGATCGCAGACCACCATCTGCAGCGCCTGACGCTGGTGTCGCTGGGCGATGCGCAGGCGCGGCTGCGCTGGCTGCAGCAGTGGCCCGCGCGCGACGCGGCGCCCTTCTCGCTGACCAGCCCGTGGCGATCCAACCTCAGCTACAGCGACTACGCCGCGCGTTTCCATGCGGTGCAGGCCTATATTCAGGCGGGCGACTGTTATCAGGTGAATCTGGCGCAGCGCTTTCAGGCGCATTATCAGGGCGATGAGTGGCAGGCGTTCTGCCGACTCAACGCGGCTAATCGCGCCCCCTTCAGCGCCTTTTTACGTCTGCCCGACAGCGCTATTCTCAGCCTGTCGCCGGAGCGATTTTTATCGCTGAAAGGCGATGAGATTGAAACCCGGCCGATTAAAGGCACGCGGCCGCGCGCCGCCGATGCTGAAGCCGACCGGCTTGAAGCGCTGGCGCTGGCGCGGTCGGAAAAAGATCGCGCCGAAAATCTGATGATTGTCGATCTGCTGCGCAACGATATTGGCCGTGTCGCCGTGCCAGGCTCCGTCAGCGTGCCGGAGCTGTTTGTGGTAGAGCCTTTTCCAGCGGTGCACCATCTGGTCAGCACCATACGCGCGCGTCTGCCGCCAGCGCTGCACGCCTGCGATTTGCTGCGTGCCTGTTTCCCCGGCGGCTCCATTACCGGCGCGCCGAAAATCCGCGCGATGGCGATTATCGACGAGCTGGAGCCGCATCGCCGCAATGCCTGGTGCGGCAGCATCGGCTACCTTAGTCTCTGCGGCCGCATGGACACCAGCATTACCATCCGCACGCTGATTGCGGAGCGGCAGCAGCTCTTCTGTGCGGCGGGCGGCGGCGTGGTTGCCGACAGCGAGCTGGATGCGGAGTATCAGGAAACCTTACACAAAGTCAGCCGCATTTTACCTGCGCTTTCCGGAGACGAACCATGCAGCCGTTAACGCTCGACGCCTTTGTTACCCGTTTTATCCTGCAACAGCCGGAAAAACCGCAGCAGCGTCCCGCTGGTCGCCAGGCCGCGGTGCTGGTGCCGATCGTTGCGCGCGAAGCGCCGGGATTGCTGCTGACGCGCCGTTCGCGCGAGCTGCGTAAGCATGCCGGTCAGGTCGCCTTTCCAGGCGGTATGCAGGATGATGACGACGCCTCGCTGGTAGCCACCGCGCTGCGTGAAGCACAGGAAGAGGTCGGCATCGATCCCGATCAGGTGAAGGTGCTCGGTCAGCTCGCGCCCGTCACCAGCAGTACCGGTTTTCGCGTCACGCCGGTGGTTGGCGTTATTTCCCCTGAGATTACGCTCACTATTAATCCCGACGAGGTGGAAAGCGCGTTTGAAATGCCGCTGGAAGAGGCGCTGCGGCTTAACCGCTACGCCTCGCTGGAGGTGCATCGTGCAGGCCTGCGTCATCCGGTCTGGCTCTCTGTTTACCAGGAGTATCTGGTCTGGGGCATGACGGCTGGCATTATCCGCTCCCTGAGTCAGCAAATCGCGTTCTGACGCCCGCTTCGTCTCATCTTTTCTGCTAAACCGCCCGCTGTGAGCTTGCTCTCAGCATAACTATTTCTCGCCTGAAAGATTAGTTTATTTCATGCGAAAAGGCGCTCATTTACCCGGGTCCACGATTACTATTAGCGCCATAAACTGCCCCGGCAGAGATAAAAATTTTTTTGTGAGGAGTGTCGCCTGTGATTAGTGTTTTTGACATGTTCAAAGTGGGCATCGGCCCGTCGAGTTCCCATACCGTGGGACCGATGAAAGCAGGTAAAGAGTTTGTCGATCTGCTGATTGAACAGGGAAAACTTCAGGAGGTGACGCGCATCGCCGTGGATGTTTACGGCTCGCTCTCGCTGACCGGCAAAGGCCACCATACCGATATCGCCATTATTATGGGGCTGGCGGGCGCTTCCCCGGCCACGGTAGATATCGACAGCATTCCGGCGTTTATTAAAGATGTCGAACAGCGCGAACGGCTGTTGCTGGCCAACGGCGCGCATGAGGTAGACTTTCCGCGCGAAGGCGGCATGGTGTTTCGCAGCGAGAACCTTTCGCTGCATGAAAACGGCATGCGCCTGCTCGCTTTTGCGGGCGATCTGCTTATTTTAAGTAAAACCTACTACTCAGTCGGCGGCGGTTTTATCGTCGATGAAGAGCATTTTGGCCAGTCGACGCTGGATGAAGTGAGCGTGCCCTGGCCTTTCCATTCGGCTAAAGAGCTGCTGGCGCACTGCCGGGAAACCGGTCTTTCGCTCTCCGGGCTGGTAATGAAGAATGAGCTGGCGCTGCACTCGCGTGACGAGATCCGCGACTACTTTACTGACGTGTGGCAGACCATGCAGGCCTGTATCGATCGTGGGCTGAACACCGAAGGCGTGCTGCCGGGTCCCCTGCGCGTGCCGCGTCGCGCCGCCTCGCTGCGTCGGCTGCTGACCTCTTCGTCTAAACACTCTAACGACCCGATGAACGTGATCGACTGGGTCAATATGTTCGCGCTGGCGGTCAATGAAGAGAACGCCGCTGGGGGCCGCGTCGTGACCGCGCCGACTAATGGCGCATGCGGTATCGTGCCTGCAGTGCTCGCCTATTACGATCACTTTATCGAAACCGTTACGCCCGATATTTTTACCCGCTATTTCCTCGCGTCGGGCGCCATCGGCATCCTCTATAAGATGAATGCCTCCATCTCCGGCGCGGAGGTCGGCTGCCAGGGCGAAGTGGGCGTGGCCTGTTCGATGGCCGCCGCCGGGCTGGCCGAGCTGCTGGGCGGCAGCCCGGAGCAGGTCTGCGTCGCGGCGGAGATTGGCATGGAGCATAACCTCGGCCTGACCTGCGATCCGGTAGCCGGTCAGGTTCAGGTGCCCTGCATCGAACGTAACGCTATCGCCTCGGTGAAAGCGATCAACGCCGCCCGTATGGCGCTGCGCCGCACCAGCGAACCGCGCGTTTCGCTCGATAAGGTGATCGAGACGATGTATGAAACGGGCAAAGACATGAACGCCAAATATCGCGAAACATCGCGCGGCGGACTGGCGATAAAAGTTCAGTGTGACTAATGTTCCCGCGCCGTCTGTTTTTTAAGCGCCCGTGAGGAAATACGTCCTCAGCCCTACCTCATCGCACAGAATAACGATAGAGTAATGATTCGCGCGACCTTTTCAGGTCGCGCGGTTTTTTCACTACCGCTTTTTTTATAAAGCATGGCTAAACCTTACTCAGGCCTTGCCGATAACATCCCCGTTATCCTGCTTCAATTTAGTGTGTGGAAGGTGGTTACTGATGCTTTTGGCCCAGCAATATGTTGGACAGTTTCGCCGTAAGCGACTCTTTATCGCGTTGGTGATCGCCGCTGTGGTTTTAATTCTGACGCTGGCTTTTCGCTTTTTCGAAGAAAAATCACGTATTGAGCAGCAGTCGCTCAATTTTGCCGATAACGCCATTCAGCGCTTTGACCGCATGTTTTCGCCGCTCGACGTCTCGGCGAACAATACGCTTGGTCTGGTGGGCGTGCCCTGCCAGGATGTACGTTTCCCGCTTATTGAGAAAATTTCCGCGCTGCAAACCGTGCGCGCCATGCTGCTGGTAGAGAACGACACCATCTACTGCTCCAGCATCTACGGGCCGCGCGCCATTCCTTTCAGCCAGACCTATCCGGAGCTGGCGTTTAATAACCAGCGTATGATGCTGACGGTCGATAACTACCTGCTGAAGGGTTCGCCGATCCTGCTGCTGTGGACGCCAAAAACGCTCGATAACCGCTCCGGCATTTTGCAGGTAATCAATATCGAGCTGATGAGCACTTATCTGCTGGAACCGCAGCTGCCTTGGGTAGAGCGCGCTATTTTTAGCGTCGGCGGCGAGAGTCTGGAGTATGGCAATCCGTTGATTGAGCCTGCCATGCCCTCGGAAGATGAAGTCAGCTACGATCAGGGTTCGCTGCGCTATCCTTTTTCTATTACGTTGTATGGCCCTTCTCCGGCGCGTCTGGCGATGTCGACGCTGCCATCGCAGCTGCCGCTGGCGCTGCTGTTGAGCCTGCTGATTGGCTATATCGTCTGGCTGGGAACGGCAAATCGCATGAGCCTGAGCTGGCAGATCAGCTACGGCATTACCGCGAATGAATTTATGGTGTATTGCCAGCCGTTGATTAATGCGCAAAGCGGCGACTGTGACGGCATCGAGCTGCTGCTGCGCTGGCATAACGCGCGTCAGGGCTGGATCCCGCCGGACGTTTTTATTCCGCTGGCTGAGCAGCAAAACCTTATCGCGCCGCTGACGCGCTTTGTGATAGAGAAAGCGGTGGCGCAGCTGCCGAATCTGCCGCGCTGCCCGTCGTTCCATATCGCTATTAACGTAGCCGCCAGCCACTTCCGTGATCATGCTATCGTCGACGATCTGCAACAGCTGTGGTGGCCAGCGAATCCGCTGCCGAAGCTGGTAGTGGAGCTGACGGAGCGCGACGCCCTGCCGGTGGTGGATCAGAAGGTGATTTCGCAGTTGCACAGCATCGGCGTGCGTCTGGCCATTGATGATTTCGGCACCGGCCACAGCTCGCTCTCTTATCTGAAAGATTTGCAGCCGGACGTGCTGAAGATCGACAAGATTTTTACCGCCGCGATCGGCACCGACGCCATTAACGCAACGGTGACCGATATGGTGATTTCGCTGGCGCAGCGTTTAAACATCAGCCTGGTCGCCGAAGGGGTCGAAACGGCCAAACAGGCGGCCTATTTGCGCGAGCGCGGCGTGGATCTGTTGCAGGGGTATTATTACGCGCGTCCGATGCCGATAGAGGATTTTCCCACCTGGCTGAAGCAGCATCAGGCGCAGTTGCTGACTGGCGTCCCGTAATCTCTTTCAGACGGCAAACAACGTCACCCAGCGGGTGGCAGGGGCCGAAGAGCAAAGCGTCCCGCGGCAGGGATACCGCGGGCCGAGCGCGCATGGATGCCTTGAGCGACTTTGCGATCGGCCCCTGCCACCCGTGCTGGCTCCCTCACCTCTAAGTAGTAAAAACGGCGCCTTAGCGCCGTTTTTATTTACTGCTCTTCTTCCTCATCCTCGTGCGGCTTATCTTTCGTCACGCGCACCAGATCGACGCGATAATCGGTCGCCTCCAGAATAGTGAAGTGTAGCGGCGGTAGATCGATCACCTCGCCCGGCAGCGGTAGCTGCCCTTTCTGTGCAATCAGCAGTCCCGCCAGCGACGCATGATCTTCATCCGGGTCGACCAGGTCGTTCACGTCGAACAGCTGCTGCAACGAATGCAGGTCAGTGCCGCCCTTCACAATCCAGCCGTCGCCGTCGGCAATAATTTCCGGCGTTTCATCCTCGTCCGGGAATTCGCCAGCAATGGCTTCCAGCACGTCCAGCGGTGTAATCAGCCCCTGCACGACGCCGAATTCGTTGGTGACGATAACGAAACTCCCTCTGGCGCGACGCAGCACGCCAAGCAGATTAATGGGGTCCAGCGTTTCAGGCACGATGAGCGCGGGCGACGCGGCGGCAAAGGTCGCCACATCCATACCGTGCTCAATCGCCACCAGCAACTCTTTGGCGCGCACCACGCCGATGATTTCGTCCAGCTCGCCGCGACACACCGGGAACAAACTGTGCGGTGTATCCAGTAGCTGAATACGGATCTCATCCAGCGGACGCTCAGCGTCTACCCAGGAGATCTCACCGCGCGGCGTCATAATGCTGCGGATAGAGCGCGACGCCAGCGTCAGCACGCCGTTGATCATATAGCGCTCTTCATCCTTAAAGGCCTCCTGCGGCATCGCCTGCGTTACAGGCGACTCCTCGCTGGTGGCGGGCTGCGCCGGGCGCTGACGTCCGCCCATCAATCGCAGAATCGCTTCGGCGGTGCGCTCACGCATCGGGCGATGCGCCTGATGACGCATAAAGTTGCGGCGCGCGATCTGGTTAAACAGCTCGATCAGGATAGAGAAGCCGATCGCCGCATAGAGATACCCTTTCGGAATATGGAAGCCAAAACCTTCCGCCACCAGCGACAGGCCGATCATCAGCAGGAAGCTGAGACAGAGCACCACCACGGTGGGATGCGCGTTGACAAAGTTGGTCAACGGTTTCGAGGCCAGCAGCATCATGCCCATCGCAATAACCACCGCCGTCATCATAATCGGCAAATGGTTCACCATGCCCACCGCCGTGATCACCGCATCCAGCGAAAAGACCGCGTCCAGCACCACAATCTGCGTCACCACCGCCCAGAAACTGGCGTAGTTGCGATTCCCCTGATGCTCTAACTGACGGTTCTCCAGCCGCTCGTGCAGCTCCATCGTCGCCTTGAACAGCAGAAACACCCCGCCCACCAGCAGAATCAAATCACGCCCGGCAAAGCTAAACTCGCCTACGCTAAATAACGGGCGCGTCAGCGTGACCATCCATGAAATCAGCGACAGCAGGCCCAGACGCATTACCAGCGCCAGCGACAGGCCGATCAGGCGCGCTTTATCGCGCTGTTTCGGCGGCAGCTTGTCAGCAAGAATGGCGATAAATACCAGATTGTCGATACCAAGCACGATTTCAAGTACGACAAGCGTGAGCAAACCGGCCCAGATTGAGGGGTCGAAGAGAAATTCCATCATTGACTCCTGAACGAAAGGCAGACTGAACGATATCGTGTCAGCGTCGTCTGGCGACGTGACAGAAAGGCAATCGAGTGAACTACAGAAACGCCGTCAGGCGTGAGAGAAGGCGCGAAGGTGCGCATCAAAGTGGTTAAGCGACGTCGGTGACGATCCATAAAGGTGGGCTGAAACCCGTTACTCCTGAGTAATAAACAGATCGCTAATGTAACAGGCCGGTAAATTACGTCAAAAAATTTTCTTTCATTTACAAATGATTCAGCAGGAAAGCGGAATTAAACAGGACTTATTGCGAGTCCGGCCGTCTGATAGCTGACGAGCGTCACATAAATTATTTTTTCGCGCACTAAAATAAATCGCGACTCACCCATTCATTCAAAACATCCGGGGAATGATTCATTTATGCAGATGGTTTGATTACGTTTATCCATAGATAGCCGTAACGATAACTCATAACGATTCGTCGGCTCCAGACGAATTTCTTTAGCGAACGGAGGTAGCAAGTGACCATTGCGATAGTAATTGGTACACACGGCTGGGCAGCCGAACAACTGCTTAAAACCGCAGAAATGCTGTTGGGCGAGCAGGAGAACGTCGGATGGATCGACTTTGTGCCCGGCGAGAATGCAGAAACGCTTATCGAAAAATATCAGGCGCAACTGGCAAAGCTGGATACAACGAAAGGCGCGCTGTTTTTAGTCGACACCTGGGGAGGAAGTCCTTTCAATGCTGCCAGCCGTATCGTGCTGGATAAAGAAAATTACGATGTTATCGCCGGGGTCAATATTCCGATGCTGGTTGAGACCCTAATGGCGCGTGACGATAACCCCTCGTTTGTCGAACTGGTCGGCATCGCGGTAGAGACGGGTCGCGAAGGCGTTAAGGCACAGAAAACGCAGCTTGCCGCCCCCTCTGCGCCAGCCGCTGCGCCTGCAGCAAAAGCCCCGACGCCGCCGGCACAACCGCTGGCACCGGGCGAGCATATGAAAATTGGACTGGCGCGTATCGACGACCGCCTGATCCATGGTCAGGTGGCAACGCGCTGGACCAAAGAGACCAACGTTGCGCGCATTATTGTGGTCAGCGATGAGGTGGCGAAAGATCATGTTCGCAAAACCCTGCTGACGCAGGTCGCACCGCCCGGCGTTACCGCGCATGTGGTGGACGTCGACAAGATGGTGCGCGTCTGGAACAACCCGAAATATGGTCGCGACCGCGTCATGCTGCTCTTTACCAATCCTACCGACGTGCTGCGTGTGGTTGAACAGGGTGTCGATATTAAATCGGTCAATATCGGCGGCATGGCGTTTCGTCAGGGAAAAACGCAGGTCAATAACGCCGTATCGGTCGATGAAAAAGATATCGCGGCGTTCCGCAAGCTTAATGAACGCAACATTGAACTGGAAGTCCGTAAAGTTTCCAGCGATCAAAAACTGAAAATGATGGACCTGATCGCGAAGGTCAATGCGTAAAACGCCGCTGGCTGCGCCTGCGGGCCAGTTAACGCTATCCTCCTGAGGAGAAGGGATATGATGGAAATAACCTCGCTACAAATCATCCTGATATTTATCGTGGCCTGTATTGCGGGTATGGGTTCGATTCTGGATGAGTTTCAGTTTCACCGCCCGCTGGTCGCCTGTACCCTGATAGGGGCCGTACTCGGCGATATGAAAACCGGCATTATTATCGGCGGTACGCTGGAAATGATTGCGCTGGGCTGGATGAACATCGGTGCCGCCGTGGCGCCCGATGCCGCTCTCGCCTCAATCATCTCCACCATTCTGGTTATTGCCGGTGGCCAGAGCGTCGGCGCAGGTATTGCACTGGCGATCCCGCTGGCTGCGGCGGGTCAGGTGCTGACGATTATCGTGCGTACCATTACCGTCGCCTTCCAGCATGCGGCCGACAAGGCGGCGGAGAAAGGCAATCTGACGGCGATTTCGTGGATCCACGTTTCGGCACTGGTGTTGCAGGCGATGCGTATCGCCATTCCGGCGCTGATTGTGGCGATCTCGGTCGGCACCAGCGCGGTTCACTCTCTGCTTAGCTCCATTCCTGACGTGGTGACCAATGGTCTGAATATCGCGGGCGGCATGATCGTCGTGGTCGGTTACGCGATGGTCATCAATATGATGCGCGCAGGCTATCTGATGCCGTTCTTCTATCTCGGCTTTGTTACCGCGGCCTTTACCAGCTTCAACCTGGTGGCGCTGGGCGTCATCGGCGTCGTCATGGCAGTGCTCTACATCCAGCTGGCACCGAAATATAACCGCGTAGCGGGTGCGCCTGCAGCGGGTCCGGCAAACAACGATCTCGATAACGAACTTGACTAAGGAACAGGTGACAACATGGTAGATACAACTACAACGCAAAAAAAACTCACCCCGGGCGATATTCGCGGCGTGTTTTTGCGGTCGAACCTGTTTCAGGGTTCATGGAACTTCGAGCGTATGCAGGCCCTGGGTTTCTGTTTCTCAATGGTGCCGGTCATCCGTCGTCTCTATCCGGAAAACAACGAGGCGCGTAAGCAGGCGATCAAGCGTCACCTGGAGTTTTTTAATACGCATCCCTACGTGGCCGCGCCGGTGCTGGGCGTCACCATGGCGATGGAAGAGCAGCGCGCAAACGGCGCGGCGATCGATGACGCCGCCATCAACGGCATTAAAGTTGGCCTGATGGGGCCGCTGGCTGGCGTTGGCGACCCGATTTTCTGGGGAACCGTGCGTCCGGTATTCGCCGCGCTTGGCGCAGGCATCGCCATGAGCGGCAGCCTGCTCGGTCCGCTGCTGTTCTTTGTGCTGTTTAATCTGGCGCGTATGCTGACACGCTATTACGGCGTGGCGTATGGCTACCGCAAAGGGATCGATATCGTCAGCGATATGGGCGGCGGCTTCCTGCAGAAGCTGACGGAGGGCGCGTCGATTCTTGGCCTGTTTGTTATGGGCGCGCTGGTGAACAAGTGGACGCACGTTAATATCCCGCTGGTAGTGTCGCGCATTACCGACCAGACCGGGAAAACCACCGTTACCACGGTTCAGACCATCCTCGACCAGCTGATGCCGGGCATCGTGCCGCTGCTGCTGACCTTCGCCTGTATGTGGCTGCTGCGTCGTAAGGTCAACGCGCTGTGGATTATCGTTGGCTTCTTCGCCATCGGCATTTTTGGCTACTGGATCGGCCTGCTTGGCCTGTAGTTCTCTCGCCGGGCGCGCTGCGCCCGGCCACTTCCCCGCTTTTTCGACGCATCGCCAAAGGAGAATGTGATGACACTAACGGACGGCCTCATCGCGCTCTGCATCGCCGCGCTGCTGCTTTTCTCTCTCTATAACGACTTTATACTGCCGCGCCGCAAAGGCCCGACGCGTTTAAGCGTGCCACTGCGACGCAGACACAAGATTGACAGCCTGATATTCATCGGGCTGCTGGCGATTTTACTCTGGAATAACGTGACCCATCAGGGACCGCAGCTGACGACCACCTTGCTGATGGTGCTCTGCTTTCTCGCCTGCTGGCTGTTCTGGCTGCGTCGGCCAACTCTGCTGATGAAGGGCGAGGGATTGTTCTATAGCGGCGTGTGGATAGCCTATGCGCGCATTCAAAGCATCAATCTGTCAGAAGATGGCATTCTGGTGATGCAGCTGGAGCAGCGCCGCCTGTTGATCGCCGTGCAGCAGCTCGACGATCTGGAACGTATCTACAACACGCTGGTAGAGGCGCGTTAACCGCGCCGCCATAGCGTCAGACGAAAATCAGCGTCGCACTCAAAGGTTTTCGTCGCCTGCAGCTCACCCCATACCGAAGGCTTCGCGCGCCAGGCGAAAGGCGTCATCTGCAACAGCGTCGCCGCCGCGTCCCCGCTCAGATGCATGGCATAGCGCAGCGACTGCTGGGTCTCTTCGCTAAAGCCGCTATAAAGCTTCTCTTCCGGCGCATGGAGCTGTACTTCGCGATAGATCAACGCCTTGAACTGTTGCAGATGGTGCGCGCCTGGCGTCACCGTCAGCAGCACGCCGCCGGGCTTGATTACGCGCGTCAGCTCCGCTTCGTTGCAGGGTGCGTAGATGCGCACCACAGCATCCAGCGAGGCGTCGGCAAACGGCAGACGCTGGCTTGAAGCGACACAAAACTGCACGTCCGGATAACGTTTCGCCGCCAAACGAATTGCGTTTTTGGCGATATCCAGCCCGTAAACCTCTGCGCCGAGGGTACTGAGCGCCGAAGTGTAATAGCCTTCGCCGCAGCCGATGTCGAGCAGCGCGGAAGCATCCTGCAGCTTCTCGCGCAGCAGCGCTACCACGCCGTCGCGCAGCGGCTGATAGTGACCTGCCTGCAGAAACTCCCGTCGCGCCTGCATCATCTCTGCGCTGTCGCCAGGCTCGCGCGAACCTTTATGCTGAACGGGCAGCAAATTAAGATAGCCCTCTTTCGCCTGATCGAACTGATGACGATTTTCACAGCGCCAGCTGCGGTTTTCCGGCTGTAAAGAGAGATGGCAGAGGGGGCAGATCAGCAACATAGGGACTCCGTTAACAAGAGCGCCGCAGTTTACTCCGTTCGCTGCCGTATCGAAAGCGCAAAGAAAAAGCCCCGGTCAGATGACCAGGGCTTTACAGGATTCGTTTTCAGTGGTGCATGGCACCGAGCTGGCACGAAATCAGATAGCGGTTACGTTGACTGCAGCCGGGCCTTTCTGGCCGTCCTGAATTTCGAACTCAACGCTTTGGCCTTCAGCCAGGGTTTTGAAACCGTTGCCCTGGATAGCGGAGAAGTGTACGAACACATCTTTGCTACCGTCAGCAGGGGTAATAAAACCAAAACCTTTAGACTCGTTGAACCACTTAACCTGACCTTTAATCTTTGCCATTTTGCAAATTCCTTAGAGTGTTTATTTTGCCCGGAGGCAGACCTACAGAGAAACCAGAGACGTTACTGAATGAGGCACTAATTAAGGTTCGGCAAGGAAGCGGTATTCAACGTCAACGTTTTTACTCGTAACTTCTTTACTGAAGATGCCATACATAAACAGAACTGTACCTCGTTTGACCCACGAATTGTTATCACATATCCGCAAATTAATGGCAAGGCATTTTTAATCGGCGATGGACGCGCTGCACAAAATTTGCGAAGCAGTGACACACTTTGTTCATTTTGGTACATAACCTGACCATGCCGTAGCCGAAAAAGCATTATCCATCAACCTGCGATGATACGAATAACTCTAGCGGATAACCGCCTCGTCGTCCAACCTTGCTCACTGTAACGGATTAATTTAAAGATAAATTATTGCATTAATATGGCATTCTTTTTTCTTAAGCGAAACCGTAACCTAAAGCAAAGCGGCCTGGGTTCTTTTTAACGGCAGAGCGTCATCATTTTCACTGGCACCGATAATAAATGCTTTTGCACCAAAATCAGGAAAATAAAAGATAACCTTGCCCCAATTAAAAGCAGAGTCGCGCTTATTACTTATTACTATTTATTCTTTGATCGCGGATAAAATATCTCTTCAACCCGGAGGCTGCTGTAGAAGAGATGCGGTTATTTAGGATTTTTCCTGGTTAATATTCTGCAGGCTGCGGCTCTCCCCTATTCTCCATGGTGCAAAGCGTCCATTATCTTCGCCGCTGCGCTGGATGGCGCGCATTAATTCCGCAGGCGGTTCATCCAGCGATTCATCGGCCAGTTCGAACACGCCCCAGTGAACCGGAAGGGTTAAAGGCTGACCGATTAGTCGCCATAACCACACCGCCTGATCGGGATCCATATGGCTGCTCTCCATGAACCATTTCGGTGCATAGGCGCCGATGGGCAAGGCTGCCAGATTGAAGGGACCAAGCCTGCGTGGAATCTCCGCCAGATTTTCAGAAAAACCGCTGTCGCCAGAGAACCAGAAATTCAGCGTTTTGCTGCGCACTACCCAGCCGCACCATAAAGAGCGGTTGCGATCGTGCAGCGTACGCATGCTCCAGTGACGCGCCGGGACGGCGGTCAGCGTCAGATCCGCTTCCTGCTGGCTTTGCCACCAGTCAAGCTGACGAACGTGCCGCGCGCCGCGCCGCTTAAACCACTTTTCCAGCCCCAGCGGCACCAGAAAGGTGACATCAGGAAAACGGCGGATAATGCGCTTCACGGTGGCGAGATCGAGATGATCGTAGTGATTATGAGATATCAGCACGTAATCGAGTCGCGGCAGCTGATGAATATTCAGCGGCGACGGTGATTTACGCTTTGGCCCGGCAAAGGGCAACGGCGAGGCGCGCAGAGAGAGCGCCGGGTCGATCAGCAGATAGCGCTGGCTAAGGCGCAGCAGTATCGCCGCGTGGCCTAACCACCAGATCCGGTCGTCAGTGCCGGCCAGATCGGCAGGTTGCCACCAGTCTGTTCTGAAACCCTCATAGCCCGCCTGAGGCGGAAAAGGCAATCCCTGCGCTTTGCGCTCTTTGCGCCAGCGGTCAAGATCGCCCGGCTGGCGCAGATCGGGTTCCAGATTGCGAAAGCCTTCAGGTGTATGGTGCGCTTGACTGCCGTCGTACCAGGGATTTCGCCAGGCCATGTTGCCTCCTTGCCAGGGTGGGGAACGTTAGCGTTCCGGGATCATGCGAATAAAATCGCGCTTCTCTTCCGGGTCCTGCTTTTCCTGCTCGCCGCACTGATTCTCAACCAGACGGCGCAGCAGCGTGTTCTGTTTTTTCTGCTCTTCCAGCAGGTGGCTCAGCAGCTCAATCTGTTCGCTGGCGCGCACGCTGGCCCGGTTAACGAAAAACCAGACGATAAACGCCACAATAATAATGATCGTCAGTACGCCATAGCTAAACAGCGGACCAGAAGTTGCGGCTAACTCGTTCATAACTGCCTCAAAAACGAAAAATATTAATGGCCTCGATTCTACCTGTTGCGCGCGCGGCTGACCAGGCTATACGCCTGAATGCAGAATTCCCTGACTGCCTCGCTTTCGGCAATCTCCGATCGCTTCAGCAGACAAAGCGAGGCAAGCTGTTAATATTACGGGCGGCAGCAAACAGTGGACAGCTGCGTTATGTATCTTATGGAGAACAAAATGAAACTTTTAATTCGGGCAATCTTGCTCATCGGCGTGATCTGGATCGGCATGCTGTTTACCGGCTACGGTGTGCTGACCGGCAGCACGAAGAATGCGGCGGGCCTGGGCCTGCAGTGCAGCTACCTTACCGCGCGCGGCCTGATTACCGCACAGTATCTGCATACCGACAGCGGCGTTATCGGCGTGACAGACTGCCCCTTGCTTAAGAAGAGCGGCGACGTGATCGATAATTAAGAAGCAGGCCGGTTTTTATCCGCGCTGTTGTCAGAGAGTAAAGCGGGCGCCTGCCCGCTTTTTTATCAGAAAGCGTAGTCGTGGTAGCCCATCTCAGCGGAGAGCGTGCGCGCCGCACGATGCAGCATGGCGACATAGTCGCTTTTCGCCTCTTCCGAGAAGCGAATCGTCGGGAAAGAGATGCTGAGACCGGCGATGACTACGCCGAAGCGGTCAAAAACCGGCACGGCGATACAGCGTAATCCTTCTTCCTGCTCTTCGTTATCTTCGCCGAACCCCTGTGCCTTCACCTGATCCAGCACGTCGATAAGCGCTTCGCGCGTGACGATGGTGTTAGCGGTGCTGCGCTTAAACTCAACCTCTTTGAGGATATCATTCACCTCGGCGCGGTCGCGCCAGGCGAGCAGCACTTTACCGATAGCCGTGGTGTGCAAGGGATTGCGGCGGCCGATGCGCGAATACATACGCAGGTTATAGAGTGAGTCGATTTTGTGGATATAGACAATGCTGTCCTCTTCCAGCGCCCCAAGGTGAATCGTCTCTTTGGTCAGGCGGGAAAGCTCACGCATCTGTACATCCGCGCTGCGGATCAGATCGACGTTCTGCAGCGCTTTCGCACCCAGCTCAAACAGCTTCAGCGTCAGGGAGTATTTTTCGCTCTCCCCTTCCTGGGTGACGTAACCCAGCGCCTTCATGGTCTGCAGGAAGCGGTAAACGGTACTTTTCGACATCATGACGCGCTGCGCCAGCTCAGTAATACCGTGATCGCGCTCCTCGCCCAGCGCCTGAAGAATGCCGAACACCTTCATAACGGAGGAAACGGCATCGGGTTGTTTATCGTTTTCACTGGCGGCCATCACGCACCCTTTTTTGAAATTGTTTTAATAAAATCGGAACAGACGGTCAATATAGCGCGTCACCGCACGCAGCACCATTGTCTGTCATTGAACGACATAATTTAGCCGCGACTTTTAGTCTAAAGGCGGTGCGTTTTGGCAGTGGATTCATTAGCATGTTCATATTCACTCACTTTACTTATCTCGCTATGTCCCCTACACCTTTTCAGGATGGTCTTCCCGCTCCGCAACGCTATGGCGCTATTTTTACTATTGCCCTGGGCATTATGATGGCGGTGCTGGATGGCGCTATCGCCAACGTGGCCTTACCTACTATC
Organism: Pantoea sp. YU22; assembly: GCF_003970755.1. Lineage (NCBI taxonomy): Bacteria > Pseudomonadati > Pseudomonadota > Gammaproteobacteria > Enterobacterales > Erwiniaceae > Pantoea > Pantoea sp. YU22. The sequence continues at coordinate 61,788 of NZ_RYDU01000015.1, read as the reverse complement.
GCGCGCGAGCTTCATGCCAGTCCTGCCCAGTCCGTCTGGATCGTTAACGCCTATCAGATCGCTATCGTCGCCTCGCTGCTGTCGCTCTCTTTTCTGGGTGATATGCTGGGCTATCGTCGCGTCTATCAGGTTGGCCTCGGCCTGTTTATCCTTACTTCGGCATTCTGCGCCCTCTCCTCTTCGCTCTCGATGCTGACCCTGGCGCGCGTGCTGCAGGGTTTTGGCGGCGCGGCGTTGATGAGCGTAAACACCGCGCTGATCCGGATTATCTATCCGCAGCGCCATCTGGGACGCGGCATGGCGATTAACTCTCTGGTGGTAGCGGTATCCAGCGCCGCCGGACCGACGGTCGCCGCGGCGATCCTGTCGTTCGCCAGCTGGAAATGGCTCTTTCTGATCAACGTGCCGCTGGGCGTCATTGCGCTCTGGCTGGCGCTGCGTTTTCTGCCGGAGAACAGCCAGAAAGCGAAAGCGCAAAAATTCGATGTGCCGAGCGCGCTGATGAATGCGCTCTTTTTCGGTCTGCTGATCTACGGGCTGACCGGTTTCGCCCAGGGGGAAAACCCTGCGCTGGCGCTGGCTGAGGTGGTAGTGCTGGCGGTAGTCGGCTGGTTCTTCGTGCGTCGTCAGCAGCGCCTGGCAGTGCCGCTGCTGCCGGTCGATCTGCTGCGTATTCCGCTTTTTAGCCTGTCGATCTGCACCTCGATCTGCTCTTTCTGCGCGCAGATGCTGGCGATGGTTTCACTGCCTTTTTTCCTGCAAAACGTGCTGGGGCGCAATGAAGTCGCTACCGGCCTGCTGCTGACCCCCTGGCCGCTGGCGACCATGGTGCTGGCACCGATTGCCGGACGTTTGATTGAGCATATTCATGCCGGGCTGCTCGGCGGTATTGGTCTGGCGCTTTTCGCGGCGGGGCTCTTCCTGCTGGCGTTGCTGCCCGCACAGCCGCAGGACTGGGATATTATCTGGCGTATGGCGCTGTGCGGAGCCGGTTTTGGCCTGTTCCAGTCGCCCAATAACCACACCATTATCTCTTCCGCTCCGCGCAACCGCAGCGGCGGCGCCAGCGGAATGCTGGGAACGGCGCGTCTGCTGGGTCAGAGCAGCGGCGCGGCGCTGGTGGCGCTGATGTTCACGATGTTCGATCAGAACGGTACGCACGCTTCGCTGATTCTGGCGGGACTCTTCTCCAGCGTCGCCGCGCTGTTCAGCCTCTCGCGCCTGTCGCAGAAGCGCGTCGCAACGCAGTAGGCCACATCAATAAAAAAGGCGACTCCAGGGAGTCGCCTTTTTCTTCGGCTCTGCGATTACTTCAGATACTGGCCGCTGCGTAACGCTTCGATACGCTTATCCAGCGGCGGGTGTGACATAAACAGCTCGCTCAGGGATTTGTTTTTGCCGTTGATGCAAAACGCCATCATGCTGCTCGGCTCCTGCGGTTCGTAGCTGGTTTTCAGACGCTGCAGCGCGGCGATCATCTTCTCGCGGCCCACCAGCTTCGCTGAACCGGCGTCGGCGTGGAACTCACGGTGACGTGAGAACCACATGGTGATGATGCTGGCCAGAATACCGAACACCAGCTCCAGCACCGTTGCCACCGCGAAGTAGACCAGCGGGTTGCCGTTGCCGCCCTCTTCGCCGTCACGGTTGCCGGACAGAAAGCCCGACGCCACCTGCGCGATAATACGCGAAATAAAGATCACGAAGGTGTTCACGATGCCCTGGATCAGCGTCATGGTCACCATGTCGCCGTTAGCGATATGCGCGATCTCATGCGCCAGCACCGCCTCCGCTTCGTCACGGCTCATGTTCTGCAACAGGCCGGTGGAAACGGCGACCAGCGACGCATCGCGACGCGCACCGGTGGCGAACGCGTTGATATCGGGCGCATGGTACACAGCGACCTGCGGCATGGCGATACCTGCCTGCTGCGCCTGACGGCCAACGGTCTGCATCAGCCAGCGTTCCGTTTCATTCCGGGGTTGTTCAATTACTTCACCGCCGACCGAACGCAACGCCATCCACTTCGACATCAGCAGTGAAACAAACGCACCGCCAAAGCCAAACAGGCCTGCCATAATCATCAGGCCCTGAACACTGCTTGACTGGATCCCTGTCAGGCTGAGGATCAGCCCAAAGACCAACATCACAGCTAAGTTGGTCACCAGGAAAAGAGCAATACGCATCATAAAAGTTAATTTTCCTCAGTTGTTCATGCGCTGACTGCGCGGATCCTTATCCTAGGGTCATCGCGCCGCATTTCAAGCGACCTTAACCTTTAAGTGCCTAAAAAGACATAACTTTACATTTAGTCACGCTTTCGCCGCGCGGCTGGTTTCGGCAACCGTTCCCGATCCTCTGGGCAAAAAAAAAGCACCGCGGCGCGGTGCTTTTCAATCCCTTGCGCTTACTGCGCGGCGGGAGTGGACGCAGCAGGCTGTGATTTATCCAGCTGCGCCAGGTCGTTGGCGATTTTCACCGTCTCGTCGAGGTAAGGATCGGGCTCTTTATAATCCTTCGGCAGATCGTCCAGGCTCTTCAGCGGCTTTTTGCCTTCCGCCTGATAGCGCGCGTTAATCCGCTCCAGACGCAGCGCATCTTCTTCGTGGTTCTCTTTCTCGCGCTGGGCGAGATTAAGCGACACGATATTGCGCTTGTCCTTCATCGCATCAAAGCGAGCGATATCTTTCATGATGTACTGGAACTCGCGATCCTGGGCGATACGCGCTTCGTGCTGTTTGGTCAGTTGCGCGACCAGCGGCTTGACGTCGCCGGTTTTGGTATACGTCGCGGCATTGATGCTGTCCCAGGGCAGCGCGTTGTCTTCGAACTTCTCGCCCGTTTCCGCCGCTTCCACGCCGGTCGGCATCAGCAGGTCCGGCGTCACGCCTTTACGCTGCGTGCTGCCGCCGTTGATACGGTAAAACTTCTGGATAGTGTAGGAAACGGAACCCAGCGCAGGCCATTCAGGACGCAGCATCTGATCGTAAATGCGGTTCAGCGATCGATACTGCTGCACGGTGCCTTTACCAAACGTCGGCTCGCCAACGATCAGCGCACGGCCATAGTCCTGCATCGCCGCAGCGAAGATTTCGGATGCCGAGGCGCTGAAGCGGTCTACCAGCACCACCAGCGGGCCTTTGTAGTAGACGACGCCGTCGTTGTCGCTGTCCTCGCGGACGCGACCGTTATTGTCGCGCACCTGCACCACCGGACCGCTCGGGATAAACAGACCGGAAAGCGATACCGCTTCGGTCAGCGCGCCGCCGCCGTTAGTCCGCAGATCGATCACAACGCTGTCGACGTTCTGCTTCTGCAGCTTTTGCAGCTGAACTTTCACATCATCGGTCAGACCGACATAGAAGCCAGGAATATCCAGTACGCCGACTTTCTGTTTGCCGACGTTATGCACGCTCATTTTCACCGCGCGGTCTTCAAGGCGGATCTTCTCACGCGTCAGGGAGACAGTGCGGGTTTTGGTGCCCTTGCCCGCAGGCAGGATCTCAAGACGCACTTTGCTGCCTTTCGGCCCCTTGATTTTGGCTACCACGTCATCAAGACGCCAGCCGATTACATCTTCCATCGGCTTGCCTGGCTGACCGACGCCGACAATGCGGTCGCCGACGCTGATCGATTTGCTCTTCGCCGCCGGTCCGCCCGCGACCATAGAGTTGATCACCGTGTAGTCATCATCCATTTGCAGCACCGCGCCGATGCCTTCCAGCGACAGACTCATTTCGGTGTTGAACTGTTCGGTGTTGCGCGGCGACAGATAGCTGGTGTGCGGATCGATTTCATGCGCAAACGCGTTCATCGCCAGCTGGAAGACATCTTCGCTGTTGCTCTGCGCCAGGCGGCGAATAGCAAAGTTGTAGCGCTTGGTCAGCACATCGCGAATTTCTTTGTCATCTTTACCGGTCAGCTTCAGGCTGAGCTGGTCATATTTGACCTTGGCGTCCCATAACGCGTTCAGCTCGGCCTGATCTTTCGGCCAGGGCGCTTTGGCGCGATCGATATCGATGGTGTCGTTGCCGGTAAAATTCATCGGACGGTTCAGCACGTCAAGCGCGTACTGATAGCGCTCGAAACGGCGTTTCTGCGCCAGATTGTAGAGATCGTAAAACACGTCCAGCTTGCCGCTGCGCAGCTCGTCGCCGAGCGTGGTTTTTTTGTCGGCAAACTGCGCCACATCTGATGCCAGCAACACGTTGTGGTTGTAGTCGAGCATATTCAGATAGCGATCGAAAATCTTCGCCGAAAAGGCCTGATCAAGATCGAACTGGCGATAGTGAGAGCGGGTAAAGCGGGAGGTCACGCGTTCGCTGACGGTGGGGTCCTGCGGATCTTCATGAAGCTGAGGGATCTGATCGGCGCGGGTAATATTCTCTGCGCCAAATGAAGGGCCTGCCAGTAGCAGGCCCACAATCATACCGATTTTTAACAGGGTGTTCATGCCGGGGTCAGCCTCCGTTTCAGAACTGCAAGTGTTCTGCGCGCACAATCATTGCCATGCCGGAAGCGAGCTGTACCCGAACGCCGTCTTTTGACACTTCAAGAACGGTAGCGTCCATCGCACTTTTGCCTGCTTTGACTTTGATATTCTGGCCTGGTTGCAAAGTTGAGGTATCGGTGATGGGTTTAGCCTGCGCCGCCGGGCGCGGAGCCGGTTTGCGATCCTGAGCGGCTGGACGCGGCGACTGAGGACGCGCTTTGCGCGGCGCATCGCCGTCAGCTGGCTTACGTGCGGCGGGCCGACGCGGACGACGCGGTTCAGCGCCCTCTTCGCCTGCGGCTTCGCGTTTCGCGGCCTTCTGCTGCTCGCGCTGCGCCTGAACGCGCGCTTTCGCCTCTTCCAGCTGCTGACGCGCATGCTGCACGTGCTGCTCGTCCAGCACGCCGCAGGCGTTGCCGTCGAGGTCGACGCGCGTTGCGCCAGCTTTGATGCCGTAAAGGTAACGCCAGCTGGAAGTATAGAGACGCAGCGCTGAACGCAGCTGGGTCTTGCTCAGACTCATTTCGCCCTGAACGCGCTCTACCAGATCCTGAAAGATGCCGATTTTGAGCGGACGCGCTTCACCTTCAGCGCTAAAGCAGTTTGGAAAACGTTCCGCCAGAAAGGCGATCACTTCTTTACTGCTATTCAACTTAGGTTGATTTTCCATGAAATTTCCTGATTACAACGGATTTGCCGACCAGAGCAGGCATGAACAGGCGACATTATAATGACAACATTGCCAAATGCCATGCGATCCAGTCGATTAGCTGCGCGTCAGCTGCAAAAATTTTTCGATCTCGCTGTGCGCGAGCACGTCGCAAAGCCCATCAGTCAGTGCAACCAGCCCTGTTTCATCCTCGCTGTCAAAGCGATTGAACACCGTGCTGTCGATATCCAGAACGCCCACCAGCGTGCCGTTTACTTTCAGAGGAATCACGATCTCGGCATTGCTGGCGGCATCGCAGGCGATATGGCCGGGAAAAGCGTGCACGTCGTCGACGCGCTGCACTTTATCCTGCGCTATTGCCGTACCACACACCCCCTTGCCTACCGGAATGCGCACGCAGGCGATTTTGCCCTGAAAGGGGCCCAGCACCAGCGTATCGGCCTCAGTCAGCAGGTAGAAGCCCGCCCAGTTAACGCCGTCGAGGCGTTCATACAGCAGCGCGCTGAAATTGCCCAGCGCGGCGAGAAACGAGGTCTCGCCCGCGAGCAAAGCGCGCATATCGCGATTCAAATCAGCGTAAAAGGCAGTTTTGTTCATTGTTTAACCATTAACATTAACAACAGAGCGGCTTTTATTAACCGCCCGTTAAAATAAGCACTAAATATCCACCGCCACAAGGTGAATCATCGCGTTAGTTGCTATAACCTTAGATTTTTGTGGATCGAAACGTGGGCCCTTTGCGGGCGTGCCTGAAACGTGAAAACGTTTTTTTGCCCCACGACCGCATCCGGTCACAGCGACAAATATCCGGGCGAAACCTGCATCACCCTATGAAAATTCACGCTATCAGCCAGCCATTGCCCCACGCACGTTATCAGCGTTGTCCGCAATGCGATACCCTTTTTTCCTTACCGGATGTGAAATCGCATCAGTCTGCCTATTGTCCACGCTGCCATGCGCAAATTATCAGCGGGCGTGACTGGTCGATGACGCGGCTGACCGTCATGGCCGCGATGATCCTGGTGCTGATGCCTTTCGCCTTTACCCTGCCGCTGGTGGATATTCGCCTGCTCGGCATGCGCATTAACGCCAGCCTGCTGGGCGGCGTGATCCAGATGGCGGAACAGGGCAATGTGCTTACTGCTTCGATGGTGGCGTTCTGCACTATCGGCGCGCCAGCCGCGCTCGTCGTCGGTATCGGCTATCTCAGCATCGGCCACCGGCTGGGGATGAATCTGCGGCCGGTATTGCTGATGCTGGAAAAGGTCAAAGAGTGGGTAATGCTCGACATCTATCTGGTGGGCATTGCGGTGGCGTCGATCAAGGTGCAGGATTACGCCTCGCTGGAGGTCGGCTACGGGCTGGCCGCCTATCTGACGTTAACGGCGCTGAGCCTGCTGACCTTGATCCACCTTAACGTCGAGCAGCTCTGGGAACATTTTTATCCACAGAAGCAGTATGGTTTTGCCCGCGACAAACTGCAGGTGTGCCTTAATTGCCACAATACCGGCGAGCCGGACGCGCGCGGCCGCTGCCCGCGCTGCCATACGCCCCTTGACTTCCGGCGTCGCCACAGCCTGCAAAAATCCTGGGCGGCGCTTATCGCCTCTGTTGTACTGCTTATTCCCGCTAACCTGCTGCCTATCTCTGTGGTCTACCTTAATGGTTCGCGACGCGAAGATACGATTTTTTCCGGCATTCTTGGCCTGGCGTCCGGCAATATTCCGGTGGCGGCGGTGGTGTTTATCGCCAGTATTCTGGTGCCCTTTACTAAGGTGCTGGTCATGCTGACGCTGCTGTTAAGTATTCACTTCCGCTGCGAGCAGGGTCTAAAAACCCGTATTCGCCTGCTGCGGGTGGTTACCTGGGTTGGCCGCTGGTCAATGCTGGATCTCTTTGTGATTTCATTAACCATGTCGCTGGTCAATCGCGATCAGCTGCTGGCTTTTACCATGGGACCCGCCGCGTTTTATTTCGGCTCGGCGGTGATCCTGACCATTATGGCCGTTGAGTGGCTCGACAGCCGCCTGCTTTGGGATGCACATGCAACAGGAAACGCCGACTACACCGACTAACGCGACGCTGCGCAGCAAACGTAAGGTTTCTCCATTCTGGCTCCTGCCGATTGTAGCGATGCTGATCGCCGGCTGGCTGCTCTGGACTAACTACGAAGAGCGCGGCACGGTGATCACCATTAACTTCCAGTCGGCGGACGGCATCGTGCCGGGCCGCACGCCGATCCGCTATCAGGGCGTGGAGGTCGGCACCGTGCAGGGCATCAATCTGAGCGATGACTACCGCACTATCCAGATCAAGGCGAGCATCAAAAGCGATATGAAAGAGGCGCTGCGCGAGAACACCCAGTTCTGGCTGGTGACGCCGAAAGCCTCGCTGGCGGGCGTATCGGGACTCGATGCGCTGGTGGGGGGCAACTATATCGGCATGATGCCGGGCAGCGGCAAACCGCGCGATAACTTTATTGCGCAGGATACCCAGCCCAAGTACCGCGTTAATACTGGCGAGCTGCTGATCCATCTGCACGCGCCCGATCTCGGCGCGCTCAATTCCGGCTCGCTGGTTTACTACCGCAAAATCCCGGTCGGCCGCGTCTATGACTACAGCATCAACAGCAAAACGGACGGCGTCTCCATTGATGTGCTAATCGAACGCCGCTTTAAGAATCTGGTTAAAACCAACAGCCGCTTCTGGAATGTTTCCGGCCTGAGCGCCGACGTCAGCCTCAGCGGCGCGAAGGTCGAGCTGGAGAGCCTGGCGGCGTTGGTCAACGGCGCCATCGCCTTTGACTCGCCAGACGATTCGCCGCAGGCGAAAACGGACCAGAACTACCGGCTCTATCCCGATCTGGCGCGCAGCCAGCGCGGCGTGATTGTGACGCTCGATCTGCCCGACGGCAATAACCTGAAAGCGGGCCGGACGCCGCTGGTCTATCAGGGCCTCGAGGTCGGCAGCCTGACAAAACTGAATCTGCTGAGCGGCGGGAAAGTCACGGGAGAGCTGACGCTCGATCCCTCCGTCGTCAATCTGATGCGCAGCGGCACGCGCATTGAGATGCGCAGCCCGAAGGTGAGCCTGACCGATACCAATCTCAGCAGCCTGCTGACCGGCAATACGCTTGAGCTGGTACCAGGCGACGGCGAGCCGCAAAGCCACTTTACCGTGCTGCCCGCCAGCGAGTCGCTGCTGCAGAAGCCTGACGTGCTGACGGTGAAACTCAGCGCGCCGGAAAGTTATGGCATCGATGCCGGTCAGCCGGTCATGCTGCACGGCATGAAGATCGGCCAGGTCATTTCGCGCGAGCTGAATGAGAAAGGCATTCTGTTTGTTGCGGCGATTGAGCCGGCCTATCGCAACCTGGTGCACGGCGACAGTAAATTTATCGTCAACAGTCGCCTCGACGTGAAGTTTGGCCTCGACGGCATGAAAGTGCTGGGCGCCAGCGCGCGCGAATGGGTCGACGGCGGCATTCGTCTTGAGCCGGGCAATCAGGGCGCGGTTAAATCCGCTTACCCGCTGTTCGCCGACGCCGAAAAAGCGGAGGAAGGCATTATCGGCGATCGTCCTTCCACTACCCTGACGCTGACCGCCAACAGCCTGCCGGACGTGCAGGCTGGCTCGGTGGTGCTGTACCGCAAATATGAGGTCGGTGAAATCGTCGACGTCACGCCGCGCGCCAGCGCCTTCGATATCGCCGTCCATATCAAACCGGAGTATCGCAAGCTGTTGACCAGCGAGAGCGTGTTCTGGGCGGAAGGCGGCGCGCGCGTGCAGCTTAACGGCAGCGGCCTGACGGTACAGGCATCGCCGCTTAACCGTGCGCTGCGCGGCGCCATCAGCTTCGACAATATGAGCGGCGCGGCGAACGCCAAAGGCAGCAAGCGCACGCTTTATCCTTCCGAGACGGCGGCGCGCGCGGTCGGCAGCCAGATTACCCTGCATACTTACGACGCCAGCAAGCTGTCGGAAGGGATGCCGATTCGCTATCTGGGCATTAACATTGGCCAGGTGGAGTCCCTCTCTCTGAGTAAAGATAATAATCAGGTAGTCGCAAAGGCGGTGCTCTATCCAGAGTATGTACAGGACTTTGCGCGTACCGGCAGTCACTTCTCGGTAGTGTCGCCAGAGATCTCGCCGGCTGGCGTTAATCATCTGGAGACGCTCCTGCAGCCCTACGTCAACGTCGACCCAGGCAAAGGGGGACCGGCGCGTATTTTCGAGCTGCAGGAGAGTACCATTACCGATTCACGCTACCTGAACGGGCTGACGATTTATGTCGATGCCGCCGAAGCGGGCTCGCTCTCTATCGGTACGCCGGTACTGTTCCGCGGCGTCGAGGTCGGCACCGTAACCGGCACTTCGCTGGGCAATATGGCGGACAGGGTGCAGATTGCGCTGCGCATCAGCAAAAAGTATCAACATCTGGTGCGCAACAACTCCGTGTTCTGGCTGGCGTCGGGCTATAACCTCGACTTCGGCCTGATTGGCGGCGTAGTGAAAACCGGCACCTTCCAGCAGTTTATTCGCGGCGGCATTCAGTTCGCCACGCCGCCGACGGTGCCGCTGGCGCCGCAGGCGGGCGCAGACAAGCACTTCCTGCTGCAGGATGAAGCGCCGAAAAACTGGCGCAGCTGGGGAACGGCTATCCCCGATCCGCGACAGTAAGCTGGTCGGCAACATCTGGTATTGTGGTGCGAGCGAGGGTTCAAGCCCCGCTCGCAAAGACGCATAACATGGTCTTGCTGCCAGCTCGTCCCACGCAGATACGCACCCTGGCCTTACGGTGCGTATCTGCGTTGTTCAAAACCGCTCTGCGTTTTCCCTGCCGCGGAGCGCCTGGTTTTTTGTTCCCTGCTGTCTGACTACCGGACCAGCGGCCTGGAGCGACGTCACCCTTTTCGTGCTACACTGCCGCCCCTGTTTTTGACCTCAACGTTTCAACTGGAACCTGCCCGTGGCCGATCTTTTCCCCTCTGACTTTCTTGACCTGATGCGCGCCGCGCTGCCCGATGACGCCGAGCTGCAACGCTTTATCGCCATCAGCCAGCAACCGCTGCGTCGCACTATCCGCGTCAACACGCTCAAAATCAGCGTAGCGGATTTCCTCACCCAGACGGCTGACTATGGCTGGCGGCTGACGCCGGTGCCCTGGTGCGCGGAAGGCTTCTGGATTGAGCGCGACGATGAGAGTCTGCCGCTGGGCAGCGTGGCGGAGCATCTGAGCGGGCTGTTTTACATTCAGGAAGCGAGCTCTATGCTGCCGGTCAGCGCGCTGTTTGACGCCGCGCCCGATGCGCTGAGGGTGATGGATATGGCGGCCGCGCCCGGCTCGAAAACCACGCAGATAGCGGCGCGCATGGGCAACCGCGGCGCCATCCTCGCCAACGAATTTTCGGCGAGCCGCGTCAAGGTGCTGCACGCCAATATCAGCCGCTGCGGCGTCAGCAATGTCGCCCTCACCCATTTTGACGCACGCGTCTTCGGCCCCGCCTTGCCGGAACAGTTTGACGCCGTGCTGCTGGATGCGCCCTGCTCGGGCGAAGGGGTGATCCGTAAAGACGCCGACGCGCTGAAAAATTGGTCGCTGAGCAGCACCGAGGCAATTGCTGCCACCCAGCGCGATCTGATCGAAAGCGCCTTCCATGCGCTTAAACCGGGCGGTATCCTGGTCTATTCCACCTGCACGCTCAATCAGATAGAGAACCAGCAGGTGATCGCCTGGCTGCTGGCGCGCTATCCGCAGGCGGTTGAGGTCGTTCCGCTCGACGCGCTTTTCGCCGATGCCGCGCAGGCTTTAACGCCGGAAGGCTTTTTGCACGTGTTTCCGCAGCTGTTCGACAGTGAAGGCTTTTTCGTCGCGCGGCTGCGTAAAACCGCCTCGGTCGCGCCACTGCCGCAGCCCGGCTACAGGCTGGGCAAGCTGCCCTTTACGCCAGTGAATAAAAAGATGGCGGCAGAGGTCGCTAACGCGGCGGCGTCGGTCGGCCTGCAATGGAGCGACGAACTGACGCTGTGGCAGCGCGATAAAGAGATCTGGCTGTTTCCAGAGGCAATTACGCCGCTGCTCGGCAGCGTTCGCTTCTCCCGTATCGGCCTGAAGCTGGCGGAAACCTTTGCACGAGGCTACCGCTGGCAGCATGAAGCGGTCATCGCGCTGGCGCAGCTGGATGCGCAACGGACATTTGAACTGTCTGCTGACGAGGCGCTGGAGTGGTATCGCGGACGGGATATCTTCCCGGAAACGCCGCCGCAGCGTGATGAAATGATTGTGACTTACCAGCAGCAGCCGCTCGGCCTGGCGAAACGCGTCGGCAGCCGCATTAAAAACAGCTACCCACGCGAGCTGGTGCGCGACGGTCGCCTGTTCCGCTGAGCCTTATTGCAGCTGCACCAGCGTCAGCCGGTTGCCGAACACCGCGCCGGTATCGATATAGCGCAGGTTGCCCGACTCCAGCGGACGCTGTAGCGGCGTATGGCCGAAGTAGAACTCATCCGCGCCGCCTATTTCCCCCGCCTCTTTTCCTGCATCGCCCGCCTGCAGCCGGGTGATGCGTTCGCGGTTCCACACCACTTTATGCCAGTCTAACGGCTGCTCCCAGGCGTAGCGCGCTGCCGGATAGTCCGCGTGCGCCACGATCACAATGCGATCCGCAAGCTGCAGATGCAGGATCAGCGGCAGAGTGGTTAGCCGTTTGAGCGCATGACGCGCCGCAATCAGCTTCGCTCCCTTGAGCTTATAGAACCACTCTCCGCCGTTCATCATCCAGTTCAGCCTGTCGTGACACTGTAACGCCTCAATCGCCATCTCTTCATGATTTCCGCGCACGCAGCGGAACCACGGCTGTTCTAACAACTCTAAACAGCCGGGACTGTCTGGCCCGCGATCGATGATATCGCCGACGGAAATCAGCAGGTCGCTCTGCTTGTCAAAACCGTTCTCCAGCAGCAATGCGTCAAGCTGACTGCGGCAGCCGTGAAGGTCGCCCACAACCCATATGTTTTGCCAGTTTTCACCATTGAGATACTGGTAGTGCATTTCGATCCCGCTTGTTAACCAGAGGTTTATTAAGTGCGGGTTAAAGTATAGCCGGTCACATCTTCAGGGAGGCGTGATGAATAGCCGGAAACAATTTATTAGCGTGTTAGTGCTGATCTTCGTCGGCAGTCTGCTCCTGCTGGAATCGCTGGCGCGTCTCGTGCATCTGCTGTTTGTCGGCTGATCTGGCTGACGCGATGTTCGCTGCCTGCTACTCAGATTTTTCGTAATTTTTGCGCATAAAAGCGCCAGAGCGTGACGATTACTGTTCAGATATCAGGATGTTTCTGACAGACAAAACTGCGTTAGTGTGAGACCTCAGCCCGTCCACAATGTGGAGCAGATACACACAGCAAAGGAGGGATGGCTGATTACCTCCGTCAGGAGAATAAGAATGGTCGCTGAAACGCTTGATAACGTAAGTTTTAACCTTGATTCTCTCGAAAACGCCGCATTAGAAATCTGTAAAACTAAAGGGATGCTGGGTATGCTGTTGGCGTCTGTCTCCGCCGACATTCAGCAATCCTATTTCCAGCTGTTACGCGAGTCCGGCTTCGATGATGAGCTGGTCTGGCTGCAACAGGTGCTTGATACAAAATAAGTGCTTCAGTTAACCCCGGCGCCCGTCGGGGTTTTTCATTTAAGCGCCGCTGAGGGGTTAAATTCATCGCGTTGCTCAATTCCGAAAAAAATATTTTTTTGGACTCTGATTCAGGCTGGTACGGAGGGCGTTGCGGCAGGTTAAGGCGATACTTTATTTTTCCGTAAGAAAAGGACGTAAAGCAAAAAGGATGGCGGCTGGATAAGGTGACGTCCCTGTCAGGCCAAATATCGCACCGCACACATCTGTAATACGGTTCGCTACTGGATATATCGCGCTGAAATCAATCAGTGGCGCGCGCCCTTCCCTGGCCACGTTGCGATTAAGGTTTTAATGCAGGCGGTACGGTACCGGAAAGTTCCTGTTCGCTTTGCGCGCCGGAACCTGGACGGGCATGACCCAGCAGCGGCTCATCGCCCAGCAGCTCAGGCTTCTCTTTAGCGGTAAACTGGGCTTTGCCGTCAAACGAAGGACCTTCGCACCAGCGACCTTTCGGCAACGGTTTATCCAGCGACGTATTAAGCACATAGTAAGAGTGTTCGCTGGCTTCTTCACTTTGCGGGAAGCTGTTAGGAATCGGCAACGAAGCGTTAAGCCCGCCCATCTCTTCGATTACCGCCAGCCACTGCTGCTGGTGCATGGTGTCGCGCGCAATCAGGAAAGAGAGGAAATCTTTCATGCCGGTATCTTCGGTCAGATTGTACAGGCGGGTCGCCAGCACGCGGCCTGTCGCTTCGGCCGTCACGTTAGCCAGCATATCAGCCGCTACGTTGCCTGAGGCATAGATATGACTCATATCGAAAGGCACGCCGTTGGCGTTGACCGGCAGCGCCGCCAGACCCGATGAAAGGATATGACGCGGGTTCATGCCGCCCAGTACCGCGTTGACGACCGGATCTTTCGCCGACGCTTCCTGATAGGAGAGCGGTGCGCCTTCCAGGTTCAGCGCGACGGCATGCGCCAGCATTTCGATATGCGCCAGCTCTTCAGTCGCGGTAGAGATCAGCAGATCGCGAATACGCGCGTCGCCACGGGCGCCCATGGCCTGGAAGAAGTACTGCATCGCCACACGAATCTCCCCTTCCACTCCGCCAATCGCCTGTTGCAGCAGCATAGCAAATTCCGGATCCGGTTTATCGACGCGAACGGGATATTGAAGTTTTGAAGAATGGTGAAACATATTTATCTCCTGGCTTTTTTTCAAGAATAAGCCAGACAAGCCTGGAAGAGGTTTCACAAAAATGAAAGCGCGACCGTAATTTTTCGGACAAAATATAAGCGGCAGATCCCCCTGCCTCGTCAGAAATATTAAACACTTAGCGTCAAAAAAAAGTTATCGGCTATTTGGTGGCTGACGCAGCCCTGCTGCAAATAAGCATAATGTTTATAAGGTCAACCCACACTATTTTTTATCAACGCCATTTTTTAGCGTAGCGCTGGCAGAATCGCTTCTCTGTCTGCGACTTGCATAATCACCAATATTTTTTAGGCTTAATCAGTCACCACGAAATGATAAGGAGGAAATATGAACAGTGAATATAAACAGTGCCTGGAAGCCTGTTATGCCTGCGCCGCTGCCTGCGATAATTGCGCGGCGTCCTGTCTGCGTGAAGAAAATATTGAAATGATGCGGGGCTGCATTCAGCTCGATATGCAGTGCGCGGCGATTTGTCGCCTGGCCGCTCAGTTTATTGCGCAGCAGAGCGAATCAGCCGTTGCGCTCTGTCAGCTCTGTGCGGACGTTTGCCAGCAGTGCGCGGACGAGTGCGGTCAGCATCAGCACGATCACTGCCAGCACTGCGCGCAGGCCTGTCAGCGCTGCGCAGCGGCCTGTCGGAAGATGGCGGCATAAAAGGGGTGTCTGAGACCAAATATTAAAGCAGGCGCATCAGCCAGCCCGCAAGGCGGGCTGGAGGCAGGCTAAAGCTTGTCTTTTTCCTGGGGTTCAGAGCCAGTCAGGTGAGAGACGCCGCTGATATGAACGAGCCCATCCTGGTCGATTTCGTTATCTGCTTTATCAACCGCTCTGGATATGGTCAGCAATTCCTGGAATTCATGCAGCAGAATGGCGGCATCTGACTTCAGCATTTCATCAGAATCGGCCGATTCAATCACGGTATTGATCGCTTTGTTTGCGCTATCAATCATCTCGGTTACGCCGCCCTGCCTGCTGACGGCTAACACCAGCGCGCTGATCAGCAGCGATTGCGCTTCGACGCGCGCGGTGAGCTGCTTCGTTTCCGCATCGATTTTTGATATTTTAGCGAGCATGCTCAGCACAACATTTTTCATAACGGCCTCCCTGTAAAACAGGGATCTTACCTTGCCGCCCGTCTCCAGCAAGATGAAAAGTCTTAAATAGTCGCTCTGCCTGTAAACGTTTCAGCATGATTTTTTAAAAGGAGCGGCTAATGTGCTGTTACAGCGCATAAAAAAACCCCGACATAGAATGCCGGGGTTGGTGGCTTAAACAGACTCTAAAATATTCTGTTTATTAAGACTTGCGTCCGCCGCTATGGCTATTCTGGCCACCTTTTTTACCTGCTTCTGAAGCTTTTTCACGGTCGTTAGCGAAATTACCGCCACTGTGCTGACCGCCTTTTTTACCTGCTTCTGAAGCTTTTTCAGGGTTCTCTGCAAAATTACCTGAACCACCACGATGCTCGGCCATAATATCCTCCTGGACATATTGTCATTCAGTAAATGGCAACCGGCATAAATCTGTTACGCCAGCCGTATTTCGTGTTGCATGATTAATACTAGACGACCAGCCTGTATCTGCAAGGCTATTTCACGCCAGAAAACCCATTTATTTATTAGCGAAGCGATAATTTAAAAGCGCATATTACAGTGAAGCGCAGGGTAATAACTTTATCTTCAGCAACTTACCTGAAACAGGGCAATAAGCTTAACCGGCGCGCTGTTAATATATTTTTACTAACGTCAAAGGAATAACATAAAAAGAAAGGTGGCTGAGACAGAAAAGTAATATTCGTCTCCCGGGTCAAGATTTAGTTGCTGCTGAAGCAGGCAGATTATCGCCAGAAGAAGCCACGCGCTTACGCCTGGCGCGGTAAAGTAAAAGAGGTGAGTTACGTGATAGCTGCATCGACACAAAACAGGGGTGTTCGCTGATTCAGAAAAGAGACTCGGCTGGTCGGGATATAAGACGCCTCAGGAAGGGTCAGATAACGGGATGCACCGTCTAAATTCATGGCACAAAAAAAGACCGAACACGATTCCTGTATTCGGTCCAGGGAAATGGCTCTTGTAGAGCCGTGCGCTAAAAGTTGGCATTAATGCAGGCGATTTCGCCTTGCCAGTTAAGATTAGACCACGCCTTTGGAAATGCCAGCGAACAGCCGGGCAGAGGGGATCCGCAGGATCAGAGTGTGATCCTGGCGGCAGAATCATCGAAAGAAGGCGCGAATGAGCGTCGCGCCCCGGTCAGGATTATTTATCGCACAGCGCCTGTGTACGCTCGATAATCGGCTGCAGGCTCATCATCTGGCCTGGATGCGTCTTGTCTTCCGCCTGGATTACAGAGATGGGCTGCGCCTTCACCTGGCCTGCCTGCACGCGGGCTTCGGCTTTATCATTGAGCGGATACTGCATCAGCGTGCTGGGATTAATGGCGAACAGCGAGCCATCTTTTTCGCAGGTTAACATCACCTCTTCACGGCTAAAGGGCCATGCCGCCTTACCCACCTCAAAACGGCTGACGGTAATAATCTCCGCCGCCAGCGCCTGGCCACAGAGAGATAATAACAGCATTGCGGGGATCACTTTCTTCAGCAAAATAGCCTACCTTTTTACTCAGTCAAAACGGGTCAAACTCAGGCTGGTGACAGCGTGGCGAAGACGCTGACCAGGCCAACCACTGCGCATGCCAGCAGCAGTTCAAGCTGCGTCATACGAATAAATTTATGTTGCGCGCCCTTCCCCGCGCGGCGAAAACGCGGCACCAGCACGTAACGGTTGAGCAGCGCAATAGCGACCATAAGGGCCACCAGCGTCACCTTAACAACTAACAGTTCGCTGTAAAGGCCGCCATGCCACTGGCGAGGCCAGCCGACGATCAGCAGCGTATTCACCACGCCAGTGAGCAGCGTCGCGGCGACCGCCAGATGTCCGTAACGCGAAAAGCGCATCATGGTGCGAATGGCGTCGCTGCGCCGATCGATCTGCCGCGCCTCGCGCATCAGAATAAGCAGCGGCAACAGGCCGCCCGTCCAGAAGGCGGCGCCGATGAGATGCAGCGCATGATTAGCCTGCTGCAGCGCGCCCACAGCGCCTTCGCGCATCGCCGCATGTCCGGTCAACGCCATACAGCCCAGCTGCAACAGCGCGCCCACCAGCCACGCCTGCTGCCGTCGTTCGTTACGCAGCAGACTCGCCAGCAGCGTTGCCGCGGCCAGCGCTATCTCCCACTGCCAGACCGCACCAAAGCGCGTGCTCAGCACCGCACGCCAGATCAGAGCGTCGCTCAGATTGCGCCAGTCGCCGCTCATCAACGCCAGCTGGGTTGCCAGCATCAGCAGTCCGCTGAGCAGCGCCAGCCAGACGCACCCGCGCATTATGGCATCGAGACGCTGCGCCAGCGCGCGACGATAGCGTACCGGCGCTAACAGCGCGGTGTAAAATGCGCTACCCGCCAGCAGCATCACGGCGGCAAAATGCAGCGCACGCAGCAGGATCCACAGCAAAGTCACTGATTACTTCACGCTAAAGCGGTAGCTGCCCTGGGTTTTATGTCCGTCAACCGACAGTACGTGCCAGTTAACCTGGTAATCGCCCGCGGTCAGCGGCGCCTTCAGCGGAACGATCAGCCGATTGTGCTGCTTCGCATCCAGCTGCGCTTTTTCGCTGGCGATCGTTTTTTTACCGGCATCCAGCAGCGTTACGCCGCTAAAAGCGGGTTCTATATCTTCGGTAAAGCTGAGGGTCAGCGCCTGCGGCGCGGCGGCGATAACAGCGTTATCGGCCGGTTGGGACGATTTCAGGTGAGCATGCGCCAGCACCGACTGGCTGAACAGCAGCAGCGAGACGGCAGCGCCTGTTAAGAGGGTTCTTTTCTGCATGGGATCATCCTTTTAGCCATCGCATCAGCGGCAAACGTGGGCAAGGATACGCCGTGGCTTTTAAGGTGTCGAGGGCCAGCGATGCTATCCTTTGCCCTTGATTCAGAGCGGGATAAGCATTATTTTTGCCCCCTGTCTTCAGGAGATCACCATGAGTCAAAACCTCGCCCTGCTTTCTCAGGAAGAGAAAGATAAAGTCAATGTTGAACTGGCCGCAGCGGGCGTGGCGTTCAAAGAGCGCTACAACATGCCGGTAGTGGCTGAAATGGTTGAAAACGAGCAGCCTGCGGCGCTTCGTGACTGGTTTCGCCAGCGACTGATGCACTATCGCCAGGCGTCGCTGAACTTTTCACGCCTGCCCTACGAACCCAAACTGAAGTAATTCATGCTACGCGTAATTGATACCGAAACCTGCGGTCTACAGGGTGGCGTGGTGGAAGTGGCGTCGGTCGATGTGATTGACGGCCAGATCGTCAACCCGATGAGCGATCTGATCCTGCCTGACCGCCCAATCAGCCGTCAGGCGATGGCCGTCCACCGCATTACCGAAGCGATGGTGGTTGGCAAACCCACCATCGAAGAGGCGATTGGCCGCTATCACGGCAGCGCTTTCTATGTCGCGCATAACGCCAGCTTCGATCGCCGCATGCTACCGGAGATGCACGGCGACTGGATCTGCACCATGCTGCTGTCGCGCCAGCTCTGGCCTGGCATTAAGTACGGCAATCAGGCGCTGCGCCACAGCCTGAAGCTGGAGGTCTCGCCCCCCGCCGATCTGCATGCCCACCGCGCGCTTTACGACTGTTACGTTACCGCCGCGCTGTTGATCCGTATTATGGAGACCTCCGGCTGGGATGCGTCGCAGATGGCGCAGCGCTGCCAGCCCGCCAGCGTGGCGGGCGACGTGCTGCCCTTCGGCAAGTATCGTGGTCAAAGCGTCGCCGCCATTGCGCGCAAAGATCCACGCTATCTGCGCTGGGTGCTGGAGAACGTGCGCGATTTGCGCCCGCCGCTGCGGCAGGCGCTGCGTCGATACCTGAGCGACGATCAGTAATCGCGCTGCGGCGGCAGGCTGCCCTGCGCCAGCGCGATCAGGAAAGTCAGCTCCAGCGCAATTCCCTCATAGGATTTATAACGTCCTGACTTGCCGCCGTGACCGGCATCCATATCCGTACAGAGCATCAGCAGATTATTGTCGGTCTTCAGCGCGCGCAGTTTCGCCACCCATTTCGCTGGCTCCCAGTATTGCACCTGAGAATCATGCAGCCCGGTGGTCACCAGCATATGCGGATAGGCTTTCGCCTCGACATTGTCGTAGGGGCTGTACTGACGAATATAGCCGTAGTAATCGGCGTCGTTAGGGTTGCCCCACTCATCATATTCACCCGTGGTAAGCGGGATCGACTCATCCAGCATCGTCGTGACCACATCGACAAAGGGCACCTGCGCCACCACGCCGTGAAAGAGTTCCGGCGCCATATTGATTACGGCACCCATCAGCAGGCCGCCCGCGCTGCCGCCCATAGCATAGAGCTGCTCAGGCTGACCAAAGCCCTTTTTCACCAGCGCCTGCGTGACGTCGATAAAGTCGGTAAAGCTGTTCATCTTGTTGAACAGGCGGCCGCCGTCATACCAGCGCTGTCCCAGCTCGCCGCCGCCGCGCACGTTGACCAGCGCGTAGACGAAACCGCGATCGAGCAGGCTAAGGCGGCTGACGCTGAAGTCCGCCTCCATATTGCTGCCATAGGCGCCGTAGCCATAGACCAGCATCGGGTTTTTGCCGGGCTGGTAGTGCCTGCGGTGATAGACCAGCGACACCGGCACTTCGGTGCCGTCGCGCGCCGTAATCCAGTGATGCTCGCTTTTGTAGTTGTCCGGGTCGAAATTACCAATCGTGCTCTGCTTGAGGATACGCCGTTCGCCGGTGTCCATATCCAGCTCAAACAGCGTGGTCGGCGTGGTCATCGAGCCGTAGCCATAGCGCAGCTTGCTGGTTTCCGGCGAAGGATTGAACGCCAGCCAGGTGACATAGGTGGGATCGTCAAAGGCGATGCCGGTCACTTCCCCGGTTTCCCAGTGAACCTGACGCAGGCTGGTGAGGCCGCGCTGGCGCTCCTCTACCACCAGCCAGTCGCGGAACAGCTGGAAGTCTTCCATCACGACATGATCGCGCGGCTTGATCAGGGTTTCCCAGCGCGACTCATCCAGCCAGCGCGTACGGTAAAGCCCGAAATTCTCGCCGTCCCGGTTCGATCGGATATAAAACTGATGCTGATAGTGATCCAGACTGTACTCATGATCTTTACGGCGCGGCAAAAATATCTGCGGCGTGGCGTCCGGGAAACCGGCGTCGATCAGCTGGATCTCGCTGGTGTTGGTGCTGAACAGCGCGATCAGAATGAAATGTTCAGACGTGGTTTTATGCACGCTGAGATGATAGGTATCATCCTTTTCTTCATAAACCAGCTGGTCGTCACTTTGCGGCGTGCCAAGTTCATGTCGCCAGACCTGATAAGGCAGCAGCGTTTGCTCATGTTTGCGCACGTAGTAGAGCGTGCGCGAATCATTCGCCCAGGCGAAGCTGGACGAGGCGTTGTTTAATACTTCGGGATACCAGCTCCCTTTCTCAAGGCAGCGAAAACGGATGCCGTATTGCCGCCGGGAGAGAAAGTCTTCCGCCAGCGCCATCACCTTATTGTCAGGACTGATATTGAGCGAGCCCATGGTGTAGAACTCGCTGTGCGAGGCGCGCTGGTTAGCGTCCAGCAGCAGCGTCCACTCATCGGTCTCGGCGCTCTCGGCGGGTTGGCGGTAATACGCGGCATACTCGTTGCCGCTCTCATAGCGACTCTGATAGCGATAGCCGTTGTGCACATAGGGAACCGAATGGTCCTGCGGCGGCAGGCGATCGACAATCTCTTTTAAAATGCGGTTCTGTAACGGCTGCTGGGTCGCCATAATCTGCTTGCCGTAGTTATTTTCGGCACGCAAATAGTCCAGCACCTCTTCATTATCGCGCTTGTCGTCGCGCAGCCAGTAATAATCGTCCACGCGCGTATCGCCATGGAGCGTCATTTCATGAGGAATTTTTTTTGCGATGGGGGCCTGCATGCTCCGTCTCCCTGTTATTAATACTCTTTAAGGGTGGCATCAGGTGGCGGGGAAGCCAAATTTTTGTGCGTAACGCGTTGTTATTGCGGCCGCGCAAGGCGGCCGCAGGTGGCTTATTCCGCTGCGATCTGCGCTTTTTTCGTCTGCAAATCCTTTTCAATGCCGTCACGCACGTCCTGCGGAATCTTCAACGCGTCGCCCAGTGCGGTGAGGTAGCTGCGCTCCATAAAGTGATCGATATCGATAGCGACACAGCTGAGGAAATAGAGTTCCAGCGCTTCATCCTCATTTTTAACGTCGGCCGCCAGCCAGGCGGGATCGAGCGGTCGGTTAATGGCCTGCTGGATCAGCGCTTCCGCCGCCTGACCGTAGCCCGATTCATGAATTGTGCGCTCTATGGCGGCACGCTCGCGATCGTCGATATGGCCGTCGCTTTTGGCGGCGAACACCAGCGCCGTGACCAGACGTTCGGCGCGCTGATCCGCCGGGGTCTGCAGCTCGCCGAAACCGGCTTCATGCTGGTGCGTATCGCGCACGCGCTGTTTATATTTGTTCCACAGCACCGCGCCTGCCGCTGCGCCGCCGCCGATAATCAGCGCTTTGCCGCCATACTCGGTTAACAGCTTACGTGATTTTTTGCTGGCGATAAGCAAGCCTGCCAGCCCGCCCAGTGCGCCGGGCGCCAGCATCTCGTTTAATCTTCCGCCGCCGCCGCTGTGATCCTTTTTCGTCAGCAGCGACTGTAGCTGTTGCAACAGGTTGTTCATTATTCTCTCCTTCGTAGCGACAAGGACTCTACTCTGCACCACCGGGCGTCAGTAAACGTCAAGGTGAGAAAAGAGAGGCAAAGCGCCAGAAGATGAGAACGCAAACGTTTTCGTTTATACTGCGCGCGCGTTTTGACTCACAGGTGAAATTATGACGACTCTTGGAACTGCGCTGCGTCCCGCTGCGACGCGTGTCATGCTGTTAGGCTCGGGTGAGCTGGGTAAAGAAGTTGCGCTGGAGTGCCAGCGACTGGGTGTGGAAGTGATCGCCGTAGACCGCTATGCCGATGCGCCCGCAATGCATGTGGCGCACCGCAGCCACGTAGTGAACATGCTTGACGGCGAGGCGCTGGCCGCGCTTATCGCGCAGGAAAAGCCCGACTATGTGGTGCCGGAAATCGAAGCGATCGCGACGGATAAGCTGATTGAGCTGGAGCAGCAGGGCCAGCGTGTGGTGCCTACCGCGCGCGCCGCGCGCCTGACCATGAACCGTGAAGGCATCCGTCGTCTGGCGGCGGAAGAGCTGGGGCTGCCCACCTCCAGCTATCGTTTCGCCGACAGCAAGGCCAGTTTCGAAGCGGCGGCGGCGGAGATCGGCTTTCCCTGTATCGTCAAGCCGGTGATGAGCTCCTCAGGCAAAGGCCAGAGCTTTATTCGCGAAGCCAGCCAGCTCGACCACGCCTGGAAATATGCGCAGCAAGGCGGACGCGCAGGTGCAGGCCGTGTGATTGTCGAAGGGGTCGTCAAATTCGATTTCGAGATTACGCTGCTTACCGTGAGCGCGGTTGATGGCCTTCACTTCTGCGCGCCCATCGGCCATCGTCAGGAAGATGGCGACTATCGCGAATCCTGGCAGCCCCAGCAGATGAGCGACGTGGCGCTGCAGCGCGCACAGGCGATCGCCGGCGAAGTGGTGAAGGCGCTGGGCGGCTACGGCCTGTTTGGCGTCGAGCTGTTTGTCTGCGGCGACGAGGTGATCTTTAGCGAAGTGTCGCCGCGCCCGCACGATACCGGCATGGTCACGCTGATTTCGCAGGATCTCTCCGAGTTCGCCCTGCACGTACGCGCTTTTCTCGGTCTGCCGATCGGCGGCATTCGCCAGTACGGCCCGTCGGCGTCGGCGGTGATCCTGCCGCAGCTGCACAGCCAGAACCTGAAGTTCGTTAACGTAGAAGCGGCACTGGGCGCGGGACTGCAGCTGCGCCTGTTCGGTAAGCCGGAAATCGCTGGTTCGCGCCGTCTTGGCGTCGCTCTGGCGAGCGGTGAAAATATTGATGACGCCGTCGCGCGCGCTATCGCCAGCGCGGCGGCGGTCAAGGTCGAAGGCTAATCATCACGCGGTGAGCGCCCTGCTCACCGCCAGTAATTATTTCGCGCCTTCCACCGCTTCACGGGCCAGACGCGTAATACGATCCCAGTCGCCCGTCTCCAGCGCGTCGTTTGGCACCAGCCAGGAGCCGCCAATACAGAGCACGCTTTTCAGCGCCAGATAGTCGCGATAGTTGGCGGGCGAAATGCCGCCGGTCGGACAGAAGCGCACCTGCGGGAAGGGACCGCCGATCGCCTGCAGCGCCTTAACGCCGCCGTTCGCTTCCGCCGGAAAGAATTTAAATTCGCGCAGGCCGTAATCCATGCCGGTCATCAGTTCGGAAACGGTGCTGATACCCGGAATAAGCGGCACCGGACCTTCTACCGCGGCCTTAAGCAGCGACTCAGTGACGCCAGGGCTGATAACGAACTGCGCACCCGCTTCGGTCACTTCCTGCAGCTGCTGCGTGTTGATAACGGTTCCTGCGCCAACGATCGCCTCCGGCACCTCTTTAATCATCAGGCGCAGCGCATCCATCGCCACCGGCGTACGCAGCGTCACTTCCAGCACGCGAACGCCGCCCGCCACCAGCGCTTTCGCCATCGGCACCGCATGTTCCAGCTTGTTCACTACGATCACCGGCACCACAGGTCCAGTGGTCAGGATCTTTTCAGCACTCGTCTTCCAGTTCTTCATCGGTTCCCCTTGCTTATCCATACCGGCGCCTGCCGTGTGCCGCGCCATCAATGCGTCACTACCATACAGGATCGCCTTCCGCATCGTCTATCCGCCCTGGATAATTTTTGAAACTGCGGTTCACTTTCCTGCGTACAGGTACAAAAAAGCCCGCACGCGGCGGGCTGATGTCAGGATTATTCGAACTCGTTCCACGAGCGGCCGTCGCGCGTGATCATCGCCACAGACGCCACCGGCCCCCAGGTACCAGCCTGATAAGGCTTGGAGGAGTCGCCGTCGGCGGCCCAGGCCTCGATAATGGAGTCGACGTAGGTCCATGCCGCTTCTACCTCGTCGCGGCGCACAAACAGCGCCTGGATACCGCGCATGCTCTCCAGCAGCAGGCGTTCATAAGCGTCCGCCAGATGCGACTGATTGAACGTCTCGGAGTAGCTCAGATCCAGCTTGGTGGTCTGCAGTTTGTGTTTGTGATCCAGACCCGGCACTTTGTTCAGGATCTCGATATCGACGCCCTCGTCCGGCTGCAGACGAATAGTGAGCTTGTTCTGCGGCAGCTCGGAGTAGGAATCCTTGAACAGGTTCATCTCCGGGTTTTTAAAGTAGACCACCACTTCAGAACATTTGGTCGGCAGACGCTTGCCGGTACGCAGATAGAACGGAACGCCCGCCCAGCGCCAGTTATCGATATCAACGCGGATGGCGACGAAGGTTTCCGTTGAGCTGGATTTATTGGCGCCCTCTTCTTCCAGATAGCCCGGCACTTTTTTACCCTGCACGAAGCCAGCAGTGTACTGGCCGCGTACCGTTTTATCGCGCACGTTAGTCTGATCGATACGGCGCAGCGAGCGCAGCACTTTAACTTTCTCATCGCGAATCGCGTCGGCGCTGAGATCGGACGGCGGTGCCATGGCGATCATGGTGAGCACCTGCAGCAGGTGGTTCTGAATCATATCGCGCATCTGGCCAGCCTGATCGAAGTAGCCCCAGCGTCCTTCAATACCGACCTCTTCGGCCACGGTGATCTGCACGTGGTCGATCGTGCGGTTATCCCAGTTATTGACGAAGATAGAGTTAGCGAAGCGCAGCGCCAGCAGGTTCAGCACCGTTTCCTTGCCAAGATAGTGGTCGATACGGAATACCTGGCTCTCGTCAAAGAACTCGCCTACCGCGTCGTTGATCTCTTTTGAGGTTTCCAGCGAGGTGCCGAGCGGCTTCTCCATCACCACACGAGCCGGTTTGGCGTTCAGCTTCGCTGAACCCAGCCCCTTACAGATAGCGCCGAAGGTGCTTGGCGGCATCGCAAAATAGTTAATGGTGGTGCGTTTTGCCTGATCGAGCATTTTGCCCAGTTTGGGAAAATGGGAGGTATCGTTGACGTCGAGGTTGCAGAAGTCGAGACGACCGCTGAGCTTGTCCCACAGCGCTTCGTCAATCTTCTCCTTCATAAAGGTTTCCAGCGCTTCACGCACCACTTTGGTATAGGCTGCTTTGTCCCAGTCGGCGCGTCCCACGCCGATGATGCGGGTTTCCTCGTGGATCTGTCCCGCTTTTTCCAGCTGATACAGTGAAGGCAACAGTTTCCGGCGCGCAAGATCGCCTTTGGCACCGAATATCACCAGATCGCATGCCTGGGCTGTTTGTGTTACCGCCATTTTCCTCTCCTCATTGCAGGATGATCCCGTTGGCGTTTGCATCCTCATCCACCGGGTCCGTGTTGTAATTTTCTTTCAGCACAATGTACTTATTTCAGGGGGTCAGGTAAACCTGACTCTATGCTGGTCCGCAGAGTTAACTCTGGACGGAATAAGGCGTGCCGATGTGATACTGCGTGCGCTTTTACCCACTGTAGCGTTGCGGCCGATGTCCGGCAAAATCGAATCCGGTTCAAATTATGACAAAAATTTTCAGTATCGGCTTACCCATACTTGCGCGCGGTCATGGTGAACGCGGTATATTCACGCTTTTATGCCCCCTCTGCCAGCCATTGCTGGCATCGATAAAAGTGATAACGGTCATCGGGTTATGAACATTCAGGAAAAAATCGAGGCGCAGCTGGCGACGCTCAGCAAGTCGGAACGTAAGGTCGCCGCGCAGATCCTCGCCGCTCCGCAGGAAGCGATACACTCCAGCATTGCCCGCCTGGCGCGCGCCGCTGACGTCAGCGAACCGACCGTTAATCGCTTTTGCCGTCGGCTTGGTACTCGCGGCTTCCCCGATTTTAAACTGCAGCTGGCGCAGAGCCTGGCGAAAGGACTGAGCTGGGTCAGCCGCGACGTGGATGAAGATGACGATACCGCGGGTTACAGCCATAAAATTTTCGACTCGGCGCTGGCCGGTCTGCAACGCGTACGTAACCAGCTCGATCTCGCCGTGGTGCAGCAGTCGGTAGCGGCCCTGTCGCAGGCGCAAAAAGTGGCGTTCTTTGGTCTGGGCGCCTCGGCGGTGGTGGCGCACGACGCCTTTAATAAATTTCTGCGTTTTAATCTGCCGGTCGTCTGGTCTGAGGATATTGTGATCCAGCGCATGAGTTGTATAAATAGTCGTTCAGACGACGTTTTTGTTTTAATTTCACATACTGGCCGCACGAAAAATATGGTAGAACTGGCTCGCCTTGCCGGTGTAAACGGTTCCACTGTGATAGCCATCACTTCTCCCGCGTCCCCGCTTGCCGAGGTCGCCACGCTGGCGTTAACGCTTGATGTTCCGGAAGATACCGATGTCTATCTGCCGATGGTTTCCCGCCTGGCGCAGCTCACCGCTATCGACGTGCTGGCGACCGGATTTATTCTCGAGCGCGGCGGCGCGTTTCGTGAAAACCTGAAACGAGTGAAAGAGGCCTTAAAAGATTCGCGTTTCGATAAGCCCGACACCATGGAAAACGCAGCGAAACAAAAAAATTAACATCACATTTACAATGTGAGTCGTATCACAGGCTCTCCTTCAGTTAGAATAATCATCACGCCCTGTCCACTTTAGGGGATACGCAAATTTGTCAACGGAGTCCTTCATGTCAAGACGTCTCAGAAGAACCAAGATCGTTACAACCCTCGGCCCGGCCACAGACCGCGATAATAATCTGGAAAAAATCATCGCCGCAGGCGCAAACGTTGTTCGACTCAACTTCTCTCACGGCACCCCGGAAGATCATCAGCTGCGCGCCAATAAAGTGCGCGAAATCGCCGCGAAGCTGGGTCGTCACGTCGCGATTCTGGGCGATTTGCAGGGCCCGAAAATTCGTGTCTCGACCTTTAAAGAGGGCAAAGTGTTCCTCAACGTGGGCGACCGTTTCCTGCTGGACGCCAGCCTGAGCAAAGGCGAAGGCGATAAAGAGAAAGTCGGCATCGACTATAAATGCCTGCCAGAAGATGTGGTGCCAGGGGACATTCTGCTGCTCGACGATGGACGCGTGCAGCTGAAGGTGCTGGAAGTCCAGGGCATGAAGGTGTTCACCGAAGTCACCGTCGGCGGCCCGCTCTCCAACAACAAAGGCATTAACAAGCTCGGCGGCGGCCTGTCAGCTGAAGCGCTGACCGAAAAAGATAAAGCGGACATTATTACCGCCGCAAAGATCGGCGTCGATTACCTGGCGGTCTCTTTCCCGCGCAGCGGCGAAGATATGAACTATGCGCGTCGTCTGGCGCGCGAGGCGGGCTGTGAAGCGCAGCTGGTAGCGAAAGTCGAACGTGCCGAAGCGGTCGCGACGCAGGAAGCGATGGACGATATTATTCTCGCCTCCGATGTGGTGATGGTGGCGCGTGGCGACCTGGGCGTCGAAATCGGCGATCCCGAACTGGTTGGCATTCAGAAGGCGCTTATTCGCCGCGCGCGTCAGCTGAACCGCACCATCATCACCGCCACGCAGATGATGGAGTCGATGATCACCAATCCGATGCCTACACGCGCCGAAGTGATGGACGTCGCTAACGCCGTACTCGATGGTACCGACGCCGTTATGCTGTCAGCGGAAACCGCCGCTGGTCAGTACCCCGCTGAGACCGTTTCCGCCATGGCGAAAGTGTGTCTGGGCGCGGAAAAGATCCCCAGCGTGAACGTATCCAAGCATCGCCTGGAAGTGACCTTCGACAATATCGAAGAAGCGATTGCGATGTCGGCTATGTATGCGGCTAACCACCTGCAGGGCGTGACCGCTATTATCACGATGACCGAGTCAGGCCGCACGCCACTGATGACGTCGCGCATTACTTCCGGTCTGCCGATTTTTGCTATGTCGCGCCATGAGCGCACCCTGAACCTTACGGCGCTCTATCGCGGCGTGACGCCGGTGTTATTTGACAGCGATAATGATGGCGTGGTGGCTGCACACGATGCGGTCAATCTGCTGCGCGATAAAGGCTTTCTCGTCTCGGGCGATCTGGTCATTGTGACGCAGGGCGATGTTATGGGCGCGACCGGCACCACCAATACCAGCCGGGTGCTGCGCGTAGACTAACGCGCGCCCAGCCGCTGTTCTGAAGCTGTAAACAACGCGACCGCCTGGCGGTCGCGTTTTATTTTTCTAAAAGGAGTCTGGATGCCGCGCTATCAACCCGTCAGCAAACTCACGGCAGGCCTGCTGCTGTTTCCGCTGGCGCTGGTGCTGTTTGAATTCGCCACCTATATCGCTCACGACATGATCCAGCCCGGTATGCTGCTGGTCACCCAGGAGTTCGCCGTCGGCCCGGAGTGGGTGTCGACATCGCTGACCGCCTACCTGCTTGGCGGCGTGGTGCTGCAGTGGCTGCTTGGTCCGCTCTCCGATAAATATGGCCGTCGCCCGGTGATGCTGGGCGGCATTCTCTTTTTCATTGCGGCCTGCGTATTGACCACCTGGGTCGGTTCCATCAGAGAATTTGTCGCGCTGCGCTTTATTCAGGGCATTAGCCTCTGCTTTATTGGCGCGGTCAGCTA
This sequence comes from Pantoea sp. YU22, assembly GCF_003970755.1. Lineage (NCBI taxonomy): Bacteria > Pseudomonadati > Pseudomonadota > Gammaproteobacteria > Enterobacterales > Erwiniaceae > Pantoea > Pantoea sp. YU22. The sequence goes on along the minus strand of NZ_RYDU01000015.1, from coordinate 33,102 downwards.
TGCGGCGATTCAGGAAGCCTTTGACGAGGCGCTGGCGGTACGCGTTATGGCGCTGATGGCGAACGTCGCGCTGCTGGCACCGCTGGCTGGCCCGCTGGCGGGCGCCGCATGGCTGACGGCAGCGAGCTGGCGCAGTATGTTCTGGCTGTTCGCCCTGCTCAGCGCCCTCGCCTTTATTATTCTGTGGCGCGTAATGCCTGAGACCGCTGGCGACCGCAGCCACTCGATAGCGCTGCCGCAGCTGGCGCGCACCTATCGCCAGCTGGCGCGCGACCGGATGGTGATGCTGGGCTCTTTCGCCATCGGGCTGGTGTTTATCCCCATTCTGACCTGGGTGGCACTCTCGCCGGTGATCCTGATGCATGAGGAGCATCTGTCGCGTATGCACTATGCCCTGCTGCAGCTGCCGGTTTTTCTGGCGATGATTGCCGGGAATATTACGCTGGGCAAGCTGGCCGGGCGCGTCCCCATTGAGCAGCCGGTCAAGTTCGCCGCCTGGCCGATTCTCGCTGGGCTGGGCATCGCGCTGCTGGCGAACCTGCTGAACAGCCACAGCTACCTGTTTCTGACCGCCGGACTGAGTCTGTACGCCTTTGGCGCGGGGATGGTTAACGCCGGGCTTTATCGCCTGACGCTCTACGCCAGCGACGCGGGCAAAGGCAGCGTTGCGGCCATGCTGGGGATGATCAGCATCCTGACGCTGGCGATCGGTATTGAGCTGGCGAAAAGCGGGTATTTTAACGGCGGGACGCCCTGGTTTAGCCTGATCAACTTCATCAGCGGCGTGCTCTGGTTTGTGCTGGTGACGCTGTTTCTACGCGAGCGCAAGCGGCGCGCGCAGGTAGTGGAAGTTTAGGTTACAGTGCGAATGCGAGTAGCATGGTTCGATCGCAAAGTCGCTCAAGGCATCCATGCTCGCTCGGCCCGCGACATCCCTGTCGCGGGACGCTTTGCTCTTCGACCCATGCTACTCACATAGCAAGCTGCTCAGCCGTCTGCCGTTGCGGCCTTTCTTCTATTTTCTTGGATAGAGCTCTTTGCGCTTATAGGGCTCGATATCGCCCTCTTTACGCGTCTTCAGCAGCTTTAAGATCCAGGTGTACTGCTCTGGATGAGGGCGAACGAAGACTTCAACCTCTTCGTTCATACGGCGCGCCAGCGTGTTGTCGTCCGCTTCCAGCAGGTCGTCCATCGGCGGACGCACATAGATTTCCAGCCGGTGCGTCTTACTGTTATAAACCGGAAACAGCGGCACCACGCGCGCGCGGCACACCTTCATCAGACGGCCAAGCGCGGGCAGCGTCGCTTTGTAGGTGGCGAAGAAGTCGACAAACTCGCTGTGTTCGGCGCCGTGATCCTGATCGGGCAGGTAATAGCCCCAGTAGCCCTGGCGCACAGAGCTAATAAAAGGTTTGATGCCGTCGTTGCGGGCATGCATACGGCCACCGAAACGACGCCGCACCCGGTTCCAGACGTAATCGAGCAGCGGATCGCTCTGGTTATGAAACATCGCCGCCATCATCTGCCCTTCCGAGGCGAGCAGCATAGCGGGAATATCCACTGCCCAGCCGTGGGGCACGAGGAAAATAACGTTCTGCTTTTCCGCCTGCAGCTGGTCAATGATTTCACGACCGTGCCAGTCGACGCGCTGGCGGATCCGCGCCGGATCGCGCATGCCCAGTTCCGCCATCATCGCCATTGCCTGCGGCGCCGTGGCGAACATCTCATCGACAATATCGCTGCGTTCCGCTTCGCTCAGCTCCGGCAGACAGTAATAAAGATTGATCAGCGCGCGACGACGGGCACCCTTAGCCAGTTTACCCGCCATTTTTCCCAGCCTGCCGAGCAGCGGATCGCGCACCTTCGCCGGTAGCATCGCCATGCCCGCCAGCGCGCCGATTGCCAGCCAGCCGCCCCAGTATTTCGGTTTCAGGAAAGAACGTTCAAAAACGGGAATAAACTCAATATTCTTTTTTTTTGGGGTTTCCATGCACTCGCCTCAATCAATGACGCGCTAATGATAGTGGCGACAGGTAAATTTGCAATCCCCGATGCGGAATGGAAAAACCGACGCGTTATGCGTCGGTCTTATGGCGTAGCGTTGCGAGCGGATTACTCAAGGCGCAACAGCGGCAGATTGGTTTTCACCTGCGCCAGATAATCGCTGCGCTCTTTGCCGGTCAGGCCTTCCATACGCGGCAGTTTCGCCGTCAGCGGATTGACCGCCTGGTTATTGATCCAGATTTCAAAATGGAGATGCGGTCCGGTAGAGCGGCCGGTATTACCCGACAGCGCGATACGATCGCCGCGCTTTACCTTCTCGCCCGGCTGCACCAGCACCTTTTTCAGGTGCATATAGCGCGTCATATACTGACGGCCGTGGCGAATAGCCACATAATTGCCTGCCGCGCCGCCGTTTTTCGCCATTACCACCTCTCCGTCGCCGACCGCCAGCACCGGCGTGCCGACCGGCAGCGCGAAGTCCACGCCTTTATGCGGCGCGATACGGCCCGTCACCGGATTAAGGCGACGCGGGTTAAAGTTAGAGGAGACGCGATACTGCTTCACGGTTGGAAAGCGCATAAAGCCGCGCGTCAGACCGGAACCGTTGCGATCGTAGAACTTGCCATCTTCGGCGCGGAAAGCGTAGTAGTCTTTGTCGCCGGAGCGCAGGCGCACCCCAAGCAGCTGGCTCTGCGCGCTCTTGCCGTCGAGTATTTCACGCGACATCAGCACGCTGAACTCATCTCCAGAGTGCAGCTTGCGGAAATCCATTTGCCACTGCAGCGCTTTGATCACCGCGCTGGCTTCGCTGCTGGTCAGGCCGGCACGCTGCGCGCTGCTGGCGAAGCTGCCATGCACCTCGCCTTTTAATACGCTGTTCTGCCACTCACCCTTTTGCATTTTGGTCTGCATGGTGAATGCGCCGTTATCACCGCGCTGATAGACGCGGGTTTCACGACGGTTGATATCCCATGTGAGAGACTGCAAAGCGCCGTCATCGGTTAAGGTCCAGCTCAGCTGCTGGCCGACCTGCAGGTTGCGCAGCTCTTTATCGCTGCTCACCAGCGCGTTGATGTCGCCCAGATCGATGCCGTACTGATTCAGGGCGCTGCTCAGCGTATCGCCGGAAGAGACGGTATATTCATGCGTTCCCGCTACGTCCGGCACATCGCTGTCGATGTCGTCGCCGGGCAGTTCCTCTTCAGGTTCGGAGGTGGTCTGATCGATCGGTTCGCTGGCCTCTGGCAGCAGCGTACGCAGTTGATTTTTATCCAGTTCGATGCTTTTAACGATCGGCATCGCATCATCGGCGGGATGGTAGATATAAGGCCGCCAGACGGCGACGGCCAGAGTAGCAACGGTTAAAGTCCCCAGCATAACGCGGTGGGGGCGCGGCAAATTGTTAAATGCGAGGGCGACAGAGCGGGCTATCTGCTGCACTTTTACCTATTCCTCATGCTCCATTCAGGCAGCTCGCATACTGACCTGACAGCTGTGAAAGAAACTTCACATAGCTGTCCTGACTAAGGCTGATATTCGTCCCCAGCGGATCCAGTGTGCCTTTGCGCACTTGCGTTCCGCGGGCAACCGCATCGATGACGGCTGGCCTGAATTGTGGCTCAGCAAAGACGCAAACGGCCTTCTGCTCAACCAACTGTGTTCGAATTTGATGTAGACGCTGTGCGCCCGGCTGAATTTCAGGGTTTACGGTAAAATGCCCGCTGGGCGAGAGGCCGTAGTGTTTTTCAAAATAGGTGTAAGCGTCATGAAAAACGAAATACCCTTTGTTGCTGACCGGCGCGAGTTGCGCGCTAATGTGCTTGTCGGTAACCGCCAGTTCGCTTTCGAACTGCTGGAGATTAGCGTCAAGTTTGGCTTTGCTTTCGGGCATAAGTTCCAATAATTTGCTATGGATTGCAACCGCCGCTAGCCTGGATATTTGCGGCGACAACCAGAGATGCATATTAAACTCTCCGTGATGATGTTGATGTCCCGCTTCATCATGCGCTTCATCGCCCTGGTGCGCGGCGGCGTCGTGATCGTCATCGTCGTCTTCGCCACCCTTCAGCAGCAGCGGCTTAACCGCCTGCATATCGGCGATTTCAAGGTTTTTACTGGCGGGTAATTCAGCGGCTGGCTTTGTCATAAATGCCTCCATTTCCGGGCCGATCCACACCACTAAGTCTGCGTTTTTTATACGTTTTACGTCAGAAGGACGCAGCGAGTAATCGTGTTCGGAGGCGCCATCCGGCAGCAGCACATCCACCGGCGTGACGCCATCAGCGATGGCGGCGGCGATAAACCCCAAAGGCTTAATCGAGGCGACGACATTCGCCTGCGCAGGAAGAGAGAGCGAGGCGGCCAGCGCCAGCGCAGAAAGGGTAAAAACTGTACGCTTATTAATGTGTAACATAATGCATCATTCCATCGTGACCTGGGGATGGGATGTGATATTATAACATTCGAAATTCTGCGCAACCTGTAAATAACATGACCTCACTCGTCACGCTTGAAAACATCTCTGTGCATTTTGCACGCCGTCCCGTGCTGTCAGGCATTAGCCTGACACTGATGCCCGGACGCATCCTTACGCTGCTCGGCCCTAACGGCGCCGGGAAATCCACGCTGGTGCGCGTGGTGCTGGGACTGCTGGAGCCGACCTCAGGTCAGGTGAAGCGCGACCCGGCGCTGCGCATTGGCTATGTGCCGCAAAAACTGCATATCGATCCGACGCTACCGGTCACCGTTGAGCGTTTTATGCTGCTGACCCGCGGTGCGAAACGCGCCGACGTGCTGCCGGCGCTAAAGCGCGTGCAGGCTGGTCATCTGCTGAAAGCGCCGCTGCAAAAGCTCTCGGGCGGAGAAACGCAGCGCGTGCTGCTGGCGCGCGCCCTGCTCAATCAGCCGCAGCTGCTGGTGCTGGACGAACCGACGCAGGGCGTCGACGTGAACGGCCAGGTGGCGCTTTACGATCTGATCGACCAGCTGCGCCACGAGCTTAACTGCGGCGTGCTGATGGTCTCCCACGATCTGCATCTGGTGATGGCAAAAACCGATGAGGTGCTCTGCCTGAATCACCATATCTGCTGCTCCGGCACGCCGGAGGCGGTGTCGCAGCATCCGGAATTTATCGCCATGTTCGGCCCGAGCGGCGCGCAGCAGCTGGCTATTTACCGTCATCACCATAATCATCGTCACGATCTTCAGGGACGTATCGTGCTACGCAGAAAACAGGGTCCATCATGATTGAGTTGTTATTACCGGGCTGGCTGGGCGGCGTGATGCTGGCGCTGGCGGCCGGGCCGCTGGGATCGTTCGTGGTCTGGCGCAAAATGTCCTACTTCGGCGATACGCTGGCGCACGCTTCGCTGCTGGGCGTCGCTTTTGGCCTGCTGCTGAACATCAATCCCTACTATGCCGTTATCCTGGTGACCGTCTGCCTGGCGCTGGGGCTGGTATTCCTTGAGCGTCGGCCGCACCTGGCGATCGATACCCTGCTGGGCATTATGGCGCACAGCGCGCTGTCGCTGGGTCTGGTGGTGGTCAGCCTGATGTCGAACGTGCGCGTCGACCTGATGGCCTATCTGTTCGGCGATCTGCTGGCGGTCACGCCTGATGATTTATGGATGATGGGCGCGGGCGTGATCCTGGTGCTGGCGGTGATGGCGTGGCAGTGGCGCGCGCTGCTGTCGATGACCATCAGTCCGGAGCTGGCGCAGGTGGATGGCGTCAATATTCAGCGCACCCGCCTGATCCTGATGCTGGTGACGGCGTTGACCATTGGCGTAGCGATGAAATTCGTCGGCGCGCTGATCATCACCTCGTTGCTGATTATTCCCGCCGCGACGGCGCGCCGCTTTTCGCGCTCGCCGGAGCAGATGGCGGGCCTGGCGGTGATTGTCGGCATACTCGCCGTATCGGGCGGCCTCACCTTCTCCGCCTTCTACGATACGCCTGCCGGTCCATCGGTGGTGCTGAGCGCCGCGCTGCTGTTTATCCTCAGCATGGCGCGCAAACCCGCCGTCTGATTACTCGTTACGCGCTATGCCAAAGTGGCGATAGGCATGCTGCGTGGCCATACGGCCGCGCGGCGTGCGCTGAATAAAGCCCTGCTGGATCAAGAAGGGCTCAATCACATCTTCAATGGTTTCCCGCTCTTCGCCGATGGCGGCCGCCAGGTTATCCAGCCCTACCGGCCCGCCGGTGAACTTGTCGATAATCGCCAGCAGCAGCTTGCGATCCATATAATCGAAGCCTTCACTGTCAACGTTAAGCATGTCGAGCGCGCTGGCCGCGACGTTGCCGCTCATCTCGCCGTTGGCGCGCACCTCAGCGAAGTCGCGCACGCGGCGCAGCAGGCGGTTCGCAATACGCGGCGTGCCGCGCGAGCGCTGCGCCACTTCCAGCGCGCCTTCTTCGCTCAGCGGCAGGCCCAGACAGGCGGCGCTGCGGCTGACGATGTGCTGCAGGTCCGGCACGTTATAAAACTCCAGGCGCTGCACGATGCCGAAGCGGTCGCGCAGCGGCGAGGTGAGCGAACCGGCACGCGTGGTGGCGCCAATCAGCGTAAAGGGCGGCAGATCGAGCTTGATAGAGCGCGCAGCCGGGCCTTCGCCAATCATAATATCCAGCTGATAATCTTCCATCGCCGGATAAAGCACCTCTTCCACTACCGGCGACAGGCGGTGGATCTCATCGATAAACAGCACGTCGTGCGGCTCGAGGTTGGTCAGCATCGCTGCCAGATCGCCCGCCTTCTCCAGCACCGGACCAGAGGTGGTGCGTAAATTGACGCCCATTTCGTTGGCGACAATATTCGCCAGCGTCGTTTTCCCCAGCCCTGGCGGGCCGAAAATCAGCAGGTGATCCAGCGCATCGCCGCGCAGTTTCGCCGCCTTGATGAAAATTTCCATCTGTTCGCGCACCTGCGGCTGGCCCACATACTCCGACAGCAGTTTAGGGCGAATAGCGCGGTCGAGATTCTCTTCTTCGTTATAGCTGGCGGCGGAGACCAGACGGTCGGCTTCAATCATGACTTACCTCAAATGGCGGCGCGCAGCGCTTCCCGGATCAGGGTTTCGCAGTCTGCGTCAGGCTTGCCAACCTTACTGATCATGCGGCTGGCTTCCTGCGGTTTATAACCCAGCGACACCAGCGCCGCAACCGCTTCCGCCTCAGCATCATTGCCTGCAGGCTCGGCATCTGGCGCGGTAAGGGTAAAGGCGGATTCGCCGGAGAAGAGATCGCCATGCAGCCCTTTAAAGCGGTCTTTCATCTCGACCACCAGGCGCTCAGCGGTTTTCTTGCCGACGCCCGGCAGTTTGATCAGCGCGGCAATCTCCTCTTTCTCCACCGCCGTCACGAACTGCTGCGCCGACATGCCGGAGAGGATCGCCAGCGCCAGCTTAGGGCCGACGCCGTTGGTTTTAATCAGCTCGCGAAACAGCGCGCGCTCTTGTTTGTTGTTGAAGCCGAACAGCAGCTGCGCGTCTTCACGCACCACAAAGTGGGTAAAGATCACCGCCTCATGGTTAAGTTCAGGCAGCTCATAAAAACAGGTCATCGGCATATGCACTTCATAACCCACGCCGTGCGCTTCAATCAGCACCAGCGGCGGCTGCTTTTCCAGAATATTGCCCCGTAAACGACCTATCACCTGAACGCTTCCTTAATCAACGAATGTGGCGGGATTTATAACATAAAAAAGGCTGGATGAATATCCAGCCTGAATTTATCGACTTAGCGCACTTTCCGGCTTGTCGGCCCGACCGTCGTCAGGGAAAACCCGCGCAGCCGGTTAGCCTGAACGCAGACGCCCGCGCGTCAGCAGCAGTTTAGTGTCGCTGATGCGCGTCGCGTTCTGGCTGACGTGGCAGTGCGTAATCGCGATCGCCAGCGCATCGGCGGCGTCCGCCTGCGGATTGGCAGGCAGCTTGAGCAAGGTGCGCACCATATGCTGTACCTGGCTCTTCTCCGCCCCGCCGGTGCCGGTGACAGTCTGCTTCACCTGACGCGCGGCATACTCAAACACCGGCAGATCGAGATTCACCGCCGCGACGATCGCTGCGCCGCGCGCCTGCCCCAGCTTGAGCGCCGAATCGGCATTCTTCGCCATAAAGACCTGCTCGATAGCGAAGAAGTCCGGCGAGAACTGCGTGATGATCTCGGTGACGCCCGCATAGATCAGCTTCAGACGCGCCGGCAACTCCGTGGTATTGGTGCGGATACAGCCGCTGCCCAGGTAAGTGAGCTGGCGGCCGGTTTGACGAATCACACCGTAGCCGGTCACGCGCGAGCCGGGATCGATGCCCAGAATTATCGCCATGCCGCGTCTCCGGTGTGCAGGCTAAACGGGAACGCCATTACAGCGTTTCCGCAACCTCGTCGGAGATTTCGCCGTTATGGTAGACTTCCTGCACGTCGTCGCAGTCTTCCAGCATGTCGATCAGGCGCAGCAGCTTCGGCGCAGTTTCGGCATCCAGTTCCGCTTTGGTAGAGGGGATCATCGAGACTTCGGCGGTATCCGCTTTCAGGCCGGTAGCTTCCAGCGCATCGCGCACCGCGCCCAGCTCTTCCCATGCGGTAAAGACGTCGATCGCGCCGTCGTCATAGCTCACCACATCTTCTGCACCCGCTTCCAGCGCCGCTTCCATTACGCTGTCTTCATCCTGGCCCGGCGCGAAGGAGATGACGCCCTTCTTGCTGAACAGGTAGGAGACCGAACCGTCGGTGCCCAGGTTGCCGCCGGTTTTGGTGAAGGCGTGACGCACTTCGCCTACGGTGCGGTTGCGGTTGTCGCTGAGGCACTCCACCATCACCGCCGAACCGCCAGGACCGTAACCTTCATAGATGATGGTTTCCATATTGGAATCATCTTCGCCGCCCACGCCGCGCGCGATAGCGCGGTTCATGGTGTCACGCGTCATGTTGTTGGACAGGGCTTTGTCCATGGCGGCGCGCAGACGCGGGTTGGACGCTGCGTCACCGCCGCCGAGTTTCGCGGCAGTAACCAGTTCACGAATAATTTTGGTGAAAATTTTACCGCGCTTGGCGTCCTGAGCCGCCTTGCGGTGCTTGGTATTCGCCCATTTACTATGACCAGCCATTAGATCTTTTCTCCAGTTTAGGCATCGTACAGGCTATCTTGCTTGCGATTTTCTTCCCCGGCCGTGCTCGCACAAGTTGTTTACAACTTGAACGCCCCTGAAGGGGCGAGCTTTGCGAGTCATCCTCGCGTACAGAAGTACGCTTTGGCTGCTGCGCTGGCGGTGAACAACCTCGCGGCGCTGATAACGCCTGACTGTTTAAGTCTCAAGGTGCACTCCGGTGGGAGTGCGCCAATTTTTTACGATCCAGAATGCCGCCGGAACAGACACGGCGGGCAGCTAAATAAACTCTTCAATCGCCTGGCGATTGCTCCAGGACTTGGTAAGGGCTGCGGCAGCGGCGGGATCGAGCCAGCGCGCGGCGAGATGCTCGCTGAGCGTCGGCTGCCGCTCGGCAGGCAGCGCCAGGCGGAACCAGTGTTCGCGATTGTGCGTCACGCCTGGCGCGTAGCGATGGCGATAGTGCGGAAAGATCTCGAATTCGATCTCTTTATGGCAATCTTCCAGCGCCAGCTTTTCACCCGCAACGTCGATGGCCAGCTCTTCCAGCACTTCGCGCCGCGCCGCCTGCAGCGGGGTTTCCCCCGCCTCCAGACTGCCGGTGACCGACTGCCAGAAGCCGCTGTCATCGCGACGCTGCAGCATTAACACCCGGCCGGTATCCTGCGCGAAAATCACTACCAGAACCGATACCGGATGTTTATAGCCCATTACTTATTCTCTGACTTTTCTTTCTTCGGCGCGAGCTGAATGCCCAGATCTGCCAGCGCAGCCGGATTAGCTTCGCTTGGCGCTTCGGTCATCAGACAGGCCGCCGCAGTGGTTTTCGGGAAGGCGATCACGTCGCGGATGTTCTCAGTGCCGGTCAGCAGCATGGTCAGACGATCCAGACCGAAAGCCAGGCCCGCGTGCGGCGGCGTGCCATATTTCAGCGCGTCGAGCAGGAAGCCGAATTTCTCGCGCTGCTCGTGCTCTTCAATACCCAGAATGGTGAACACTGCCTGCTGCATTTTGCCGCTGTGGATACGTACGGAACCGCCGCCCACTTCGTAGCCGTTGATGACCATATCGTAAGCGTTCGCGACCGCGCTCAGCGGATCGGCCGCCAGCTCTTCTGCCGTCATCTCTTTCGGCGACGTAAACGGATGGTGCATCGCCGCCAGACCGCCTTCATCATCCTCTTCGAACATCGGGAAATCGATCACCCACAGCGGCGCCCAGGCGCTGTCGTTGGTAATCTGCAGATCGCGGCCCACTTTCAGGCGCAGCGCACCCAGCGCGTCCGCCACCACTTTGGCACGATCGGCACCGAAGAAGATCAGATCGCCGTCAGCGGCGCTGGTACGGCTCAGAATCGCCTCTACGATCTCTTCGTTGAGGAATTTAGCTACCGGGCTCTGTACGCCGTTGAGGCCGTCAGCGCGCGCGTTAACCTTCATCCACGCCAGCCCTTTCGCGCCGTAGATCTCTACAAATTTGCCGTATTCGTCAATCTGCTTGCGGCTCAGCTGCGCGCCGCCAGGCACGCGCAGCGCGGCGACGCGGCCTTTGGCGTCGTTGGCCGGACCGGCGAACACCTGGAATTCAACATTTTTCAGCAGATCGGCGACGTCCACCAGCTCCATCGGGTTACGCAGATCGGGCTTGTCGGAACCGTAACGACGCATCGCTTCGGCAAAGGTCATCTGCGGGAACTCGCCGAGATCGACCCCTTTTACTTCCTGCCACAGCTGGCGGATCATGCGTTCGTTGATCTCACGCACCTGCGGCGCGGTGAGAAACGACGTTTCGATATCGATCTGGGTAAATTCCGGCTGGCGGTCAGCGCGCAGGTCTTCATCGCGGAAACACTTCACGATTTGATAGTAGCGATCGAAGCCAGACATCATCAGCAGCTGTTTAAACAGCTGCGGCGACTGCGGCAGCGCATAGAATTTGCCTTTATGCACGCGGCTCGGCACCAGATAGTCGCGCGCGCCTTCCGGCGTCGCCTTGGTCAGCATCGGGGTTTCGATATCCAGGAAGCCTTCGCTGTCCATAAAGCGGCGCACAAAGCTGGAAATCTTCGCGCGGGTCTTCAGGCGCTGCGCCATTTCAGGACGGCGCAGATCGAGGTAGCGGTACTTCAGACGCGCTTCTTCGCTGTTGATCTGATTGGAATCGAGCGGCAGCGGTTCGGCGCGGTTGATAATGGTCAGCGCCTCAGCGAACACTTCTACTTCGCCCGTGGCCATCTCGGCATTTTTGTTCTTCTCGTCGCGTGCGCGAACGGTGCCGGTGATCTGGATGCAGAATTCGTTGCGCAGCTCAGACGCCAGCTGAAAAGCCTCCTGACGATCGGGATCGAAGAAGACCTGCACGATACCTTCGCGGTCGCGCATGTCGATAAAAATCAGGCTTCCCAGATCGCGACGGCGGTTGACCCAGCCGCAAAGAGTGACTTGCTGACCCACATGAGACAGATTGAGCTGTCCGCAATATTCTGTACGCATAACGTATCCTTTTAACTTTGCCGCTGCTGCCTGCAGCATCAGGCCGCGTAACCATTTGAGATGCTGCCGCAAAAAAGGCGGCCATTATAATGGAAAAAGGCAGGCAGGATAAGTAGAGCCGCGCCAAACCGCGCATTTCGTCGTCTGTTTTTCCTCCCCCGGCTAAACAGGCTACTCTAGAGAGCAACGTTCACAGGAAAGGAGAGGCCGTGACCCTTCGTATTGGCCTGCCGCAGTGGCAGCATTCGCACTGGAAACGCTGGGGCATTGAGAGTCTGGCTGATTATGCCCGTCTGTTCCACTGCGTGGAGGGCAACACCACGCTTTATGCGCTGCCCGCGCCCGACACCGTTCAGCGCTGGCGCGATATGACCCATGACGACTTCCGCTTCTGCTTTAAGTTTCCGCAGACCATCAGCCATCGGGCGCAGCTTCAGCACACCGACGACCTGCTGAGTGATTTTTTGCGTCTGCTCGATCCGCTGGCCGACCGCATCGGACAGTACTGGCTGCAGCTGCCTGCCACCTTTTCGCCCGCGCAGCTTGCCGATCTCTGGCGCTTTCTCGATGGTCTGCCGCGCCGCTTCAGCTATGGCGTCGAAGTGCGCCACGCCGCTTTTTTCGCCAAGGGCGAGGCGGAGCGCGCGCTTAATCAGGGCCTGCAGGCGCGCGGCGTCAACCGGGTGATTTTAGACAGCCGTCCGGTGCACGCCTCAACATCGCAAAGCCCCGCAGCCCTGCATGCGCGCGAGCAAAAGCCGCGCGTGCCTCCTCATGCGGTGCGTACCGGCGAGCTGCCGATGGTGCGCTTTATCGGCAGCGACGACGTTGACGAGAGCGACCGATATTTTCAGGTCTGGCGCGAAAAGCTGGCACAATGGCAGGCAGAGGGCGATGCGCTGTTCTTTATCCACACGCCGGATATGGGCCAGGTGTTTCCGCTGGTGCAGCGTTTATGGCCGCAGCTGCAGGCTATCGACGCCGCTATCGGCAGCGGCCCCGCCTGGCCGCAGCAGGCGTCGCTGTTCTGATAAAAGAGGATAAACATGATTAGCGCGTTATATGTGGTACTGGGCGTATTGATGGTGATGAAGTTCGCGCTGGACGTGGTGCGCTATCGTCGTCACTATCGGGTCGCTTTCGGCGACGGGGGCTTTCACGATCTGCGCGTGGCGATACGCATTCACGGCAACGCCATAGAAACCATTCCGCTGGCGCTGCTGCTGCTGGTGATGATGGAGATGAACGGCGCCGATATCTGGATGGTGCATCTCACCGGTCTGATCTTTTTCGCCGGGCGGGTCATTCATGCGCAGGGGCTGCGCCGCAGCGCGCTCGCCGGGCGCAAGTATGGCATGATGCTGACGCTGTTTGCGCTGTGCGGCATGGCGGTGTTTAATCTTATCTATCTGCCCTGGGATCTGGTGCTGACGCTGCATTAACCGGCTGCGGGGGTAAAGGGTGCAGCCCGCCGCACTTTCTGCCAGAATAGCGCCCTTTCCGTTGTCTTTCCGGATTTACTATGTCTGACCGCGATACGCTATTTTCCGCCCCCATCGATAAGCTGGGCGACTGGACCTTTGACGAGCGCGTGGCTGAAGTCTTCCCCGATATGATTCAGCGCTCCGTGCCCGGCTACTCCAATATTATCTCGATGATCGGCATGCTGGCCGAGCGTTTCGTCACGCCCGACAGCCAGGTCTACGATCTGGGCTGCTCGCTTGGCGCCGCAACGCTCTCGGTTCGCCGTAATATCAAAGCGCCCGGCTGCACCATCATCGCCGTGGATAACTCCCCTGCTATGGTCGAGCGTTGCCGCCGTCATATCGACGCCTTTCGCGCCGAGACGCCGGTTAACGTCATCGAAGCCGATATCCGCGACATCGCCATCGAAAACGCCTCGCTGGTGGTGCTTAACTTCACGCTGCAGTTTCTCGAACCGCCTGCGCGCCTGCAGCTGCTGGAGAAAATCTGGCAGGGGCTGAAGCCCGGCGGCGCGTTGGTGCTGTCGGAGAAGTTCAGCTTTGAAGACGCTGAAGTAGGCGAGCTGCTGTTCAATATGCATCATGACTTTAAACGCGCCAACGGCTACAGCGAGCTGGAGATCAGCCAGAAGCGCAGCATGCTGGAGAATGTGATGCTGACCGACAGCGTGGAGACGCATAAAGCGCGCCTGAAACAGGCGGGCTTCTCTCACGCGGAACTCTGGTTCCAGTGCTTTAACTTCGGTTCGCTGGTGGCGTTGAAATGATTGAGTTTGGTCGTTTTTATCAGCAAATCGCCATTGGCCCCCTCGCCAGCTGGCTGGAAGTGCTGCCGGCGCAGATCGCCGCCTGGCAGAAAGAGAACCTGCATGGCCTGTTCCGCAACTGGGAGAGGTCGGTTGAGCACCTGCCGCTGTTGCAGCCGCAGCAGCTTGACCTGCTGCACAGCGTCAGCGCGCACCACGACGATCTCAGCGACCGTCAGCGTCAGGGCATCGAGAAACTGCTGCGCAACCTGATGCCGTGGCGTAAAGGCCCCTATTCGCTCTACGGCACTGAGATCGATACAGAATGGCGTTCCGACTGGAAGTGGCAGCGCGTCGCGCCGCACATCTCGTCGCTGGCGGGTCGAACCGTGCTGGACGTCGGCTGCGGCAGCGGCTATCACATGTGGCGCATGGTGGGCGCAGGCGCACATCTGGTGGTCGGCATCGATCCGATGCAGCTCTTCCTCTGCCAGTTCGAAGCGGTGCGCAAGCTGCTGGGCGACGACCGACGCGCCCATCTGCTGCCGCTCGGCATTGAGCAGCTGCCGACGCTGCAGGCGTTCGATACCGTTTTCTCTATGGGCGTGCTCTATCATCGCCGTTCGCCGCTCGATCACCTGCTTCAGCTGAAAAATCAGCTGGTAAGCGGCGGCGAGCTGGTGCTGGAAACGCTGGTGATCGAAGGAGATGAGCGGGATGTGCTGGTGCCTGGGGAACGCTACGCGCAGATGCGTAACGTTTACTTTATTCCTTCGGCGCTGGCGCTGAAGAGCTGGCTGGAGAAGTGCGGCTTTGTCGACGTGAAGATTGTCGACTATGCGATAACCTCCACCGACGAGCAGCGCCGCACCAGCTGGATGACCAGCGAATCGCTGGCGGAATTCCTCGACCCGCAAGACGCCAGCAAAACGGTGGAAGGCTACCCGGCGCCGCTGCGCGCGGTGCTGGTCGCCACCAAACCCTGAGCCTTAGCGGCGAGAGAGTGCCAGCTTCGCCGCGAAGCCGATAAACACCATGCCCGTCAGGCGGTCCATCACTTTAAGCACCGCCGGGCGGCGCAGGTGTGCGGCGAAGTAGTGGCTGCCGCCGATCAGTACGGCATTCCACAGCAGGCCAATCGCAACATGCATCAGCGCCATCAGGCTGCACCAGAGGGCCACCGACGCGCCCGCCGGAATAAACTGCGGCATAAAGGTGACGTAAAACACGCCGATTTTTGGATTAAGCAGATTGCCGAACAGGCCGCGGTTAAAGCAGCTGAAATAGCTCTGCTGTGCCACTTCGGCTGCCGTTTCATCCTGCGCCTGCGTCCGGGGATTAAGCAGCAGTTTGACGCCGAGATAGAGCAAATAGGCCGCGCCGACCCACTTCAACAGGTTATAGGCCATTTCCGACGCCAGCAGCAGCGCGCCGAGGCCAAAGCCTACCGCTACGCCCCACACCAGACAGCCGAGATTAATGCCGAGGGCCGTTGCGCTGGCGCGTCGCCAGCCCTGCGCGGCGGCGGTACGCAGCACCAGCGCCGTATCAAAGCCCGGCGTCAGCGTCAAAATGGTAATGGCGAAGAGAAACGAGAAAAGTAAGGTGGCGGTCATGAGCATCTCCCTGAAATATTGCCGCTTACCCTAACAAATTTTTCAGGCGATAGCAGCGCGACAGGCGCATTTTGCGCACTACTCCGCCTCGGCAGGACGATCCCAGTATTGATATTTGTAGGCGGCGCTGAGGTGCCGCTCAATCGTGCCTTTCTCGAATATTTCGGTTTCATGCAGATAGCTTAAGGTGCAGTTACCGACCTCATCCCACAGCTGACACTCATCGACCGTTCGCAGCGAGCTGACCGGCGTGGTGGCGGTGCCGTGTAGCTGCCATTCACGGAAGTTTTTATCGTAGGTATAACGATCTTTACTGCGCGCCGTTACCGCGCTGACGACCTGCCCCTGCGGATTCCAGTGCCAGCTGCTTTCGCCGTTGGTCAACGCATCGGTGCCGCGCGAAACGCTTTTCGTCAGCCGCAGCTGTGCGTCGTAGCGATAGGTCGTATCGGTAAAGCCGCTTTTGCCCATGCTGGTGAATTTATCGGACGCGGTGACGATATTGCCGTGTCGGCCGGTAAGCCAGCTAATCGTGCCCTGGCGGTTATCGACCACCTGCTCTTTCCCCTCTTTCAGCACCTTTACCAGATAGGCGTACTCCGCCACCCAGCCGCCCTGCACGCGCGCGATATGTTGCTCCATGCTCAGGGTGACGTTGTGCTCTTTTTTATCGAAAGTGACGTCGGCAACCAGCAAAATACCGCAGGGATCGAACTGCCCCAGCACCCGTTTTTGCGAATCCACATCTTTGCCGAACTCGCCAGCGATGACCTGCCGCACCGCGCCTTTGGCGCTGCCGCCCAGCATAATCCAGCTGTTGCTGCTGGCTACGGCCTTGCTGTGTGGGCCGCAGGCAGCGGCCCACAGCGAGTGGGAGACGAAAAGCGAACCCAGAGTAAGCGCCGCAATCAGAGAGCGTTTCATGGTGTAACTCCCAGAGATCTCAATAACCTGAGTGTAACCTTATTGGCGGCAACTGGCGCACTCTGGTGAGGTTTGAGCAAAATTATCCTGAAAAAGGCGCGACAGCCTGGAACCAAACCCTGAGGGAAAGACGGCGGCAACCTGCGCCCGGCAGAAAATATTTAACCGCGGATAAAAAGAACCCCAGCAAGATGGCTGGGGTTTGGTACTTGCAAACATCACGTCATAAGGCGTGCTGCGCGGCAAAATCTGTGGTGATTCAGGCTACCCTGACGGTATTGAGCTGCATCACGCTTTTCATGGCTTCCACCACATCGCTATCCACGCAGTAACGGCTGAACTCATCCATTTCGGCTTCGGAACACATGGAGACACCGGCTTTACGGTAACGCATCGGTGAGGTTACGAGGCGGCTGGCAGAGCTGTGAACCTCGCTAAGTCCGCTGTCCAGGAACTTTTGCAGGTTACTGAGGCGTACGCCAGCACCAGCCATAATGATTGGACCTTCGCTCTGTTCATTAAGTTCCCTTAATAAAGCAATTCCGTTTTCCGCGCTCTGCTGCTGGCCGGAGGTCAGAATGCGCGCCACACCCAGCGCCGTTAATTCTTCCAGCGCGCGGTTTGGACTGTGGCACAGGTCGAAAGCGCGATGAAACGTCACCTGTACACCGTCGCACAGCGCCATAATCTGCCGCATGCGCGAGCGATCGATATGCGCCTCCTCATCCAGCATGCCAATCACCAAGCCAGGAAATCCCATTTCGCATATTCTCGCCACGTCGGATTTCATGATTTCGAATTCACGCGCGGTATAGCAAAAGTCGCCGCCGCGCGGTCGGACGATAGGATGAACCGGAATCGATATTTCACGTCGTGCCGCCTCCAGTGAACCGGCGGAAGGCGTCAGGCCGCCTTCGCGCGGTCCGGCGCACAGCTCAACGCGGTCGGCGCCGGCCTGCTGCGCCGTCATGGCGCAATCCACGCCGTAGCAGCAAATTTCCAGTGTGGTCATCAGTTCCTCCTTTCATGACGTCTGGCTCGACACAGGGCGATAAGATAGTCTGATTACAAAATCAGTTTACGTGGAAAACAGCACATGGCATTTAATTTTGACCAACGGATAGACCGTCGTCACAGCGATAGCCTGAAATGGAACAAATATAGTGACCAGGATGTGCTTCCACTGTGGGTAGCGGACACCGATTTTCGCTCGCCGGAGTGCATTATCGAGGCCATAAAAAACCGCGCCGATCATGGCGTTTTTGGTTATGGCGGGCGACCAACGGGATTGACAGAGGCGGCGATCGCGCGCTTTGAGCAGCGCTACCAGTGGAAAGTAGAGCCGGAGTGGATTGTGGTGCTGCCCGGCGTGGTGAGCGGGCTTAATCTGACGGTGCGCGCCATGACCCTGCCCGATGAGCGTTCGATCGCCCCTTCACCCATTTATCCGCCGTTTCGCGGCGCGGCAAAGCTGGCGGAGCGCGAGCAGATCCATGTGCCGCTGACGCTGCAGGCGGGACGCTGGGTAGTTGACCTCAGCCAGGCGGCGTCCCTGCTTAACGGCAAAGAGAAGCTGTTACTGTTGTGCAACCCGCAAAATCCCGGCGGTACGGTCTATCGCCGCGACGAGCTGGAAGCGCAGCTGGCCTTTGCCCGTCAGCACGATTTGATCGTCTGTTCTGATGAGATCCACTGCGATCTGCTGCTGGAGCCTGGCGCGCGCCATATCCCCTTCGCCAGCCTGAGTGAAGACGCCGCACAGCGCAGTATTACGCTGATCTCTCCCTCCAAGAGCTTCAATATCGCCGGGCTTGGCGCCTCGCTGGCGATTATTCCCAATGCTGAACTGCGGGCGCGCTTTAAACAGGCGCGCTACGGCATCGTGCCCGAGGTCGATATTCTGGCGCTGGTCGCCGCCGAAGCGGCCTGGCGCGGCGGTGATGACTGGCTGGACGCGCAGCTCGCCTATCTGCGCATTAGCCGCGACCGGCTGCATGCCGCCGTCAATGCGCTACCGGGGCTGTCGATGGCCCGGCCGGAGGCGACCTATTTAGGCTGGATAGACTGTCACGGGCTGGATGTCGCCAGCCCGGCGCTCTATTTTGAAAAATGGGGCCTGGGCTTTTCACCCGGACGCGATTTCGGCGACGACCGCTTTGTGCGCTTTAACTTCGGCTGCACGCACGCCACGCTGGAAGAGGCGCTCATCCGACTGCGCGCCGCCATCGCCGCGCGCGCTTAACCCGCCTCGCTGGCGACAATCTCCTCCAGCCGCCACGGATGAAACTTTATCGTGGTTTGCCCGTCGGTCACCGCCAGGGTTGGGTTAGGTAGCCGATCGCTTTCGCCCTTTGGCGAGCTGGTTTTGAATGAGATGCCCGGCTGCGTCAGCGCATCGTCGCTAAGCAGCGCCATCGCGCGCACGCCCAGCGTCTGGTGATCGCCGCGCAGCACAATTTCCACATGCTCAAAGCCTTCGTGGCGATAGCGCTTCTCCCCCGGCCAGGGCAGTTCGATAACGTCCAGCTGCCAGCCGTTGAGCAGCAGTGGCTGATGCAGTTTAAACAGGCAGACAGGCCGCCCGTTTATCATCGCCTCGGAAAACAGCGTTCCGATCTTCAATAGTCCTTCTTTCCAGCGTTCGGCAGTGCTGTTTTGATGACAGCGTACCGCGATATGGTCAGCCTCAAGCGCCGCTAAGTTTAATCCGAGGCGGTCTGCGAATTGTTGCAGTGAAGCGCTGAAGCGCGCCAGATCCTTCTCTAAGTCCTGTAATTCAGAGGGAAATGTTGGGTTGGAAATCATAAAACGTCTCTGTTTGTTTAAGTTTTTTAATAAATACAAAGTCCCGCCAGCCCTGCTTCGGCTGCGATAAGATGTTAAGAATCATCCGATTTGACCGTAATTTTGCAGCAAAACCACGTAATAAGCCCTTTTAATTCGGATTTATCCCGACTTCAGGTCCAGCAGTTGCTGGATGAAAGTGACCTAAGTTACTGATAATTATCATATTCATTAATACAATAAGATAACTCTTATTTGCCAGCCAAACAATTGCAGCCACACCGCCTTTCTTATAGATTTGACCTAACACAACTACAAGGAATGGCTCTATGTTCATGCTCATTGTTGTCGCAGTCCTGATCGCACTGATGGGATTTGCAATTTCCCGCCACTGGAAGGTGCGTGAAGACAAAAGCGTCAAAAATCCACGTCGTCATCTTCGCCGTCGCTAATCTCCGTTTCGGGAAACCGGCCTGACGCCGTTTCCCCGCACGCTCTCTTGCGCGGCGGCTGCTGACGCAACGAGACATTTCACGTATACTTCCCCTCTTCTTTTTTCCATTCTGCGCGGCCTGCGGGCGCGTCGGCAGGATGAGGACAACGGCTCGCTGCGCGGCAGACGGGCCTTTTAGCAGATGAAGGTAATGCGGTGAATATTCAGGCTCTTCTTTCCGAAAAAGTCAGTCAGGCGATGATTTTAGCCGGTGCGCCGGTCGACTGCGACCCCCAGGTTCGTCAGTCCGCCAGGGTTCAGTTTGGGGATTATCAGGCGAACGGCATTATGGCCGTCGCAAAAAAGCTGGGTCAGGCGCCGCGACAGCTGGCTGAAAGCGTGATTACGCATCTTGACCTGAAAGGCATCGCCAGCAAAGTGGAGATCGCCGGGCCGGGCTTTATCAATATTTTTCTCGACCGCGACTGGCTGGCCGCACAGGCGAAACTGGCGTTAACGCAGCCGCGCCTGGGCGTTGCCGCCGTTGAACCGCAAACTATCGTTGTTGACTACTCTGCGCCGAACGTGGCGAAAGAGATGCACGTCGGCCATGTACGCTCCACCATTATCGGCGACGCCGCGGTGCGCACGCTGTCGTTTCTTGGTCACAACGTCATCCGCGCCAACCATGTCGGCGACTGGGGCACCCAGTTCGGCATGCTGATCGCCTACCTTGAGAAGCAGCAGAACGAGCATCATGAAGATATCGCGCTGGCTGACCTCGAAGCCTTCTACCGTGAAGCGAAACGCACCTACGACGAAGACGAAGCTTTCGCCGAGCGCGCGCGCGCCTATGTCGTTAAGTTGCAGGGCGGCGACGAATATTGCCGCGCCATGTGGAAGAAGCTGGTCGATATTACCATGGGCCAGAACCAGCTGATCTACGACCGACTGAACGTGACCCTGACGCGCAAGGATGTAATGGGCGAAAGCCTCTATAACGATATGCTGCCGGGCATCGTCGAGGATCTGCGCGCCAAAGGGCTGGCGGTGACCAGCGAAGGCGCGACCGTCGTGTTCCTGGACGAGTTCAAAAATAAAGAAGGCGAGCCGATGGGGGTCATCATTCAGAAGAAAGATGGCGGCTACCTTTACACCACGACCGATATCGCCTGCGCAAAATATCGCTATGAGACGCTGCATGCCGACCGCGTGCTTTACTACATCGATTCGCGCCAGCACCAGCATCTGCAGCAGGCATGGACCATCGTTCGCAAGGCGGGCTATGTGCCGGAATCTGTTCCGCTGGAGCACCACGCTTTCGGCATGATGCTGGGCAAAGATGGCCGTCCGTTCAAAACCCGCAGCGGCGGCACCATTAAACTGGCCGATCTGCTGGAAGAGGCGCACGATCGCGCGCTGACGCTGGTGCGCGAGAAGAACCCGGAAATGGATGAAGCGGAGCTGCAGCAGCTGGCGGAAGTGGTCGGCATCGGCGCCGTGAAGTATGCCGATCTGTCGAAAAGCCGCACCACCGATTACATCTTCGACTGGGACAACATGCTGGCGTTTGAGGGCAATACCGCGCCTTATATGCAGTACGCCTATACTCGCGTGCTCTCGGTGTTCCGTAAAGCGGGCGTCGAGGTTGACAGCATTGACGCGCCACTGGCAATTACCGAAGATCGCGAAGCGCAGCTGGCGACGCGCCTGCTGCAGTTTGAAGAAACCATCATTCAGGTGGCGCGCGACGGTACGCCGCATGTTATGTGCGCCTATCTCTACGATCTGGCGGGGCTCTTTTCTGGCTTCTATGAGCACTGCCCTATCCTCAGCGCGGAAGATGAGGCCACGCGCCAGAGCCGCCTGCAGCTGGCAGCGCTGACGGCGAAGACGCTGAAGCAGGGCCTTGATACCTTAGGTATTAAGACCGTAGAACGGATGTAACAAACGGCTAAAAGGTTTAGCGAGCGGATAGCATGGACTGAAGAGCAAAGCGTCCCGCGACAGGGATGTCGCGGGCCGAGCGCGCAGGGATGCCTTGAGCGACTTTGCGATCAGACCATGCTATCCGCGTCTGCGTCTGAGCCACAAAAAACCCCGCTTCGGCGGGGTTTTTTAGTTCTGGTAATTGACCATCACTTCGCTGCTCAGCACCTGCAGGCCCGGCGGCAACGCCCCCCTGCCCGCCACGCCAAACACCATATAGAGCGTTTCGCCCGCGTCGAGCTGCGCCAGTTCACGCGTCGCGCCGCTACTGCCCTCCAGCGTGGCGCAACGCTGCGCGCCGCACAGCCTGACCTGTAAACCCGACGGCGCAGGGCCGGTGAGCTGATAACGCCAGTTAATAATATTAACCGAGCCGGAAATCCCCGGCGGCGCGCGCAGCGGCTTTGATCTGACCCAGCCGCCACGGTTGCTTAACGCCGGGCCGCTGACGCTGGCCTGCCACGCGCCCGAGGCAGCGTAAAGCGGCAAAGCTGTCAGCGACAGCAACGCCAGTCCCCAGCACCAGCGGCGCATTATTTGCCTCCAATGGTGGCGGTCATACGGATCTGGCGATTGTCGGTCAGCTCCATATTGGAGAGCACCACCAGCTGCGGCAGATTGCGGCGCAGGAAGCGTGCCAGCAGGGCGCGCAGCGGATGGTTGACCAGCAGCACCGGCGGCGCGCCCAGCATCTCCTGACGCTGCAGCGCGGCCTGCGCCTGCTCCAGCAGCCGGTCGGCCAGACCCGGCTCCAGCCCGCCGCCGCCCTGCAGTGCCTGCAGCAGCAGACGCTCCAGCGTGGTATCAAGGCCGATAACCTGCACTTCGTCATTGCCAGGGAACCACTGCTGCGTAATGGCGCGGCCCAGAGCCACGCGCACTACGCTGGTCAGTTCCTGCGGATCGTTCTGCACTGGCGCGTGCTCCGCCAGGGTTTCGATAATCGTACGCATATCGCGGATCGAGACGCGCTCGGTCAGCAGGTTTTGCAGCACCTTGTGCAGCGTGGTCAGGGTAATCACGCCCGGCACCAGATCTTCCGTCAGCTTCGGCATCTCCTGACTGACGCGATCGAGCAGCTGCTGCGCCTCCTGACGGCCAAAGAGCTCACTGGCGTACTGGCCAATCAGATGGTTCAGGTGCGTCGCCACCACGGTGCTGGCTTCCACCACGGTAAAGCCCTGGATCTGCGCCTGCTCTTTCAGCGCGCTGTCGATCCAGATGGCGGCCAGGCCGAATGCCGGATCGACAGTCGCCTCGCCCGGCAGCGTGCCCGCCGCCGTTCCCGGGTTGATCGCCATCCAGCGGCCAGGATAGGCGTCGCCGCTGCCAATCTCGACCCCTTTCATCAGAATGCGGTAGCGCGCGGGCGGCAGCTCCATATTGTCGCGGATATGCACCACCGGCGGCAGAAAGCCGACATCCTGCGCCACCTTTTTACGGATGCTGCGGATACGACCCAGCAGCTCGCCGTTCTGCGCGTGATCGACCATCGGGATCAGACGATAGCCGACTTCCATCCCCAGCGTATCCTCCAGCTGGACGTCGGTCCAGGAAGCCTCGGTGCTGGCTGGCGTATCTGAAGGTTTCATGATAGAGCTGCTGGCGGCTTCCGGGTTCTTCTTCGCTTCCATCTCGCGGCCGCGCATCCACCATGCCAGGCCGAGCAGTGCGGCGGTAAAGAGCAGGAACACAAAGTTCGGCATGCCGGGCACCAGGCCCAGCAGGCCGAGCACGCCGGCGCTCAGCAGCATTACGCGCGGGTTTTTGAACAGCTGCCCCACCATCTGCTCGCCGACATCCTGATCGGTGCCGACGCGGGTCACAATGACGCCCGCCGCGGTGGAGATCACCAGCGCCGGGATCTGCGCCACCAGACCGTCACCGATAGTCAGCAGCGTGTAGGTTTCCGCAGCATGGCCGATATCCATACCGTGCTGAACGACGCCCACCAGCAGACCGCCGATGATATTGATGACCATGATAAGAATGCCGGCGATGGCGTCGCCGCGTACGAACTTACTCGCACCGTCCATTGAGCCGTAGAAATCTGCTTCCTGCGTCACTTCGGTACGTCGCTTTTTCGCCTCCTCTTCGCCGATCAGGCCCGCGTTGAGATCGGCGTCGATCGCCATCTGTTTACCCGGCATGCCGTCCAGCACGAAGCGCGCGCCCACTTCCGCGATACGCCCCGCACCTTTGGTGATAACCATAAAGTTAATGACCACCAGGATGACGAACACCACGATACCGATGGCGAAGTTGCCGCCGACGAGGAAGTGGCCGAACGCCTCTACCACGCGTCCAGCTGCGCCGCCGCCAGTATGGCCTTCCATCAGGATGATACGCGTCGAGGCGACGTTCAGCGCCAGCCGCAGCAGCGTCGAGAAAAGCAGAATGGTGGGAAAGGCAGCGAACTCCAGCGTGCGCTGGGTGAACATCGCCACCAGCAGCACCATAATCGAGAGCGCGATATTAAAGGTGAACAACAGATCGAGGATGAAGGCGGGCAGCGGCAGCACCATCATCGACAGGATCATCATAATCAACACAGGACCGGCAAGCACCTGCCACTGTGTCTCTTTCAGGTTGTTCGGTAAACGCAGTTTTGCGGCCAGGTTAGCCATCGTTTCGCTTCTCTCCTGCAAAGTCCATCTCTGCCGGAACCGGCAGGTTTTTCGGTTTGTTCGGGATCAGGCCGCCTTCGCGCTTCCAGCGACGCAGCTGCCAGACCCAGGCCAGCACTTCCGCCACCGCCGCATAGAGCGCGCCGGGGATCTGCTGACCAATCTCAGTATGCCGGTAGAGCGCGCGCGCCAGCGGCGGCGCCTCCAGCAGCGGAATGCGGTGTTCTGCGGCAAGTTCGCGGATCTTTAACGCCACCTCGCCCGCCCCTTTCGCCACGACTTTCGGCGCGCTCATTTTTTTCTCGTTGTACTGCAGCGCCACGGAGTAGTGCGTCGGGTTGGTAACGATAACGTCAGCTTTAGGCACATCGGCCATCATGCGGCGGCGCGCGGCGGCGCGCATCGCCTGGCGAATGCGCCCTTTAACGTGCGGGTCGCCTTCCTGCTGTTTGAATTCGTCGCGGATCTCCTGGCGCGACATGCGCAGCTTTTTGTAATAGCTGTAGAGCTGCCAGAAAACGTCGTAGCCCACCATGGGGATCAGGCCCAGGATCACCAGCGAACAGCAGGCGGCGATCATCCCCAGCCCGTGCATCAGCGCATTGGAGGGCGACTGGCTGATCAGACGCAGCATCTCGCTCCAGTGCGACCAGATGTACCAGCCACCGACGCTCCCCACCAGCACCGCTTTCAGAATGCCTTTGAACAGCTCGGTCCAGGCCTGGGCGGCGAACATGCGGGAAAAACCCGGCAGCGGGTTGAGCTTTGTAAAATCCATCTTGATCGATTTGCCACTGATGACGATACCGCCCAGCAGCATCGGCGCGGCGATCGCCACCAGCACCAGCCCGCCCATCAATGGCAACAGCGCCATGACCGCCTGGCCGACCAGGCTGCTGATATGGCCGATGATTAGCTTGCTGTCGTTCACCATGCCGTGGTCGAAACGCAGCCCGGAAGCGACCATCGCGGCCAGCTGGCGCGCCATCAGCGTGCCGCCCAGCCAGAGGGTCAGGAGACCTGCCAGCAGCATCAGCACCGACGTCAGCTCGCGCGAACGCGGAATCTGTCCCTCCTCTCGTGCTTTTTCAAGTCGGTGGGGTGTGGGCGATTCTGTTTTGTCCTCGTCGCTCTCTTCAGCCACGACAAACCTCAGTGGGTAGGAATTCTGAGCACAGCATGCCAAAGTACGCGGCGGTTAAAGCGGGGATTAAGCGGGGAAAAAGCGAGTTAATTTCGCCATAAGGCAAACGCGTATCGATCGGGAGGCGTTGCGCCTCCCGATCGGGGGTAAAACCAGCCTCAGAAACCCAGGCTGTCCAGCAGGTCGTCTACCTGATCCTGACTGGAAACGATGCCCGGCGCATCGGCATGAATTTGCGGGCCATTCAGCAGGCTCGAGCTTTGCTGACGCTGCTCGGCGCTGACTTCCGGCATATTCTCCAGCAGCACCATCAGCAGCTGACGCTCAATTTCCTGAATCACATCCATCATGCGCTTGATCACCTGACCCGTAAGGTCCTGGAAATCCTGCGCCATCATGATTTCGAGCAGCTGCTTGTTGGTAAATGAGGTGTGTCCCGGTACCGCAGAAAGAAACTCGCGAGTATCCGAAACCAACTCACGGGCATCCGCCAGCTCAATCGGGTTCTCAAACCATGCGTCCCAGCGGCCTTTCAGCTGGCTGGCACCAGCCTCCATTTTGTCCTGATGCGGCTGCGCGGCTTCAACGCAGTTAAGGGCGCGGTCGGCAGCCTGCGCGGTCATCTGTACGACATAATCCAGACGGTCACGCGCGTCGGGGATCGCCTCCGCCGCTTCGGCAATCGCCTGGTCCAGTCCCAGTTCACGCAGGCTGTCGCGCAGCATGCGAGTCAGAGATCCGATCCGGGTAATGATGTCTTGCGCCGTGGCGGCATCCTCAGTTGATTTCGGAAGGTCGCTCATCACATCTCCTTACATACCCAGTTTTTCGAAGATTTTGCCTAACTTTTCTTCCAGCGTGGCGGCGGTGAATGGCTTCACCACATAACCGCTGGCGCCGGCCTGCGCGGCCGCGATAATGTTCTCTTTTTTCGCTTCCGCGGTCACCATCAGCACCGGCAGCTGGCCCAGCGTGCCGTCGGCGCGAATGGTCTGCAGCAGCTGCAGGCCATCCATGTTCGGCATGTTCCAGTCGGAGATGACGAAGTCGAAGCCGCCCGCGCGCAGTTTAGAGAGCGCATCAACGCCGTCTTCCGCCTCTTCGACGTTATTGAATCCCAGCTCTTTCAGCAGGTTACGCACAATACGACGCATCGTGTTGAAGTCGTCAACCACCAAAAAGCGCATGTTTTTATCAGCCATAATTACTCCTGTGTTATCTCGCCCGGCAGGACGGGCCTGTTAAATACGCAGTGCCTGTCCGGCGCTAATTTTTGCCAGCATATGCTGGCTGATGTTGCCTAAATCCACGACTTCGCTCACACCGCCGCTGGCGATGGCTTCTCGCGGCATACCAAATACCACGCAGGACGCTTCGCTCTGCGCGATGGTCCAGGCGCCGGCGCGGTGCATTTCCAGCATGCCCGCCGCGCCGTCGTTGCCCATGCCGGTGAGGATGACGCCCACCGCGTTACGTCCGGCGTTGATGGCTACCGATTTGAACAACACATCCACGGAGGGCTTGTGGCGGTTCACCGGCGGCCCTTCATTCAGTTTCACTACATAGTTCGCCCCGCTGCGCGCCAGCTCCATATGCATCGCGCCCGGCGCGATATAGGCGTGCCCTGGCAAAATGCGCTCGCCGTCTTCCGCCTCTTTCACCGTAATCTGGCAGAGCTTGTTGAGGCGCTCGGCGAAGGATTTGGTAAAGCCCGGCGGCATATGCTGGGTGATCATCAGCGCAGGGCTGGTCGGCGGCAGCGGCTGCAGCACGTGGCGAATCGCTTCGGTGCCGCCGGTCGACGAGCCGATGGCGATCAGCTTTTCGCTGCTGAGCAGCGGACCCGCTTTTAAGGTCACCGGCGCCGGCATCGTCGGACGGGCGTGCAGTCGCGCGCGCGCCGCCGCGCGGATCTTGTCGGCGATCATCTGGCTATAGGCCAGCATCCCTTCGCGAATGCCGAGCTGCGGTTTGGTGACGAAATCCACCGCTCCCAGCTCCAGCGCGCGCAGCGTTATCTCCGAGCCTTTGCCAGTCAGTGACGAGACCATCACCACCGGCATCGGACGCAGACGCATCAGTTTTTCCAGAAAGTCGAGGCCGTCCATGCGCGGCATCTCCACGTCCAGCGTCAGCACCTGCGGGTCGTACTGCTTGATTAAATCGCGGGCGACCAGCGGATCGGGCGCGGTAGCCACCATCTCCATATCGGGATGACTGTTGATGATCTCGGTCATCAGCTGTCGCATCAGCGCGGAGTCGTCCACGCACATTACGGTGATTTTGCTCATCGTCTTTCCTTCGTCAGTCCATAGACGGTTTGTCCGCGCAGCCAGAACTCTTTGCTAATCTGACTGAAATTCTCTGAGTGACCGGCAAAGAGCAGACCGCCCGGCTTCAGCAGGGGAACAAACCGACGCAGAATCTTCTCCTGCGTCTCTTTATCGAAATAGATCATTACGTTGCGGCAGAAGATCGCATCAAACGGCCCCGGCAGCGCCCATTCGTTCGCCAGCAGGTTGAGCTGGGCGAAGCTGACGCTGTGCGCCAGTTCCGGGCGTACGCGCACCATCCCGGCATGCGGGCCGGTGCCGCGCAGGAAAAAGCGCTGCAGCTGCTGCGGCGACAACGTACGCAGCTCCTCCTGGCGATAGACGCCGGCGACCGCTTTTTCCAGCACCTGAGTATCGATATCGCTGGCGTGCACCTGAAACTTGCCCGGTCCGGCGCCCAGCGTTTCCGCCAGCGTCATCGCGATCGAGTAAGGCTCTTCGCCGGTCGAGGCCGCCGCGCACCAGACGTTAAAGCTGCCAGAACGCTTGCGCGCATGTTCCGCCAGAATCGGGAAATGGTGTGCCTCGCGGAAAAATGCCGTCAGGTTGGTGGTCAGCGCATTAATAAAGGCCTGCCATTCCGCGCTGTTGACGTCGTTCTCCAGCAGAGCCAGATAGCGGCCAAAGTCATCAATGTTCAGCGTGCGCAGACGACGCACCAGACGGTTGT
Source organism: Pantoea sp. YU22 (assembly GCF_003970755.1). Lineage (NCBI taxonomy): Bacteria > Pseudomonadati > Pseudomonadota > Gammaproteobacteria > Enterobacterales > Erwiniaceae > Pantoea > Pantoea sp. YU22. Next base: position 4,750 of record NZ_RYDU01000015.1, on the reverse strand, counting down.
AGACCATTTCGCGCTTGTGGTCGGCCAGCACAATGCCAGCTCGCTGATAGATCAGCTGGCTGATACGACGAAAGTGTGTATCCGAAAGCGGCAGGCGTTGAACCATCTGCGAGAGCATGGTTGTCGCTTCGTTTTGATCCAGTAGCGTCGATTTCTTCATTTCAGGTCACCTGGCACTGTACTTAATTCATTAGATTCTGCTGCTATGCCGGGCGGCGTTGCCGCCGACCCGGCCATCCAGGCGATTAAAAGGTTTCCCAGTTGTCGTCGCTACGACCGACCGCCGCGCGGGAAGCCGCTACTGGCGCATCCAGACGTAGACTTTTCGACGCCGTAGTTCTGTTAACGGCCTGGCCGACAAATTCTTTACCGATATTGAACACAGAAACCGCCTGTTTCAGTCGGCTGGCCTGATCTTCCAGCGATGCGGCCGCCGAAGCGGACTCTTCCACCAGTGCGGCGTTCTGCTGTGTGACGCGATCCATCTCCGTCACCGCCAGACCGACCTGATCGATGCCGCGGCTCTGCTCGTCCGACGCCGAGGCGATTTCGCCCATGATGTCGGTCACGCGCGTTACCGCGCTGACGATATCGCTCATGGTCTCGCCCGCGGTGCCTACCAGCTGCGAGCCGGCATTAACGCGGTTCACCGAGTCCTCAATCAGTGACTTAATCTCTTTCGCCGCCTGAGCGCTGCGCTGCGCCAGGCTGCGCACCTCGCCCGCCACCACGGCAAAGCCGCGGCCCTGCTCGCCCGCACGCGCCGCTTCTACCGCCGCGTTCAGCGCCAGGATATTGGTCTGGAAGGCGATGCCGTCGATGACGCTGGTGATATCGGCAATCTTCTTCGAGCTGCCGGCGATGTCGCTCATGGTTTTCACCACGCCATCCACCACCTTGCCGCCCTGCTGCGCGGTTTCCGAGGCGTTAAGCGCCAGCTGAGAGGCCTGACGGGCGTTCTCGGCGTTCTGCTTCACGGTAGCGGTCAGCTGCTCCATGCTGGCGGCGGTCTGCTCCAGCGACGCCGCCTGCTCTTCGGTACGGGAAGAGAGATCGTTATTGCCGACGGCGATCTCGCTGGCGCCGGTATAGATGGCGTCTGCGCCGTCGCGTACGGTAGAGACGGTGCGCGCCAGCTCCTGCTGCATATGCTGCAGCGCCCCGAGCAGATCGCCCAGTTCGTTGCGTACGCTAAAGGTAACCGGCTGCGTCAGGTCGCCGCGCGCGATATGGCGGATATGCTCGATGCTCTGCTTCAGCGGAGCGATCAGCGAGCCGCGCATTACCGTCCAGACCAGCAGACTTATCAGCAGTGACAGGATCACCAGGCCGAGCGCCATCATGATGGCGTGGTCGTAAGCGGTGTTATTGGTCTCGACGCCCTGCTGCGCCAGCAGCTGGTTATGACTCTGCCAGGCGTTATAGTCTTTCTGGAATTTATCCTGAAAACCCTGAGTAGGCTGGTCGACGAAACCTTTGAAATTGCCCGTGCCGAGAAAGCCGATCAGCTCGGCCAGCGCATCGCGATAGGCTTTGTAGTTTGCCTGCAGGGCCACCACGTTATCTGCGGTTTTCCCCTGTTCAGATAAGTTCGCGTTAAAGTCGGCGAACCCCTGATCGGCTACCTTCAGCTCCTCGTTGGCCAGCGCTACCAGATCCTGCACCGTCGCGCCGGAACCGGCATGTTGGCTGTCCAGCAGATAGCGGATCCCGGCCCGGTTCAGCGTGTTGCGCGCCTGAACCAGGGAAACCCATGAGGTGCCCATCGCCTGTTGCAACGTCGCGAGACGCTGGTTATAGGCAAAATTCTCTTTGTCGGCTTTCACCGTTTTAAAAAAAGCGCTTCCGGAAACGAGCTGCAGCAGGATAAACAGCGCCAGCACACCCAGCAGGCCAGAGACAACGCGTACTCGATTAAACATAAACACCTCATTGGTTGGCGGAACGCATCAGTTATCGGCGTCAGTGAAGGGATCTTTATGTGGCTAAGGCGGGATTGAAGCCGCAGGCGTTAAAAAAGAGAGGCCGCCCGCATTCGGGTGCGATCGGGGCGGAAACAGGCAGAGATAAAAAGGCCCGCGTCCCTGCGGGCAGAGGGTTCCAGGTTAGAAGGTTTCCCAGTTTTCGCCAGAGGCGGGCGCAGTCAACGCCGGGCGCGCTGGCGCGGCCGTAAGCGCGCGCGCTGGCATGCGCGGCGCCTGGGTGGCGCGCGGGATCTTGAAGACCGCCACCGACTGGCTCAGGCGGCTTGCCTGATCTTCCAGCGACGCGGCCGCCGAGGCGGACTCCTCCACCAGCGAAGCGTTCTGCTGTGTGACGCGATCCATCTCCGTTACCGCCTGTCCGACCTGGTCGATGCCGCGGCTCTGCTCGTCCGACGCCGAGGCGATTTCGCCCATGATGTCGGTTACGCGCGTCACCGCGCCAACGATCTCGCCCATGGTGTCGCCCGCGGTGCCTACCAGCTGCGATCCGGCATTGACGCGATTTACCGAGTCCTCAATCAGCGTCTTGATCTCTTTCGCCGCCTGAGCGCTGCGCTGCGCCAGGCTGCGCACCTCGCCTGCTACCACGGCGAAGCCGCGGCCCTGCTCGCCCGCGCGCGCCGCTTCTACCGCGGCGTTCAGGGCCAGAATGTTGGTCTGGAAGGCGATGCCGTCGATGACGCCGGTAATATCGGCGATCTTCTTCGAGCTGCCCGCAATCTCGCTCATGGTTTTCACCACGCCGTCGACCACGTCGCCGCCTTTACGCGCGGTTTCCGAGGCGCTCAGCGCCAGCTGCGACGCCTGCCGCGCATTTTCGGCGTTCTGCTTCACGGTGGCGGTCAGCTGCTCCATGCTGGCGGCGGTCTGCTCCAGCGACGCCGCCTGCTCTTCGGTGCGGGCGGAGAGATCGTTGTTGCCCGCCGCGATTTCGCTGGCGCCGCTCAGGATGGCGTCGGAGCCGTCGCGCACGTTGCTGACGGTGCTCACCAGCGCCTGCTGCATCTCCTGCAGGCCGTTCGCCAGCTGGCTCATCTCGTTACGTCCTTCCACCGCAATCGGCTGAGTGAGATCGCCCGCCGCAATGGTGCGAATATGGGTCAGCAGCTGACGCAGCGGCTGGATCAGTACATGTCGCAGGCCAAACCAGCAGGCGACGACCACGCCGGTCACCAGCAGCGCCACGGCCGCCAGCAGCCACATCATCTGCACAAACGCACGCTGATTCTGCTCTGCGCCCTGCGCGGCAAGCATCGTCTGCTTCGTGCGCCATTCGCTGTAGGCATCCTGCATATTGGTCTGGATCTGTTCGATATTGAAGCGGAACATCCCTTCCAGATCGCGCGCTTTCAGGCGCTCCAGCATACCGGCCAGACCATCGTGATAGCTGGCGTATTGCGCCTCCAGCTTATCCCGCAGCGCCACGTCAAGGCCGGGCGTAGAGGGCAGATCGTAATAGATTTTGAAGTTGCGATCGGCCTGCGCCAGCTGTTGTTCCGTTTGTTGCACCAGCTGATCTAACTGACCGCCGTTAATCTGCGCCGCCGTGCTGCTCTGCAGCCTCAGCATGGCGCGGTTGAGGGTGATGCGCGTCTGGTTAAGCGCGATCCACGCATCGGTCATCGCCGTCACGTTTTGGGTAGAGACCTGCGCCAGCGCAAAGGCATCTTTATCTTTCTGAAGCGCAGACCAGAACAGCCCGCCCGACGTCAGCTGCAGCAGGCTAAAAATCGCCAGCACGGCGATCAGGCTGGTCACCACTTTAATTCGTTTCAACATATCGTTTTCCCGGGAGTCATAAAAAATCGTGCAGGCTCTCTATCGGCGCAATATCGCCAGATCTGAGCCTGTTTAGCTGTTTTTACCGTTTTGAAGGTTTTGTAAGCGGAACGTGAGGCTGGATTGCATTGAAACGGCTAAAAAAATACCGGGCTAACGCCCGGTATTACTATGCGCCTGTACGCTTAGCCTGATCAGAAGGTTTCCCAGTTGGCATCGCTGCCGGGTGCGGCCAGCGCCTTGCGCGGCGCAGCTGGGCTGGTTACCGGTGCCGCGATCTGGGCATGCCGCGTGCCGCCAGCCGCCACCGCGCGCGGGATCTTGAAGACCGCCACCGACTGGCTCAGACGGCTGGCCTGCGACTCCAGCGAGGCTGCCGCGGCTGCCGACTCTTCCACCAGCGAGGCGTTCTGTTGTGTGACGCGATCCATCTCCGTTACCGCCTGTCCGACCTGGTCGATACCGCGGCTCTGCTCGTCCGACGCCGAGGCGATTTCGCCCATAATGTCGGTCACGCGCGTCACCGCATTGACGATATCGCTCATGGTTTCACCCGCGGTGCCTACCAGCTGCGAGCCGGCATTGACGCGGTTCACCGAGTCTTCAATCAGTGACTTGATCTCTTTCGCCGCCTGGGCGCTGCGCTGCGCCAGGCTGCGCACCTCGCCCGCCACCACGGCAAAGCCGCGACCCTGCTCGCCCGCACGCGCCGCTTCTACCGCCGCGTTCAGCGCCAGGATGTTGGTCTGGAAGGCGATGCCGTCAATGACGCTGGTGATATCGGCAATCTTCTTCGAGCTGCCGGCGATATCGCTCATGGTTTTCACCACGCCGTCCACCACATTGCCGCCTTTTTGCGCCGTTTCCGAGGCGCTCAGCGCCAGCTGAGAGGCCTGACGGGCGTTCTCGGCGTTCTGCTTCACGGTAGCGGTCAGCTGCTCCATGCTGGCGGCGGTCTGCTCCAGCGACGCCGCCTGCTCTTCGGT
>NZ_RYDU01000014.1:0-128145 GCF_003970755.1 Pantoea sp. YU22 | reverse complement strand
CGCTTACCGCTCATGGGCACCTCTCTTTAAGCCATCTTAAATGACTCTGAGGTGTCTGTTAAACCCGTGGCGATTCACACATACATTGGTACGTTAGTAATCCATTCATCAGTTGCAGTGCAATTGCCAATGTCCGCTCTTCACTCAAAGCGGACGTTGCACTGCTGAGCAGCTTTATGCCACAGGTGACCTGATCATTACGTAGCTTTAGAGCTGAAACAGCTTAGAGTGACGAGATTGGCTAAAGATGGGGTGGGAGGATTGCTACTTTGATTTACTTCTGACCAGTATCCTATAAGTATCCTGGAAAACCAGCTTAACTGTAGCTTCTGATGTAAGTCATTGATAATTTGGTGGCCCCTGCTGGGTTTGAACCAGCGACCAAGCGATTATGAGTCGCCTGCTCTAACCACTGAGCTAAGGGGCCAGCGGAGCGGGGATTATAATGTATCTGTTTAGAGCGATCCAGCACTCATCCGCCAGATGCTGAAAAATTCTCCAGCGCATGAGTGCTTGATAAAACTAAACATTTCCCGAACATGCGGCCCGTTTTATTCAGCCCCGCATGCGAGCCAGGCAATCAAAGCCGCTGTTACCCACAACCGCACCGGCAAACTGCCATCCTCAACTGCGGTAGCGCGACGCTGGCTGGCTCAGCGATAAAAAGGGTACCATCGCGCCGCGCGCCCGATCGTAATCCTGCCAAAGCGCAATCTCTTCCAGCGCCGGAATGGTCACCGCTTCGCCCGCCTCCAGGCCCGCCAGCGCGGCATCTACCATATCCTCAACTTCCATAATCATCTGCGGCGGGAGTTCATCAATTGACTTGCCGGAGCGGTCAAAGATCTCGGTACGCGTTGCGCCAGGCAATACCGCCTGCACCTGCACGCCGCTGTTCTCCAGTTCGCGCTGCATAGAGCGGGTCAGCGTCAGAACAAAAGATTTGCTGCCGTTATAGGCGCCGTTGAACATCTCATGCATCAGCGAGAGCACCGAGGCGACGTTAATAATCACGCCGCGTCCGCGCGCGCGAAACGCATTGGCCGCCGCATGCGCCAGACGGGTTGGAGCGATAACGTTCAGCATGAGCATGGTGTGAATACGCTCGATGTCGGCATCAATAAACTCGCCGTCTACGCTCATGCCAGCGTTATTGGCCAGCAGCGTAATCGCCGTGTTGCTTTGCAGCTCCTGCTCGACGCGTTGCAGATCCTCCGCCTTGGTCAGATCGGCGCGCAAAATACGCACCTCAGTCTTATGCTGCTGTCGCAGCGTTTGCGCCAGCGTCTCCAGCCTCGCCTGGTCGCGCGCCACCAGTATCAGGTCATAATCGCGCGCCGCCAGACGTCTTGCATAGGTAGCGCCGATACCGCTTGATGCGCCGGTGATTAAAGCAAAACCTTTTGATGCTGACATAGTAAGCCCCTTGCGTATGATGGTTGTCATATTTGTTGTTAATATGACGACCATCATATGTTCCGTCAAGGTAGCATATGATGGTCATAATAATTACTATGAATGGCAGAACGTATCAGCAGGAAAAGAGTGATGGATAAACTAAGCCATAAAGCACGGACGCGGCAGCGTATTCTGGATGAAGCGGCGCGGGTAATGCGGGAATGCGGTACTAAAAGCATCGGCGTAGCGTCCCTGATGAAGCGTGTCGGGCTGACGCACGGCGGCTTCTATGCGCACTTCGACTCGCGCGAGGCGCTGGTGCAGGCGGTAATCGCCGAGATGTTCACTGACTCAACGCAGCGCATGCAGCCGTTGTGGCAACAGTCCGATCCGGCTGAACGGCTGAACACGCTTATCGACTACTACCTGTCAGAAACGCATCGCGACTCGCCCGCGGAAGGCTGTCCCATGCCCGCGCTGGTCAGCGAAGTGGGCCATCTGCCGGACGAGGCGAAAGCCATCTTTACCCAGGGCGTAGCGTCTATGCTGCAGCGGCTGAGTGAACTGCTCGCCGAGCTTGGGCTGCGCGACGCTGAGGCACTGGCCAGCAGCCTGCTGGCAGAAATGGTCGGCGCGCTGGCGCTGGCGCGCGCCTGTCCTGATAAGGCGCTCTCCGCAACAATGCTGGCGCGCAGCCGGCAGGCGCTGAAACGTCGCACCGGGCTGGAGCGTGCAGTATGAGCGAGCACAACATAACTGATATTATCGCGCCCGGTCTCGACGTGCTGTTCTGCGGCATCAACCCAGGCCACTCCACGGCGCATACCGGCTATCACTTCGCCCATCCCGGCAACCGGTTCTGGAAGGTGATCTTTCTTGCTGGCTTTACTCGCCAGCAGCTTAAGCCCGAAGAAGAGCAGCGACTGCTGGAGACCGGCTGCGGCATCACCATGCTGGTCGAGCGTCCCACCGTGCAGGCGAATCAGCTGGCTGCTGAAGAGCTGCGCGACGGCGGCGCGCGTCTGACCGATAAGGTGCTTAACTACCAGCCGCGCGTGCTGGCTATCCTGGGCAAAGACGCTTTCAGGCGCGCCTTTAACCAGCGCAAGGTGGAGTGGGGCTTACAGGGCATCTTCATGGGCAAGACTCAGGTCTGGGTGCTGCCAAATCCCAGCGGGCTTAACCGCGCCTCACTGGATGAGATCGTCGAGGCATACCGGCAACTTCATGATGCGTTACATAAAAGCCTCTAATAAAACGTGAGCAGGCTCGGCTTACCGCTGACTGGCAATTGTTCCCCGGCACCATCCTGGCTAAACCAGGTAGTGGCTTATAAAAGGGGAGTGGAATGAAAAAGTACCTGATTATGCTGATGGCGCTGCTGTTTGCCGCGCCGGGCTGGAGCGAAACCCTGCGCGTGTTCTGTTCCGGCGGGATGTACCCCGTCGTGGAGAGCCTGAAGGCCGATTATGAAAAGCGCAGCGGTAATCAGCTGACGCTGGAGGCCGCGCCATCAATGGGCGACACGCCGCAGGCGATCCCGAATCGCCTGAAGCGGCACGACGACGCCGACGTGCTGGTTATGGTTGATTACGCCATCAAACCGCTGGCGCAGCAGGTGAAAAGCGACACGCATCAGGTGCTGGCGCACTCCTGGATTGCGATGGCGGTGAAGCAGGGCAGGCCGGCGCCCGATATCAGCAGCGTCGCGAAGTTCAAACAGGTGCTGACCGAAGCCTCAACCATCGCTGTCTCAGACAGCGCCAGCGGGCGGTATATCCGCAGCGAAATGCTGAAAAAGCTAAACCTTGGCGAGCAGACGGCGAAAAAGGTGAGGGTGATCCCTGCGACGCCGGTTGGTGAAGCTGTCGCGGAGGGCAAAGCGCCGATCGGTTTTCAGCAGAACAGCGAGTTGAAAGCGGTGAAGGGCATTACCATTGTGGGCCTTATTCCACCTGCGGTGCAGCAGGATACCCTTTACGGGGCGGTTGTAACTGCCTCCAGCAAACAGCCGCAGGCGGCGGGCGACTTTGTGCACTATCTGCAAAGCGATCGGGCGAAAGCGGTAATGCGTGACAAGGGGCTGACGCCGTTTTAAAGGCAATAAAAAACCCCGGCGAGCCGGGGTTTTTAACGATAGAACAATTAGCGATTAGTCGTCCAGGAAGCTACGCAGCACTTCTGAACGGCTCGGGTGGCGCAGCTTACGCAGCGCTTTCGCTTCAATCTGACGAATACGCTCACGCGTTACGTCGAACTGTTTGCCCACCTCTTCCAGCGTATGGTCGGTGTTCATATCGATGCCGAAACGCATACGCAGCACTTTGGCTTCACGCGCGGTCAGGCCCGCCAGCACGTCGTGGGTGGCTGAACGCAGGCTCTCAGAGGTAGCAGAGTCAAGCGGCAGCTCCAGCGTGGTGTCTTCGATAAAGTCGCCCAGATGCGAATCTTCGTCGTCGCCAATCGGCGTCTCCATAGAAATCGGCTCTTTGGCGATCTTCAACACTTTGCGGATCTTGTCTTCCGGCATCAGCATACGCTCGGCCAGCTCTTCCGGCGTCGGCTCGCGGCCCATCTCCTGCAGCATCTGGCGCGAAATACGGTTGAGCTTGTTGATGGTCTCAATCATATGCACCGGAATACGGATGGTACGCGCCTGGTCGGCGATAGAGCGGGTAATTGCCTGACGGATCCACCAGGTGGCATAGGTAGAGAACTTATAACCACGACGGTATTCAAACTTATCAACCGCTTTCATCAGGCCGATGTTGCCTTCCTGAATCAGGTCGAGGAACTGCAGACCGCGGTTGGTGTATTTTTTCGCAATTGAAATCACCAGACGCAGGTTCGCCTCTACCATCTCTTTCTTCGCACGACGCGCTTTCGCTTCGCCGATAGACATACGACGGTTGATATCTTTAACCTGCTCGATGGTCAGGCCAGTCTCTTCTTCGATCTGATGCAGTTTCTGCAGGCAGCGCATCACATCTTCTTCCACTTCTTTCAGCTTCTCTGACCAGGGTTTATTCATGGCCAGCGCGGCTTTGAACCAGCTCTCGCTGGTCTCGTTGCCGGTGAACAGCGTGATGAAGTTTTTCTTCGGCATTTTGCACAGTTCAACGCACAGCTTCATGATGATGCGCTCTTGCGTACGCACGCGCTCCATCATCTCGCGCATGTTGTTGACCAGGTAGTCGAACTGCTTCGGCACCAGGCGGAACTGCTTAAAGACGTCAGAAAGGTTCTGAATCTCTTTTACTGCGTCAGCATGGCTGCGACCTTTGCTCTTGATGACGGTGCGGGTCGTTTCATACTGCGTGCGCAGCTCGACGAATTTCTCGCGCGCCAGTTCCGGATCGATAGAGTTATCGTCATCGGAATTGTCGTCTTCGCTCTCTTCGTCTTCTTCTTCGTCGTCGTCGCGGTCTTCTTCAGACAGCTCTGAGCCGACGTGGGTGGCGGTAGGCGCCAGATCTTCTTCAGCGTTTGGATCTACGAAGCCGGTGATCAGGTCGGAGAGGCGAGACTCGCCCGCTTCGACTTTGTCGTACTGCTCCAGCAGATAGGTAATGGCTTCCGGGTATTCCGCAACCGAACATTGTACCTGGTTGATACCGTCTTCGATGCGCTTGGCGATGTCGATTTCGCCTTCGCGCGTCAGCAGCTCAACGGTACCCATTTCACGCATATACATGCGCACAGGGTCGGTGGTGCGGCCAATTTCAGATTCTACGCTGGATAACACCTGAGCGGCGGCTTCCGCGGCATCTTCGTCAGTATCGGCGCTGTTTTCGTTCAGCATCAGATCGTCGGCGTCAGGGGCTTCTTCCACCACCTGAATACCCATATCGTTAATCATCTGGATGATGTCTTCGATCTGATCGGAGTCGACGATATCTTCCGGCAGATGGTCATTGACCTCAGCATAGGTCAGATAGCCTTGCTCCTTACCACGGGTGACAAGCAGCTTAAGCTGTGACTGCGGGTTTTGCTCCATAAGACGGTATCCACACTTCTGTTAATTAGATTGGTGTCGGTCGGCAGCGAGCCAACTATAACAGTGAAGGCGTTGTGTTATTGCCGCTGCCTTCGTCGCGGCCAGGGCTTTTGCCCATTGTATATCGGCACTTAAGCCGCTTTGAATATGTTCCGGGCCTGGCGTGTTCGCCCTTTTCACCCCCGGCAGTGCTCGCACTCCTCACGTATTTCCGTACGCTCCGGGTGCTGCGCGCTGGCGGTGATAGAAATGACTTCGCCGCCAACGGTCCTGCAATTATTGCGCGCTGCTCGGACCTGGCATATTCGCCCGTTCAGCCCTTACAGGTTTACGTCTCCGGCTTGGCTTATCGCGTCACTAAGCCTCGGCTTGCGGCGCTGCGCCCCAGAAACGAATGGGTCAGACATGCGCCTTTGACTACGCGCAACAGTCTGACCCACTGTAAATTCTACTTTTTCGCCAGCGCCTGGCTTAACGTCCAGAATTCGCGGCGTTCTTCCGCGCTTAAACCCTGAGTACGATCGCGGGCGATCAGCTCTTCCAGACGCTGCTCTAGCGCGGCGTCGTAAATGCTCGCCAGCGAGTCATGGAACACCGCTTCAACTTCCTCATCCACTATCATGTGGTTCCATGTGGCTAAGGTTTCAAGCGTCTGACTAAAATTTGTTCCGCGATATAACTCTAGTAGCTGTCCGGTAGTCAATCCAGGATTCTCGTTGCAACGGCTGACTAATTCAGCAAACAGCGGCAAACCCGCCATTTTTACCTGGTCAAGCCCGTCAAGCGTCGGCACCAGCGTCGCCAGCTGTGGATTTTGCACCAGCAGCGCTACCAGCACGCGCATTGTGGTGCGCTTCAGCGGCGGTGCCGTCGGCGCCGCGCCGCCGGGTGCCAGCTTCGGCATCAGCTTCTCTAACTGGTTATCGTCAAGAATGCCGAGTTTATTACCCAGTTCCTGACGCATATAGATGCGCAAGGTCTCGCCTGGAATCTGGCTGATCAACGGCAGCGCCAGCGTACTCAGGCGCGTTTTACCGTCGCGTGTGCTCAGGTCCACCTGTGGCAACAGCGAGTCGAACAGAAAAGAGGAGAGTGGCATTGCCTGCTCCATACGCGCTTCAAACGCGTCTTTACCCTCTTTACGTACCAGCGTGTCCGGATCTTCGCCGTCAGGCAAAAACATAAAGCGTAGCTGACGTCCGTCATTCATGTAAGGCAATGCGGTTTCCAGCGCGCGCCACGCGGCTTCCCGACCCGCGCGATCGCCGTCGTAACAGCAGATCACGGTATCGGTGCTGCGGAACAGCAGCTGGATATGCTCCGCCGTCGTGGAGGTACCCAGCGACGCTACTGCATAATCAATGCCGAACTGCGCCAGCGCCACCACATCCATATAGCCTTCTACTACAAGCAGGCGAGCAGGCTGCGGATGATTCTTTTGCGCTTCATACAGGCCGTAAAGCTGACGACCCTTGTGAAAAATGGGCGTTTCCGGCGAGTTCAGGTACTTCGGCGTATCGTTGCCCAACACGCGGCCGCCGAAGCCAATCACGCGTCCGCGCTTATCGCGGATGGGAAACATGACGCGCTCGCGGAAGCGGTCGTAGGTGCGGCCCTTGTCGTTGGAGACCAGCATGCCGGCTTCCATCAGGGATTCGCGATCGTCCTTATTGCTGCCGAAACGTTTTAACACGTTATCCCAGCCCGCCGGCGCGAAGCCGATGGCGAAATGCTCGATGACCTCGGCGCTTAAGCCGCGGTTGCTGAGATAGTCGCGCGCCGCTCGGGCGTGAGACTGCGTCAGGCTTTGCTGATAAAAACCGTTGAGGTTCTCCATCAGCTGATACAGGCTCTGGCGCTGATGGCGTTCCATCTGGCTCGGTCCGCTGCCCGCTTCATAGGGCACTTCCAGACCGTGCTGCGTCGCCAGCTCTTCGATGCTCTCGACAAATTCCAGTCGATCGTAATTCATCAAAAAGTCGATGGCGTTGCCGTGCGCGCCGCAGCCAAAGCAGTGATAAAACTGCTTCTCGCCGTTTACGGTGAAAGAGGGGGTTTTCTCATTGTGGAAAGGACAACACGCGTGGAAGTTCTTACCCTGCTTTTTCAGCTTAACGCGGGCATCGATCAGATCCACGATATCCGTGCGGGCAAGCAGATCATTGATAAAAACGCGTGGGATTCTTCCAGCCATAAGCCCCAGATTTTCAGCTCATAAACGGCAACAAGCCGCGCTTCCTTTCGGAAAGCACGGCCTCTTACGTGACTCTGTCTGCGTTTAACACGCGGTGGAGGCGAACCTCCGGAAGAACTTAGTACAGACGAGTGCGGCGTGCGTTTTCGCGAGCCAGTTTTTTGGCGTGACGCTTAACTGCTGACGCTTTAGCGCGCTTACGTTCTGTGGTCGGTTTTTCATAGAACTCACGACGACGAACTTCAGCCAGAACGCCTGCTTTCTCGCAGGAACGCTTGAAGCGACGCAGTGCTACGTCGAATGGCTCGTTTTCACGTACTTTAATTACCGGCATGTAACTCTCACCTCGATAAAATTCGGTTTTTGCTGCTGACTGCGGCGCCAGCACTTTTCAAAATGGTGCAGCATTTTACTCCAACGCGAGTCGGTTTGTAAAGCACCATGGACAATTAAGAACCAACAGGAGCGTTTGCCGATGCGGCTGCCGGTTTTTTTCAAGGGTGCGGAGTATAGCGCACTCTTTGCGCGCCACGGAATCACTTTTTACAGCGAAAGCGTCGACGAACGAAGGCGTTGCTATGCTACACTGCGCGCCGCAAGTAAGAGGTAAGCGCTATGCGAATTCTGGGTATTGAAACATCCTGCGATGAAACCGGCATCGCAATCTATGATGACGAAGCGGGTCTGCTCGCCAATCAGCTTTACAGCCAAGTGAAACTGCACGCCGATTATGGCGGCGTGGTGCCGGAACTGGCGTCGCGCGATCACGTGCGCAAAACCGTGCCGCTGATTCAGGCGGCGCTGAAACAGGCGAACCTGCAGCCGCAGCAGATCGACGCCGTCGCCTATACGGCGGGGCCGGGTCTGGTGGGCGCGCTGCTGGTCGGCGCCACCATCGGACGCGCGCTGGCCTTTGCATGGAAGGTGCCTGCGGTGCCAGTACATCATATGGAAGGCCATCTGCTGGCGCCGATGCTGGAAGAGAACCCGCCGCAGTTTCCGTTCGTGGCGCTGCTGGTGTCCGGCGGCCATACCCAGCTGATTAGCGTAACCGGCATCGGCGAATATGCGCTGCTGGGCGAGTCCATCGACGACGCCGCAGGCGAAGCTTTTGATAAAACCGCCAAGCTGCTGGGGCTGGACTATCCCGGCGGCCCGATGCTGTCGAAAATGGCGCAGCAGGGCGTTGCGGGACGCTTTACCTTTCCGCGTCCGATGACCGATCGTCCCGGGCTGGACTTCAGCTTCTCCGGTCTGAAGACCTTTGCCGCCAACACCATTCGCGAAAATGCGGACGACGCGCAAACCCATGCCGACATCGCGCGCGCGTTCGAGGATGCGGTGGTCGATACCCTGATGATCAAGTGCAAACGCGCGCTGGAGCAAACCGGCTTTAAGCGGCTGGTGATCGCGGGGGGCGTCAGTGCCAACCGCACGCTGCGCGATCGTATGGCGCAGATGATGCAGGCGCGCGGCGGCGAAGTTTTCTATGCGCGTCCGGAATTCTGCACCGACAACGGCGCGATGATCGCCTATGCGGGCATGGTACGGCTGAAAGGCGGCACGCGTGGCGGGCTGGGAGTCAGCGTACGGCCTCGCTGGCCGCTGGCGGAGCTGCCCGCTATCTGATGTAAAAATGGGGTTTTCTAATCCCTGACAGAGCCGACAGCCTCGGCTCTGTTATTCCTCTTTGCGCGCTTTTTTGCGCTTCCAGATTTTACTCTCCTGACCGCGCCATAAACGCTGAATATTGTCGTGATGACGCAGCAAAATCAGGCATGACAGCATCGACACCGGAAAGGTGAACTGCGGCTTAAACCACCAGACGTAGAAGGGCGCAATCAGCGCGCTGACAATCGCGCCTAGCGACGAGTAGCCGCTCAGCAGCACCGTCAGCAGCCAGGTGCCGGTCATCAGCCCGGTCAAATCCCAGCCGATCGGCGCGATGGCGCCCAGCGCGGTCGCGACGCCTTTGCCGCCGCGAAAGCGGAAAAACACCGGATAGATATGGCCAAGACAGGCCGCAATAGCGGTAAGGCCAAGATAAAGCGGGGCGAGATGCAGCAGATACGCCAGCCAGACCGGCACCATGCCTTTGAGGATATCGAAAACCAAAACGCAGGCCGCTGCGGCTTTGCCGCCGATGCGCAATACGTTGGTCGCGCCAGGATTACCTGAACCCTGAGTGCGCGGATCGGGCAGTCCGGCGATTTTGCAGACCAGAATGGCGCTCGAAATCGAACCGCAAAGATACGCGAAAAAAATCATACCAGGCGCGATAGCACTCATATTACCGTACCGTTTCCTTTAGGGTCGTTTTGTCTTCGTTAACCGTGGATAATACGCATTATACGCCGGAAGTGGTATCCGGCTTAGCCAAAAACAGAGACTGTCATCATGGATATCGTTTTTATCGAACAACTCACGGTGTTCACCACCATTGGCGTTTACGACTGGGAACAGGGCATTCAGCAGAAGCTGGTGCTCGATGTCGAAATGGCGTGGGACAACCGCCAGGCGGCGCGCAGCGACGATGTGAACCACTGTTTAAGCTATGCCGACGTCTCTGAGGCGATCCTGACGCACCTCAGCGGTACGCGCTTCGCGCTGGTAGAGCGCGTAGCGGAGGAAATCGCGGATCTGCTGATGACGCGTTTCGGTACGCCAGGCGTGCGTATCAGGGTTGCCAAACCGGGCGCGGTTGCGCAGGCAAATCAGGTCGGCGTGCGCATCGAGCGCGGGACTATTCCTAAATGAATACGTTGTGATTGCCATCACAGTGAAACCAAACCAAATTATTGTCTGCCATACGCTGTGCCGGTGCGTTGTGAAACGCAAAGGGCACCGAAAGCCTTAAGGTTTCCCTCAGGCTGGCGATGGCAGAATTTCAGGCGGAAGCAAAATCGCGACCGCCTTTTTAATGGGTTTGAAACGGACATAAGGAAAATTTGATGGCAGATATTCATCAGCTTTGGGTAGCTGCAATCCTGGGCGTCGTGGAGGGGCTAACGGAATTCCTGCCTGTCTCTTCCACGGGGCACATGATTATTGTCGGCCACCTGCTGGGCTTTGAGGGCGATAAAGCAGAAACCTTCGAAGTGGTGATCCAGCTTGGATCCATACTCGCCGTGGTGGTGATGTTCTGGCGTCGTCTCTTTGGATTAATCGGTATTCATTTTGGCGAAGTAAAGCATGAAGGCGTGGGCCGCGGGCATCTGACGCTGATCCATATCCTGCTGGGAATGGTTCCGGCGGTCGTCATCGGGCTGGTGCTGCACGACCAGATCAAAACGCTGTTCAACCCGATTAACGTCACCTACGCGCTGGTGGTCGGCGGCCTGCTGCTGCTGGCGGCGGAATACCTGAAGCCGAAACAGCCAAAAGCGGTGGGGATTGACGATATTACCTATCGCCAGGCCTTTATGATCGGCTGCTTCCAGTGCCTTGCGCTCTGGCCGGGCTTCTCTCGCTCCGGCGCCACCATTTCCGGCGGCATGCTGATGGGCGTTAGTCGTTACGCAGCGTCAGAGTTCTCTTTTATTCTCGCTGTGCCGATGATGATGGGTGCTACCGGCCTCGATCTCTATAAAAGCATCGGCTTCCTGACGATGAGCGATTTTCCGATGTTCGCCGTCGGTTTTGTGACCGCGTTTATCGTGGCGCTGATTGCGATTAAGGCTTTCCTTGAGCTGATTAAACGCATTTCGTTCGTCTCTTTCGCCATCTACCGCTTTATCGTAGCGGCAGCCGTCTACGCTATCTTTATGTAATGCCTGCGCGGCCAGCCATCAGGCTGGCCGCATCTCTGCAATTCCTTGCGCCACGGCGGCAATACGGCGTCGCGTCAGCTCTTCTCTTACCTTAGCGCCTTTGAAACCCGCCTCGATGACCGCTTTGGTCGGCACCGATTGCGCCAGCGCGAACGCCTGACGCAGATAATCGCCCTGCGGATAGGCCATGCTCTCGAGTCCGGCGCGGCCGCGCGCGTCCGCTTCGCTGGTCAGCGCTATTTGCTCTACCCGATGGGGTTTGCGCCAGGCGTCGATACGATCGAACAGCGCCACTAAGGCCTCGGCGGACTGACGTTCAATGGTATGCACGACGTCGTGGTATTCCGTGACAATCAGCGCCAGATCGCGAATAGCGTTCGGCACGCGCAGACGCTGACAGAGCGCCTCAACCAGCGGCACGCCTGCCGCGCCGTGCCCGTGATGGCTCGGCCACTTCTCTGGCGGCGTCAGCGCTTTGCCGACGTCGTGGAACAGCGTAGCGAAACGCACATCGACCTCATCCGACAGCGACGCCGCCAGCGTCAGCGTCATCAACGTATGCACGCCAGTGTCGATCTCCGGATGCCACTTCGCCGGCGCGGGAATGCCGAACAGCCTGTCGAGCTCCGGGAACAGCACTTCAAGCGCGCCGCAGTCGCGCAGCACCTGAAAATAGACCTGCGGATTGCGCGAGGTCAGCGCTTTCTCCGTCTCTTTCCAGACGCGCTCGGCGGTGAGATGGCCCAGCTCGCCGCTCTCCGCCATCTGACGCATCAGCGCCTGCGTCTCTTCGGCGATACGGAAATTAAGATGCGCGAAACGCGCGGCGAAGCGCGCCACGCGCAGTACGCGCAGCGGATCTTCATTAAAGGCGTCGGAAACGTGGCGCAGCAGGCGCGCCTGCAGATCGCGCTGTCCATGAAAGGGATCGATCAGCTCGCCGCTCTCCGTCTGCGCAATGGCGTTGATAGTCAGATCGCGGCGCTGCAGATCCTGCTCCAGCGTCACGTCGGGCGCAGCCCAGGTGACAAACCCCGTATAGCCATTGCCGCTTTTCCGTTCGGTGCGCGCCAGCGCGTATTCTTCGCGGCTTTTCGGATGGAGAAATACCGGGAAATCACGGCCGACCTGCTGAAAACCCTGCGCCAGCATCGCTTCAGGCGTCGCGCCGACTACCACCCAGTCCCGGTCCTTGACCGGCAGTTTTAACAGCGCATCGCGAACGGCGCCGCCTACTAAATAGGTCTTCACTCAACAACTCCAGAGGTAATAAATAAGGCGCGCCGCAGGGCAAATTCGCCGCTGAACATTCAGCACGCTTGTTGCTCTATTGTTGCACACAATGGCCAGATTGCAGGCATGACAGAAAGGACATCAAAGGATGCCCTTAAAATAGTGGCCTTACAGCGGGCCTTGTCACCCGCGCCGGCCCGGTCGCTGATGACGAGAAAGCGCGGGAGAAGGCTTAGTTCATCCAGCGATCTTTTTTCTTGCGGCGCGGCACCATATGCGGCAACACCAGCCCCAGCAGCAGACCAACGCCCAGCACGCCGCCGCCATACATAAACCACTGCATGATGATGGTGCGCTGTTTGTCATCCAGTTGAACGTTGGCGGCGCTGACCTTTTTCTGCGCCACGATCAGCTCGTTTTTCAGCTTCTGGTTTTCTTCTTTCAGCCCGTTGATCACGCTGTCGCTGTTGGCGACTTTATTCTGCATTTCCGAGGTGCGCTGGTTCCAGCTGTTATCGATGTTGCCCAGCTTAGCGGTAAGATCTTTTACCTGCTGCTCCAGCTGCGGCACGCGCGTGCGCAGGCTGGGTTCGGCGCTGAGCTGCGAAAGCGGGATCCAGACGGTACGGCCTTCCGAGTCGCGGATCTGGCCGTAATTCGTGTCGTTGTTAGTCTGCACCAGCTGCACTTCTTCGCCCGCGTTCAGCTTGCCGAGCAGGCGAAACTGGTCGCCCGGTCCGCTGCGAACCCAGGTGGATAATTCGTCGGAGATGTAGCGTTTTTCGTCTGCATGGGCTGGCGCGAGCGTGCTAATAGCCAACAAGGTAAGGCCTGCGATTACAATTTTTTTCATTCGATGTCGTTTTAGCTTGGGGGTCTGTAAATTTACCGGCACAGTCTGGAACCGCCTCGCATAAATCTGAATGAGAACTATCCTGGTCTCATTTCCCTGCGAAAAGGGTAGCGAAAGCGCAAAGAAAGCAGAGACAGCCCGCCTTCTGTGCATTAATCTTCGCCAGATAACCCTCGTAAGTGCCAGCAGCGTATTGAATAAAAAATTATGACCATCGAAATCGAGCTAAAGTTCATTGCCACACCTGACGCCGCCAGCAAGCTGGCGCAAACCCTCGCCGGTTTTCCCCACCAGCATCAGGCCGCGCGCGCGTTAAGCAACGTCTATTTTGAGACGGATGACAACCAGCTGCGTCGCTGGGATATGGGCCTGCGTATTCGCGGCGTTGACGGTCATCACGAGATGACGCTGAAAACCGCCGGAAAAACCCTCGGCGGCCTGCATCAGCGCGCGGAATATAATATCGACCTGCCTGAAGCGAAACTGGATATCGCGCGACTGCCCGCCGAGGTCTGGCCGCAGGGCACCGACATCGCCGCGCTGCAGCAGCGGCTGCAGCCGCTCTTCAGCACCCATTTCCAGCGTGAAACCTGGCTGGTTCAGGTGGGCGAAAGCGAAGTGGAAGTGGCGTTCGATCGCGGCGCCGTCGCCACAGAGACGCTGAGCGAAGATCTCTTTGAGGTCGAGCTGGAGTTGAAAAGCGGTCAGCGCAACGACATGATGACCTTCGCCCGGCAGCTTATCGCAAACGGCGGCCTGCGTCTGGGGAGCCTGAGCAAGGCGGCGCGCGGCTATCAGCTGGCGCAGGGCAATCCGCCGCGTCCGCTGCGTCCGTTCCCGCTGTTAAAGGCCGCGCCGAAAGCGACGGTGGAAGAGGGGATGGTCACCGCCATGTCCAGCGCCCTCAGTCACTGGCAGTATCATGAAGAGGTCTGGCTGCGCGGTAATCCCGAGGCGCAGCACAGCGTCGTCGAGGCGCTGGAAGCGCTGCGTCAGGCCTTTTCTCTGTTCGGCGCGCTGGTGCCGCGTAAGGCGAGCAGCGAGCTGCGCCAGAAACTCACCACGCTGGAAGAGATCCTCGCCGAACCGGTAAAAGATGCGCAGGCGTTGAGCTTTTCAGCGCTCTCCGTCGAAACCCAGTTAGCGCTTACTCACTGGCTGGTTGAGTCGCAGTGGCAGCCCTGGATCGATGCAAAGAACCAGGCGAAGCTCGACGGCTCCTTTAAACGCTTCAGTGACATTATGCTGAGCCGTATCGCGGCCGATCTGAAAGAGACCTTCAGCGATGTGCAGCAGGCGAACGAATATCACGACAAAGCGACGCGTCTGACGCGCCAGCTGCTGGCGGTGCATTTGCTGGCGGGCGCCTACGCGCCGGAAGCCGTTGCCGTCTGGCTGTCGCCGTGGCAGCAACTGCAGCAGTCTATTGCGCAAAATCAGGATCGCTGGCTGAAATCACTGGCGGCTCAGGCGATTCGCCAGCCCGCCTTTTGGCTGAACAGCAGCGCGCCACGATGATCTAATCCATCAGGGAGAGAAGATGTTGCCGCAGTTACCCGCAGAGTTACAGGCGCAGGCGGCCAGCATGGCTGAGCGCCTCGGCCTCGCCGCTGATGCCCTGACCGACGCGCAGCGCGCCGCGCTGGCCTTTAGTGATTTCATTGCTGAAAACCTGCAGCGTCAGCCGGAGTGGTGGCTGGCGCTCCAGCAGCAACCGCCGCAGCCGGATGAATGGCAGCACTACGCGCGCTGGCTGGATGACGACATCGCCGCGGTCGACAGCGAGGCAGCGCTGATGCGCGCGCTGCGACTGTTCCGCCGCCGCATGCTGGTGCGCATCGCCTGGATGCAGTGCCTGCACGACGCGAGCACCGAACAGAGCCTGAAACAGCTTAGCGTGCTGGCGGAAGTGCTGATCGGCCGCGCGCGCGACTGGGTGTATCAGGCGTGCTGCCAGGATTTCGGCACGCCCTGCAACAGCGCGGGGGAGCCGCAGCCAATGCTTATCCTCGGCATGGGCAAGCTGGGCGGCGGCGAGCTTAACTTCTCTTCCGATATCGACCTCATCTTCGCCTGGCCGGAAAACGGCGCGACGCGTGGCGGCCGACGTGAGCTGGATAATGCGCAGTTTTTTACGCGCATGGGACAGCGGCTTATCAAGGTACTGGATCAGCCCACCATGGACGGCTTTGTCTACCGCGTCGATATGCGGCTGCGCCCTTTTGGCGACAGCGGCCCGCTGGTGCTGAGCTTCGCCGCGCTGGAGGATTATTATCAGGAGCAGGGCCGCGACTGGGAGCGTTATGCGATGGTTAAGGCGCGCCTGATGGGCGACGATCAGGATCGCTGGAGCCAGGAGCTGCAGCAGATGCTGCGCCCGTTTATCTATCGCCGCTATATCGACTTCAGCGTGATTCAGTCGCTGCGCAATATGAAGAGCATGATCACGCGGGAAGTGCGGCGGCGCGGTCTGACCAACAATATTAAGCTGGGCGCGGGCGGCATCCGCGAAACGGAATTTATCGTGCAGGTGTTTCAGCTGATACGTGGCGGACGTGAGCGCTCGCTACAGCTGCGCTCCCTGTTGCCGACGCTCTCAGCCATTGGCGAGCTGGCGCTGCTGACGGCAGAGCAGGTCGCCACGCTGCGCGAGGCTTATCTTTTTTTGCGTCGTCTGGAGAACCTGCTGCAAAGCATTGCCGACGAACAGACCCAGACGCTGCCGACCGCTTCGCTCGATCGCGCGCGGCTCGCCTGGGCGATGGGCGCAGAGAGCTGGCCCGCCCTGACGGCGCAGCTTGAAACCCATATGGCGGCGGTGCGCGCTATCTTCGACGAACTGATCGGCGAAGATATTCCGGAAATCAGCGATCAGCCTGAGCTGCAGGAGTTCAGCAGCATGTGGCAGGATTCGCTGGAGGATGCGGAGCTGGCGCCGCTGGTACCGCAGTTAGGCGATGACCAGCGACGTTCGCTGCATCGTGCACTGGAGGATTTTCGTCAGGACATTAGCCGTCGCACTATCGGTCCACGCGGGCGGCTGGCGATCGACCAGCTTATGCCGCGCCTGTTGAGCGAAGTGTGCCCGCGCGACGACGCCGCAGTAACCTTCAGCCGCCTTGTTCCGCTGCTGCTGGGCGTGCTGACGCGCAGCACCTATCTTGAACTCCTTACCGAATATCACGGCGCCCTGCGGCATCTGATCCGCCTTTGCGCGGCGTCGCCGATGATCGCCAGCCAGCTGGCGCGCTATCCGCTGCTGCTGGATGAGCTGCTCGATCCCGCTACGCTCTATCAGCCGACCGCTACCGACGCCTACCGCGACGAACTGCGCCAGTATCTGATGCGTATTCCCGTTGATGATGAAGAGCAGCAGCTTGAGGCGGTGCGCCAGTTTAAACAGGCGCAGCTGCTGCGCATTGCGGCGGCAGATATCGCAGGAACGCTGCCGGTGATGAAAGTGAGCGATCACTTAACATGGCTGGCGGAAGCGATTATCGAATCGGTGGTGCAACAGGCGTGGCTGATGATGGTGCAGCGCTACGGGCGGCCGGGACATCTGAAAAGCGAGAGCGAGCGCGGCTTCGCGGTGCTGGGCTACGGCAAGCTGGGCGGCTGGGAGCTGGGCTATAGCTCCGATCTCGATCTGGTGTTCCTCCATGACTGTCCGGCGGAGACGGTCACGGACGGGGAACGCAGCATTGATGGCCGCCAGTTCTATCTGCGTCTGGCGCAGCGCATTATGCATCTCTTTAGCACGCGCACCGCCTCGGGCATTCTCTACGAGGTGGACGCGCGGCTGCGGCCTTCCGGCGCCGCGGGCATGCTGGTCAGCACTTTTGACGCCTTTGACGACTATCAACGTCATGAGGCCTGGACCTGGGAGCATCAGGCGCTGGTGCGCGCCCGCGTGGTATTTGGCGATGACGCGCTGGCCGGACGCTTTAATGCGATTCGCCGCGCTATTCTCTGCCTGCCGCGCGCGCCTGAGGCGCTGCAAAAAGAGGTGCGGGAAATGCGTGAGAAAATGCGCGCTCACCTCAGCAACAAGCATAAAGGACGCTGGGAGATTAAAACCGATCAGGGCGGTATTACCGACATTGAATTCATCGCGCAATATCTGGTCTTAGCCTGGGCTGCCGAACAGCCCGAACTGACGCGCTGGTCCGACAATGTGCGTATCTTCGAGCTGGCGGCGCGCTATGACAAAATGCCGGAAGAGGAAGCGCAGGCGCTGACGCGTGCCTATGTCACGCTGCGCGACGCGCTGCATCATCTGGCGTTGCAGGAGCTGCCCGCCCATGTCGAGCCGGAAGCCTTCGCCGCCGAGCGGCAAACCGTAATGGCGAGCTGGCAGCGCTGGCTGGCGTCGTCGCTAACACCTTAAGCGCCTGTTGATAGCGCGGATCGCATCTGTGCTATCATCCGCGCACTATTTTTACTGCAGTCTGGAGTGTCTGGAATGAAAGTTACTTTGCCCGCGTTCGACCGTGCTTCGGTGCTGGTCGTAGGCGATGTGATGTTGGATCGCTACTGGTATGGCCCAACCAGCCGTATCTCTCCTGAAGCGCCGGTGCCGGTGGTGAAAGTGGACGCTATTGAAGAGCGTCCCGGCGGCGCGGCAAACGTGGCGATGAACATTGCAGCGCTGGGCGCCGCTTCGCAGCTGATCGGCTTAACTGGCGAAGATGATGCGGCGCGCGTGCTGAGCGAAACGCTGAAAAACGTCAATGTTCGCTGTGACTTCGTTGCGGTCAAAACCCATCCCACTATCACCAAACTGCGCGTATTGTCGCGCAATCAGCAGCTGCTCCGTCTCGATTTCGAAGAGGGTTTTGAGCAGGTCGATCCGGAACCTATCCATCAGCGGCTGCGTCAGTCGCTGGCGGCCGCTGGCGCGCTGGTGCTCTCCGACTATGCGAAAGGTGCGCTCTCCAGCGTGCAGACCATGATCCGGCTGGCGCGCGAAGCAAATGTGCCGGTGCTGATCGATCCTAAAGGCACCGACTTCGAGCGCTATCGCGGTGCGACGCTGCTTACGCCGAACCTGTCGGAGTTTGAAGCGGTGGTCGGCAAATGCAAAAACGAAGAAGAGATTGTCAGCCGTGGTATGCAGCTGGTGGCGGATTATGAACTCTCTGCGCTGCTGGTGACGCGCTCTGAAAACGGCATGACGCTGCTGCAGCCTGGCAAAGCGCCGCTGCATCTGCCGACGCAGGCGCAGGAAGTCTTTGACGTAACCGGCGCGGGCGATACCGTTATCGGCGTGCTGGCTGCGACGCTGGCGGCGGGCGATTCCCTTGAAGAGGCGTGCTTTATGGCGAACGCGGCGGCGGGCGTCGTGGTCGGCAAGCTGGGTACCTCTACGGTCAGCCCGGTCGAGCTGGAAAACGCCATTCATGCGCGTCCGGACGAAGGCTTCGGCATCATGAACGAAGCGCAGCTTAAAGTCGCGGTAGAGCAGGCGCGCAAGCGCGGCGAGAAAGTGGTGATGACTAACGGCGTGTTCGATATTCTGCACGCGGGCCACGTCTCTTATCTGGCCAATGCGCGCAAGCTGGGCGATCGCCTGATCGTGGCGGTCAACAGCGATGCCTCGACGAAACGTCTGAAAGGCGACAGCCGTCCGGTGAATCCGCTGGTCAATCGTATGATTGTGCTCGGCGCGCTGGAAGCGGTGGACTGGGTAGTGGCGTTTGAAGAAGATACGCCGCAGCGTCTGATCGCAGGCGTTTTGCCCGACCTGCTGGTAAAAGGCGGTGATTACAAACCTGAAGATATCGCAGGCAGCAAAGAGGTGTGGGCGAACGGCGGCGACGTGCGCGTGCTTAACTTCGAGGACGGCATCTCTACAACTAACATCATCAAAACCATTCGCGGCGAGTAATGATGCGGGCGGGCGCGTCGCGCCCGCCGTAACATGCTTACTGCGGCGTGTCGATTTTACCTGCCGGATCGGGCGTAACGACTGCCGGGGCTGGCGCGGAAGGCTGATGGCTTTCCAGCTGCGCCAGGCGCTGTTCCAGCGCGGCCAGCTTTTCACGCGTGCGCAGCAGCACCTGCGTCTGTACGTCGAACTCTTCACGATTAACCAAATCCATACGCGTCAGCTGCGCCTGCAGAACCTGGCGGATTTTCTTTTCGACATCGTCGCCAAATTCACGAATCCCTTTCGGCATCGCCTCGTGCACCTGACGCGCAAGTTGTTCAATTTTTTTCGTGTCGATCATGATGATTTCCTGGTTTCGTGTTGCTGGTGACAGCAGGGGTTGGATCCTGATAAGGGTTAAGTGTAATGCCTGAAACGAAAAGGTTAAACCCGAAATCGACACGGCGGGAAGGGCAAAACGCTCCCGGTGATGATTAACCTGTCTGCGCGCCAGAGAGCGTCCGATCGCAAAAGCGTAAAACCCGGCTTCCTTGCCTGCTCGCCCCGCCATTTTCCTGACGCGCGGCTTGCACTCTCTTTGCCGCTGATGAGCACCCTATACAGCCTGAAATGCAAAAGCATTTGCGGTTTTGTCGATTGCCCGGCCTGTGGATTGGCGCTATAGTAATTTTGCTTATTCTCAGGGCGGGGCGAAATTCCCCACCGGCGGTAAATCAGCAATAGCTGAAAGCCCGCGAGCGCTTCCCGGCAACGGGAAGGTCAGCAGATCCGGTGTAATTCCGGGGCCGACGGTTAAAGTCCGGATGGGAGAGGGTAACGACATCTGCCGGGCTACGCCCGCTTCGCGTTATTGCCATGTCTTAATGACATCACTCCTAAGCTCGCCCTGATTCTGGTAACTCATATATTTTATAAGGCTTTATTACCATGAATCAGACGCTTCTTTCTGAATTTGGCACGCCGGAACAGCGTGTAGAACGTGCAGTGGCTGCGCTCCGTGAAGGACGCGGCGTAATGGTGCTTGACGACGAAGACCGCGAGAACGAAGGCGATATGATCTTCGCAGCGGAAACCATGACCGTTGAGCAGATGGCGCTGACCATCCGCCACGGCAGCGGCATTGTTTGCCTTTGCCTGACCGAAGAGCGTCGTCAGCAGCTTGAGCTGCCGATGATGGTGGAGAACAACACCAGCTCTTACGGCACCGGTTTTACGGTTACCATTGAAGCTGCTGAAGGCGTAACCACCGGCGTCTCGGCTAAAGATCGCATTACGACTATTCGCGCGGCGATTGCTGATGACGCGAAGCCGAGTGACCTGAATCGTCCGGGCCATGTTTTCCCACTGCGCGCGCGCGATGGCGGCGTTCTTACACGCGGCGGCCATACCGAAGCGACCATCGATCTGGTGACGCTGGCGGGCTTTAAGCCAGCAGGCGTGCTGTGTGAACTGACCAATGACGACGGCACTATGGCGCACGCGCCGGAAGCCATTGTCTTCGCCAAAGCGAACAATATGCCGGTGGTCACCATTGAAGATCTGGTCGCTTATCGCCGCGCGCGCGAAACGCGCCAGGCCAGCTAAGCTGAGCAGCTAATCAAAAGAAAACGGGCCCGTTAGCGGCCCGTTTTTTTAGCCGCTGGCGCTTAGCTTAAGTCGCTTACCTGCAGCAGCGCGAGGCTTGCGCCCATCACCGTCATGCCACACAGCACGCCATAGCTCGGATTGTTATGGGGATCGATCTCGCGTGCCAGCGGCATTAACTCATCCACCGACAGCGCCACCATAATGCCCGCGACAGCCGCCATCACCGCAGCAATAACCACTGGCGACATCAGTGGGCCGAGCAGCAAAAACGCCAGCACTCCGCCGAGGATCTCCGCCATGCCGGAGACGCACGCCCAGAACAGCGCTTTGCTTTTCGAGCCGGTGGCGGCGTACATAGGCCCGGCTACCGCCAGACCTTCAGGAATATTGTGTATCGCCACCGCCAGCGCGATGCCCAGTCCCAGCTCCATATCACTGCTGGCGGTGACATAGGTTGCGACGCCTTCGGGAAAGTTATGCAGGCTGATGCCCAGCGTCAGCAGGATAGCCGTGCGGCGCAGTTTCGCCGGTTGACGTTGCGCCGCTATCAGATCCTGCGGATGCTGGTGCGGCAGCAGGCGGTCCAGCGCGAAATAACCGAGCAGGCCCAGCATAAACATGCCGTAACCGAGAATGGGCGATATTCCTTCAGTACGCAGCGCGGTCGGCAGCATCTCCATTAGCGAAATCAGCAGCATAATCCCCGCCGCAAAGCCGAGCGCAAACGCCAGCATGCGGTTGGACGGCTTCTGTCCCAGCACGCCGAATATCGCGCCGATAAAAGTGGCGCCGCCAGCCAGCACGGTGAGCAGCAGAGGTACCGACATCGCATTCTCCTTAATGATAATCATTCGCATAAAATTAGCGATAACCCTACGAAACGTCGAGTTAATTTTGGTAAAGATGTGTCGGTCTGCTGTTATTCAAAAACACTGATGGACTTCATCACGTTTATGCGCGTTTCCGCCGCAGTTAAAGGGCGTATCGTTATTCGACAGAGAATGTGTGAGGATTAATGATGCAAACACGTATGCCCGCGCTGTTCCTGGGACATGGCAGCCCAATGAACGTGCTGGAAGAGAACCGCTATACGCAGGCCTGGCGTCAGGCGGGCGATACGCTGCCGCGTCCGCGCGCCATTATCGCGGTATCGGCACACTGGTACACGCGCGGCACGGCGGTCACGGCGATGACAGATCCGCGCACGATCCACGACTTCGGCGGTTTCCCGCAGGCGCTGTTCGATACGCGCTATCCCGCGCCAGGTTCGCCGGCACTGGCTGAGGAGATTGCAGATACGCTCGCGCCGGTAGAAGTGCATCTCGACCATGAGTGGGGATTCGATCACGGCAGCTGGGGCGTGCTGATCAAGATGTATCCTGACGCCGATATTCCGGTGGTGCAGCTCAGCGTGGATGCGACGCAGCCGCCTGCCTGGCACTTTGAGCAGGGGAAAAAGCTGGCAGCGCTGCGCGATAGCGGTGTGATGATCGTCGCCAGCGGCAACGTGGTGCACAACCTGCGTAAGGCTCGCTGGGACGAAACGGCGGAGGCCTGGCCCTGGGCGCAGCGCTTTAATCAATTCGTACAGGATAATCTGACCTTTCAGGGCGACGCCGCCGCGCATCCGCTGGTGAACTTTATGCAGCATCAGGACGCAGCGCTGTCGAACCCAACGCCGGAACACTATCTACCGCTGCTCTATGTGCTGGGCGCGCGTCAGGCTGACGAGCCGGTGACCGTGCCGGTAAATGGCATTGAGATGGGGGCTATCAGCATGCTGTCGGTACAGGTGGGCTAAAAGAAAAGCGGGCCAGTGCGGCCCGCCTGGTTTACTCGATAAAGGCGTGAGGATAGAAGCGCGAAAGATCCTGAGTGATCAGGTCGCGATCCTCGCGCAGACCGATGCCAGCGGGCTGATCGTCAATCAGCCAGCTGCCGATCAGCGTATAGCTGTCGCCGAACTTCGGCAGAGGGCAGAACTGCTGCACGATCATACCCTCTTCGCCATAGGGCCCGTCGACGCGCGCGATCTCCTGACCGTTTTCTACGATGCGAATATTGGCACCTTCGCGTGAGAAGAGCGGCTTAACCACATATTTATCCATGTGCGGCACGTTGTCTTCGGCGAAATAAGCGGGCAGCAGGTTGGGGTGGTTGGGAAACATCTGCCACAGCATCGGCAGCAGCGCCTTGTTGGAGATGATGCTCTTCCAGGCGGGTTCCAGCCAGCGTACGCCCGCATCCGCCAGCTTGGTAGAGAA
This sequence comes from Pantoea sp. YU22, assembly GCF_003970755.1. NCBI lineage: Bacteria > Pseudomonadati > Pseudomonadota > Gammaproteobacteria > Enterobacterales > Erwiniaceae > Pantoea > Pantoea sp. YU22. Next base: position 104,959 of record NZ_RYDU01000014.1, on the reverse strand, counting down.
GATCTCGCGCAGCATAAACTCCCAGGGATAGAGCTTGAACAGGTTGCTGATTACCTGATCCTGCATGTCGGTGAACTGCCCTTTATCGCCGAGGCCGATGTCGTCAATGTAGAGAAACTCGTTCGGCAATCCGGCTTCAGTGGCGCAGTCCTGCAGATACTGCACCGTGCCGCGATCCTCTTCGGTATCGCGGCAGCAGGCGAAGTGCAGCCACTGGAAGCCGTGCTGCTGATGCAGCGCAGCGAAACGCTCGATAATCTTCTCCTGCAGACTGTTGAACTGATCGCTGCCCGCGGGCAGTTGCCCGGCGTTAAGCTGATCCTCCAGCCAGATCCACTGAAAAAAGGCCGCTTCATAAAGCGAGGTCGGCGTGTCCGCATTGTTCTCCAGCAGCTTTGCGTCGCCCTTGCCGTCCCAGGCGAGATCCAGGCGCGAGTAGAGCGACGGCTGGCGCAGCTTCCAGGAGTCGCGTACGAAATCCCAGGTGTGTTTCGGAATGCGGAATTTTTCCAGCAGCTGTTCGCTGCTGACCACTTTTTCCACCACCTGCAGACACATCTGGTGCAGTTCCGCCGTGGTCGCTTCCAGTTTATCTATTTGCGCCAGGGTGAACTGGTAGTAGGCATCTTCACACCAGTACGGCTCGCCGTGCATGGTGTGAAAATTAAAGCCATATTCCGTCGCTTTTGCGCGCCAGTCAGGACGCTCGTTAATCGCGATGCGTTGCATATCGGCCTTAGCCTCCCAGCGAGCGGCTGGAGGTGCCGCCGGCGCTGCTGCGCGCCATGCTGTTCTGCTTCGCGACCGTTTCGCCGAAGCCGCCGCGTGCGGTCGTCGTGGTGGTGGCCGGTTTCGGCGCCAGCGCGGTTTTCGGCACGTTCATGGTGCGGCCGGACGTGGCGGGGCCGTAGTTTTTACCCGACGCGTCAACAAACTGACCGTTTGCCGGGCTGTTCGGCGTACGCGGAGAAAAGAGCGGCTGCTGAGCGACGCCTGCGCCGCCGCCCATCAGGCGGCCCATCATGTAGCCCGCCATCAGCGGCATCCAGAAACTACCGCTCTGCTGCGCTTCAGCGTTCTGCGTCGTGCCCGTACCTGCCTGCGCTGGCGCCTGCTGGCACTGATTCTCGCCAAACTCCGCCACGCAGTCTTCGCGCGAGGCGTATTTCGGCGCGGTGCGTTCCGCTTCTTTCCGCGCGTTATTGTACGCCGTGGTGCACTGCGCGCTCTGGCCTGGATTGGCCTTGCTGCAGTCATCTGCGTTTTGATACATGGAGACCGTTTCATCGCTCTGCTCGCAGCCCGCCAGGGTAAATACCGCGGCAATGGCCAGTGCGACAGGCGTTACATGTCGGGCCTGCCAGCTTTTACGAAAAGCGGCATGGCGAATATTTTTTGTCCGTTTCATATTTATCATCCTGTGCCCAAAGGTGATGCTCAGGATAGGGGATCGCTGGTGGAAAATGAAGCTGAGGGCCTGATGAGGAAAGGATCTTTACGTTGTTATACGTTTAACGGGGAGACGGGCCGCAAAGCGGCCCGTAGAGGATTAATTGCGGAACGGATTCGCACTGCTGCGTCTGGCGGCAGGGCGCGCCGCAGGGGCCGCTGGCTCTGCTGACGGGCCGTTATCGACGCGTGCGGTCTGCTGCGGATTTTCGGGCGCAACGCTTTCCGGCGACGTAGAGATCTCTTTGCCGAGCTGGCTGTTAAGCTGCTGCAGATCCTGCTCGTTCAGCGTACCCAGTGCATATTTGATATTGAGCTGGTTAATCAAATAGCTGTAACGCGCGTCGGAGAGCTGCTGCTTGGCGTTATAGAGCGTAGTGGTCGCGTCCAACACGTCGACAATGGTGCGCGTACCGACCTGATAACCCGCTTCCATCGCATCCAGCGAGCTTTGCGCGGACACTACCGCCTGTTTGTAGGCGTCAATGCTGCTCACTGAGGCGTTCACGTTGTTATAAGAGGAACGCACGGTCTGTACGGCAGAGCGATGCGCGCTCTCAAGCTGCTCGCTGGCGCTGACGTAGTTATACTGCGCCTGTTTCACCTGCGAGGTGACCGCGCCGCCGCTGTAGAGCGGCAGAGAGAAGCTCAGGCCCACCTGGTTGGTGCCGCTGATAGAGTCGGTGCTGCCTGCGCTCTGGTTAGCGCGGCTGCCGCCATATTTGCTGTTCGACAGGCCGGTTGACGCCGTCAGATCCAGCGTCGGCATATGGCCGGTTTCAGCGGAGCGGATCTGCTCGCGCGCCAGATCCTGGTTCAGACGCGCCGACAGCAGGTTCAGGTTACGGCTCTCCGCCTGCTTCAGCAGCGCGCTGACCGCATCGGGTTTGGTGGTTTTAAAGCGATCGATATTCAGCGAAGCCAGCGAAAGGTACTCATTGCCGGTAATCTGACGCAGCGACTCGATCATATTGTCGAGGTTGTTGCGCGCGGTCACTTCGTTCGCCAGCACGCTGTCATACTGCGCGCGGGCGTTCTGAACATCGGTAATCGCTACCAGGCCAACGTTAAAGCGCTGGGTGGTCTGATCCAGCTCGCGATAGATCGACTGTTTTTGCGCTTCGGTGTATGACAGGGTGTCGATCGCCTTTAATACGTTGAAGTAGGCGGTAGCGGTATTCAGGATTAAATCCTGTTGCGCGACCTGATAGGTCACATCCTGAATGCCGGCGGCTTTTTCCTGCAGCGTCAACGCGCGCCATTTTGACATATCAAAAATGGTCTGGGTTAATTGCAGCGATCCGCTGGTCGTGTTGGAATGAAGACCACTACTGTCGCGATAACCATTGCTGTAGGTGTAATCCGCGCCTAAACCTAACTGAGGCAACAAAGGACTGCGCGCTTCATTGATCTTTTCAAAGGCAGCGTCACGGGTGGCTGCGGAGCTACGTAAATCCGGGTTGCTCAGACGCGCTTGTTGATAGACCTGCAGCAGGTCCTCTGCCTGGCTAGCGAGGCTGAAACCGGCCAGGCTCAGCCCAATGAGAAGTGGGAGCAGTTTTTTCATTTGCATTCCTTTTGTTGCAGCAAATAACAGGGGTAGCGCTGCCGGATAAGCCAAAAAATAATCGCAGATTCTAGCAGAGTGCGACTGTGAGATAAGTTGGCTGAACGTGCCTTCTCTCCCTAATTTACGTAAATAATTCAGAAAGAACCACTCGGATGGAGCCTGTGGGTTGGCTTTTTGCCGCTCCGTCCCAATCTGCATAAGGAGTCCGACGATGAGCGGCGAAAAAAAATCCCCAGTGACTTTTACAAAAAACGATGTAGAAATTATTGCACGCGAAACCGCCTGGAAAGGTTTTTTTTCCATTGTTCGTTACCGGTTTCGTCATCGCCGTTTTAATGGCGAAATGAGCAACGAAGTGGTGCGCGAAGTTTTCGAGCGTGGACACGCTGCCGTGCTGCTACCCTATGATCCCTTACGTGACGAAGTGGTGCTGATCGAACAGATCCGCATTCCCGCCTTTGACGTCAGCAAAACGCCCTGGCTGCTGGAAATGGTGGCGGGCATTATCGAGCCCAACGAAAGCGCCGAAGATGTGGTGCGACGTGAAGCCGTAGAAGAAGCGGGGCTGACCGTCGGTCGCGTTAAACCCGTGTTAAACTACCTCGCCAGCCCTGGCGGCACCAGTGAGCGTTTATCGATCCTGGTGGGAGAAGTGGATGCCAGCCTGGCAAAAGGATGCCACGGCCTGGAGGAAGAGAATGAGGATATTCTTGTGCATGTGGTGAGCCGCGAACAGGCTTACCGCTGGGTGGAAGAGGGGATTATTGATAACGCGGCGTCCGTCATCGCCCTGCAATGGCTGGCGTTGCACTATGAAAAACTACGAGAAGAGTGGAAGCTAAAATGAAACAGCGCTATATCCCTGATTTCCCTGAAATGATGCGGCTCTGCGAAACCAATTTCGCCCAGCTGCGTCGTTTGCTGCCGCGCAGCGACGAGGCTGGCGCGTCGGTGGTCTATCAGGTAAACAGCGCCCGCTATCAGTTGACCATAGAAGAGTCCACGCGCTATACCACGCTGGTGGAGATCCGCCAGGTGGCGCCTACCGTCAGTTACTGGAGTTTGCCGTCGATGTCGGTGCGGCTCTATCATGATGCGCTGGTCGCCGAAGTGTGTTCAACACAGCAGATCTATCGCTTTAAAGCGCGCTATGATTATCCCAATAAAAAATTGCATCAGCGCGACGAAAAACATCAGATTAACCAGTTTCTGGCAGACTGGTTGCGCTACTGCCTGGCGCAGGGCGCGATGGCAGCGCCGGTCTGCTGATCGCACAGATAATGCATTATGCGGCGTGGAGACGAAGGAAACGCTTTGGATAGCCTGCTAACACTTCCTGCGGCGAATGGGGCCGGGATCAGGATTTTGCAAATCACGGACACCCACCTTTTCGCTGGAAAAAATGAATCGCTGCTGGGAGTCAATACCTGGGCGAGTTATGACGCGGTGCTGGACGCCATAGCGGCGCAGCAGCGCGAGTACGACCTGATTATCGCCACCGGCGATCTCGCTCAGGATCACTCCGTCGAAGCCTATCAGCACTTCGCTGAGGGTATCACACGTCTGCCGAAACCCTGCGTCTGGCTGCCGGGCAATCACGATTTCCAGCCGGCAATGGTCGATACCCTGGCCGAGGCGAAGATCGCCGCGTATAAGCACGTTCTGCTTGGCGAGCACTGGCAGCTGGTGATGCTCGACAGCCAGGTATTCGGCGTGCCGCACGGCATGTTGAGCGACTACCAGCTGGAGTGGCTGGAGAAGACGCTGGCGGCCAGGCCGCAGCGCCATACGCTGGTGGTGCTGCATCATCATCCGCTGGCCAGCGGCTGCACCTGGCTCGATCAGCACAGCCTGCGCAATTCCCATCAGCTGGACGCGGTGCTGCAAAACTATCCTTTAGCACGCACCCTGGTGTGCGGCCATATTCATCAGGAGCTGGATCTTATCTGGCGCGATCGCCGCGTGCTGGCGACGCCCTCTACCTGTGTGCAGTTCAAACCGCACTGCACCAGCTTCACTATTGATACCGTCGCGCCCGGCTGGCGCTGGTTTACGCTCTACCCGGACGGCTCTTTTGATACCGAAGTGGAGCGGTTGCAAACCGACGCTTTTCGGCCGGACCTGGATTCGGACGGATACTGACGCATGGCGGCGCTGCTCTATCTGCACGGGTTTAACAGCTCGCCGCGCTCCGCCAAGGCGACGCAGCTGCAGCAGTGGCTGGCGGCGACGCATCCGCATATCGACGTTATTGTGCCGCAGCTGCCCGCTTTTCCCGCCGACGCCGCCGCGCTGCTGGAAGAGAAAGTGATGGCTCTGAGCGGCCAGCCGCTCGGCTTAATCGGCTCTTCGCTGGGCGGCTATTTCGCCACCTGGCTATCCCAGTGCTTTATGCTGCCGGCCGTGGTGGTCAATCCGGCGGTGCGCCCCTTTGAGCTGCTGACCGATTATCTGGGGGTGAACCGGAATCCCTACACGGGCCAGCAATATGTGTTAGAGTCACGCCACATTTACGATCTGAAAGTCATGCAGATTGACCCGCTGGAAGCGCCCGATTTACTCTGGCTGCTGCAGCAAACGGGCGACGAAGTGCTGGATTACCGCCAGGCGCTCGACTACTACAGCGCGTGCCGACAAACGGTGGAGCAGGGCGGTAATCATGCGTTTACCGGATTCGAGCGCTATTTCCCGCAGATTCTGGACTTTCTGGGTCTGAATCACGACTAACTCGCGGAAATTGCACATAATTTCACGCTTCTGATTAGAAATTTATCATGAGTCAATCAAGCTATAACGCGGATGCTATTGAGGTTCTGACCGGCCTTGAGCCTGTTCGCCGTCGTCCCGGCATGTACACCGATACGACGCGTCCTAACCATCTCGGTCAGGAAGTCATTGATAACAGCGTCGATGAGGCGCTGGCGGGCCATGCGAAACGGGTCGAAGTGATTCTGCACGCCGATCAGTCGCTGGAAGTAATCGACGACGGACGCGGCATGCCGGTGGACATCCATCCGGAAGAGGGCGTTCCCGCCGTTGAGCTGATCCTGTGTCGCCTGCATGCGGGCGGCAAGTTCTCCAGCAAAAACTACCAGTTCTCGGGCGGCCTGCACGGTGTCGGCATCTCCGTGGTCAACGCCCTGTCGAAGCGGGTGGAAGTCACGGTACGCCGCAACGGCGAAGTGTATGACATCGCGTTCGAAAATGGCGAAAAGGTGCAGGAGCTGACCAAAACCGGCACGGTAGCGAAGCGCAACACCGGTACCAGCGTTCACTTCTGGCCTGATGAAAGCTTCTTCGATAGCCCACGCTTCTCTGTGTCTCGTCTGACCCATCTGCTGAAGGCAAAAGCGGTGCTCTGTCCCGGCGTTGAGATTGTCTTTAAAGACAAGGTCAACAATACCGAACAGCGCTGGTGCTACGAAGATGGCCTGACCGACTACCTGTGTGAAGCGGTTAACGGGTTGCCGACGCTGCCGGAAAACCCCTTCGTTGGCAGCTTCTCCGGCGAGACGGAAGCGGTGGACTGGGCGCTGTTATGGCTGCCGGAAGGCGGCGAGCTGCTGACCGAAAGCTACGTCAACCTGATCCCGACCATGCAGGGCGGCACGCACGTCAACGGCCTGCGTCAGGGCCTGCTCGACGCCATGCGCGAGTTTTGTGAATACCGCAATATTCTGCCGCGCGGCGTGAAGCTGTCGGCGGAAGATATCTGGGATCGCTGCGCTTACGTGCTTTCAGTGAAGATGCAGGATCCGCAGTTCGCCGGCCAGACCAAAGAGCGTCTGTCGTCGCGCCAGTGCGCCGCCTTCGTTTCGGCGGTGGTGAAAGACGCCTTCAGCCTGTGGCTCAATCAGAACGTGCAGGCGGCAGAACAGCTGGCGGAGCTGGCGATCTCCAGCGCGCAGCGCCGTATGCGCGCGGCGAAAAAAGTGGTGCGTAAAAAGCTCACCAGCGGACCGGCGCTGCCGGGCAAGCTGGCCGACTGCACCGCGCAGGACCTGAATAAAACCGAACTGTTCCTGGTGGAAGGTGACTCCGCAGGCGGATCTGCCAAGCAGGCGCGCGATCGCGAATATCAGGCGATCATGCCGCTGAAGGGCAAGATCCTTAACACCTGGGAGGTCTCCTCCGACGAAGTGCTGGCGTCGCAGGAGGTACATGACATCTCCGTGGCGATCGGCATCGATCCCGACAGCGAAGATCTCAGCCAGCTGCGCTACGGCAAGATCTGCATCCTTGCCGATGCGGACTCGGACGGCCTGCATATCGCCACGCTGCTGTGCGCGCTGTTTGTGAAACATTTCCGTTCGCTGGTGAAAGGCGGCCACGTTTACGTCGCGATGCCGCCGCTCTACCGTATCGATCTCGGCAAAGAGGTCTATTACGCCCTCGACGAAGATGAGAAGGAAGGCGTGCTGGAGCAGCTCAAGCGCAAGAAGGGCAAGCCGAACGTGCAGCGCTTTAAAGGGCTGGGCGAGATGAACCCGCTGCAGCTGCGCGAAACCACGCTCGACCCCAACACGCGCCGCCTGGTGCAGTTAACGGTGGATGAGAGCGACGTCGAGCAGACGCTGCGGGTAATGGATATGCTGCTGGCCAAGAAGCGCTCGGAAGATCGTCGCAACTGGCTGCAGGAAAAAGGCGATATGGCCGATATCGAAGTGTAATCATCGCGCTGCGGCGTCGTGCATCACTCAGGGCTACGGCCCTGTTTAGCGCGTCCGCCGCGCAACGGAGTAGATGATGAAAGTCACGCTGGAAGAGCTGCGCGTGCTGGTAGCGGTGGCGGACTGCGGTTCAATCACCTCGGCGGCGGAGCTGCTGGATCAAACCAGTTCAGGCGTGAGCCGCGCCCTGAGCCGCCTCGAAGCTAAACTCAACAGTACCCTGCTGCACCGCACCACGCGGCGGCTGGCCTTAACCGAAGAGGGCCAGCTTTTCCTTACCCACGCGCGCCAGATACTGCTTTCCGTCGAGCAGGCGGAAGAGCAGATCGCCCGACGGCGAGAAACGCCGTCAGGCCGCCTGCGTATCAACGCCGCGGCCCCTTTCATGCAGCACGTTATCGTGCCGCTGATCGGCGCGTTCCGGCAGCGCTATCCGCTGATCCAGCTGGAACTCAATACCGACGATATCGTTATCGATCTGCTGGAGCAGCAGACCGATATCGCCATTCGCATTGGCGAGCTGCGGGATTCGACCATGCGCGCCCGGATGCTCGGCAGCAGTAAGGTGCGGCTGCTGGCCAGCCCGGACTATTTGCAGAAATATGGCGAGCCGCAGAGCGTCGAGGCGCTGGCGCAGCATCAGCTTATCGGCTTCAGCCAGCTGGAGATGCACAACGTCTGGCCCGTCTGGCAGCGCGAAGGCGAGCTGTTGCGCATTCAGCCGACTATCGCCGCATCCAGCGGTGAAATCACTCGTCAGCTCACCCTGGCGGGACAGGGCATTGCGCGCATATCTGACTTCGTCAGCCATCAGGATCTCGCCGAGGGCCGGTTAAAAGAGGTGCTGGTGCAGCAGACGCACGACATCAGGCTGCCGGTGCATGCCGTTTACTACCGCAACGCGGAGCTGGCGTCGCGCATCACCTGCTTTCTTGACTTTCTCCATGAGGAGATCGCTTTGCAGGCGCGTTTCTGACAAAAAAAAGCCGCGAGCCAGCAGGCGCGCGGCGCGTGTCAGCGCGTTAAATCAGGCCGTAGGCTCCAGCACCAGAATCTTCACGTCCAGCACGTCATCTTTGATCTTTTCGCGATGCGCTTCCATATGCGGCATCTGCTGATGCTGCTCCAGATGGCGCAGCGACTCCCACTGCTCCAGCATAAAGATGGAGTCGGGCGAATTATGCTTCCATGGCACCTGCGCCTGGTGATCGACCAGCGCGTCATACTGATGGCAGCCCTCTTCGGCCAGCACCATCGGGATAAGCGAAGAGATCGCCTCCAGCACCTTATTGCGATGTCCTGGTTTAATACAAATCTCAGCAACTACCGTTAGCATTTACGTCTCCTGTTTGCGGGCACGCTTTCAGTTAAGCAAAGATCTCGCTGAGATGTGTCCGATAACGTGCAATATCGCGCGGCACGTCCGGCATCTTGATGACGTCGTTACAGATAAAGGTCGGCAGCGCCTCCATTCCCAGGAACTGGTTCGCTTTATGGAAGTGCAGATAGAGGCCGTCGACGCCGACGCCTTCAAAGAACTGATCCGGATCGGTAAAGGCTTCCAGCGGCGCGTTCCAGGTCAGCGACAGCATATATTTTTTGCCCTGCAGCAGACCGCCCGAACCATATTTTTTGCTGGCGTCGGCGCGTGAGCGGCCATCGCTGGCGTAGAGCACGCCGTGACCTTCGGTAAAGATCTCGTCGATATAGCGTTTCACCGTCCAGGGCTCGCCCATCCACCAGCCCGGCATCTGATAAATAACCACGTCGCTGTCGCGATACTTTTGCACTTCTTCCGCGATTACGTAGTCGCTGTCGGCAACAGTGACGCTGACCTGATGCCCCAGGTCGCGCAGCTGGCTGGCCGCTACTTCGGTCAGGGTGTGGTTCAGTTCGCCTTTGGAGTGGGCGAAGGTTTTACCGCCGTCGATAATAAGAATGTTGCTCATTGATAATCTCATGTGTGTTGCAATAGACGGCTACTTTACGCGCTCAGCGGCGGCGGAAAAATGGGATTCGGATCACAAGACTTTTGCGCTGGAAGCAATAATCGGGCGGGTTATGACACACTCTGTCCACACTCATCACGCCATACAGAAGAACAACAATGCGTAAATATCTTTTCAGCGCGCTGCTGCTGGCCAGCGGCATTGCGCAGGCGGACGCCCGTCTGGATCAAATTCTCTCCAGCAAAACCCTCAAGGTCTGCACCACCGGCGACTACAAGCCCTACACTTATCTGCGCCCGGATGGCCAGTATGAGGGGCTGGATATCACCATGGCGCAGTCGCTGGCCGCCAGCCTTGACGCGAAAATCAGCTGGGTGCCGACCACCTGGAAAACCCTGTCGCAGGATTTCAAAGAGAAGCAGTGCGATATCGCGCTGGGCGGCGTGTCGGTGACGCTAAAGCGCCAGCAGATCGCCTGGTTCGCCCAGCCGCTCGGCGTTGATGGCAAAATCCCGCTGGTGCGCTGCGCCGATAAAGCGAAGTATCAGCGGGTTGAGCAAATCAACAAGCCGGAGGTACGGGTGATCGAACCGGCCGGCGGCACCAACGAAGCCTTTGTACACAGGCTTCTGCCGCAGGCCAGTCTGCAGCTGGCGGAAAATCCCACCATTTTCCAGCAGCTGGTGGATAAGAAAGCTGACGTAATGATCACTGACGCCTCCGAAGCGCTGTTCCAGCAGCAGCACTATCCGTCGCTGTGCGCCATTAATCCGCAGCAGCCGATGCAGTATGGCGAGAAGGCTTACATGATCCCGCGTGATGATATGAGCTGGAAGCTGTATGTCGATCAGTGGCTGCATCTCAGCACCGCTACCGGCGAATATGCGCAGATCGCGCAGCAGTGGCTGGGCGTGATGAAGTAACAGCGCGCACGACATACCCCTACCGTAGCAGCGTGTTGTATTGCGGCGCCGCTACGGATGGGGCCCGTGCGGCGTTTAACGATATAACCCCGCTTTACCCAGCCCGCCAAACAGATTCATTTTGTAGCGGATCACCGCTTTGGCGGCGGCGATGGCGTCCGGATAAATCACGTTGGGATCCCACCAGCTTTCACGTGCCAGAATCTCGCGCAGCTTAGCGAAATAGGCGTACTTCATGTCGCTGGAAATATTGATTTTGCCGACGCCAAGCGTCACCGCTTCGGCAATCTCAGCGTCCGGGTTGGCCGAGCCGCCGTGCAGCACCAGGGGAATATCCACGCGCTGGGAAATCTCCTTCAGGATGTGCATCTGCAGCTCTGGCTTCATATCTTTCGGGTAGATGCCATGCGCCGTACCAATTGCCACGGCCAGCGTATCAACGCCGGTGCGCTGCACGAAATCTTCTGCCTGCGCCGGTTCGGTGTAAATCACCTTGCTCACCCCACCTTCCACCGTGGTGCCGGTATCGCCGATGGTGCCAAGCTCGCCCTCTACCGACACGCCGACCGCATGCGCCAGCGTTACCACCTCTCTGGTCAGCGCCACGTTCTCTTCATACGGCAACAGCGAGCCGTCAATCATCACTGACGTAAAACCGCACTGAATAGCGCGCAGCACCTGAGCGATGGACGCACCGTGATCGAGATGCAGGGTAAACGGCACTTTGCTTTTCAGCGTGCGTTCGCGAACGTAGCCAAAGAACGCGTCGGTAACGAACTCCAGCTCGCTCGGGTGGATGGAGATAATGGCCGGCGTGCTGGTGGCTTCCGCTTCCTCGACCACCGCGCGAATAAAGCAGCTGTCAGCGACGTTAAATGCGCCGATGGCAAAGCGATGTTCACGGGTAGGTGCTAACATTTCTTTCATTGAAATCAACATGTTAATTTTTCCTTAACGTGAGTTTAACCAGAGCCGACGCGCGCGCCGACCCGATGATGGATAAAGTGGGAAATCTTCTGCATTCCGTAGCGGCGCAATAAACCACGCCGCTACGATAAGGTGTAAAACGTCAAGCCCGGTTCGCCGACCCCGACCAGCCCAGATACTCAGCCACCACTTCGCGACAGGCGGACTCCATCAGCCCGAGCAGATCGGCCAGCTCGGCGTGGGGATGCTGCTGCAGCGCCTGCTGCACTGCGCGCTTACCGGCGTCAAATACCGCGGCGCCCAGGTTGATTTTGGCGACGCCATACTCGCTGACGCGACAAATATCCTCTGCCGGGGTGCCGGAACCGCCGTGCAGCGCCAGCGGGCGTGTCGATACGGCGTGCAGTTCCTGCAGCCGCTGAAAATCGATCTTCGGCTTCACACCCGGCGGATAGAGCCCGTGCGCGGTACCGACCGAAATAGCCAGCAGATCGATATCGGTCTGCTCAATGAACGGCAGCACATCCTGGACCTGGGTCATCTTCACCGAGGCATCGGCCAGCTCGTAGGTAGGTGCATCGGCGATATGCCCCAGTTCGCCCTCGACGCACACGCCGGCGGTGTGCGCCATCCTCACCACCGCCGCGGTCTGACGAATGTTATCTGCCAGCGGGTCGGCTGAGGCGTCAATCATCAGCCCTGTAAAGCCGGCGCGAAACGCCTGACCAAGCAGTGAAAAGGCTTTGCCGTGGTCAAGCGCCAGCGCCACCGGCATCGTAGCGTTACTGGCCAGCGCCTGCACCAGCGGCACCGCCACCGTCGGCGGAAAATGCGCACTGTGGCCCTGATAGACATTCAGGATCAGCGGTGCGCGCTGCTGTTCGGCCGCCTGAATCGCCGCGCGGGCGGTTTCCAGGTTGAAGCAGTTGATCGCCAGCACTGCATATCTGTGCTGAAAGGCGGCCTGAATCAGATCGTTCATCATGGCAAACATGGCGGTTCCTTATTCCAGAGTGAATTTAATCTCTTCATCGCGGACGCCCGGCGCTTCCACATCATCAAACTCTTCATCCTGCTGGGTGACCGGTTTCTTTATCACCGAGAGCATCACGCCGCACACCAGAGTGCCGATGCCCAGCGCCAGGCAGAACAGCCAGGGTTTGGTAAACAGCGGCACCACAAACATGCCGCCGTGCGGTACCGGCGCTTCCACGCCCCACGCTATAATCAGCCCACCGGCCAGTGCTGAGGCCACCACACAGCTGGCCACTACGCGCAGCAAATCGCGTGCGGCAATCGGGATTACCCCTTCGGTAATCATGCAAATGCCCATTGGGAAGGCGGCTTTCAGCGCCTCTTTCTCCGCTTTGGTGTACTTATGGCGCGTCAGCAGGTAAGAGAGCGTGATACCGAACGGCGGAATGATCGAGCCGACAAACTTCACCGCTTCCGGCCCGTAAATGCCGTCCACCAGCATGCCGTCGGCGAACAGCGACATGGTTTTATTGATCGGTCCGCCGAAGTCGAAGGTGGCCATCGCGCCGAGAACCGCGCCCATCACGAACTTTGAGCCGCCCTGCATCGATTCCAGCAGATGAATCAGCGCTTTCTGCAGCCAGACGATCGGCTGGCCGATAAAGGTCATCATCAACAGCCCGGCAATAATGGTGCTTAACAGCGGCAGCACCATAATCGGCATCAGTCCCTGCATCGACTGTGGCAGTTTGATCGCCCGGCGCAGCAGCAGGACGGTATAGCCGACAAGGAAACCGCCCAGGATGCCGCCGATAAAGCCCGTGCCGATCTGGCCGCAGATAAAGCCGACGATCAGACCGGGGGCGAAGCCGGGACGATCGGCAATCGAGTAAGCAATGGCCGCGCCGATCAGCGGCACAATCAGCCCCATGCCCCAGCCGCCGATCTGGTTCAGCATCCATGCGACGCTGCCGTCCTGCTTGCCGACGTCCGGCCCGCCAATCACCTGGCCGAGCGCGATACAGATCCCGGCGGCGACGATCAGCGGAATCATCCATGAGATCCCGGTAAGCAAATGGCCTTTAATCTCCTGGCCGTACTGACGTTTGTGATCGTTCATGATCGATCTCCTCAGGCGCGCGCCAGTGAATCCGCCACTTTTTCGAGGAATTTCACCGGTGACTTGATCACCACTTCGGTTTTCACTCGCACGATGGGCTTGCCCTGAAAGCGCTCTTCGCCCTTGATCTTGACGTCAACGGCGAGGATCACCACATCAGCAGCGTCGATCTGCTCGCGCGTCAGCGGTGTTTCGGTACCGATGGTGCCCTGCGTTTCGACGTGGATGGTATGGCCCAGTGCGTGAGCCCCTTTAATCAGTTTTTCGCGCGCAATATAGGTATGCGCGATGCCTGCGGTGCAGGCCGCTACACAGACGATATTCATGTGGCACCTCAGAGTAGTAGGGTGTTAACAGAGGTCGGTTTCGGCGTACTGACTAAACAGCCGGATAATATTGCCGGGGTCATTTTCCGCCAGCAGTTGGGCTATCACCTCATCATCGGCCAGCGCGCTGGCCACCTGCGACAACAGGCGAATATGGGTGGTGTTCTGATCCTCCAGCCGCACGGCGAACAGGATGATGCAGCGCACCTGGCTGCCATCAAGCGTTTCCCACGGAATATCCTGTTGGGTGCGGCCAATGGCGAGCGTGGTTTGTTTGACCGCCGACGACTTGCCGTGCGGGATAGCGATATGGTTTTCGAAGCCGGTCGAGCCTTCGGCTTCACGCAGCCAGACATCCCTGATAAAGGCCGCGCGATCGCTGATGGTGCCGTCGCTCACCAGCAGGTCGGTGAGTTCGTTAATCGCCTCCTCTTTACTGGTGGCGGTCAGCGCCAGGTTAACGCGGCGCGGCGTCAGAATGCGGGAAATATCCATCGTTGTTCCTCATTCAATCAATGTGTGGTCAACGCGCAGGGCGCGCCGTTGGGCAGCTGGCTGCCAATCATGGCGTCGGTGACCCGCCGGATATCGTCATCATTAAAAAAGGCACTGACATACACCGCCGGAATGGTGCCGGCGTCGAGATGGATGGTGGTGATGACCAAATCCACCCTGTGGTGCTGGCAAAACGCGGCCTGATTGCTGGCTGAGACCACGCCAGCAATTTCCCAGTCAGGGAAGGCGCGCAATATGCGGCTCTTCAGCAGGTGTGAAGTGCCGACGCCGCTGGAGCACACCACCAGAATGCGTTTGTGAGCAATTTGCCGCTCCAGCGCCGCCTGGAAATGTACGCACAAATAACCAATTTCATCGTCGGCCACCGGCGAAAGGGCAAATGTCTGCGCGGTTTGCTGCATTGCCTGCTGCGTCAGGAAAAATATCCTTTCCATCTCCTGCTTAATATCGTCCAGCAGCGGGTTACGAATATGAATATGGTATTTGAGCCGGTTTAATAAAGGCTTTATATGTACGAGTAAGCCTTCAAATAATAAGCGGTCGTGCGCTAAGTCCTGCTGAATAAAATCTGAGAAGCGAACGATTAATTCGCAGGTTATTTTAACCGACTCAGCGGTGGAAAATTGATTATGTAGCAACACCTGATCGCCACGCTCTTCCACCACAATGCCGGAGGAAACGATATATTGATAAATAAAGCCGACCTCATCCGCCGGTAATGTACAGCCGATACGCTGTTCAATACGCGTCACCATCTGCCGGGCGATAGCGAGAATGGGCTTATCCAGATCCTGTACAGAGGTCAGCGCTTCCAGCGCCAGCGCGTTGCCCTGCGCCATACGGTGCATCATGATCAGGATGTGCGTGCACAAATTGAGATACCAGGCGTCGCCAAGCGGGTAGCTGAGTTGCTGCTCCATCTGCAGCAGCAGCGCCTGCACAAAGGCGACATCTTCCTCGCCGAAGTAGTGCACCAGCGCCTGCTGGCTGCCGGGATCGAGTCTGGGCAGCAGCGGCGCGCCCGCGACGTTTTGCTGCATCACATCGTTGATCAGCGACACCATCGCCTGGCGCAGCGTCTGCTCATTACCCTCAATATGGGTGCCGCCGGGCCCGCGCTGCAGCGTTAACCCCAGCGGCTGCAGCCACTCCTCAATTACTTTCAGGTCGTTCACAATCGAGGCGTGGCTGATAAAGTAGCGCTCGGACAACTTGCTAATCGAGGTGGCGCGCGGGGCTTCGCTCAGCAGCTGCGAGGCGATTTTTACCCGCCGGCTGTTGTGGCTGAGCGCGTCAGCAGCCGCATCGCCGCCGTTCAGCTGCTGTTCCAGCTGCAAACGCTGCTGGATATCATCTACCCGTAACCGCACGCCGCGGCCGGGCGATTTCTCCAGCGTCAGCGCCCAGTTGCTGAGCCAGCTCTCCAGCCCCTGCAGGTCACGCTGAATAGTTTTTCCAGAGACGCCAAGCTGTAACGCTAACTGCCCAATCGGCTGCGGCGCCGCCTGGTGCAACAGTAATTTCATTAACCGGTGTTGTCGCGAAGTCAGTATTTGCATTCGGTCACCCTTTATTTTGGTGAAACGTCTCGGGATTATTCCTCGTTCTGTTTATTCTGGTGCCAGCAAGCCGTCGCAAAAAAAGGTGTCTCTTATGAAGTATCAATTTAGAAAAGGAGGGCGGCAGCAACAATACTAAATGTTGTCTCCGGGCGCGGACAGAATTAATACGCCAGCGCTGAGGCGGATTAAATGCGAGTTTGCTCACATAAAATCTCGGAAAATAATTGTGATGGCGCTCCCAATCCGTTTTATTTTTCCAGCCAGCGTCACGTTATTTATTGCCAGACAATTCTCATCCTCCTCAACGGCTTCCCTGTGACTAAATCCTGCGAATAAGGTACTATTCTCGCCAAATGACCGCCGGATGACTCGCCGTTGCGGGCCACGAAGTGAGGATGCCAGCTTAATGAGCGAAATGACACAGGATGGGGCAGAGCGTCTTGCCCTGCACAAATTTACCGAAAACGCGTATCTGAACTACTCGATGTACGTGATTATGGACCGCGCCTTGCCTTATATCGGCGACGGTCTTAAGCCGGTACAGCGCCGTATCGTTTACGCCATGTCGGAACTCGGTCTGAGCGCCAGCGCTAAATTCAAGAAATCAGCGCGTACCGTGGGCGATGTGCTGGGTAAATATCATCCGCACGGCGACAGCGCCTGTTATGAAGCGATGGTGCTGATGGCGCAGCCGTTCTCCTATCGCTATCCGCTGGTGGATGGCCAGGGTAACTGGGGCGCGCCTGACGATCCGAAATCCTTTGCGGCGATGCGTTACACCGAGTCACGCCTTTCAAAATATGCGGAAGTGCTGCTCGGCGAGCTGGGCCAGGGCACCGTGGATTTCGTGCCGAATTTCGACGGCACGATGCAGGAACCGAAAATGCTGCCCGCGCGGCTGCCGAATATCCTGCTGAACGGCACCACCGGCATCGCCGTCGGCATGGCGACCGACATTCCGCCGCACAACCTGCGCGAAGTGGCGCAGGCGGCGATCGCCCTGATTGATAAGCCGAACACCAGCCTCGACGCGCTGCTGGATATCGTACAGGGTCCGGATTACCCCACCGAAGCGGAGATCATTACGCCGCGCGACGAAATCCGTAAAATTTACCAGAACGGTCGCGGCTCCATCCGCCAGCGCGCCGTCTGGAAAAAAGAGGACGGCGAAGTCGTGATCACCGCGCTGCCGCATCAGGTTTCCGGCGCGCGCGTGCTGGAGCAGATTGCTGCGCAGATGCGCAATAAAAAGCTGCCGATGGTAGAGGATCTGCGCGATGAATCGGATCACGAAAACCCGACGCGGCTGGTGATTGTGCCGCGTTCAAATCGCGTGGATCTCGATCAGGTCATGCATCACCTGTTCGCCACCACCGATCTTGAGAAGAGCTATCGCGTTAACCTCAATATGATCGGCCTCGACAACCGTCCGTCGGTGAAAAACCTGCTGGAAATCCTGTCGGAATGGCTGGTATTCCGTCGCGATACCGTCAAGCGCCGTCTTAACCACCGCCTTGAACGCGTGCTGCGTCGTCTGCATATCCTTGAGGGCTTGCTGGTCGCTTTCCTCAATATCGACGAGGTGATCCATATCATCCGCAGCGAGGATGAGCCTAAGCCGGTGCTGATGTCGCGCTTCGGCATCAGCGAAACCCAGGCGGAAGCGATCCTTGAGCTCAAGCTGCGCCACCTGGCGAAGCTGGAAGAGATGAAGATCCGCGGCGAGCAGAGCGAGCTGGAAAAAGAGCGCGATCAGATTCAGGCGATCCTCGCCTCTGAGCGCAAGATGAATACCCTGCTGAAAAAAGAGCTGCAGGCCGACGCCGCCGCCTACGGCGACGATCGCCGTTCGCCGCTGAATGAACGCGAAGAGGCCAAAGCGCTGAGCGAGAACGAGCTGGTGCCGTCCGAGCCGGTCACCATCGTGCTGTCGCAGATGGGCTGGGTGCGCAGCGCCAAAGGCCATGATATCGACCCGTCAGGCCTGAGCTATAAAGCGGGCGACAGCTATCTGGCTTCGGCGCGCGGCAAGAGTAACCAGCCGGTCGCCTTTATCGACTCGACCGGACGCAGCTATACGCTCGATCCTACCTCGCTGCCGTCGGCGCGCGGGCAGGGCGAGCCGCTGACCGGCAAGCTGACGCCGCCGCCGGGCGCGGTGGTAGAGCAGGTGTTGATGGAAGCGGAAGAGCAGAAACTGCTGATGGCGTCCGATGCGGGCTACGGCTTTATCTGCACCTTCGCCGATCTGGTCTCGCGCAATCGCGCCGGTAAAGCGCTGCTGACGCTGCCGGATAACGCGCGCGTGATGACGCCGATGGCGGTGCATCATGAAGATGACATGCTGCTGGCGATTACCCAGGCGGGCCGTATGCTGATGTTCCCGGTCGGCGAGCTGCCGCAGATGTCGAAAGGCAAGGGCAACAAGATTATCTCTATTCCTGCGGCGGACGCCGCGGCGGGCAACGATAAACTGGCATGGCTGCTGATTCTGCCGCCGGGCAGCGCCGTCACGCTCTATGTTGGCAAGCGTAAGCTGGTGCTGCGCAGCGAAGAGCTGCAAAAATTCCGCGCCGACCGCGGACGCCGCGGCACGCTGCTGCCGCGCGGCCTGCAGCGTATCGACAAGGTAGAGCTGGATACCCCAGCGCGTGCCGTCAGCGAAGACGGCGAAGCCTGAGCAACGCGGCGGACCCTTTGCTCCGCCGCGCCATAATGAGGGATTTATGTTACTCGTACTACGTACTATTTTTGTGGTGATCTACTCGATTCTGGTCTGTGTTTTCGGCTGCATCTGGTGCCTGTTTTCGCCGCGTAACCCGCGCCACGTCGCCACCTTTGGCCACCTGTTTGGTCGTCTTTCCGGCGTGTTCGGCGTTAAGGTAGAGCTGCGTAAACCCGCCGGCGCGGAAAACTACGGCAATGCCATCTATATTGCCAACCACCAGAACAACTTTGACATGATCACGGCGGCGAAGATTGTGCAGCCGACGACGGTCACGGTCGGGAAAAAAAGCCTGCTGTGGGTGCCGTTCTTCGGCCTGCTCTACTGGCTGACCGGCAACCTGCTGATCGACCGCGATAACCGCACTAAGGCGCACAGCACCATTGGCCAGCTGGTCGATCAGTTTAAAAAGAAGCGCATCTCGTTCTGGATGTTTCCGGAGGGCACGCGCAGTCGGGGTCGCGGTCTGCTACCTTTTAAAACCGGCGCGTTCCATGCGGCTGTGGCGGCAGGCGTGCCGGTGATCCCGGTGGTGGTTTCCAACACTCACGGCAAGATCAAGCTTAACCGCCTGAATAACGGTCTGGTGATCGTCGAGATGCTGCCGCCTATCGATACCAGCGGCTACACCACGCAATCGGTGCGCAAGCTGGCCACCCATTGTCGTGAAGTGATGATGGAAAAACTGGAAGCGCTCAACGCCGAAGTCGAGGCGCGCGAAAAAAGCGGTAAACTCTGACCGGCCTGCGTCTCGCCGGCACCCGCATGGATGCACGCGGCGCGCTCTGGCCGCCGCGACGCAACACAGCAATAAATCAA
Source organism: Pantoea sp. YU22 (assembly GCF_003970755.1). Classification (NCBI taxonomy): domain Bacteria; kingdom Pseudomonadati; phylum Pseudomonadota; class Gammaproteobacteria; order Enterobacterales; family Erwiniaceae; genus Pantoea; species Pantoea sp. YU22. The sequence continues at coordinate 85,428 of NZ_RYDU01000014.1, read as the reverse complement.
GAATAACAATCGACTGGCGCGCAAGCGCCACGCGTAAAGGGTTTGACGTTCTATGTCTTTCAGCAGACGACAGTTTATCCAGCTTTCTGCTGGCGCGGCGCTTAGCGCAGGTCTCTTGCCTTCAGCGGCGCGCGCCGCCTCCGCTCCCGGCGGCGATACGCCGCTGCCGGTTCCTCCGCTTATCGAGTCGCGCCGCGGCCAGCCGCTCTTTCTGACGCTGATGCGCAGCCACTGGTCCTTCCGCGGCGACAATAACAAAGTGCCGGTATGGGGCGTAAACGGCCTCTACCTCGGCCCGACGGTGCGCGTTTACAACGGCGACGACGTCAAGCTGATTTACAGCAACCGTCTTAACGAACCGGTGGCGATGACCGTCAGCGGCCTGCAGGTGCCGGGCGCGCTAATGGGCGGCGCGCCGCGCATGATGTCCGCTGGCGTCGACTGGGCGCCGGTGCTGCCGATCCGCCAGAACGCCGCTACCTGCTGGTACCACGCCAGCACGCCGAACCGCATGGCGCCGCACATCTATAACGGGCTGGCGGGCATGTGGCTGATTGAAGATGAGGTGAGCAAGCAGCTACCGCTGCCGCGTCACTACGGCGTAGATGACTTCCCGCTGATTATTCAGGACAAGCGTCTCGATAACTTCGGCACGCCTACCTACGATCCGCCGCATGACGGCGGCTTTCTTGGCGACGTCCTGCTGGTCAACGGCGTGCAGAACCCTTTCGTCGAGGTATCGCGCGGCTGGGTGCGCCTGCGTCTGCTTAACGCCTCGAACTCGCGCCGCTATCAGATGGCGTTGAGCGATAACCGTCCCTTTACCGTTATTGCCAGCGATCAGGGCTTTCTGCCCGCGCCGGTGGCGGTACAGCAGCTTTCGCTGGCGCCGGGCGAGCGTCGTGAAGTGCTGGTGGATATGTCGCAGGGCGATGAGGTATCGATTACCGCAGGCACGGCAGCAGGCATCATGGACCGGCTGCGCGGCCTGTTCGAACCCTCTTCCATTCTGACCAATACGCTGGTGCTGACGCTGCGTCCGACCGGCCTGTTGCCCCTGGTGACCGATAATCTGCCGATGCGTCTGCTGGCGGATCAGATCCTCGATGGCATGGCGACGCGCACGCGCGAATTCCGCATCGGCGACGATATACCGGGCATCAACGGCGCGCGGTGGGATATGAACCGCATCGATACCACCGTGCAGCAGGGAACCTTTGAGCGCTGGATCCTGCGCGCCGATCGGCCGCAGGCGATGCATATTCAGGGCGCGATGTTCCTGATTAAGAGCGTTAACGGCGCGCAGCCGATGGGCGAAGATCGCGGCTGGAAAGATACCGTCTGGGTAGATGGCGAGGTCGAACTGCTGGTGAGTTTCCCGCAAAGTTCGTCCGACCATTTCCCCTTTGTCTACTACAGTCAGACGCTGGAGCTGGCCGATCTCGGCACCGCCGGGCAGATGCTGGTGCAGCCAACGGCGTAAAGCGGTAGCAGGGAAGGGCGCGCTGCCCGTCAGGACAGCGCGCGTAGTGGTTAGCCGTTGAAGGTCTCTGGATCCGGCCCCAGACGATTGCCGCGGTCCAGCTTCGCGATTTCGCTCAGTTCGGTCTTCTCCAGGCGGAAATCGAATACCGCGAAGTTTTCGGCGATACGCTCAGGCGTTACCGATTTCGGGATCACCACCAGGCCGCTGTCGAGATGCCAGCGGATCACGATCTGCGCCGGGGTTTTGCCATATTTTTTCGCCAGCTGACGAATAATGTCCTGATCGAAGACGCCTTCGCCGCCCTGCGCCAGCGGACTCCAGGACTCAGTCTGGATCTGATGCATGGCGTTCCAGGCGTGCAGCGTGCGCTGCTGCAGCATCGGGTGCAGCTCGATCTGGTTCACTACCGGCGAAACGCCGGTTTCGTCCAGCAGGCGTTTCAGGTGCGCTTCATGGAAGTTGCAGACGCCGATGCTTTTGGCCAGCCCCTGCTGCTGCAGTTCAATCATCGCTTTCCAGGCGTCAACGTAGTGATCTTTCTCCGGGCACGGCCAGTGCATCAGATAGAGATCAACCTGCTCCAGCTGCAGTTTTTTCAGGCTGGTTTCCATCGCTTGCTGCACATTCTGCTGATCGTCATTCCACAGCTTGGTGGTAACGAAAATATCTTCGCGCGGCACATCGGTATCCTGTAACGCCCGGCCGATCGCCTCTTCGTTTTTGTAGGCGGCGGCGGTGTCGATCGAGCGGTAGCCGACCTCCAGCGCCTTAAGCACGGCGCGGTGGGCGTCTTCATTGCTCGCCTGCCACACGCCAAGCCCCAGCTGTGGCATCATATTGCCGTCGTGCAGTTTGATAATCGGTTGATCTGCCATAAGTGCTCCTTTCTGTTGCAGTGAACCTGTGAGGCTTAAGTCTAGTCAACAAACCTGACCCTGTTTTCATTGTGGTCGGCAATTCCGTTTCCCGCCCTGCCTGATCCTGCGGAAGTCTTGCCTGTTTCTCCATTTCAGTGGCGAATTTCGCAGCAGCCTGGCAGACTGGTTTCTTTACCCTGCGAGAGAAATGCATGGCGCACGAAGCTCTGTGTCAGCACCTGGCAAACCAGGTTGTGACCCTAATGACCCATGGACGCAACCGCCTTTGCCCGGTGGAAAACGTCAATCTGATTTACCTTAATCAATATCAGCCGCGCACGCCGGTGATGTATCAGCCCGGTATCGTTATTCTGTTTCAGGGCAGCAAAACCGGTTATCTCGGCAGCACCGTTTTTACCTACGACGCCACCAAATATCTAATGCTGACGGTGCCGCTGCCGGTGGAGTGCGAAACCTGGGCGTCGCCGGAAGAGCCGGTCGCGGGCATGTGTCTGACGGTCGATACCGCCAGCCTGCAGGATCTGCTGATAGAGATTGGCGACGATGAGGATTTTCAGCCACAGCCGCAGACCTCGGGCATTCACTCAGCCTGGCTGACCGAACCGATGCTGTGCGCGGCGGAGCGCCTGCTGGACGTGATGGCGAATCCACGCGACGCGCGCGTGCTGGGGCCGCAAATCGTGCGCGAGATTATCTATTACGTGCTGACCGGACCGACGGGCGGCGCGCTGCTGTCGCTGGTGAGCCGCCACACCCAGTTCAGCCAGATCGCCCGCGCGCTGCGCCGTATTGAAAACCACTATGCGGATAACCTCAGCGTCGATGCGCTGGCGGCGGAAGTGAATATGAGCGTCTCGGCGTTTCACCATAACTTCAAGGCGGTAACGCAAACCTCGCCGCTGCAGTATCTGAAGCGCTACCGGCTTCATCAGGCGCGGCTGCTGATGTTGCATGACGGATTAAAAGCGAGTGCGGCGGCAGTACGCGTGGGCTACGAGAGCCCATCGCAGTTTTCACGGGAGTTTAAGCGCTATTTCGGCGTGACGCCGGGCGAGGAAGTTAGCCGCGTGCGTCAGACAGTGGCGGAGCCGCAGGCCTGACGCAGCGCGATCAGGCCTGTTTTTGCCGACGTTTTTTCCAGATCACCACAATGCTGCCTGCCAGGCCAACAAACAGCAGAACGACCGGCAGCACCATCAGGATCGCCATGACCTGATCTTCATGGCGTTTGATAAAGGGCACCTGGCTGATGCCGTAGCCAAACGCCACGACAATCGCCACCCACAGCAGCCCGCTGAGCCAGTTAAAGAGCTGAAACCGGCCGTTCTGCAGGCCGGAGATGCCCGCCATGGTAGGCAGAATGGTACGGACGAACGCCAGAAAGCGTCCCACCAGCAGCGCCATCAGGCCGTGACGGTTAAAGAGCTGCCACGCGCGCTGATGATATTGCGCTGGCAGGTGCATCAGCCAGCCCTTCACCAGACGCGTATTGCCGAGCCAGCGTCCCTGCAGGTAACTGAGCCAGCAGCCGAGACTGGCGGCGGTGGTCAGGATCACCATGGTCGGGAAAAAATCCATCACCCCTTTGGCGACCATCGCGCCCGCCAGCAGCAGCAAACTGTCGCCTGGCAAAAAAGAGGCGGGAAGCAGGCCATTTTCCAGAAACAGCGTCAGAAACATGACGCCATAAACTACCCAAACCACATTAGGATCGGCCAGCGCGGCAAAATCCTGATGCCAGAGCGCGTGAACAATCTCGTGTAAAACACTCATCTGCTATCCCATCGAGTCACAAGGAATCTATTTTAGCGGCAATCCGGTACAGAGATTTGATCTGCGGCCGGTCGCCATTCTGTGGTTGAGGTTCTGTTTAAGTTATTACTGCGTCAGGCGGTTAAAGCCTGCCGTTAAATCGTCAATCAGGTCGTCAACGTGTTCCAGACCAATATGCAGACGCACCAGGGTTCCGTCAAAGTCGACGCCCCCCGCCGGTCGGATTGCTGCCAGCTCTTCCGGCTGGTTCGCCAGAATAAGCGACTCGTAACCGCCCCACGAATAGGCCATGCTGAAATGGTGGAAGCGATCAAGATAATGTGCCAGTTTTTCGTCGCTGAGTTTTTCATGCAGCACAAATGAAAACAAGCCACTGCTGCCGCTGAAGTCACGTTTCCAGAAGGTGTGGCCTTTGCTCTGCGGCAGCGCCGGATGGTTGACGCGCGCCACTTCCGGACGCGTCGTCAGCCACTCCGCCACCTGCAGCGCGCTCGCCTCATGCTGACGCAGGCGCGTAGCGAGGGTACGCAGGCCGCGGCTCGCCATATAGGCGCTGTCGGCGTCCACCGTCTGGCCCATCAGGTAGGAGTTCTCGCGCAGCTGCTCCCAGCAGCGCGCGTTCGCCACCGCGGTGCCGATCATCGCGTCGCTGTGGCCAATCAGATATTTGGTACCTGCCTGAATTGAAATATCCACGCCGTGCGCCAGTGCATTGAAGAAAAAGCCCGCCGCCCAGGTATTATCCATCATGATCACCGCGTCAGGCGCCTTTGCGCGCACCGCTGCGACAATTGCCGGAATATCCTGTACCTCCATGGTGACAGAGGCGGGGGACTCCAGAAACACCACGCGCGTTTCCGCACGCACCAGCGCGCCAATTTCGCTGCCGATAGTGTGGTCGTAGAAGGTAGTGGCGACGCCGAGCTTGCTGAGGATTTTGGTGCAGAAGTCTTGCGTCGGCTCATAGACCGCGCCGCACATCAGCACATGATCGCCCGCGTCGACAAAAGAGAGAATGGCGTTCGCAACTGCCGCCGCGCCGCAGGGGTAGAGCACGCAGCCCGCGCCGCCTTCCAGCTCGGTCATCGCATCCTGCAGCGAGAAGTGAGTCAGGGTGCCGCGACGGCCATAAAAGAGTTCCCCGGTAGCGCGTCCCGCCGTGGCGCGTTTTTTATCGGCGACGGTGTCAAAAACCAGGGAGGAGGCGCGCTGAATTACGCTGTTGACCGCGCCCTGAGTGTAACGTTTGCTGCGTCCCGCGCTGACTAAGGTGGTATCTATTTTTTTGGTCGTCATTCGTGTCTGCTCTGCCGCCTGCTACAAAGCCTTCACGTTACCACGAATTACCGTTCAGGGTTGACCCCAAATCCTGATATTCAGAACCTGTCCGACAGCGGACAGGGCGCGGCGGCGCGGTGCGCGAGAAGGCCACGCCGCCGCGCCTTTCAGCGCGTTACATCACTCCCATCAGATGCGGCAGCCACAGCGAGAGGGCGGGTATATACGTGATCAGCATCAGCACCAGAAACAACATGACGTAGAAAGGCATCATCGCGCCTACCACCTGCTCAATCTTCTGCTTGCTTACCGCGCTGGCGACAAACAGCACTGTCCCCACCGGCGGGGTAATCAGCCCGATGCCGAGATTGGTCATCATGATCATGCCGAAGTGCACCGGATCGATGCCCAGCGTGGTCGCCACTGGCAGCAGCACCGGCGTCAGGATAAGGATAATCGGCGCCATATCCATCAGCGTGCCGATCACCAGCAGCAGCAGGTTGATGCACATCAGAATGACGTACTTGTTATCCGACAGGCTGGTAAAGGCGTCGGTGATAATGGTCGGCAGCTGCATAAAGGTCATCACCGCGCCGAAGCCCGCCGCAAAGGCGATCAGCACCATCACGATAGTCACCGTCTTGATGGTGCGGAACAGCAGAATATGCAGCTGGTTCCACTTAAAGTCGCGGTAAATAAACATGGTGACGAAGAAGGCCCAGAGGCAGGCGATGGCGGCTGATTCCGACGCGGTAAAGATGCCCGACAGGATGCCGCCCAGAATGATCACGATGGTAAAGAGACCCCAGAAGGCGTCAAAGAAGATTTTCACCGCCTGGCGAAACGGAATGCGTTCCCCTTTGGGGTAACCCCGCTTGCGTGCGAAAGCGAGACACATCACCATCAGGCAGAAACCCAGCAGCAAGCCGGGAAAGATGCCAGCGACGAACAGCGAGGAGATGGTCACCACGCCGCCGGTCGCCAGCGAATAGATCACCGAGTTATGACTGGGCGGCGTCAGCACCGCCTGCACCGAGCCGCTGGCGGTGACCGCCGCGGCAAAGTCGCGCGGATAACCCTTCTGCTCCATTTGCGGAATCATCACCGAACCAATCGAGGCGGTATCCGCCACCGACGAGCCGGAAATCGCGCCGAAAAAGGTTGAGGCGACAATATTCACCAGCGACAGCCCGCCACGAATAAAGCCGACAAAGATATAGGCGAAATTAACCAGCCGTCGCGCAATGCCGCCTTCCGCCATAATCGCGCCTGCCAGAATAAAGAAGGGAATGGTGAGCAGCGAAAACTTATTAACGCCGTTGGTGATCTGAATCACCACCGCCTCCAGCGGCAGATCGATCCACCATGCGCCGATAAAGGCGCTGAGGCCCACAGCGAAGGCGACGGGAAAGCCCAACAGCAGCAGCACAACCAGGCTGCCGATTAACATCAATGCGTCCATGGTCGCTCCTTAATGGGTGCCGCCTAAAACCACCACTGGCCGCTGGCTTTGATCGCCATTCAGCAGCCGCTCAATCACGAACAACAGGGTAAACAGCGCGCCGATGGGGATCGGCAAATACATCTCGCCGTAGGTCACCGCAGGCAGCGAGGCGAGCGGCTGGATCCACATCGCCAGGCAGAGGTTGTAGCTCGCCTGGAAGATCACCAGACAGGTTGCCACCATCAGCAGATCGCACAGGCGCAGCATCAGCCGCTGCGCGGTGGGCGGCAGGCGATCCGTCACCATCGAGACGCAGATATGCGTACCGGCGCGGAAACCCACCGGCGCGCCGATAAAGGTAAAAATGATCATGCAGACAATGGCGACCGGCTCGGGCCACGCCAGCGCGCCGTTTAATACATAGCGGGCGAAAATGCCGATGGGGATCACCGTCACCATCACCAACAGCGCGACGGCAGCGATGCCCATGCACAGCAGATAGAGCCCATCCATCAGACGAGAGTATCGGGTCATATGCGTTACCTGAATAACGCCGCGTCGAATGCGCGGCGGCGGTGGGTTATTTAACGTCGGCTATTTGCGTCATCAGTTCGCTGTATGCGCCGCCAAACCGATCGCGAACCGGCTGCGTGGCTTTCATAAAGTAGTCTCTGTCGGTCTCCTGAAAGGTGACGCCGCCCGCTTTCATCTTCTCAATCGACTGTTGGGTGTAGGTTGCCCACAGCTGACGCTCTTCATCCTGCGCCTCTTTACCGAGCTTCTTCAGCAGCGTCTGATCCTCCGGCGACAGACGCGCCCACGAGGTTTTTGAGAAGAGGATCATCTCCGGCTGGATAAAGTGGCCGGTCAGGGTGTAGAACTTCGCTACCGGCAGGTAGTTATGCGCGACGAAGGTTGGCGGATTGTTCTCCGTACCGTCCACCACGCCGGTCTGCATGGCGCTAAATACTTCGCTGACCCCCATTGCCACCGGGTTCGCTCCCATCGCTTTCAGGGTCGCCAGCGAAATGGCGCTGTTCTGCACGCGGATCTTCATGCCTTTAAGATCCTCTGGTTTGCTGAGCGGCTTTTTGGTGATCATGTTGCGCTCGCCCGCGTCGGTCCAGCCGAGAAACACCATGCGCGCGTTGGCATCGGCGTCGAACTTGTCGACGATCTGTTTGCCGACTTCGCCGTCCAGCACCTTATGCATATGGTCCACGTCGCGAAAGATATAGGGCAGCGTCAGCACGCTGGTTTCGGGCGCGATGGTGGTGACCGGCGCCAGCGAGACGCGGATCATATCGATCGCGCCGAGCTGTACCTGCTGCAGCGTTTGATCTTCATCGCCCAGCACCCCGCCTGCATAGACTTTCATCTCCAGGCGTCCGCTGGTGGCCTGTTTCAGCTTGTCGCCCATATGCTGCAGAGCCACGACGGTGGGGTAGCCGGCGGGCTGAACCTCCGCCACTTTTAATACCTTCGCCGACGCCGATGTCGCGTTCAGGGCGAGCGCCGCAGAGACGGAAGCGGCAAGGATCCATTTATTCATTCTCATTATTTTTCTCCAGGCAGGTAGAGGAGGGCACAGGTATTGCGCGGCAGAGGAGGCGGCCCGCGTGTTGCCAGAATAGGCAAAACGCGCTGGCTGAAAATGCGGCAATGTGAATTGAATGAACAAGCTCACATTTTGAAACGATGTTTTAATAAATTTATACAGGAAATCACATTTCTGAAATCGACCCGAAAAGTGTCATAAAATGTCAGTAACGATCGGGTATACCGTCCCTGTACTTTGTAAATAGTAATGAGAACTACTATCAATTCGCTCGTTTTTTGCTATTATTCGCGCTTATCCATTATTCCTGCATATGAAGTTGGAGACGCAGCGTGGTAGCCAGTGACTTGATGCAAACGGATCTCTCTGTTTGGGGCATGTATCAACATGCTGATATCGTGGTAAAAGTGGTAATGATCGGCCTGTTGCTGGCGTCGGTCGTGACCTGGGCGATTTTTTTTGGAAAGTATGCCGAGCTTAGCGCGGCAAAACGCCGATTAAAAAGCGAGCAGATGGCGCTGGGCGAAGCCCGTAACTTAGGCGACGCCGCCCGTGCCGCCGCGCAGTTCAAAAGCCACAGCCACAGCGCAGTCCTGCTTAATGACGCGCAAAACGAGATTGAACTCTCCGCGGGCGCAGAGGATACCGACGGTATTAAAGAGCGCACCAGCTTCCGCCTTGAGCGCCGCGTCGCCGCCTTCAGCCGCCACGCCGGACGCGGTAACGGCTTCCTCGCCACTATCGGTTCCGTCTCACCCTTTATCGGCCTGTTCGGCACGGTATGGGGCATCATGAACAGCTTTATTGGCATCGCGCAGACGCAGACCACCAACCTGGCCGTTGTCGCCCCCGGCATTGCCGAAGCGCTGCTGGCAACCGCCATCGGTCTGGTCGCAGCGATCCCTGCGGTAGTGATCTACAACGTCTTTGCACGCATGATTGCGGGCTATAAAGCGTCGCTGGGCGACGTGGCCGCGCAAATCCTGCTGCTGCAGAGCCGCGATATCGACCTGGGCAACCTTAACGCGAAAAGCGCTGACGCTCGCCCGACCGCTCAGAAATTACGCGTAGGTTAAGTCATGGCGATGCGATTAAACGACGACCTGGAAAGCGATGGCGAAATGCATGAAATCAACGTAACGCCGTTTATCGACGTTATGCTGGTTCTGCTGATCATCTTTATGGTGGCCGCGCCGCTGGCAACCGTGGATGTTCGCGTTAATCTGCCCGCCTCGACCAGCGCGCCGCAGCCGCGGCCGGAGAAGCCAGTCTATCTGTCGATTAAGGCCGACAAGCAGCTCTTTATCGGCAACGATCCGGTCACGCCGGAGACGCTGGTCAACGTGCTGAACAGCCAGACCGCAGGCAATAAAGAGACGACGATCTTCTTCCAGGCCGACAAGTCGGTGGATTATGAAACCCTGATGAACGTGATGGATAAGCTGCGCGCCGCGGGCTATCTCAAGATCGGCCTGATGGGCATGGAAACCGCCGCAAAATAAGCGGGCAAGCAGATGCAAATTGAAAAGGGCAGCCAGACGGCTGCCCTTTTTGTTTTTGGCGGCGAGGGCGCTGTTTATGGTTTTGCGGCTGCGCAGGCGAGCGGCCTCTGGAGGCTGCCCGTCAGAGAGGAGAAAGGGGGAGTGCGGCATTTAATGGTGAATTATGCTGCATAATTGCGGGGTTAATTATTTGTTACTTTTGGTTTCGTGATTGTAAAGTGCAATGGTGAGGTATGTCACATTATTCCCGGCTCAGGCAGGCTAAAAGGGGAAAAAAACGCAGGAAGCCACTATGAGTCACACTTCACCTTTACAAAAGCCTCAGGGCAGCGCTCGAACCATCTTTAACGTTACCAGCGGTAACTTCCTTGAAATGTATGACTTTATGGTGTTTGGCTATTATGCCACCGCCATATCGAAAACCTTTTTCCCAGGCGACGACCCATTCGCCTCTCTGATGTTAACCCTGATGACCTTCGGCGCTGGCTTTTTAATGCGGCCGCTGGGCGCCATCGTGCTTGGTGCCTATATCGACCATCATGGCCGTCGTAAAGGGCTGCTGTTAACGCTGGGGCTGATGGCGATAGGCACGCTCACCATCGCGGTAGTGCCGGGCTACGCCACGCTGGGCGCCGCCGCGCCGATCCTCATCCTGCTGGGCCGTCTGCTGCAGGGCTTCTCTGCTGGGGTGGAGCTGGGCGGCGTCTCGGTCTATCTGGCGGAGGTTGCGCCGAAAGGACGTAAAGGCTTTTTCGTCAGCTGGCAGTCGGGCAGTCAGCAGATCGCGGTGATCTTCGCTGCGCTGCTCGGCTTGCTGATCAACCATCTGCTGGCAAAAGAGGCGGTGACGGACTGGGGCTGGCGTATTCCTTTCTTCATCGGCTGTATGATCGTGCCGTTTCTGTTCTGGATCCGCCGTATGCTGGAAGAGACCGAAGCCTTTAGCCAGCGCAAACACCATCCCAGCATGCGGGATATTATGCGCTCGCTGGCGAGCAACTGGGCACTGGTGCTGGCGGGAATGCTGATGGTGGTCACCACCACCGTTATGTTCTATATGATCACTGCCTTTACGCCCACCTTCGGCAAAACCGTGCTGATGATGAGTGACAAAGAGAGCTTTCTGGTCACGCTGTGCATCGGCATCTCCAACCTGTTCTGGCTGCCGGTAATGGGCGCGCTGTCGGACCGTATCGGCCGCCGCCCGCTGTTGATTACCTTTACACTGCTGATGATCGTCACCACCTGGCCGGTGCTGCACTGGCTGGTAGGATCGCCGAGCTTCGCCCATCTGATGGAAGCTGAGCTCTGGCTCTCGTTCCTCTACGCCAGCTACAACGGCGCAATGGTGGTCTATCTGGCGGAGATTATGCCTGCCGAAGTGCGCGCCTCAGGTTTCTCGCTCGCCTATAGTCTGGCGACCGCGCTGTTTGGCGGCTTTACGCCCGCTATCTCCAGCTATCTGATCCACGCCACCGGCGATAAAGCGATGCCCGGCGTATGGCTCACTTTTGCCGCCGTTTGCGGTCTGATCGGCACGCTGCTGATTGGACGCATGGTCAAACAGTATCGCGCGCGACGCAGCAGCACCGCCGCCGCTGGCGCCTCCGTTTAAAACGACACATCCACCACCACGCTGTCCGTGTAGTTTCCTGCGGGCGGCGTGGTCTGCGTGGTGAGTATGCGCGCGGTGTAGTTATAGCCGCGCGTCAGTCCATCCGTACTGACGCTGGTGGCGCTGGCGCTGCTGTAGCGATCGGTGCCGCTCGGCCCCCAGCGGTTGCTGCTGGTCCCCTTGTAAATCTCATAGCTCAACCGGTTCGCGCCGCTCGCCATCTGGCGCTGCGTGCCGTTGACATAGCTGCCGTTGCTTAATCCCACCGTGTAGGTGCTGCCTTTGCTGCATACCACGTTAATCGTCTGCGAGACGGCGGAAAAACTGCCGACCAGCGGCGCGCTGCCAAAGCTGATATTGGGCGCGGTAATGGTGGTGCAGTCATTGGTGACGACCAGGGTGACGGCGATGGGGATCACGCCGCTGCCGCTCTGCGGCGTCAGGCAGAGATTGCCGACGCCGATGCTGGTGCAGACGTTATAGGTTACCGCCAGGTTAAGCGTGGTGGTATAAGTGCCGGCGGCGACCGTCTGACCCGGTACGGTGCGCAGATAGACCGGAATGGCGAAGTTGAGGCTGCCCAGCAGTCCGGCGAGATTAACCAGCACCGACTGGCTGAAGACATGGGCGGCACCGCCGATAGTCAGCTCCGTTGCGCAGGCGCTGTCGACGCAGAGCTGGACGGGAATATTGTCCGTGCCGGTATCGCCGCTGCGCTTAAGGATGCCGCGCGTACCGCTGACGTTGGTGGCGCCGGTAAGCTGAAAGGTGATCTGGTTATTGCCCAGCAGCGAGAGTGACGAGCCGGCCCCACAGTTGACGTTGGCATTGGTCGAGGTCGCCTCTGCCGTGCTGTTCACCACGAAGGTCGTGACCGAGCCAAAGCTGGCGGTCGAGCTGGGCAGGGTGCAGGCGGCGCGCGACAGCGTCGGGAAAAGCATCAGCAGCATCAGCAGCAGCATTTTTTTCATGGTGTGATCCCTGAGGTGGCATTATCGGGGTTGGGAGTCGGCGCGCCCGCCGGTCGCGGCGGCAGCGGACAGGTAATCGGGCCATAGGTTTTCAGCGCCTGCGGCTGGCCGCTGGCGATAGTCAGCTCGGTGCTGCAGGTTCGGCCGTCCGGCGTGGCGACGCGAAGGGGGTTGCTGGCGCGCAGGTTTTCCAGCCAGGCGATGCCGTCCCAGCCGACATACTCAGTCGCCTGGCCCTCGCGCAGCACCTGGCTGGAGACCGGCAGCGGCTGACCCTCGGCGTCCTGCAGGATCACGCTGGCGGAGCGCAGCTTCTCTACCGGAAAATGGAGCAGGTAGCCGCTCTGGCGTTTCACCGCAAAGCGCTGTTCAACCTTCGGCGTCGTCATATCGGCGGGCAGATCGAGCGTATCGATATCATACTTCGCCGGATAATAGCTGCTGACCGAGGGCACCAGCAGGTAGCCGCTGCGGTCAGTGCGCCCCATCGACTGGTTTTCATAGCGCACATTGACGTCGGGGTAGCTGGTTTTCACTACCACAAAGGCGTCGTTGATACCGTTGGCGGCAAATACCTGGCTGTCCATTAACACCAGCGAACCCGTGAGATCCGCCCACTGGGTGTTGTAGTCGTCGTCGCCGTAAAAGCCCGCGGAGGTGTCGATTTTATTATTGCGCCAGCGCAGGCTTGCCTGGCGATAATCGCCGCTGTCGCCGCCCTGATTAGCCCAGGAGGCGTCCCAGGCGAAGCCGCCGTCGCTTGGCATCGAGCGCGACAGGTAGAGGCGCTGATTGTTTTCGCCCTGCTGGTCGCGCTCCATGCTGACCGAAGCGCTGCCGTGTTCGCCGAACGGGATCACCAGCGACATCGCGCCGCTCCATGCGCCCTGTTGCTGGTCGCGACTGGCGGAGAGGTAGAGGCTGGCGTTGCCCCACAGCGTTTTGCTCCACGAAAGGTTAAGCAGCCGCGTATGCTGGCCGTCGCCGCCGCTGATATCGATGTAGGCCGCACCGAGGCTGCCGTACTGGCTCAGCGACACGCTGGCGTTGTACTGGGCGCTGCGGCGCGCCAGGCTGTAAGTGGTATTGCTGGCGTTGCTGTTGCCGGCACGACTGTTGAGCAGCGCCAGGTTGCCGAATTCGCGGCTGCGCAGCGTATGCTGTGTGCCGATGCTGAACCAGCTGTTGTTGTACTGGTAGCCCCAGCTGTACTGCGTTCCGGCTGCGCCGCTCATCTGGCTCTGCGCCAGCGCGCCGTTCAGCACACCCAGGCTGCCGATGCGAAACATCGCTCCCGCACCACCCATCGCCAGTGAGTCGCTGCCTTCGGCATGGGTCTCCAGCGTTAGCCAGTCGGTCGCGCCGTAGCGCAGCGAGCCGCTGGCCGCCGCGTTGCCGTAATCGACGTTCTTAATGCCGTAGTTGTTGCGGAACGCGCCGGTGGAAAACGAGTAGTCGCTCAGGCCCGCTTTCAGCAGCGTGCTGGAGACATAAAACGGCAGCGTCGTCGTCACCCGGCGTCCCACCGCGTCGGTGGTGGTAATGACCGCATCGCCTGCGCCGTTGACAAAGGGCACGTTAGTCAGCGACCAGGGACCCGGCTGCACGTTCGCCTGGCTGGACTGGTAGCCGTTGATAAAGAGATCGACGGTGGAGGGCACCGCGGCCTGACCGGAAAAGGCCGGTAGCGGGTAGGTCACGAGATCGGGCCGCACGCTAAAATCGCGGCCGATCTGTATCCCGCCGAGACGCACGCTGTTGCTCCAGCTGAGCGCATCGGTGGTGAGATCGCCGACGCGCCAGCTGATCACCTTGTTCTCATCCTCATTGCTCCACCAGGTGTCGTAGCGGATATAGCCGTCGTCCTGCGCGGGAGCGCGGCCTTCCATCTGCTGCTGCCAGACGCCGTTGCTGGAAAACTGGCCTGCGGAGCCGAAGAGGCGCAGCTCGTTCCAGGCCGACAGCCGCGTGCCAGCGTTGGCGGTGCGGGTGGCGTAGAGGTCGTAATTGAACAGCGCCCCGGTGGAGGTGCGGCCAGGGTAGCGCGGCCCGTTTTGCGCTGCGCCGATTACCTGGCCTGGCAGCCACGCGGGCGGCACCGTTAACAGCAGGCGCTGACGCCGATCGTCATAGTCCGCTTTTACTTCGTTCCAGCGGGTAACGTCGACCTGCTGCGGGTCCGGCAGCTTCTCGGCCGGGATGCCGGCGCGCTGCAGATCGCCCGCGCGCACCAGCAAGCGGCCATCGCGTCTTTCTACCGGTACGATAGCGCCGTTTTCACGCTGGTTAATCACCAGTTCCAGCATATAACGCTGCTGTTCGCCGCTGCTCTCCAGCGACGGCGGCGGCGGCAGCGACGAAAAGGTCTCCGCCAGCGCGGCGGCCGGCGTCAGAGAAGCGCAGACGCTGGCCACCGCCAGCGCGCAGGGATGGAGAGAGCCTGGCATTTAGCGGCTGGGCGCGCTGCGCCATTCACCGGCGTTGGTATCCGCCCTCATCTGGCCGCTAACCGCATTTTTCAGCGGCCAGCGATTTTCGCTGTGCGCCAGCACGTAGCCGAACAAGCCGTCGCCCAGTTTGCGTCCGCCGAGGGTGACGTTGCTAAGGCGCGCGTGGCCGCTGCCCCGGTTGGTGAGCAGCAGCCAGGACTTTCCACCCTCGCTGACCTGTCGCCAGCTCAGCTCTGGCTTCGCTGCGTCGCGCGTCAGCCCGTCGCCATAGACAAACAGCGGCACTGAGTAGCGCATCTGAAAATTAAGGCCCGCCTGGTTTTCGCCCGGCGTGCGCGGCGTCGGGATCTCGTCGAGCACGACGCGGTACGCCAGCTCCTGGCCCGCGCCAGGCGGCGTCTGCTTAATCAGGCGTACCAGCTGCTTTTGCCCAGGCTCAATACGCACCAGCGGCGGACTGGCGACGACGCTCTGCTGCGTGGCGTACTGCTCTTTGCCACCGACCTGCTGCCAGCTGAAGATGCGTACCTGCATCAGCGTAGTGGCGTTGCCGCGATTCTCCAGCCACAGCTCGCTGGCTTTTTCATCGGGGTTGATGCTGGGATCGATAGGCCAGATCATCAGCGAATTCGCTGCCTGGGCGCTGGTCGCCAGCAGGGAAACAAGGAACAACAGGGCGCGCATCATCATCTTTCTCCTTTAAGCATGCGGCTACCAGCTCAGCGTCACGGTCAGCGTGTCGGTGTAGACGCCAGCGCGCGTCGGGCCGGGCAGCCGCAGCAGGCCATAAATCGGCAACGTAATGTTGCTGGCGTTGCTGTAGCTCAGCGCGACGGCGCTGTTTACCGGAATGGCGGTGGTATGGCTGGCGTTGGTATAGAGGGCATAGGCCACGGTGTTGGTATTGCTGGTGTGTTTCAGGTTGCGCGTCGTGGTGTAGTTGCTGCCGCCGTTAATGCTCATGCTCAGCGTCGTGCCGGGGGTACAGGCGAGCGTAATGGCGGTGCTTTGCACGAAGCTGGCGCTGACGCTGCTGCTGGCGACGCCTGACTGCGAGCCGAAATCAAGCGTGCCGAAAACGCCGGTATTCGTACCGGAGACGACGCAGCCCGCCACAATGGAAGCAGAGACTTGAAACGTGCTGGTAGGCAGGCTCCAGGCGCTAAGACTTCCTGTCAGCAGGGGCAGCGTGCAGATCAGCCTGCGCAAAGCGCGCAGCGCAGCCACCCGAATGCTCCTGAACGCGCGATCAGTAGTTCACGGCGACGTTAATGGTGTCGGTATAGGTACCTGCCGGAATAAGCGGGTTGAAGCCGCCGCCCACGACGCGCCCGTAGATGGCGTAGTTGGTGCCAAGCGTAGGGTCAGTGGTATCGGTGGCGGGGATATTGGTGTTGTTGGCGATAGCGGTGGTAAAGGCCGCGTCGCTGTACAGCGTGTAGGCGATCCCTTGCGTATTGTTGGAGCCGAGGATCAGGTAGCGCGGCTGGCCGGAAACCGTCCCAAAGACAGTGGCAGGTGCTGCGTTACTGCTGGTCACCTGCACGTTGTAGGTCTGACCGGTGGTGCAGCGCACGTAAATACCGTTGCCGGCCGCACCGACCAGCGTGGCGTTCAGGGTGTCGAAGGTCGCCGCGCTGCTGCCGAAGTTCAGGGTACCGAAGTTAACGCCGCTGGTGGCGGACTGGCCGTTCACCAGGCAGCCCGTGGTCAGCGTCAGGGTAGCGTTAATTGTCCCTGTCGTGGTGGCGGCAAAAGTAACAGAGGATAATGCCGAGGTCAGGCCCGCAGCGGCAAACAGAAAAAGCTTGAATTTCATAATTAATCCTTACCGATTATGTAGAGTCAGTGCTTTTTCGCCCGGTGATTAATTAGTAACACAAGCAAGATCTGGCGTAGCGGCCCCGGCCAGGCCAGAGATTACGCCTCATCCTGAGGAAAATCTTAGCTTTAAGCTAAGTGCTTTTTATAAATTTTACTTAATATAGAACAGCGCACAAGCTCCGGTGAAGCGATACCGCAACTTTTCATTAATCAATTAATTTATCCGGTCGATAAACCTGTAATACCAAGGCGTTGGGCGAGCCAAAAAAAAAGCAAAGCGGGGGACATTTTGCCCTCTACCGTCGCTTCGCTAACAGTGATATGTTCATACATTAATCAGAACCAGTTACGCTTTAACAGGCTATGCCAGGAAAAACCTTAATCGCATGTCGACCTGACCGGTACAGCGTTATACGGCCCTGAAAATAATAAACTGCACGGCTGACCGCTATTTATCCGTCTGTTTTTTTGAAATCTTTGTTGATTACAACACAGCGCCTGCTCATGGGCGGGGTGTGAGGAGTTGCACATGCTGCTGGTCACCTGGGATAGCGTTCTGGTCGGCGTTTCGCTGATCGTCGCTTTTATTGCCGCGTTTACCGCGCTGGACACGGCAGGGCGCGTCGCGGTGTCTCACGGCTGGATGGCGCGCGTGTGGCTGATGGCTGGCGGCATGGCGATGGGCATCGGCATCTGGGCGATGCACTTTATCGGTATGCTGGCGATGGTGATGCCGATGCGCTACGACATTGGCCTGACGGTGTTCTCCCTGCTGGCGGCCTGCGTCGCCTGTATGCTGGCGTTTGCCCAGACTCAGGGCGGGCAGTTTAGCCGTCACCGCTGGCTTATCGGCAGCGCCATGCTCGGCAGCGGCGTGGTGGCGATGCACTATACCGGCATGCTCGCGCTGCTTATCACGCCTGCGCCACACTGGCGCCTTCCGCTGGTTGCACTCTCCGTCGCCATCGCTTACTGCGCCTCCGCCGCCGCGCTCTGGCTGGCTTTTCACCTGCGTCAGGGCGAAAAAAATCTGCTGACGATGCGCGCGCTCGGCGCGCTGGTAATGGGCGTCGCCATCGCGGGCATGCACTACACCGGCATGGCGGCGGCACAGTTCGATCGCCACAGCATGATGCTGGCGCAGGGCGTCAGCGGGCAGGGGCTGGCGGTATGGGTCGCGCTGGTGACGCTCTCTATCCTCGGCTTTACGCTGCTCGCCTCAATGCTGGATGCTCAGTTGCGCGCCGCGCGTCTGGCGCAGCGTCTGAAACAGGCGAATCAGGAGCTGCATCAACTGGCGATGCACGACAATCTCACCGCGCTGCCTAATCGCGTGATGCTGGAGCAGCGGCTGGAAGCCGCCCTTAGCCAGGCATTGGACGACGATAGCGGCTTTACCCTGATGTATATGGATCTCGACGGCTTTAAGGCTGTCAACGACACCTGGGGTCACTACGTCGGCGATCGCTTGCTGATTGCCGTCGCCGAGCGCCTGCGTGGCCAGCTTAGCGACGACGGGATGCTGCTGGCGCGGCTCGGCGGCGATGAGTTCGTACTGCTGACCCAGGGCAATGAAAGTCGACACGCCGTGGCGCTGGCGCAGCGGCTGGTCAGGGCGATCGATGCGGCGTTTGAGCTGGATCGCTACCTGTTGCGCGTCTCGCTCAGCGTGGGCATCGCTTTTTATCCGCAGCATGGGCGCAACAAGCAGGAGCTGATGTTCAACGCCGATTCGGCGATGTACCACACCAAACACAGCGGGCGTAACGGCTACTGTCTGTTCGAACCGGCGATGAGCGCCAGCGCGCAGCATCAGCTGGCGCTGGCCAACGATCTGTGGCTGGCGCTGGAGCGTCAGGAGATGCGGCTGTTCTATCAGCCGAAGTTTCGTTCCAGCAGCAGCGAGCTGATCGGCTTTGAAGCCCTGCTGCGCTGGCAGCACCCGACGCGCGGTCTGCTGATGCCCGACATTTTTTTGCCGCGCGCGGAGAAGACCGGGCAGATCGTCGCGCTGGGTAACTGGGTGATCAACGAAGCCTGCCGCCAGCTTAAACAGTGGCACAGCGACGGACACGCGCGCTGGACGGTTTCCGTTAACCTGTCAGCGCTGCAGTTTCACCAGCGCGATCTGCTGGATACGGTGCGTCAGGCGCTGCTGCGCCATCAACTGCCGGGCGGGTCGCTGACGCTGGAGATCACAGAGAGTATCGCCATGCGCGATCCGCAATTTAGCCAGCAGCGCATCAGCGAGCTGCAAAAAATTCAGGTCAGGGTGGCGATCGATAAGTTCGGTATCGGCTACGCTAATCTGCTGCATCTGAAAAACCTTGACGCCAGCGAGCTGAAGATTGACCGCAGCTTTATCAACAGCCTGCGCGCCGACAGCCAGGATGCCACCGTGGTAAGCGCAATGCTGGCGCTGGCACAGACGCTCAACCTGCAAATGGTGGCGGAAGGAGTCGAAACCGAAGAGCAGCAGACGCTGCTGACCCGGCTCGGCTTTGACGCGCTGCAGGGTTATCTTCTGGGTAAACCGACGCCTGCCGAGCGCATTGCCGACTTCGCCACCGTTTGACGATAGATTTTAACGCTCACAGGCATCGGAAGCTTTCATCGATGTGAGCTAATTACCTTTTGCCTTTTGCCGATAACCTGAGCAAATAATTCATCCGCGTGACTTTTTCATTACAACTCCATGGCTGCGTTTTTGCGCTTTAACGGGACTTCACTATGTTAGTGACCTCATACGATTCGTTTACCGTCATCGTCTCCATTCTTGTTGCGATGCTGGCGTCCTTTACCGCGCTGGATATGGCGGGCCGCGTGGCCACTTCAACAGGAAAAGTCGCGTTGATATGGCTGTTTGGCGGCGGCTTCGCCATGGGCGTCGGCATCTGGGCAATGCACTTTATCGGCATGCTCTCTATGACCATGGAGATGGTGATGAGCTACGACGCGTCGCTCACCGGCATCTCGATGGCGATTGCCGTGATCGCCTCGATCTTCGCGCTCTGGCTGGTCTGCCAGGGCGAATTACCGATAAAAAAACTGCTGGGCGGCGCGCTGGTGCTGGGCAGCGGCGTGGTGGCGATGCACTACACCGGGATGGCGGCGCTGATGCTTTCGCCCGGCATCAGCTGGAACTGGAACTGGATTGCGCTCTCGGTGGTTATCGCGCTGGTGGCGTCTGGCGCGGCGCTGTGGCTGGCGTTTAACCTGCGTGACGGCACCACGGGCCGTACGACGCTGCTGCGTCTCGGCGCTTCGGTGGTGATGGGCCTCGCTATCGCGGGCATGCACTATACCGGCATGGCGGCAGCCAACTTTCCGGCGCACAGCCATACGATCAAGATGGGCGTCAACAGCAACTGGCTGGCGATCCTGGTGACGGTGGTCACGCTGGCGATCCTCGGCATTACGCTGCTGGTGTCGATGCTCGACGCGCGCATGCAGGCGCGTACCGCGATTCTGGCGCGCTCGCTGGCGGAGGCGAACCGCGAACTGGCGCAGCTGGCGCTGCACGACAACCTGACGCGCCTGCCGAACCGCATTCTGCTGGAGGATCGTCTGGAGCAGGCGATCAATAAAGCCAACCGCGAACGCACCCAGTTTGCGCTGATGTTTATGGATCTCGACGGCTTTAAGGCGGTAAACGACGCCTTCGGCCATCACGTCGGAGATAATCTGCTGATCGCCGTCACCGAACGCATGAGCGATCAGATGAAAGGGTATTACACGCTGGCGCGCATGGGCGGCGATGAGTTTGTGCTACTGATTGAAATTAACGATCCCAACGACGCCGCCACGGTGGCGGATACGCTGGTCAAAGCCATTGAGCGCCCGTTTGCCATCTCTCGCTATGAGCTGATGGTGTCGCTGAGCATCGGCATTGCGGTCTACCCCGGCGACGGCAAAGATGAGCGCGAGCTGATGTTCAACGCCGACGCCGCGATGTACCACACCAAAAATAACGGGCGCAACGGACATAACTTCTTCCAGCCCTCAATGAATACGCTGGCCCAGACCCAGCTGCAGCTTAATAACGATCTGTGGCACGCCCAGGAAAACGGGGAGCTGCGCCTGTTCTACCAGCCGAAATATTGTGCGCCGCGCGGCCCGATTATCGGTTTTGAAGCGCTGCTGCGCTGGCAGCATCCGACGCGCGGCCTGCTGACGCCCGATATCTTCCTGCCGCTGGCGGAAAAGACCGGCATGATCGTCAATATCGGCAGCTGGGTCATCAACGAAGCGTGCCGCCAGCTGCACGAATGGCGTCAGCAGGGGCACAGCAACTGGTCGGTGGCGGTGAACCTCTCGGCGCTGCAGTTTGAGCAGAGCAGTCTGGTGGAAACGGTGATGGCGGCGCTGGCGACGCATGACATTCCGCCCGAGCTGCTGACGCTGGAGGTGACGGAAACCACCGCGATGCGCGATCCGGACGAGAGCGTGCGTATTCTTACCGAACTGACGCGGCTGGGGGTCAAAGCCTCGATTGACGACTTCGGTACCGGCTATTCGAGCCTGCTCTATCTCAAGCGCCTGCCGGCCAGCGAACTCAAGATCGACCGGGCGTTCGTCAATGAGCTACAGCATCACTCCGAGGATGCCACCATCGTCTCCGCCATCGTCGCGCTGGCGCAGTCGCTGGATCTGAAAGTGGTGGCGGAAGGGGTGGAAACGGCTGAACAGCAGGCGTTTTTAACCGGTTTAGGCTGCAATACGCTGCAGGGATATTTACTGGGTAAGCCTGTGCCGCCGGAGAAAGTCGCTGAACTGCCTGATTTCGCGCCGCTGTCGGAGCAGAAAAACAGCGTCACGTCGCCTCATACCCTTTGCGAAGCGCTGCCGGGATAAACCGGCAGCACAAAGTGACAGGATTGTTGCGTTGTTATTTGTGTTTGGTTAGCAAATACCTGCTTTTATGGTGTTTTTGCTGGCGCGCGCACATTGCAACGGTCATGAGGTTTGCCACACTTAGCTGAAAGCTAACCGGAGAACCTGTATGACTGCCCCCTCTTCCAGTCTGTTGTTACTGATGTCCTTCGCGGCGGGCACCTTTGCCGCCGGTTCGTCAAATAACCCGCAGCATCTGATGCTCGCCAGCCCATCGGGCGGCGTGCCGAACAATCCGCTGCCGCTTATCATCTGGCCGAGCATCGCGCTGGATGAGATGCAGGATGAAATGCAGAATGATGCGCAAAATGAAACGCAGGAGGAAGAACCCGACTTTGCCGGCTGGTTTGAACAGACCTTCGCGCGTAACGGCTGGCCGCCCTCATGGCGCTACGACATCTTTCCCTATACGCATTTCCATCCCAATACGCATGAGCTGCTGGGCGTGGCGCAGGGCTGGGCGGAAGTGCTGTTCGGCGGCGAAACGGGCCGTATGGTAACGCTGCGCGCGGGCGATGCGGTGCTGATCCCGGCGGGCGTCGGCCATAAGCAGGTCTATGCCAGCGAAGACTTTATGGTGGTCGGTGCTTACCCGGAGGGCTTTGCGCCAGAGACGCAGCGCGATGAGCCGGACAAGCTGCACGTGGCCCAGCAGCAGGTGAAGGAGGTGCCGCTGCCAACGCGCGATCCCTTTACCGGCAAAGAGGGCGCGATGACCGATATCTGGATGCCGATCGCCGACCGTTTCTGAGCCGCGCCGCGTCATAAATTTGAAAACATCTCGTCTTATTTTTGGCGTCACCATCGTCGAAAAAAGGCGCGTTATGTTCTCTGTCGATCAGGTTGTCGAACGCTTCTGGCCACAGGCTCACCCCACTGGCTGGCAGCGTCGGGTATTGCGCTGGGCCCTGCATGAAGAGGAGTTCCAGCGCTTCGCCGCGCGCTATCCCCATCTGAAAGGGCTCGATATGATCGAGCAGGTGCTGGAGCACCTCGACGTGCGCTGCGAGCTGAGCGAACGCGATCTGGAGCAGATCCCGCCGCGCGGGCCGGTCGTTATCGTCGCCAACCATCCCCTCGGCGCGCTCGACGGTCTGGCGCTGCTGTCAGCGGTGGCGCAGGTGCGGCGCGACGTGAAAATCGTCGCCAACCGCATGCTGATGATGGTGGAGCCGCTTAATACGCTGATGCTGCCGGTAGACAATATGGGCAACCGTACCAGCCGTGACCAGCTTCAGCGCATGCAGCAGCACCTCAGCAATGATGGCGTGCTGATTATCTTCCCGGCGGGCGAAGTGTCGCGCCTCAGCAGCCGCGGCGTGCGCGACGGCCGCTGGCACCACACCTTTCTGCGTCTTGCCGCCCGCGCCCGCGCCCCGCTGGTGCCGGTATTTATCGACGGGCGCAACAGCGGACTCTTCTACGCGGCGGCCAAAATCGCCCAGCCGCTGGCGCTGCTGATGCTGGTGCGCGAGATGTTCCGCCAGCGCGGCACCCGCATCAAGCTGCATATCGGCGCGCAAATTCCGTTTGCGCACTGGCATGACGGCCATACGCCGGGCAAAGCGCTGGCAAAACGGCTGCGCAAACACCTCTACCGTATCGGCCAGCAGCGTCCCGGCCTGTTCCAGACTGAAAAAGCGATCGCCCGCGCCGAGGATCGCGCGGAGCTGAAGCGGGCGCTGCGCGAGAGCGAGCATCTCGGCACCACCGGCGACGGCAAACAGATCTATCTGTGGCGGCGCAACGGCGCGACCTGGGTACCGCTGCTGCGCGAGCTGGGGCGACTCCGTGAAATCGCCTTTCGCGCGGTGGGCGAGGGCAGCGGCCGCCGTCGCGATCTGGATAACTACGACGACGACTATTACCACCTTATCCTGTGGGATGATGCGCAGCTGGAGATCGTCGGCGCCTACCGCTTTATTCCCGGTGACGAACAGCTCTCCAGACGCGGTCTGGAAGGGTTTTACAGCCACAGCCTGTTCCACTACGACGAGCGCATGATGCCAATTTTGCAGCAGAGCATTGAACTGGGGCGCAGCTTTATTCAGCCTGCATACTGGGGCAAGCGCGGGCTCGATTATCTCTGGCTCGGCATCGGCGCTTATCTGGCGCGCTATCCTCAGACGCGCTATCTGTTTGGACCGGTTTCCATCTCGGGTGGCATGCCGCTGGCGGCGCGCGATCTGCTGGTGGCTTTCTACCGGCTCTATTTCCCCACCGAACTGCCGCTGGCGACGTCGCGTCGGCCTTATCCCGCTTCGCTGCCGGACGTGCTGGCGCAGTTTAGCGGCGACGACTATCAGGAAGATTTGCGCAGGCTCAAGCTGCTGCTGAGCAACCTCGGCTGCGCTATTCCGACGCTCTATAAGCAGTATTCGGAGCTGTGCGAGCCTGGCGGCGTGCAGTTTATCGATTTCGGCAGCGATCCCGAGTTCAATCACTGCATCGACGGACTGGTACTGGTGGATTTAACGCGGCTGAAGGCGTCGCGCTACGAACGGTATATTGCCGTGCATCAGGTAGCGGCGGAGGAGACGGAAGGGTAAGCCTCCAGGCGTTTTGCCCACGCCGCGGCACAGGTGACTGATTTTATTGAGCGTTAAGCCCGACCCCCGGCGTCGGGCTTTTCGTGCATTTTCGCTTTTACCTGCTTATTCTTTACCGTCTTAAACCCGCCATTACACACGTTTATTTACAGTTGAACATTTTCTCGCCACTGCCGATAAAACACCTACTAACTTTCGTCATCCGCTTATTAGTGCTTGTCAAAACAGGGCATTTCGGATGTAGTCGGGGCCTCATTAAGAGCTTTCTTAATTTTTGGGGACAACCTCAGACAGCGCAGCAACAGGCTAATAACAATGGATAAAAATGCAGATGTCATGTATCGGTTACTGGTACAAAGCGTGATCGATTACGCCATCTATATGCTTAAACCAGACGGCACTGTCGCTAACTGGAATGCAGGGGCGCAACGGGCGAAAGGCTACACGCCAGATGAGATCGTCGGTAAGCATTTCTCGCTGTTTTACAGCGAAAGCGATCGGCAGAAGGGTGTGCCGCAGCGCGGCCTGGATACCGCCGCGCGCACCGGCAGCTTCGAAACCGAAGGCTGGCGCTACCGTAAAGATGGCAGCGCCTTTTGGGCGCATGTGGTTATCGACGCCATTCGCGATCCCCACGGCGAGCTGATCGGCTTCGCCAAGATTACGCGCGACTGCACTGAACAGCAGGCGCAGCAGCGCAAAGAGCGTGAACAGGAGGCGCGTTTCCGCCTGCTGGTGGAGGGCGTAACCGACTACGCCATTTATATGCTGGATCACGACGGGCTGGTCGTAA
Source organism: Pantoea sp. YU22 (assembly GCF_003970755.1). NCBI lineage: Bacteria > Pseudomonadati > Pseudomonadota > Gammaproteobacteria > Enterobacterales > Erwiniaceae > Pantoea > Pantoea sp. YU22. The sequence goes on along the minus strand of NZ_RYDU01000014.1, from coordinate 60,414 downwards.
ACTGGAACGCCGGGGCGCAGCGCGCCAAAGGCTATGTTGCCGAAGAGATTGTCGGCCAGCACTTCTCCCGCTTCTATAGCGCCCAGGATCGCAAGGCGCTTATTCCGCAAAAAAACCTCCAGACAGCCTATCGCACCGGTCGTTTCGAAGATGAGGGCTGGCGCTACCGCAAAGACGGCAGCGCGTTCTGGGCGCACGTCATTATCGACGCCGTGCGCGACGACGGCGGCAAGCTTATCGGCTACGCCAAAATCACCCGTGACTGCACCGAGCAACAGGCGATGCTGCGCGCGCAGCGCGAACAGGAGCAGCGCTTTCGCCTGCTGGTGGAAGGGGTCACCGATTACGCCATCTATATGCTGGATATCAGCGGCTGCGTAGTGAACTGGAACGCCGGGGCGCAGCGCGCCAAAGGCTATGTCGCCGAAGAGATTGTCGGCCAGCACTTTTCGGTGTTTTACAGCGCGCAGGAGCGTTTGCAGCGCGCCCCGGAGACAAATCTGGCGACCGCGCTGAAGAACGGCCGCTTCGAGGATGAGGGCTGGCGCTACCGCAAGGACGGCAGCGCCTTCTGGGCGCATGTGGTCATCGACGCCATCCATAACGACGAAGGAAAGCTGATCGGCTTCGCCAAGATCACCCGCGACATTACCGAGCGCCGCGAGCAGGAGCAGCAGCTGCTGCGCGCCAAAGACCTGGCCGAAGCGCAGAGCGCAAAAATGTGGGCGCTGTCGAAATTCCTCGATAACATCATCACCAATATTCCCTCCTGCGTGGTGGTCGAAGACGCCATTACGCGCGAGATCCTGCTGGTCAACGATCGGTCGGAAAAGCTGTTCGGCCTGTCTAAAGCGCTGCTGGTCAACAAAAAGCCGCACGAGTGCATGTCGGCTGAACTCAGCGACTACTTCAACAGCCTGGCGGATATCGCGCTGCGCAACGAGGGCATTCACCAGCGCGAGCAGCTATTGCTCACCGCCAGCGGCGAACGCATCCTGCATACCCGCGCCACCACCATCGCCGGACAGGATGCGCGCCAGAACTACATTATGCTGATCGTCGAGGATGTCACCGACCAGCGCGCCGCCGATGCGCGCATCCACCATATGGCGCATCACGATAACCTCACCAGCCTGCCGAACCGCATTCTGTTCCGGCAGCGGCTAAGCGAGGCGCTGCGGCATGATGCGCAGGGCAGCCGACAGACCGCCACGCTCTGTCTGGATCTCGATAATTTCAAGAACGTAAACGATGCGCTTGGCCACCAGATCGGCGACGAGTTGCTGCGCGCGGTCGCCAAACGGCTGCGCGCCGCGCTGCGCGATCGCGACACGCTGGCACGTATCGGCGGCGACGAGTTCGCTATCGTCCTGCCGTCCGTGGGGAATGCGGAGGAGGCGGCGCTCGTCGCCCAGCGCCTGATCGAAGCGATACGCCCGCCGGTTAACGTCGAAGGCCATAACCTGAGCGTCGGCCTCAGCGTCGGCATCGCCCTGAGCGGGACTATCACCAATACGCCGGAGCAGATGCTGCGCTGCGCCGATATGGCGCTTTATGAGGCCAAGCGTAACGGGCGCAATCGCTATGAGCATTTTACGCTGGCGATGGATGACGTGGCGCGCAGCCGCCGGGTGATAGAGAACGATCTGCGCGAGGCGATCGGCGGCCATCAGCTTAAGCTCTACTACCAGCCGATTACTGACGGCGAGGCGGTACAGTCGATTATCGGCTACGAGGCGTTGATGCGCTGGCACCATCCGGTGAAAGGGCTGATTATGCCGAACGACTTTATTCCCATTGCAGAGGAGAGCGGCCTGATTCATATGCTCGGCGCTTATGCGCTCTACGAAGCCTGCCGCGAGGCGACAAGCTGGGAAGGCAAGCAGACGGTGTCAGTAAACCTCTCGCCGCTGCAGTTTAAAAACAGCTCGCTGGTATCGGTCGTGGAGGCTGCGCTGCGTGACTCCGGGCTGGAGCCGAACCGGCTGGAAGTGGAAATCACCGAGTCGGTGCTGCTCGACGACTCGCTCGGCAATATCCGCACGCTGGAGAGCCTGAAAAAACTCGGCGTGCAGATTGCGCTGGATGACTTTGGCACCGGCTATTCGTCGCTCAGCTATCTGCGATCCTTCCCGTTCGATAAGATCAAAATCGACAAATCCTTTATCAGCGATATGGGCGACAGTCGCGAGGCGCTGGCGATTATCCGTGCCATTACCGGCATGAGCCGCAGCCTCGATATTCAAATCACTGCCGAAGGGGTGGAGAGCAGCGAACAGTTCGCGAAGCTGCGCGAAGAGGGCTGTACGCTGTTCCAGGGCTACTATTTTGGCCGCCCGCAGCCGTCGGAGCTGCGGCTGAAAGCGCTACACACCCCGGCCTAATCATAGAGGCCGTGCTGCTGCACCGGCGCGTGGCTGGGGTTGTCGCGAATGCGGCGTACCGACTCGCGCACCACCAGCTTGCCGTGCAGCAGCAGCGTGCCGGGCAGCGCCTGCGCGTTCAGGCGCATGCTCTGCACTATGCGTACCGCCTCTGCGCCCAGCTCGTCGCGCGGCACCTGCACGGAGGTCAGCGGAATATCGTGGATGGCGGCAAGGTTAAAGCCATCCATGCTCATTACCGAGACATCCTGCGGCACGCGCAGTCCCGCCTGCTGCAACGCCTCCACCGCGCCAGCGGCGATATAGTCGCCGCTCGCCAGAATCGCCGTCGGCCGCTGGGCGAGCGGGCAATGCTTCAGGTATTCGCCCAACCTTTCCGCCGCCTCAAGACGGCTGAAGCTGGTCAGCGTCAGCAGATGCTGACGGCTGTCGAAGCGCAGATTCATGGCGTGCCAGGCGTCGCGCACCCCCTGTAAGCGCTGCTCCATGGTGTAGCGGCGCAGGCAGTGCAGCGACAAAATCTGGCGGTGTCCCTGTTCAAACAGATAGCGCGCGGCGCTTTCGCCAATCAGCTGATGATGCGGAGAGACCGAAGAGAGCCGCATACGGCGGTCCATCGCATTGATCAACACGCACGGCTTGTTTATCTCCGCCGCGAGCTGGTGGATATGATCGTCGTCGATACCCACCAGCAGCGCGGCGTCGGTCTGCTGCATCTTCTCCAGAAACAGCGACGTGTCGCTCTCATTCTCTTCCAGCGCGCAGTAGCGTAAACGCACCTCGTGCGGCGCGATCGCCTGCGCGATGCCCTGAATAACCTTGTAATAAAAGATATCGCTGCGCACGTCGAAGGCGCGCGGCGGCGCAAATACCATCAAATTATTCAGCAGCAGGCGCCCGCTGTGCAGGTTATCCAGCACCCCCTGCTGTTGCGCCACTGCCAGTACCTTGTCGCGCGTGCTGGCGCGGGTATTGGCTTTACCCGCCAGCACGCGCGAAACGGTGCTGATCGACACGCCGCTGAGCGCCGCAATTTCGCTGATTTTCAGCCTTTGTTTCATTTTGTGATCGTCCTCAAATCTGCCAATGAAAAATTTTTCATTGCATGCTGAATCGCGTCAGATAAGGCAAAGAAGCAGCTTTAAACGCGTCGAAAAGTTTGCCATGAAAAAAGTTGCAAAAAAGAGGCTATACCGACGTTTCGCGCTTTTTTAAGGTGCCAGACAGGTACACGCGGTACGCCAGAGGGCGGTGTGAAGGATCAATCTGGCCGTTAAAAGCCTGCACAGGAGCTGACAAATGAGCCTTGAATCAACAACTAAGCCTATCGGCGCGACGCGTACGATGCGCACAATCAAAAATCTGCGCTGGTGGATGCTGGGGCTGTTTTTGCTGGGCGTGACCGTTAATTACGTGACGCGCAATTCGCTCGGCATTCTGGCGCCGGAGCTGAAAACCAGCCTGAATATGAGCACCGAGCACTACTCCTGGGTCGTCGCGGCGTTTCAGCTCGCCTATACCCTGTTTCAGCCGCTCTGCGGCTGGCTGATTGACCTGATCGGCCTGAAGATGGGCTTCCTCATCTGCGCGCTTGTCTGGTCGGTAACCTGTCTGCTGCACGCGGGCGCAGGCAGCTGGCTGCATCTGGCGCTGCTGCGCTTTGTGATGGGCGCGTCGGAGGCGGCGGCGACGCCCGCCAACGCCAAGGCGATCGGCGACTGGTTCCCGAAAAAAGAGCGGCCGGTCGCCGCAGGCTGGGCGGGCGTCGGTTTTTCGGTCGGCGCGATGCTGGCGCCGCCGATTATCTATGTGGCGCATATTACATTCGGCTGGCAGGGCGCCTTTCTGCTGACCGGCGGGCTGGGGCTGCTGTGGGTCGGTCTCTGGTGGTGGGGCTATCAGTCGCCGGAAAAACATGGCCGCCTCTCTGATGAAGAGCGTGCCTGGATTACCCAGGACAATGAAGCCGTGGGCGAAAAGCTGCCGTTCTTTCAGGCACTGAAAACCATCGGGAAAGAGAAAAAATTCTACGGTATCGCCATACCGGCGTTTCTCGCCGAACCCGCCTGGGCGGTGCTCAGCTTCTGGGTGCCGCTCTACCTGGCTAACGAACGCGGCATGGATCTCAAGCAGATCGTGATGTTCGCCTGGCTGCCGTTTCTGGCCGCCGATCTTGGCAGCGTCGCCAGCGGCTATCTGACCAAAATTTACGTGAAGTGGTTCGGCCTGACGCGCGTCAACTCTATCGTTGCCAGCTCGATCACCGGCGCGGCGCTGATGATCTCGCTGGCGCTGATGACGCTTGTTAAAGATCCCTATCTGGCGATCGCCCTGATCTCTATCGGCGGCTTCGGCCACCAGGTGATCTCCTGCATGCTCAGCGCGCTGGTGGTAGAGCGTTTCGATCGCCGTCAGATGGCGACGGTTAACGGCATGCGCGGCTCCTGCGCCTGGATCGCCAGCTTTATCTTCTCTCTGATTATCGGCGTGACTGCCGACACCATTGGTTTTAACCCGCTGTTTGTCGCCATGGGCTTTTTCGACCTGGTGGGCGCGATTTTCCTGGTGATGTTTATCGCCGAACGTCGTCAGCGCAGCGCTGAACAATAAGGACACTTTGATGAAAACCCTGAAGAACTGGACGCTGAGTCAGCACGCGGATCATTTTGTTGAGCTGAAAGTGGATAACCGGCATCTGCTGCGCCTGTACGTGCTGGAACCGGGTCTGATACGCGTGCTGCTGAAGCGCGACGGCAAGCTGGCGTTAAACCGCACCTGGAGCATCGCGCCGGGCGACGATGTGCCGTGGGAAGGGCGCGATCGTGAATCCCTCGACGGCTTTACGCTGCCCGCGTTTCAGCTGGAGCATGAAGAGAACCAGCTGCGTATCAGCACCGACCGTTTGCGCGTAACGGTGCATCATCCGCTTTGTCTGAGCTGGGATCATTTTCATCAGGGACAGTGGCAGCCGCTGGCGGCCGATCGCCATACCGGTGCCTATTTGCTGAACGCGCACGGCGACGGCGTAGAGCACTACCAGCGTCGCCAGCCGCAGGATCGCGTCTACGGTCTCGGCGAAAAAACAGGCGATCTGAACCGCAGCGGCCGTCGCTTCGAAATGCGCAACCTCGACGCCATGGGCTATAACGCTGCCAGCACCGATCCGCTCTATAAACACATTCCTTTTACCCTGACGCAGCGCGACGGCGTCAGCTTCGGCCTGTTTTATGACAACCTGAGCAGCAGCTGGCTCGATCTCGGCAACGAGCTGGACAACTACCATCTGCCGTATCGACGCTACCGCGCCGAAGCGGGCGATCTCGACTACTACCTGATGCTGGGGCCGAAGCTGCTGGAGGTGACGCAGGCTTTTGTGCGCCTGACCGGCCGGACTATTTTTCAGCCGAAATGGAGCCTGGGCTACAGCGGTTCGACCATGCACTACACCGACGCGCCCGACGCGCAGCAGCAGCTGCAGGGCTTTATCCGTCTCTGCCGCGAGCACGAAATCCCCTGCGACTCGTTCCAGCTTTCGTCGGGCTACACCTCCATCAACAACAAGCGCTATGTCTTTAACTGGAACTACGACAAGGTGCCAAATCCCAACGGCATGAGCGAGGCGTTCCACGCTGCGGGCATGAAGCTGGCGGCCAATATCAAACCCTGCCTGCTGCAGGATCATCCGCGCTATCAGGAAGTGGCGTCGCAGGGGCTCTTTATTCGCGACTCGGAGCAGGATCGCCCGGAGCGCTCGGTGTTCTGGGATGATGAGGGATCGCACCTCGATTTTACCCATCCGCAGGCGGTGCGCTGGTGGCAGGAGAACGTGACCACGCAGCTGCTGGAGAAGGGTATCGACGCCACCTGGAACGACAATAACGAGTATGAAGTCTGGGACGGCGAAGCGCGCTGCTACGGCTTCGGCCAGAGCATCGCCATTAAGCATATTCGTCCGGTGATGCCGCTGCTGATGATGCGCGCCTCGCTGGAGGCGCAGCAGCGGTTCGCGCCGGAGAAGCGTCCCTATCTGATCTCCCGTTCCGGCTGTGCCGGCATGCAGCGCTACGTGCAGACATGGAGCGGCGATAACCGCACCAGCTGGCAGACGCTGCGCTACAACATCCGCATGGGACTGGGCATGAGCCTCTCCGGGCTGTTTAACGTCGGCCACGATGTGGGCGGCTTCTCTGGCGACAAGCCGGACGCCGAGCTGTTTGTACGCTGGGTGCAGAATGGCGTGATGCATCCGCGCTTTACCATCCATTCGTGGAACGACGATCACACCGTGAACGAGCCCTGGATGTATCCGGAGGTGACGCCGCTGATCCGCGAGGCGATCCGTCTGCGCTATCGTCTGATGCCCTACCTCTACACGCTGCTGTGGCAGGCGAGCACGCAGGATGAGCCGATGCTGCGTCCAACCTTCCTCGATCATGAAGAGGACAGCGAGACTTACCGGGAAAATGACGACTTTCTGCTGGGTCGCGATCTGCTGGTCGCCAGCGTGGTGGAAGAGGGCAGCCGCGAGCGCGAGGTCTATCTGCCGCGCAACGCCCACGGCTGGTATGACTGGCACAGCGGCCAATGGCTGGCGGGCGGACAAACCGTCACGCTGGACGCGCCGCTCGACCGCTTGCCGCTGCTGGCGCGCGCCGGTTCCGCCATGCCGCTGGGACGCTGCGAAACCACCACCGATGCGCGGCTCGACAGGGTGCGCGAGCTTCAGCTGTGGCCTGCGCCGGGCGAGGCGCGCACGGAGGGCGAATTTTTCGATGACGACGGCGAAAGCCACGGCTGGCAGCAGGGCAACGCACTCTGGATGCGCTGGACGCTGCAGAGCAGTCGCGAACGCCTTGAACTGACGCTGGAGAAGCGCGGCGATTATCAACCCGCGTGGCGTGAAATTGAGGTGTTGCTGCCCGCTGGCGAGACGCGCGAGCTGTGGATCAACGGCGAGAAAAAGGCGCGGTTTAGCCTGTAAGGCGCAGCGTTCCGCGAAGGAACGCCGGCTGCACGGAACAGAAAACGCAGGCGGAACGGCCTGAAAAGCAAAACGGCCCGCACCAGGGATGGCGCGGGCCGAGCAAGCATGGATACCTTAAGCGACGCTGCGATTGGGCCGTTCGGCCCGTATCGGCACCTTAGCCGTTAGCGCCGTGGCTTTCCGTATTCATACGTCCCAGATCTTTGTCGACCAGGAACAGGCCTTCGCCTTTGTTGCCTACCAGCGCCAGCTTATCCAGTACGGTTTTGAACAGCTTCTCTTCTTCATGCTGTTCTGCAACATACCACTGCAGGAAATTAAAGGTGGAGTAGTCGAGCGACGTGATAGCCGCATGCGCCAGCTCGTTGATTTTTCGCGTGATCAGCTTTTCATGGTCCAGCGCCTGCTCCAGCAGTTCCGTCAGCGAGTTATAGGCGACCGGCGGCGCAGCGATGGTGCCCAGCACCGGCATGGCGCCCGTATCGCTCAGGTATTCAAACAGGCGCTGCATGTGCTCCATCTCTTCACGGGAGTGCTCTTTCAGAAATGCCGCTGCGCCTTCCAGACCTTTATCGCTGCACCACGCGCTCATCTGTAAATAGAGATTAGCGGAGAAAAATTCGAGGTTAAGTTGATCATTAAGACGCGCAGTCATTTCAGCAGTCAGCATGGTCGATTCCTTTAAAGAGGCAAAATAATTAGCAGGGGAGAAGTGGTGAATTATGCACCATGATGCCGGACAAAAGATAGCTTTTTACTAAAAAATTACATTTTATCCAATTGATTTAAATAGAATTATTTAGTTATTTGAATACGAGCGATTATCATTCTGCGGTACGTTTCCCGCTACGCCCAATCGGTGCGGCGCATCTGCACACTATCGGTGCAGTACCGCCTGCATCACCGTTCGATAACAGAAGCAGAGCGATATTCGCTGCGTCATCAGGTCGCTGAGAAATATAAATCGGCGCAGATTTAATCGATTATTTATTTAAAACGCAGGGAGAGAAGAACTTTATTTTCAAAAGAAAGGTTTTACGGCGGTTGGCATAAAACCTGCAATCAACAGAGTTCCATATATTGCAACTAATAAACGACTTCGCGGGAATAATCATGTCTGACGAAAAAATAGCGCTGAGAAGCGAGCGCGTCTCAGCCAGCAAAGGAAGTTATCTGGCGCTGTTTGTCGCGGTCCTCTTTTTTTCAGGATTGCTCTATAAGGTCGACGGCTTTCGCTGGCTGGGCGCCTTTGACTTTACCACGCTGGGCGGCAGCTTCGGCACCATGAAAGATCCCGCCAGCAATACTTTTCTCGGCGCGGGCGGACTGAGCGCCAAAGCGGGTTTTCTGTTCGCACTCTCGCTGACGCCGACCGTGATGCTGGCGCTGGGCGTGCTGGAGATTTTCACCCACTACGGCGCCATGCGCGCGGCGCACAAGCTGCTGACGCCGCTACTGCGCCCGTTGATGGGGCTGCCGGGACGCTGCGGGCTGGCGCTGATCACCGATCTGCAGAGCACTGACGCGGGCGCGGCGCTGACGAAAGAGATGTATGACCGCGGCCAGGTCAGCAAAAAAGATATTGTGGTCATGAGCGCCTGGCAATATTCCGGCGCGGGATTAATCAATAACTATTTCGCCATTGGATCGGCATTGTTCGCCTCGATGACGCTGCCGATTATTATTCCGCTCGCGTTAATGTTCGTTCTTAAATTTGTCGGTGCGGCGCTGACGCGTTGTGTGTTAAACAGTGTTTATAAAAAGGACTTCGACCATGGAAAATAACGGCGCGGTAAAAGTCAGCCAGAATCCCTTTGATATTTTCGTTACCGGCGCGCGCAAGGGTTTCCACATTGCTATTCATAACCTGATGCCTAATGTGGTGATGGCCTATGTGCTGGCGGAAGTGCTCAACCTGCTCGGCATCATGCCGTTTCTCGGCACGGTTTTCGCGCCGGTAATGGGACTGTTCGGCCTGCCGGGCGAAGCCATTACCGTGTTGTTGACCGCCTGGCTCTCTTCCTCGGCCGGCACGGGCGTGGCGGTGAGCCTGCTGGTTAAAGGCGTGTTGACCGGCGCGGACATTACTATCCTCGCGCCCGCGATCTTCCTGATGGGATCGCAGCTGCAGTACATGGGGCGCCTGCTGGGCGTGGCCGATGTGCCGAAAAAATACTGGCCGCTGCTGATGCTGGTAAGCGTTATCAATGCGGCGATCGCAATGGTCGCTATGCGTCTTTTTATTTAGGAGAGAAGCGGTGTCAAAGGTCTTAGAGCATTATCACTACCTGCATGAAATCCCGGAGCTGGGCTTTCAGGAATTTAAAACCTCTGCTTATATCGCCGAACAGCTGGAAACGGCGGGGCTGAAGGTGACGCGCAATATCAACCAGACCACCGGCATCGTGGCGGAGATCGACAGCGGCGTGCCCGGGCCGGTGCTGGCGCTGCGCGCCGACATGGACGCGCTCGGCCATATCATCGATGGCGTGGCCTGCGCGCGTCATACCTGCGGCCATGACGGCCACTCTTCCGTGGTGCTGACCGCCGCGCAGGAGCTGCTGGCGGAAGGCGCGGTCAAAAAAGGTCGCCTGAAAATTCTGTTCCAGCCAGCCGAAGAGCTGGGCGCTGGTGCGCTGGCGATGGTTGAAGGTGGCGCGCTGGATGACGTAGAGATGATCTTCGGTTTCCATCTGCGTCCGCTGGAGGAGTGCGTGGTCGGCCAGGCGACGCCTGCCGTGCTCTACTCCGCCTGCTCGACGCTGGAAGCCACTATCAAAGGCGCGCCCGCGCACGCCGCGCGCCCGCATCTCGGCGTTAACGCGCTGGACGCGGCGGTGCAGGCGGTCAATGCGGTAAACGCTATTCATCTCTCGCCGGGACTTAACTGGAGCGTGAAGGCGACCCGTTTTCTCTGCGACGCAGGCGTCACCAACTCGGTGCCTGACGAGGCGCGGGTGGTATGGGATCTGCGTTCGCAGGAGAACGCGCCGATGGAGGCGCTGAAAGAGAAGGTCACGCAGGCGATCCAGCACAGCGTCGCGGCGCTGGGCGCCACGGCGAACGTCGTGGTGCTGAAAGAGATGCCTGCGGCGGAGATCGATAATGATGCGACGGAGGTGATCCGTGCGGCGATTACCGAGGTGCTGGGCGCAGAGGGGCTGCTGGAGGCGAAAACCACGCCGGGCAGCGAAGACTTCTTCTTTTATCCGGTGAAGCGCCCGAACGTGAAGGCGGGCTTCTGGGGTCTTGGCACTAACCTGGTGCCGGGCCTGCATCATCCCGATATGCACTTCGATCTTAACGCGCTGGAAAATGGCGTGAATATTTTTAAATCCTGCGTAAAAAGGGTGCTGGGGTAACCCGGCGAATGCCCGCCTGAGGGCGGGCTGTGCTGAAATTTTCCCTGCCGCTGTTCGCCGCCGCGCGCAAAATATTGTATGCTATGCCGCCTTAACGAAGACTGGGTAACCGGAATCGCCGCCAATGTAGAACGCGCATCAACCACCGCCTTCTGACGCTGTTGCGTCACGCCTGGCTCCGTTTACCTGCCGGATTTCCGGCCATCATGATTACTCTGCAGCGTCCTCTCGTGTGACGTTGCCTCGATGAGAAGAACTCACTCATGTCTAATTTCATGCAAGAGGTGGCGCGCCGCCGCACCTTTGCGATCATTTCGCACCCCGATGCCGGTAAAACCACCATCACTGAAAAAGTGCTGCTGTTCGGACAGGCTATCCAGACTGCCGGTACGGTAAAAGGCCGCGGCTCCAGCCAGCACGCTAAATCGGACTGGATGGAGATGGAGAAGCAGCGTGGCATCTCTATCACCACCTCGGTAATGCAGTTCCCCTATCGCGAGAGCCTGGTCAACCTGCTCGATACCCCCGGGCACGAAGACTTCTCGGAAGATACCTACCGCACCCTGACGGCGGTGGACTGCTGCCTGATGGTGATCGACGCGGCGAAAGGCGTCGAGGATCGTACCCGCAAGCTGATGGAAGTTACCCGCCTGCGCGACACGCCGATCCTGACCTTTATGAACAAGCTCGACCGCGATATCCGCGACCCGATGGAGCTGCTGGATGAGGTGGAGAGCGAGCTGAAAATCGCCTGCGCGCCGATCACCTGGCCTATCGGCTGCGGCAAGCTGTTCAAGGGCGTTTACCACCTCTATAACGACGAAACCTATCTCTACCAGACGGGACAGGGCCATACCATTCAGGAAGTGCGCATTGTCAAAGGGCTGGATAACCCGGAGCTGGACAACGCGGTCGGCGAAGAGCTGGCGGCGCAGCTGCGCGAGGAGCTGGAGCTGGTAAAAGGCGCTTCGCACGAATTCGATCGTGAGCTGTTCCTGAGCGGCGAAATCACGCCGGTCTTCTTCGGCACCGCGCTGGGCAACTTTGGCGTCGATCATATGCTTGACGGCCTGGTCTCCTGGGCACCTGCGCCGATGCCGCGCGCGACCGACGTGCGTACCGTTACCGCGCAGGAAGAGAAGTTCACCGGCTTCGTGTTCAAGATTCAGGCCAATATGGACCCGAAACACCGCGACCGCGTCGCCTTTATGCGCGTCGTTTCTGGTAAATATGAGAAGGGCATGAAGCTGCGCCAGGTGCGCACCGGCAAAGATGTGGTGATCTCCGACGCGCTGACGTTTATGGCGGGCGACCGCTCGCACGTAGAAGAGGCCTGGCCGGGCGATATCATCGGCCTGCACAACCACGGCACCATCCAGATCGGCGACACCTTTACTCAGGGCGAGAACATGAAGTTCACCGGCATTCCGAACTTCGCCCCTGAGCTGTTCCGTCGTATCCGCCTGCGCGATCCGCTCAAGCAGAAACAGCTGCTGAAAGGGCTGGTACAGCTGTCGGAAGAGGGCGCGGTACAGGTGTTCCGTCCGGTGCACAACAACGACCTGATCGTCGGCGCGGTGGGCGTGCTGCAGTTCGACGTCGTCGTGGCGCGTCTGAAAAGCGAATATAACGTCGAGGCGATCTACGAAGCGATTAACGTTTCCACGGCGCGCTGGGTTGAGTGCAGCGATGCGAAGAAATTCGACGAGTTCCAGCGTAAAAACGAGGTCAACCTCGCGCTGGACGGCGGCGACAACCTGACCTACATCGCACCGACCATGGTGAATCTGAACATCACGCAGGAACGCTATCCTGACGTGATCTTCCGCAAAACCCGCGAGCATTAATCCGCGCTACAACAGGGCCGCCCAGCTTTGGCTGGCCCTGTTCTCCCTCTCCAGACTCCTCCTAAAAATGCTGTTTTTTCTCTTAACTGGCGTGTGATCAACCAGTTATTCAAGCAGAACGCGAAACACCGACTATGATTATTCTGTCGGACGGCAAAAGAGAAGTTGCTTCTTAATGACGTCCAACGATGCAGCAGCGCCGTTTGCTGCTGTTGCGCCCACGGGTGTGGGTGAGCTCACTGACAGAAGGAAGATATCGATGAATAAGACTAAGATTGCCCAAACGCTGATGGCGGTAATGGTTGGTTCCGCCCTGTTAAGCGGCAGCGCCCTGGCTGACGACTCGCTGACGCAAAAAGCGCAGCAAAGCGCGGATAACGCCGGTGCGAAAATCAATAGTTCTATGAAAAAAGTCGATGGATTTATGGATGACAGCGCCGTCACCGCAAAAGCCAAAGCGGCTCTGGTGGATGACAAGGCAATAAAAAGTACGGATATCTCCGTGAAAACGCATGATGGCGTAGTGACCCTGAGCGGTTTTGTCACCTCACAGGATCAGGCTGAAAAAGCCGTCGCCGCTGTGAAAAAAGTGGAAGGTGTGAAATCCGTCAGCGACAAACTGCACGTTAAAGACAGCAAATCACAAAGTATGAAGGGATATGCCGGCGATGCGGCAACGACTAGCGAAATTAAAGCTAAACTGTTAGCCGATGACATTGTCCCGTCGCGTAACGTCAAGGTAGAAACCACCGACGGCGTCGTCCAGCTTTCAGGAACCGTCGCGACTAAAGCGCAGTCGGATCGCGCTGAAAGCATCGCGAAAGCCATTGAAGGCGTTAAAAGCGTTAAGAATGACCTGACCGTGAAGTCTTAACGTCGTGAGCGCGGCGTCTGCGTGACGCCGTGCTGACAAAACAAGACCCAAACTGGGAAGAAACAAGCAGTTCGATTTCACTATGGTAAGGAGAGGCTTATGTTTCGTTGGGGTATTATTTTTCTGGTAATTGCACTTATCGCGGCGGCGTTAGGATTTGGCGGCCTCGCCGGTACGGCAGCATGGGCGGCTAAAGTTGTCTTCGTTGTCGGTATTATCCTGTTCCTCGTGAGCCTGTTTACCGGCCGCAAACGACCCTGACCGGTTGTGTCATTCTGATTTTTGCAGCGAGCTTGCATAAAGCGGAGGCCAGCCAGCTGCCGTGCGGCGTTAAGGATAACGCACTACGCGCGGCAGCCGTCGCCAGAGAGACTGGCGGCGGGTCGGGAGAAGAACATGGCTGGTTCTCCGGGATGCCGTTGCATGAGTGGACTGATGCGACAGTAAACCTCAGAACCCTTCTGAGGAACAGAAGTGGGTATCAGGATCCCTGTAACGCTGGGCGCAACAGAGCCCTTAGCACAATCCCCGTTTAAAGCGCGCAAAATCGCCCTGGTCTGCGAAGGCGGTGGTCAGCGCGGCATTTTTACCGCAGGCGTGCTGGATGAGTTCCAGCGAGCGAAATTCAATCCCTTCGATCTTTTTATCGGCACCTCGGCGGGTGCGCAGAATCTCTCAGCCTTTGTCTGCGGGCAGCAAGGCTACGCGCGACGCGTTATCACGCGCTATACCACCAGCAAACTCTTTTTCGATCCGCTGCGTTTCGTGCGCGGCGGTAATCTGATCGATCTCGACTGGCTCATCGACGTTACGCAGCGCGAATTCCCGCTGGCGCTGGAGAGCGGCAGGCTGTTGTTCGATGGCGGGCGCGAGTTTTACATGTGCGCCTGCCGCAGCGACGACTACACGCCCGGCTATTTCGCGCCCACCAGCGCCAACTGGCACGATCTGATTAAAGCCTCAAGCGCCATCCCCGGCTTCTACCGGCTCGGCGTCGATCTGGAAGGCATCAGCTATCTCGACGGCGGCATCAGCGACGCCATTCCGGTGCGGGAAGCCGCGCGACGCGGCGCAGACACCATTGTGGTGATCCGCACCGTGCCGTCGCAGATGTTCTACACGCCAAAATGGGTGAAGCGTATGGAACGCTGGCTTAGCGCCAGCGCGCTGCAGCCGATGATCAATATCCTGCATCATCACGAAGCGAGCTACCGTGAAATTCAGCAGTTTATTGAGCAGCCGCCCGACGACCTGCGTATTATCGAAATCTATCCGCCGCACGTGCTGGCGAGTATGGCGCTGGGCAGCCGCATCTCCTCTCTAAATCAGGATTATCATCTGGGACGACGCTGCGGCCGCTACTTTCTCGCCACGCTGGGCAAGTGGTTAAGCGACGCCGAGCCGTTCACGCGCTATACCACCGTCACGCCGCCCGCGCCTGTGGCTAACGCGCCTGACAACCGGCCAATCATGACGCCGCCGGTCGCGGGCAACGACGCAGATTATGATGAAGGTTCGCTGGCATGAGATTTACCGATACCCACTGCCATTTCGATTTCCCGCCCTTTGTCGGCGATGAAGCGGGAAGCATTGCGCGCGCCGCCGAGGCGGGCGTGGAGCGCATTATCGTACCGGCGGTCGATGCCAGCCGTTTCGCGGGTATCGCCGCGCTGGCGGCGCAGCATCAGGCACTTTACGCAGCGCTCGGCCTGCATCCCATCGCCATCGATCGCCACGAGGATGCGCATCTCGACCAGCTGGAAAGCTGGCTGCAACGCAAACCGGCGAAGCTGGTGGCGATAGGCGAGATCGGCCTCGATCTCTATATGGAAAATCCAGCGTTTGCGCGTCAGGAATTCCTGCTGGATGCGCAGCTGCGGCTGGCGAAGCAGTATGAACTGCCGGTGATCCTGCATTCGCGCCGCACCCACGACAAGCTGGCGCTGCATCTGCGCCGTCACGATCTGCCGCGTCGCGGCGTGGTACACGGCTTCGCCGGCAGCCTGCAGCAGGCGCAGGCTTTTATCAGGCTCGGCTACGCCATCGGCGTCGGCGGCACCCTGACCTATGCGCGCGCCAGCAAAACCCGCAACACTCTGGCGCAGCTGCCTCTGGAAGCGCTGCTGCTGGAAACCGACGCGCCCGATATGCCGCTGCACGGTTTCCAGGGGCAGCCGAACCGGCCGGAGCGCGCGCGGCTGGTGTGGCAAACCTTGTGCGAACTGCGCCCGGAGCCGCCGCAGGCGATCGCCGAGGCACTGTGGCGCAACACGCAACGCCTGTTCAACCTGCCTGATTAATGCTCTCCTGATGTGATAATAGTAACATCGCGCTTCTCTGGGTTATAATTACCATTACTGCTATCTGTTCATGGCGGCAGTGTGATGAATCCCACATAAACAGCCGCTTTGTATTGTTAGAATTATCACATTAAACCGGCGCTTTAACGCCAGTTTGTTATCTGGAGAACACCATGACCGATATTACCGCTGCAGCGCAGCGCGCGCTGCAACTGATGGATCTGACCACCCTGAATGAAGACGATACCGACGAAAAAGTGATCGCGCTCTGCCGCCAGGCGAAATCGCCAGCGGGCAATACTGCCGCGATTTGCATCTATCCACGCTTTATCCCGGTCGCGCGTAAAGCGCTGCGTGAGCAGGGCACGCCCGATATCCGCATCGCCACCGTGACTAACTTCCCGCACGGCAATGACGATATCGATATCGCGCTGGCGGAAACCCGCGCGGCCATCGCCTATGGCGCGGACGAAGTGGACGTGGTCTTCCCTTATCGCGCGCTGATCGCCGGCAACGCCCAGATCGGCTTTGAGCTGGTGAAAGCCTGTAAAGAGGCGTGCGCGCAGGCTGACGTGCTGTTGAAAGTGATTATTGAAAGCGGCGAACTGAAAGATGAAGCGCTGATCCGTCAGGCTTCTGAAATCGCTATCGACGCAGGCGCGGACTTTATTAAAACCTCCACCGGCAAGGTGCCGGTCAACGCCACGCCGGAAGTGGCGCAGATCATGATGAGCGTGATCCGCGATAAAGGCGTGAAAGAGAAGGTCGGCTTTAAACCGGCGGGCGGCGTGCGTAGCGCAGAAGACGCAGCTATCTACCTCAAGCTGGCGGACGATATTCTGGGCGAAGGCTGGGCCGACGCGCGCCACTTCCGCTTTGGCGCGTCCAGCCTGTTAGCCAGCCTGCTGAATGCACTGGGCCATCAGACCGCTTCCAGCAAAGCGGGCTACTGATTGCGTGACGGCGGCCGCGGGCCGCCATTCTCATCACAACCCTGATTAAGGGGGCGACTTTGTTTCTGCCGCAAGAAATCATTCGTAAAAAACGCGACGGCCAGACGCTGAGTGAAGAGGAGATCCGCTTCTTCATCAACGGCGTGCGCGACAACAGCGTTTCCGAAGGACAGATCGCCGCGCTGGCGATGACCATCTTTTTTCACGATATGTCGCTGCCGGAGCGCGTGGCGCTCACCATGGCGATGCGCGACTCCGGCACCGTGCTGAACTGGCAGTCGCTGAATCTCAACGGGCCGGTGGTGGATAAGCACTCTACCGGCGGCGTCGGTGACGTTACCTCGCTGATGCTGGGCCCGATGGTGGCGGCCTGCGGCGGCTATGTGCCGATGATCTCCGGACGCGGCCTCGGTCATACCGGCGGCACGCTGGACAAGCTGGAGGCGATCCCTGACTTTGATATTTTCCCGGACGACGAGCGCTTCCGTCAGATCATCAAACAGACCGGCGTGGCGATTATCGGCCAGACCAGCTCGCTCGCGCCGGCGGATAAGCGCTTCTACGCGACGCGCGATATCACCGCGACCGTGGATTCTATCCCGCTGATCACCGCCTCTATCCTGGCGAAAAAGCTGGCGGAAGGGCTGGATGCGCTGGTGATGGACGTTAAAGTCGGGTCAGGCGCCTTTATGCCGACCTTCGACGCCTCGCTTGAACTGGCTCAGGCGATTGTCGGCGTGGCGAACGGCGCGGGCTGCACGACCACCGCGCTGCTGACCGATATGAATCAGGTGCTGGCTTCAAGCGCGGGCAATGCGCTGGAAGTGCGCGAAGCGGTGCGCTTCCTCACCGGCGCGGAGCGCAATCCGCGCCTGCTGGAGGTCACGCTGGCGCTGTGCAGCGAAATGCTCATCTCCGGCAAGCTGGCGGCCAGCGAAGAAGAGGTGCGCCGTAAGTTATTGCAGGTGCTGGAAGATGGCCAGGCGGCGGACGTATTCGCGCGGATGGTCGCGGCGCAGGGCGGCCCGGCTGATTTTATCGAGCGCCATGAGGCTTATCTGCCGCAGCCGATGCTCAGCAAGGCGGTCTACGCCGATCGCTCCGGCATCGTCAGCAGCATGGATACGCGCGCGCTGGGAATGGCGGTGGTCGCGATGGGCGGCGGGCGCCAGCGCGCCAGCGACGCTATCGACTACAGCGTGGGGCTCAGCGACATGATTACCCTGGGCGAACGCGCCGATACGCAGCGTCCGCTGGCGATCGTGCATGCCAGCAGCGAGGCGGGCTGGCTGCAGGCGGCCGCGGCGGTGAAGGCGGCGGTCACGCTGAGCGACAGCGCGCCGGAAGCCACGCCCGTGGTCTATCGCCGGGTTAGCGCCAGCACCTGACCTTAACAGGCCGCAAAAGTGCGGCTTTATGCTGCCTCTGAGCAGGCATTCGGGTATACTGATCTGATCGCTTTTTTTTGACTTGTCACGCGCATATGCGCAGGAGACTTGCATGAAACGTGCTTTTATTATGGTGCTTGATTCCTTCGGAATCGGCTCAAGCAAAGACGCCGATAAATTCGGCGACGCAGGATCGGACACGCTGGGACATATCGCCGAAGCGTGCTTTAACGGCGAAGCGGACAAAGGTCGTAAAGGCCCGCTGCATCTGCCGAACCTGACCGCGCTGGGGCTGGGTAAAGCCGCCGAGCTTTCGACTGGCCGCTTCCCGCTGGGCCTCGATCCCAATGCGGAAATCAAAGGCGCCTACGCCTACGCCAGCGAACTCTCTTCCGGTAAAGATACTCCCTCCGGCCACTGGGAAATTGCGGGCGTGCCGGTGCTGTTCGACTGGGGTTACTTCAGCGACAAAGAGAACAGCTTCCCGCAGGAACTGCTCGACAAGCTGGTCGAGCGCGCGAAATTGCCGGGCTATCTGGGCAACTGCCACTCTTCCGGCACGGTGATCCTTGACCAGCTGGGCGAAGAGCATATGAAAACCGGCAAGCCGATTTTCTACACCTCGGCGGACTCGGTGTTCCAGATCGCCTGTCATGAAGAGACCTTCGGTCTCGATCGCCTTTATGAACTGTGCGAGATCGCCCGCGAAGAGCTGACCGAAGGCGGCTACAACATCGGCCGCGTTATCGCGCGTCCGTTTGTCGGCGACAAAGCGGGCAGCTTCGAGCGTACCGGCAATCGCCATGACCTGGCTGTCGAACCGCCTTCGCCGACCATGCTGAAAAAGCTGGTGGACGAGAAGGGCGGCGAAGTGATCTCGGTAGGTAAAATCGCCGATATCTATGCTCACCAGGGCATTACGCAAAAGGTCAAAGCCACCGGTCTGGACGCGCTGTTTGACGCCACCATCGAGCAGATGAAAAACGCGCCTGACCAGTCGATCGTCTTTACCAACTTCGTCGATTTCGACTCGACCTGGGGACACCGCCGCGACGTTGCTGGCTACGCGGGTGGGCTGGAGCTGTTTGACCGTCGTTTGCCGGAGCTGATGGCGCTGGTAAAAGAGGATGACATTCTGATCCTGACGGCCGACCACGGCTGCGATCCAACCTGGCAGGGCACCGAGCATACGCGCGAGCATATTCCGATTCTGATTTACGGACCGAAAGTTAAACCCGGCTCGCTGGGCTATCGCGAGACGTTCGCCGATATCGGTCAGACGATTGCGCACTATTTTGGCCTGTCCGATATGGACTACGGCAAGAGCATGCTGTAAACAGAGCCGCTGAATTTAAAAAGGATAAACAACAATGGCAACTCCTCACATTAATGCAGAAATGGGCGATTTCGCTGACGTCGTGCTGATGCCTGGCGACCCGCTGCGCGCGAAGCACATCGCGGAAACCTTTCTGGAAAATCCGGTTGAAGTAAACAACGTGCGCGGCATGCTGGGCTATACCGGCACCTATAAAGGCCGAAAAATTTCCGTTATGGGCCACGGCATGGGCATCCCGTCCTGCTCGATCTACACCAAAGAGCTGATTACCGACTTTGGCGTGAAAAAGATCATCCGCGTCGGCTCGTGCGGCGCAGTACGTGCAGACGTTAAGCTGCGCGATATCGTTATCGGCATGGGCGCCTGCACCGACTCTAAAGTCAACCGCATGCGTTTCAAGGATCACGACTTCGCTGCGATTGCTGACTTCGACATGGTGCGCAACGCGGTTGACGCGGCTAAGGCGCTGGGCGTGGACGCGCGTGTCGGCAACATCTTCTCTGCCGACCTGTTCTATACGCCAGATCCGCAGATGTTCGACGTGATGGAAAAGTACGGCATTCTGGGCGTAGAGATGGAAGCGGCGGGTATCTACGGCGTGGCGGCAGAATTCGGCGCGAAAGCGCTGACCATCTGCACCGTTTCTGACCATATCCGTACCCATGAGCAGACCACCTCTGCCGAGCGTCAGACCACCTTCAACGATATGATTAAGATCGCGCTGGAGTCGGTGCTGCTGGGCGACTAAGCCTGCGCTTGCCTCTCCCCGTCTCGTCCGTATAAAGCACGAGACGGGGAATATCAGGCGATTTTCGTAACATTCTCACCAAATGACACACTTTTCACCACTCCTGTGCATCTTCCTGCTGGTGCTCACCTCTTAGCTGCCTATCATTAGCGCGACAACAAAAAATAACCTGTCCGCCAATGCCGCCTAATGAATTTTCGTAATTTCGAAGCTGAAGAAAAGCTCTTCGCGCGTCGCGCGCTGGTCGCCTTTGCGCTGGTCGTTATCTGTTTCACTATTCTCGCCGTTAACCTCTATCGACTGCAGGTGCGCGATCACGGCTACTATCAGACGCGATCTAACCAGAACGATATTAAAATGATCCCAGTCGCGCCGACGCGCGGGCTGATCTACGATCGCAACGGTATTCCGCTGGTGCATAACGTCACCTGGTATGACATTACGCTGACGCCGTACAAAATCGACGATATGCAGGCGACGCTGAAAGCGCTGACGCCGATTGTCGACCTGAAGCCGGACGAGATCGACGCCTTTACCCGCGCGCTGAAGCAGAGCAGTCGTTACAAGCCCGTGATGCTGAAAGAGGAGCTGACCGACGAAGAGGTGGCGCGCTTCTCGGTGAATCAGTATCGCTTCACCGGCGTCAGCATCGATACCTATCAGGATCGCGAATATCCTTACGGCGCGGACTTAGCGCACGTCGTCGGCTACGTCTCCAAGATTAACGACAACGACTATAAGCGTCTGAACGCCGCAGGCATCGCTGAAAACTACGCCGCCGACCATAATATCGGCAAGCAGGGCATCGAGGGCTATTACGAATCGCTGCTGCACGGCAAGCCCGGCTATCAGGAAGTGGAAGTGGATAACCACGGCCGCATCGTGCGCGTGCTGAAAGAGGTGCCGCCGGTCGCGGGTAAAAATATTACCCTGACCATCGATCTGCATTTGCAGCAGTATATAGAGAGCCTGCTGGCCGGGCAGCGCGCGGCAGTGCTGGTGGAGGATCCGCACGACGGCTCGGTGCTGGCGATGGTCTCCAGCCCCAGCTACGATCCTAATCCCTTTGTAAAAGGCATCAGCTATCAGTCCTACAAGACGCTGCTGCAGGACAAGAATCTGCCGCTGATTAACCGCGTCACTCAGGGACTCTATCCGCCCGCTTCAACAGTGAAGCCCTATATGGCGATGTCGGCGCTGCTGACCGGCGTTATTACGCCGCAGACCACTTTCTTTGGCGCGCCGACCTGGACGCTGCCGGGCACCGACCGCCGCTACCGCGACTGGAAAAAGAGCGGCCACGGCATGCTGGACGTCACCAAAGCGATTGAGGAGTCCGCCGACACCTTCTTCTATCAGGTGGCGTTTATGATGGGCATCGACCGTATTCACAGCATGCTCAGCCAGTTCGGCTACGGCAAATCAACCGGCATCGATCTAAACGAAGAGTACAACGGCCTGCTGCCGAGCCGCGACTGGAAGCTCAAGGTGCATAAAAAAGGGTGGTATCAGGGCGACACGGTCTCGGTGGGTATTGGGCAGGGCTACTGGATCGCCACGCCGATTCAGATGGTGAAGGCGATGGTGGCGCTGATCAATAACGGTAAAGTGATTGCGCCGCATCTGCTGGCGAAAGCGGAGCGCGGCAAATCGGTGGAGCTTTATCAGCCTGCGCTGCCTCAGCCGCAGATCGGTGACGCGCGCTCGCCTTACTGGGCGCTGGTGCGCCGCGCAATGTTCGGCATGGCTAACGCGCCGAACGGCACCGGCTATAAATATTTCCACACCGCGCCTTACGGCATTGCGGCCAAGAGCGGCACCTCGCAGGTGTTCAGCCTGAAGCAGAACCAGACCTATAACGCGAAGATGATCCCGGTGCGCCTGCGCGACCATATCTTCTATACCGCGTTCGCGCCTTTTAACAATCCAAAGGTCGCGGTGGCGCTGATTCTGGAGAACGGCGGTAATGAGGGCATAACCGCCGCGCCGGTTATGCGCGAGATCCTCGACCATATCTTCCTGCCGCCGCCGACCCCGGCGCCGGTCGAGACGGCGCATCAGCCGTAAAGCAGCGGCTTATCTGCCGTGGCAGAGCGTTACCGAAGTCCTCTCATTTGCGCCCGCGCTGATGCAGCCCCTGTTTATCTGTTCACCCGCCGCCAGCCAGACGAAGCATCTGGCTGGCAGCGCTATCAGCGGAAAAATACCCGGTTGCGACCATGCTTTTTCGCGTCGTAAAGCGCGGCGTCGGCGTTGTAGTAGAGGGTTTCAAAATCGCTGCCGGGCGCGCAATAGCTGACGCCCAGGCTGGCGGTCACCAGACGCTCCGGCAGCGCATTAAGCGGCGAAGCGTTGAGCGAGGCGAGAATCGCGCCCGCTACTATTACCGCATCGGCCAGCCAGGTATTGGGCAGCAGCACCGTAAACTCTTCGCCGCCGATCCGACCGATACTGGCAAGCGGCGGGAGGTTGCGCTGAATACGCGCCACCATTTCGCAGATGACTCTGTCGCCAACCGGATGACCATGCTCATCGTTGATGCGCTTGAAGAAATCGATATCCAGAATAATCAGCGCCGCCGACGAGCGGGCCAGCGTCTGCGTAATGCGCTGAATAATGGCGCTGCGGTTCCATACATCGGTCAGCGGATCGTGCGTCGCCTTATACTCCAGCTCGCACGCCAGCTGCGCCAGGCGTTCATTGGCGCGGTTAAGCTCGCGTTCGGCGCGGTCGCTGCGCGAAATCATGCGCCAGGTTTCGCGCATCAGCCGCTGATAGTGCTGATTTAACTGCTGCAGCGCGGCGCGGTAATCCTCCGCCTTCAGGCTGGGCTGTGCCGCCACGTCGCTGGCGCGGTTGAGCGCCTGGGTCTCTTCACTGAACAGCTCTTTCAGCTCCATCATTGCGGCGTTTCCGCATGCAGCTGCACCGTCAGCGCGTCGAAATCGAGCTGCAGTTCCTGACCAAACTCTTCAGAGACGTCATCTTCCTCGTCGTAATGCCAGTTCAGCAGAATGGTATTGCCGCGCTGCGCCAGCTGGTTGAACTGGTCAAACAGCCCGAACAGCATCTTGGTGCTGGAGCTGTTGAAGTAGCTCAGCGCGATCTCCACGATGACCGGCTCGTCCTGGCGCGGCTGCCAGCTCTCCAGCGCGCTCTGTAACGGGCGATAAAACGCGGCGGCGTTTTCCGGCCAGGATTCCCCTTTAAGGGTAAAACGCTGCGCGTCGAAGTCGAAATCGACGTGGGGCGTGCAGTCGGTGGCAGCAAGTTGAATGGTTTGCATAGAGGGATCTTTAATCATGACAGATGGTGGCCTTAAGCCAGAAAGCGGAGAATTCGCCAGCTTCCAGCGGACGCAGGTCATACTCCAGCGGTTCGCTGACGTCGCGCGCCAGGGTTAACAGACCGATATTGGCGCCTTTGCTCCAGGCGGGGCTTTCCGCGCGCAGACCATGGCGATAGGCCTGTTTAATCTCCTCGCTGCTCATTACGCGCAGCGATTCCAGATTGTCACGCAGCCGATCGCAGGCGTCGTGATCGACCAGATTGGTGCTTTCCAGCGTATATTTTCCCGCGTCATAGCGTAGACAGACCGAACCGAAGCGGTAAAGCTGCTCCTGATGCGGCAAGGCGCGGCTGTCCTGCGAATAGCGCAGGATATTCTGTGCGATTTCAACAAAGCTGGAGAAGAGGCGGCGGCGCACTTTGGCGGACCCTTCGTGATTCTCCAGAAACAGCCTGACGACTTCGCCCATTGCCGTAATATTCTGCGGCGAGAAAAAACCTGTGTATTGAAGCGCGACCAGACTCTGCGATCCGGCGACACAGGGCGCTTCCCTCAACGACCCGTTGTTCATACTTTTCCCGGTGCGGTTAATAACGCAGGCCGAACCAGGTCACATCGTCGCGACGCGCCTGATTACCCTGCCACTGTAAATAGTCCTGCTGAAATGCCTGCGACAGCTTGGGCATCGGCAGATGCTGATACTGAGTAAGCAGCCGCTGAATGCGCTTTTTACCGAACATAATGTTGCGTTCGCCGCCGAGCTGATCGCTGACGCCGTCAGTAAAGATAAACAGCATGTCGCCGGGCTGTAGCGGCAGCACATATTCGCGCCACGCATAGGCTTCCGGCGTATCGGTATAGCCGACGCCGACGCGATCGCTGTTGAGCGAGATGGCGCCGTCGCTGACCTGTCCCAGCAGAAAGGCCTGGGTGCGTGCGCTGGCCCAGCGCAGCTGATGCTGTTCGGTATCCACCGACAGCACCATTGCGTCGCAGCCGTCGTTCGACAGCGAGGTTTGCTGCGACGCGCTCAGCTGACCGAGGGTTCGTTTTATATGGTGGTTCAGCGCCTGCAAAATAGCGGCGGGCGAGGCGAGATCGCCTTGCTTCATCGCATTCTCCAGCGCCGACTGCAAAATGACCGTCATAAACGCACCCGGGATGCCGTGGCCGGTACAGTCGGCGATCACCGCCATCCAGCCGGTCTCGTGGCGGTGAAAGGCGTAGTAGTCGCCGCCGACGCCGTCGCGCGGCTGCCAGTGCAGACACCAGTCGTTCAGCATGCGATCCATCAGGCGAGTCGAACGATCCAGCATGGCGTCCTGGATCACGCGAGCGTAGTCGATACTTTGCAGGATCTGCTGATGCTGCTGCGCCTGCAGATCCGACACGCGGCGGATCAGATCGACGCCTAATCCAATGCCGACGTAGCGCTCTTGCTCGGTAAGAATAAAACCGTCCGCAACCGATTTGTCGCCGTTTTCCACTACCTGCTGCGCGACGCTCTCCAGCGAGCTGTCGATATCAATCACCAGTGGAAACTTGTCCATAAAAGCGATGCAGCTTTTTCGGTCATACAGCTCGCGGAAAAAGGGACGCGCCATCTGCGACAGAAAAATATGGCGGTTGATCATGCCGAAGGGCTTGCTCGCTTCGACCACCGGCAGGCCAATCAAATCCTTATGCTCCGTAAACAGCGCCATCACCGCGGCGTTGTCGGTATCGGGCGTGACGAAAGGAACGCTGATGCAAAGCACGCGGGCGCTGTAGCGGCTGGAGGCGGACGTCATCGCCGAAAGGCTGTCGGGCAGCTGCATGATGACCAGAACAGGTTGGTTAAGATTAATCCTAGATTAAAGGCGCTTGATGACGCTTTTATGTCAAAAAAGAAGGCAGATAAAAAGAGTGGGTTTATCGTGCGCTAAGGCAAATTCCCGCGGAAAAGCCGGCAAATGCCGGCTTCACTGACTACGCCTGACTGAGCGTTTCGGTGACGTGGCTGATGGCGCGCACCACTTCCGACGAGCTGTCGCGCAGCTCGCTAATGACGTCGCCAGCCTGCTGGGCCAGTACCACGCCCTCATCGGCACGCTTCATATTGGACGCAATGCCCTGCAGCGCTTTGGTCGCCAGCAGTTGATTCTGCTGCATCCGACTCTCGATCTCGCTGGTGGCCTGATTGATATTGGCTGCCAGCGTGCGTACCTCATTCGCCACTACGGCGAAGCTACGTCCGTGCGCGCCCGCGCGCGCCGCCTCCACCGCGGCGTTAAGCGCGATCAGGTTGGTCTGATCGGCGATGCGGCGAATGCTGGCGACAATCTCGCCGATACGATCGGAGGAGTCGCTGAGATCGGAAATATCGTCTGAGATGCCATGCAGCTCGCCCGCCAGCGCGTTAATCGTCTGCACGCTGTTTTCAATCACGCTGGCGCCGTGACGGGTGCTCTCGCGGGTCTGCAACGCCGTCTTATAAGCCTGCTGCGCGGCGTCGCGCTCCTGCTGGTTTTTCTCGACCTGCGCCGTCACGTCGGTGGCGAACTTCACCACCTTATAAAGGATGCCCTCTGCATCAAAGACCGGGTTATAAGTCGCGCGCAGCCAGACGGTGCGGCCCTGTTTATTCACGCGCTGGAACTGGCCGGAGATAAATTCGCCGCGATTGAGCTTTTCCCAGAACGCTTTGTATTCGGCGCTCTGGCGCAGCTCCTCGGAGCAGAAGCGGCTATGCGGCAGGCCGATCACCTCATCGGCGCGATAGCCCATGGTGTTGAGAAAGTTAGCGTTCGCCTTCAGCACCTCGCCCTTGAGGTTGAAGGTGATAACCGCCATCGAGCGATCGATGGCGGTAGTCATGGCGCGCTGCTCCTGAGCGTCAGTAATGCGCGCGGTAATATCGGTGGCGAGCTTAACGATTTTCACCACGCGACCGGCGCGGTCCCGTACCGGCACATAGTTCGCCTCCAGCCAGACCGGACGGCTGTTTTTCGCCAGGCGTAAGTATTTGTCGCTAAAGCTTTCGCCGCGCTTCAGGCGCAGCCAGAAGTCACGGTATTGAGACGACTGCACAAAGTCGGCGGTACAGAACAGGCTGTGGTGCTGGCCGATAATCTCGTTCAGCGCGTAGCCCATTCGGTCGAGAAACAGCGAGTTAGCGTTAAGAATGATGCCTTCCGGCGTGAACTCGATCATCGCGATAGCGTCGTTGAGCGAGTTAAGCGTCGCCGAGGGGCGCGTTTGTTTTTGCCACGCAAGGCGTGACAGAAGACCTGATGAAATAGTGGAAAACATGGTGCACCTTATTATGAGTATGAAGTGTCGCTATCGTTATCGGCAAAAGTGGTGAAAAAGTCAGCGCAGCGGCACGCGAGTGCGCGTTTTTTTGTCAGCCGTTCGGTGGGTTGCTATAAAACTCAGCAGTCAGTGACAATTTGATGAAAAGCGTTTGACGCTGTGAGGGCATTAAGGTTTAATGCGCCCCGTTGCCCGAATAGCTCAGTCGGTAGAGCAGGGGATTGAAAATCCCCGTGTCCCTGGTTCGATTCCGGGTTCGGGCACCACAAATTTGAAACCCTCGCTTCGGCGGGGGTTTTTGCTTTTGTGCGGAACCCGCCCCAGTTAGCGCTCGTGCGCGCCCGGCAGCACTACCACCATCCCCAGCGCCAGTGCGGCAAAGCCCAGTAACGCCGCGCTTGCGCCCAGTCCGGCAGAGGCTAAGCCAAACAGCGCCGAGCCTGCGACCTGTCCGGCCGCCAGCATAAAGAAGGCGATGCCAACGCCCGATGCCGTCGAGGCGGGCGTGGCGGCCGCGCCATAGACCAGCAGCACGCCGGAAAGCGTCACGTAGCCCGCGCCGCCCAGCGCTACGGCGGGAAACAGCCACCACGAAAAGCCATCCAGACTCGCCAGCAGCAACAGCGGCAGCGCCATACAAATTTGCGACAGACGATAGATTTGCACCAGGCTGAGCGCGCGTCGCGCTACACCGGTCAGCGCGCCCGCAATCCCCGCGCCGCCGCTTATCAGCCAGAGCAGACTGCTGGCGCGCGCATCCAGGTGGAGTTGATTACGCAGCACATCCGGGCCAAAGCTCCACCAGGCCGCGCTGGCGGATCCGCTAATAAAAGCCACGATCGCCAGACGTATCAGCGATCCTTGCCGCGCCAGATCGCGCCAGCCAGCACGATCCGGCTCTCGGGCGCGACGATCGGCGGGCAGATAGCGGCGCGCCGGAAGCAAACAGATCAAGGCGAGCAGCGCAAAGGCGACGCAGGCCGCGCGCCAGCCGCCGGGCAGCATCAGCAGCACCGGCACGGAAAGCATAATGCCCGCGCTGGTACCGGCATTAATCGCCGTATTGGCGGACTCCTGCTGCGCAGGCGGCAGCGTGTCGCCGACCGCGCTGGCGATGGCAGGCGAGGCGACGCCCGCGCTCAGCCCGGCGATAAAGAGTCCGGCGGCGAGCATCAGCGGCGAAAAAGCGCAGGCGAGCAGCAGCAGGCCGCCAGCGGCGCAGAGCGCGGCGAGATAAGCCGAGGCTCTGGCACCAAAGCGCGCCACCAGCCAGGGCGCGGCGGCGGTAGAAAGACAGTAGGAGATATAGCTACAGGCGGTGACAATCCCGGCGAGATGGATGCTGAACGGAATTTCCTGCATTACCGCAGGCATCATCAGGCCCCATGAAAAGCGCGCCATACCGTAGGTAACGGCAATCAGGGAAAAGCCGGTGACGCCCAGCGCCACGGAAGATCTCACGGCTGCTCCTCGCGCGGCAGCAGCAGCCGTGCGGCGGCATCGCCCGCGTGTTTCGCCGCGTCCGGCCCCAGCATTAGCGCCGAGATCACCGCTCCTTCAAACAACATCCAGACCGCATTCGCCATGCCCTCATCCGGCACGCAGTCGCCGATATAGCGGCGCAGCGCATAGCGATAGTCGAGCGCATGCGCCGCCAGCATCGGCTCTTTCTCCGCATATTCGCCCCAGGCTTTGATGAAAAAGCAGCCCTGCGCCCCATACTGTTCCGTCCATTCGCCTAGGGTCTCAAACAGCCGTCGCAGCGCCTGCGGATGCTGCGCAGGCAGGAGATCGCCGAAAAACCGCGCCCGGCGCGCCACCATCACGCTGAGGGTCAGCGCTTCGCGCGAAGCAAAGTGATGATAAAGCGTGCGCGTTGAGACGCCCGCTTCCCGGCACAGCTGGTCGGTGCTGGTGGCGTGAAAACCGTTGGTGTAGAACAGCCTTTCAGCCGCCTGCAAAATATCGTCGCGTTTGTTCATACCATTAAAAGTAAACCGATCGTTTTACTTTTGCGTAGTGGCGCAGACGATTTATTTTTTGGGCGGCGCGAAAATTACCCCAGACAGCGCAGATAGCGCGCCCCGGAGCGCATAACGACCTCCTTCGCCTCTTGCGTCACATCCTGCCCTTCAAACGCGCCGTAAAGCCGCGAAAACGCCAGCGCGTCGCAGCGGCGCAGCATCTCGCTCACCGTCGCGGCGGAAAGCGGCAGCATATTGGGGTAGCTCCACATAAACGAGACCGCATCCTTCCCCGGCGCGACCTGAATAATATCGCCTGCCAGCACTACACCGCCGTTGGCTTTCCAGTGCAGCACGCTGCCGCCGGCGAAATGCCCCCCAAGCCGCACGATATCAACCTCCTCGTTTAACGGCAGCGTCTCGCCCTGCCAGAACTGAATGGCGGGGCTGTCACGCATCACCCATTCGGCATCATCAGCGTGCAGATAGATCGGCGCGTTAAATTCCGCCGCCCAGTCCTGCATGGTGGTGTAGTAGTGCGGATGCGAGATAGCGATGGCGGAGATACCGCCGAGGGCATGGATGAGCGCGATAGTGGCGGGATCCAGGCTGGCGATGCAGTCCCAGAGAATATTGCCGCTGCTGCTGCGCAGCAAAAGGGCGCGCTGCCCAATGGCGAAGCTCGGCACGGTTTTAATACTCAGCAGACCCGCCTCAAGCTGCTGCCATTTGTTCTGATGACTGCGGGTTAGCGTGGCGAAATCGATCCACTGCTGCCCGGCGGCGGGCACCCACTGCCGTTCGTCCTCGCAGATTTTGCAGCGCTGCGGCGAGACCTCGGCATATGACGTGCCGCATGTGGCGCAAAGTTTCATTATTACCTCCTCCAGGGTTAACCTTACTCTGACTATAGCCGGTGACCGCGCAGGGAAACGATCGTCCTGCATAGAGGGGAAATATGACGCGCTGCCGCTGAGTATGCGGAAAGCCCGATTTAAACCGGATAAAATCTTGTGGTTAAGCGGATAAAGCGCGGCTCATCATGTTTCCAGCGCTTCTCTTTACAGGAATATCCGCACAGGCAAAATACATCTTATTTCTTAACGTCCGCGTGCCATGTCTGACGAAGCGTTACGCCAGCAGATACAGATTTTGAAAAAGCATAATGCGCGGCTCAAGCGTATAGCGCATGACGCCCGCAGCAAGCTCGACGCGGCGCTGGACGGCACCGGGCTCTGCCTGTGGCAGCTTGATATCCCCAGCGGCAAGCTGGTGATCTTCAACCGGCGCTGGGGCGCGATGCTGGGCTATCAGCCGAAAGAGAGCAGAGCGCTCTTCTCCGAGTGGAAAGAGAGCCTGCATCCTGACGATGCCGCAGAGGTGCTGAAAGCGTTCTACGACCATATCGATGGCAAAGCGCCTTACTATGAGGCGCTGCACCGGATGATCGCCAAAAACGGCAGCGTGACCTGGGTACTGGATCGCGGCCGTATCAGCGAATGGGACGAGCAGGGCAGGCCGCTGAAGGTAACCGGCACCCATATCGATATGACCAAAGAGAAACAGTACGAATCGCAGCTGGCGATGCTGGCGAATCACGATCCGCTGACGCAGCTCGCCAACCGCCATGCCTTGCGTAACGCCTACAGCCAGATGCGCAAGGAGAACGCGCTCTGCGTCGCCTTTATCGATCTCGACGATTTCAAACATGTCAATGACACCTTCGGCCATCGCAGCGGCGACCGTTTGCTGATCCAGCTCAGCCAGCGTCTGTGCGACGCCTGTCCGGAGCCGGTGCTGGCTGGCCGACTGGGCGGCGATGAGTTTGTGCTGCTGATGCCGTTCGGTCAGGATGACGCTCGGGTGGCGCAGGTGAGTCGCGCCTGTCTGCAGGCAGCGCTCACGCCTTTTGAGCTGGAGAACGGGACGGCGACCATCGGCGCCTCTATCGGGATTGTGCAGGCGCAGCCGCATGAAGGGTTTAACGCGGCGCTGAGCCGTGCCGATGAAGCGATGTACCGCATTAAGCGCAACGGGAAAAACGGCATCGGGCTGGGATAATCTGCCTGGCGTCGCTTCCGCCCCGGTTTATCTCTCTTCTCTCGAGCCGTTATCCACGCGGGATTAGCCAGTTTTTCAGTAAACGCGTCAGCAGCGGCATCCACAGCCAGACCACCAGCGCGACCACGGTCGCATCACCTAAAAAATGTCCCCACAGCGTGCCGTGGCTGGCGGGCAACAGGGTGTTCCAGAGCGGCGGGATCAGCAGCGTTGAAGGGAAAATCACTCCCAGCGTCAGCAAGTACTGTTTCCATTTCGCCGGACGCGGCGCTGTCTTAGCGGTGGGCGTAAACCAGAACGCAGCGCCGGGACGCACGTCGATATGCTCCGGGCCGGAGAGCAGCAGCGGCAGTTCGGCGATCAGCTTCTTGCGTGCGTCGGATTGCGTCCAGTTAAACAGGTTATCGAGGCTGTCGAAGCGAATCAGGACGGTGTAGACGCTTTCGCCATGCACCGGGCGCAATACATTCACCCCAAGATGACCGGGAAATTGCGCCGCCTGCGGCATGATCTGCTCCAGCCATTGCTCGTAAGCCTGCTGTTTCTCCGCCTGCACGCTGTGGGTGATCACCAGCGTAACGTGGCTGGCCTGATGCGGATTATTCATATCGCCTCCCGGCGCGCTAAAAGTGATTTACAGCAGTGGCGCTGTTGGATACAAAAATACGAGATGAGAACATTTATTGTTAGCGGAATGATTTTGGGTTGTTGTTCAACAATTTTTGGGGAGAAATGAGGAATGCGATTAAACCTCGAGGCGCTGCTGATTCTGGATGCGCTCGACCGTCACGGCACCTTCGCGGCTGCGGCGGCGCGGCTGTTTAAAACCGCGTCGGCGTTAAGCTATACGGTGCAGAAGATGGAAAGCGACATGAAGATCACGCTGCTCGATCGCTCCGGTCATCGCGCTACCTTCACCCCAACCGGGCGGCTGATGCTGGAAAAAGGGCGCGCGCTGCTGCGCGCCGTAAACGAACTGGAGCAGCAGGCGCGCTACGTCGAAAGCGGCTGGGAGAGCAACCTGACCATTAGCGTTGACGCCTCGGTGCCGTTTTCGCTGCTGTCTCCGCTGATTGACGAGTTTTATCAGCAGCATCCCCATACCCAGCTGCAGTTTCGCCAGGATGTGCTGGCGGGCTGCTGGGAAGCGCTGAGCTACGGCGAGGCGGATCTGGTGTTCGGCGCGGTGCAGGAGCCGGCGACGCGTAAAGATATCGGCTGCGTGGCGCTGGGCTGGCTCGATTATGTGTTCGCCGTCGCGCCAACCCATCCGCTGGCGCAGATGCCGGAGCCGCTGCTGCGCGAACAGATCCGTCAGTATCGCGCGGTTACGGTGCACGACTCGTCACGCCACGGCGCCGGTATGGATTTGCGCGTGCTGGATGAGCAAAAAACGCTGAGCGTGCATGATTTTCATGCCAAGCTGCAGGCGCAGCTGGCCGGGCTGGGATGCGGCTATCTGCCGTACTATCTTGCCGCGCCGCATCTGGCGAACGGCACGCTGGTGGCGCGCCAGCTCGACAGCGAAACGCGGCGCGACATGGCTTACCTGGCCTGGAATGAGAGCGCCAGCGGTAATGCGGCGCGCTGGTGGCGCGACAGGCTGCAAACGCTGGAGGGGCTGCGCGAGATCTACGCCGCGCCTTAAGCCAAAAGCGCGCGGCCGAAGCACCGCGCGCCTGAGGTTACAGCGAGATAAAGTGGTGCGCTTTGGGCGCGCCTTCGCCCTGATGGAACGCCAGCACTGCCGCCTGCAGCTCGGCGTCCGCTTTCGACACGCGCTGATGCTGACGCAGATGCTCCTGCCACGACTCGACTAAAAACCACTCCTGAATAAACGCCGCATCTTCGGTGTGCGTCATTACCCCCCAGGCGTAAGCACCATCGCGACGGCGCGCCAGCGCCAGCTTATTGATCGCCGCCAGAAAAGCCGGGCGATCTTCCTCCGCTACGCGGTAGTGGATCTGCACCATCACCGGACCGCGACGCCCATCAATGCTTTGCGCCACCGCCGGTTCCTGCCAGTGCAGCGCGGGCTGCAGATCCGCCTCGCCCTGCGGCAGCGCTTTGCGGCGCAGCAGCAGCGCGCTCAGCATCAGCGCCGCCGCCGCGATAACCAGCGTCGCCACTACGCCTGCCTGCTGCGCCACCAGGCCCCACAGCAGGCTGCCGCCTGCCAGCGCACCGTTAAACACCATCAGATAAACCGCCAGCCCGCGGCCGCGCACCCAGTCCGGCAGCACCGCCTGGGCGACGCCGTTCAGCGTGGTCAGCGCGATGATCCAGCCGCTGCCGAGCACCAGCATCAGCACCAGCGCCAGCCACTGCGGCGGTGTGAGCGCCAGGCCGAGCATCACCAGGCCGTTGATGGCGGCGGCAAGCAGCAGCAGCGCGTCGGCGCGCATCCTGGCGCGCAGGCGCGGCAGCAACAGCGCGCCGCCAATGGCGCCGATCCCGACGGCGCCGAGCATCATGCCGTAGAAACCGGCCGTGCCCTGCAGCAGCTGACGCGCTATCAGCGGCAGCAGTGCCCAGAGCGCGCTGGCGAAGATAAAGAACATCGCGGCGCGAAACAGCACGCGGTGCAGCTCGCGACTCGCTTTGACGTAGCGCAGACCGGCGCGGAACGCACCGAAGAAGTGCTCGTTCAGCTCATCCTGCGCTTTTGCCGGACGCTTCCAGGCCAGCAGCGCGGCAATCACAATGAAATAGCTGGCGACATCCGCGCCGTAAGCAGCCATGGCGCCGAGGCTTGCCAGCAGCAGGCCGCCGGTCGCCGGGCCGATAGCGCGTGCGATATTAATGCCGAGTGAATTGAGCGCGACGGCGTTTTTCATCTCCTGACGCGGCACCAGCTCCGGCACGATCGCTTGCCAGGCGGGGCCGAACAGCGCCGCGCCGATGCCGCCGACAAAGGTCAGCCCAATCAGCCACTCCGCCGTCAGCCAGTTATTGTGGGAGAGGATCAGCAGCGTGCCGCTGACGCTGGCCATCAGTATCTGTATCGCAATCAGCAGGCGGCGGCGGTCAAAGATATCCGACAGCACGCCCGCTGGCAGCGCCAGCAGAAAGACCGGCAGCGTGGCGGCGGTCTGCATCAGCGCGACCGCCGTGGGATTGTCCGAGAGGCCGGTAATCAGCCAGGAGCTGGCGACGTCGCGGATAAAACTGCCGGTATTGCCCAGCACCGACGCGCCCCATATCAGGGCGAACATGGCGTAGCGAAAAGGGGAGAAAGCGCCGCCCGCAGGCGAGGGGGTCATGTTCTGGCTCATCTTCTGTCTCCGACCGCGCCGGTTAGCGCAGCGTTATTTAGTGGTGATGGCTGGAACATTACGGGCGCTCTGCCAGGCTTGATAGCGGAATATCTGCGGCAAGATGCCCAGGATTTTTTCACAACTTCCGATCGCTAAAATCCTTTAACGTCTTATCAAAATTTCTGCTTTAGGTTTTATCTCGCGTCCAGGTTAGCTTGATTAACAAGACACAACATCACTGATAACGGAGACCAGACATGAGCACCTTAACGACAAAAGATGGCGTACGCATTTACTTCAAAGATTACGGTAAGGGAGAGCCGGTGCTGTTCAGCCATGGCTGGCCGCTGGATGCCGATATGTGGGAGAGCCAGCTGGTTCACCTGGCCGAGAACGGCTACCGGGCAATCGCGTTCGACCGTCGTGGTTTTGGTCGTTCCGATCAGCCGTGGGAAGGGTATGACTACGACACCTTTGCCGACGATATTCACGGCCTGATTGAGCATCTGGGGCTGAGCGATATCACGCTGGTGGGCTTTTCAATGGGCGGCGGCGACGTAACGCGCTACATCGGCCGCTACGGCACGGAAAAAGTAAAAAGCCTGGTGCTGCTTGGCGCGGTCACGCCGATCTTCGGTCAAACTGCCGACCACCCGGAAGGACCAGAAAAAGCGGTATTCGACGGCATTATTGCCGGACTGCGTAAAGATCGCGCGCAGTTCATTAAAGAGTTCGCCACGCCGTTCTATGGCATTAACGCCGGGCAGACCGTTTCCGACGGCGTACTGACGCAGACGCTGAACATTGCGCTGCTCGCTTCGCTGAAAGGCACCATCGACTGTGTTACCGCCTTCTCAGAAACGGACTTCCGCGCCGACGTGGCGAAAGTGGACGTGCCGACGCTGATCATTCACGGCAGTAATGACCAGATTGTGCCGTTTGAAGCGACCGGCAAGCTGGCGCACGAGCTGATCGCCGGGTCGGAGCTGAAAGTTTACGATAACGGCCCGCACGGTTTCGCCGTCACGCATCAGGATCAACTCAACCAGGATCTTCTGACATTTTTACAACAGCATTAATACCGTTTTCTGTAAATCTCGCTGCCAAACGCCCTCAGGGGCGTTTTTTATTTTCACTTCACCCGCTTTATCACGTGGAATATAAAACAGGGAGCAAGGTTTCTCTGAAATCAACCTTCTGATTATTTATTGATCACATCTGACGACATCAGGAATGAAATAACGCTTTCAGCCGCTTCGCTTTATTAACTATTCACGGTTCGCTTATTTATTGAGGAATTATCTTATTTTTCAACAAAAAGTGATCGTTTTATGATCAGCGGCTTCGCTTATAAAAATTCTCTTTCTTTTCTTACCGCTCCGCTTAAATGATCCCATTCGTCCAGAATAACGGTTAAATAGACTCGTTTTGCGCCGTTATAAGGATAAATAAGGGATTGCCGTTGAGGTTTTTTACACGCTGATAACGTGCACGCATGATTTCCTCCAGAAACAGTTGGCTTGTTGATTTGTTTGCTATTGCGAGCGATTTTGCTAAACACAAAGGCACGGAATACTTGATTCATTATTTTTAAAAGCTACATTTAACCCTGCGCTATCAAACTTGATGAAGCGTAGGCTGTGATATTTTTATTATTAATCCTTAAGAGGAACACAGTATGTCTCAATATCGTGGTGGAGCTGGAAACTTTGCGGTTGATCGTGAGCGAGCAGCGGAGGCGGGTAGAAAAGGCGGCCAGAAGAGCGGCGGCAATTTCAAAAACAACCCTGAACGCGCTATCGAAGCCGGGAGAAAAGGAGGGAAGATTAGCCGTCGTAGCTGAAATATCAGCAAGTTAGATGGATAAGCTGTCAACATTTGACCGCGGGTGAGTCATATTTTTTCTCTTTTAGTTCTCCTTGCGAAACTTCCCTGACAATAGCATGTTCCTGTCTTTTTTTAAGAACCAGGATCGCCCTAATTAAACCGGACTCGGTCTGTTCCTTGTCCGGTTTTTTAAAGCTCGTTTATAAAAATGGAAAATTCACAAGCTTTAGTTTGAGATTTACATCTTCTGACACTGACGTGTGAAGCAATTCAACTCTGTTTTAATTTATACAACAACATGGTGAGTTGTACAATTTTTCAGAAAGAAATAACAATTAAATTGTACAGCAACTATGAATAAATTTTTAGCTAACCCTTTGGTATAAATAGGAAAATGCATTTTACATGCCACTTTTTCTTTAACAGTGTTAATTTTTTATGATATTGCCTCAGAAAAGAGAGGGCTTTTTATCTGGGCGCCTGAAAGTAGACAGAAAAAGTGGAGACCATCACTTTCTATCCAGGAGAAAAGGAAAGGTTTCGTACAACAGGCGGCGGTTTGAAGCAGGGAAGGGAGCAGGCGGTCTCCACGGCATCTGGCCACAGAGGGAGGCACTACAACTCACCTTCTCCAGGATGCTATGAACGTCACGGCTGGCTATTACCTGTTCATTTAAATAAAAGTGGCCTTAAGAACGCGCGGGGCGAATAAGAAAAACGTAAAGGAAATAAATTAAGCTACAGCACACATTCAGAGATAGCGGTAATCAAAATGAAAGTGTGTGCTTACTATATTGGAGGGGCTGGGGATTAAGACGCTGGCCCTGGTGAGCCAGCGATATTTTCAAGGCGTGGTGGGCTGCCAGGTATTGAGCGCTTTAGCATCAATGCGCTTCGGCAGGAGTTTCGCGTCATAAAACGCGTCCGCAATGGTTTGCTGTTCCGACAGATCGCTTTTCTTCACCGGTTCGACCTGATAGCTGCGCTGCGTATTGGCTTTCTCAATGGTGGCTACCGGCAGCTTGCCCCATAACGGCGAAAGCAGCGCGGCCGCATCGGCCGGATGCGCTTTTAGCCATGCCGCTTCCTGCGTCAGCGCCTGATAAACGCTATTCAGCACCTGCGGATGCGTGCTGGCGTAAGACGTCGAGGCGAGATAATAGCGCTGATAGCTCGCCAGGCCTTCGCCGCTCGTCAGCACGCGCGCATGCTGCTCTACCTGCGCGCTGGTAACGTAGGGTTCCCATGTCACCCATGCCGCTACGCTGCCATTCTCCAGCGCCGCGCGTCCGTCAGCGGGCGTCAGCCAGGCCGGGGAAATGTCGCTGAACGTTAAACCCGCCTTTCTGAGCGCAGCGATCAGCAGATAGTGGCTGCCTGCCGCTTTGGTGACGGCGATCTTTTTCCCTTTGAGATCCTGCAGTGTTTTTACTGGCGAGTCGGCGGGCACCAGAATCGCCTGCGCCTGCGGCGATGGGGTTTCACGCGCATAATAAGTGAGGTTCGCTCCCGCCGCCTGGGCAAACAGCGGCACGGTATCCGCGACGTCGGCTGAAAGATCGATGTTATTGAGGTTGAGCGCTTCCAGCAGCGGCAGCCCGCTGGAGAACTCATGCCAGCTCACTTTTACCCCTTGCGCGGCCAGGGATTTGTCGAGATCGCCGCGCTGTTTGATTAGCGTAAGCAGCGTCGAGGATTTCTGGTAGCCGATACGGAGCGTTTCATCTGCGTGCGCAGAGAAAGCGAAAAGGGCAGTGAGCAAAAGCGCACTGCCCGATAACGAGCGGAAAGGTTTCATGGGCGTTTCCCGGGGAAGGTTAATCATCAGATGATGATAAAAGCGCATCAGGGACGCGCTAAACGCCTTTTTTGCATAAGCTTTGCGGCAGAGCGGGAAAGGACTAGTTCGCCATCAGATGGCCATACATCGCCATCAGGCGACGCGTCACGCCGTTGGTCCAGCCGAAACCGTCCTGCAGCGGGTATTCGCCGCCGCCGCCAGGACGCGCGCGATCGCCGCTGATGTCATATTTTTCCACCAGCTTATGGTGCAGCTGATAGAAATTATTGACCGTCGTTAGCCAGTTCACTGCGATTTCCGTCGCCAGCGTCTCTTCACCGTACTGATTGAGGCCGATAATCGCCATCCACTGCAGCGGCGCCCAGCCGTTGGGTTTATCCCACTGTTCGCCGCTTTCGACCATAGAGGCGACCAGTCCGCCGCTGGTCAGCAGCAGCTGACGCAGCGCGATAGCCTGCAGATGCGCCTGTTTCGGCGTTGCGAGGCCGACAAACAGCGGCACGACGGCAGCGGCGGTAAATGCGCCAAAGCGCTCGCGTCGCCAGTCATAATCGCGATATACGCCTGCCGTGCTGTCCCACAGGTAGCGGTTAATAGCGCGCTTACGCGCTTCGGCTTTCTTCTGCCACGCCAGCGCCGTCAGCTCTTCTCCTTTAGCATGAGAAAGCGTGGCGATCATCAGCTCCAGCTTGTAGAGAAACGCGTTCAGGTCGATCGGGATGAACTGCGTCGTACGGATGCTTGCCAGACGCTTAGGATCGCGCAGCCAGCGGGAGGAGTAATCCCAGCCAGATGCGGCACCCGCGCGCAGATCGCGATAGACTTCGCTCGCCGGACGGCTGGAGTGACGCGCCGTCTCGACATCTTCAATCCAGGATTCATCGCGCGGCGTATCGCGGTCGTCCCAGTAGCGGTTCAGCAGCGAGCCGTCGGACATACGCACCACGTGGCGATACGCCTGACGTGGCATCAGCGCGCCCGCGCCATCCATCCAGAACTGATACTCTTTCATCAGCTGCTCGAGATAGCGTTTTGCGCCGCGCACGCCATCTTCTTCAAACAGCTCAACCATCAGCGCGAAGACCGGCGGCTGTGAACGGCTCAGGTAGTAGGTGCGGTTGCCGTTGGGAATGTGACCGTAGTTATCGATCAGCCATGCGAAGTTATCCGCCATATGACGCAGCAGATCGTCGCGTCCGCTCTCCGCCAGGCCGAGCATGGTGAAGTAGGAGTCCCAGTAATAGGTCTCGCCGAAGCGGCCGCCAGGCACCACGTAAGGTTTCGGCAACGGCAGCAGCGATGAATGCGGCAGATGTTGCTGCGGCATTTTAGTTAATACTGGCCACAGGGCGTCAATATGTTCGTTAAGCGTTTTATCCGGGTTTGAAACGTAAAAACTTTCATTTATCGCCGGTAAATAAAAATGGTCCGCCACAAAGCGCGCCAGATCGAAATCGCGGCTGCGTTTCTGACGGCGATAACGCATCAGTACATCCAGCGGATCGTATTTAGGCGAGCAGTCTGGAAACGTTTTGCTGTCTTCAAAGATGCGCGACATCTGCACATGCTCGAACAGCTCCATGTAGCGATCGGCAGGCGTGAGCGCATCGGGCGCCGGCAAGCCTTCAATCAGCTCCGGTTCCGGCTCGGAATCCTGCATACGATCTAGCTTGAGCTCGTGGGGATCGTATTGATACTCAACTTCCGCCCCTTTGCGAACCTCATCGAATGCGTTGAGTTGCTGGCGATAAGTATTAATAGCGGCCTCCTGGAGTCTGAGGGTTTCATAAAAGAAAAATTATAGACTTATGGCTGGCCCAAACAACAATGCAGAATATCTATGAACGTAATAAAAATTGTCTATCAATAGCTTATTTAGCGGAATTGCTCTGGTTATCAAGCAAATAACGCGTGCGCTTGAAACATTTATTTAGGAGTAATCTTTGAAGAAAGAAAATAACTAGCGGAGAGTTGAAAAAAAGCGGCAAAAATTGACAAAAACCGACGTTGTCGCCGCGCTGTGGAATGAGCTATTTGTGGCATTTTTACGCAGCTGTAAAAAACGCCCGGTAAAGGGCGTCTGAAAATGGCGGGTCAGGTGCCAGCGCGGCGGGCAGGAGCCGGGCGCAAAGATGCGCGTGGCATCCATGCGCGACCGGAGTATGTCAGCCGCTTGCGGCCTGAGGCCTTATTCGCTGACGCGGTAGCGCTCCAGCCAGTGCGCGTAGGGGGCAGGCAGCACCCATGACGGCTGCGGCTTGTCGAGCGCCAGCGCGGCCTGGTAAGGCCAGTGCGGGTTTTTCAGATGAGCGCGGCCTACCATCACCAGATCAAGCTGACCCTTTTCAACGGTGGCGTTGGCGATAGCTGGCGAATCAATGCCCCATGCGGAAGCGACCGCAATATCCGCCTCGCGGCGTACGCGTTCGGCAATCGGCGCCAGGAAAGCAGGCGTGCCCCACGGAATATTAGCGTCCGGCGTAGAGAAGCCAATGCTGACGCTCAGCAGATCCAGACCGTTGGTGCGCCAGTAGCGCGTCAGGTCGATCGCCTCTGACAGCGTCTCTTCGTCGCGACCGTCATACTCCAGCACGCCGAAACGGGCGGTCAGCGGCAGATTTTCCGGCCAGACTTCACGCACCGCGTCAAAGGTTTCGCGCAGGAAGCGGCTACGGCCTGCGGCGTCGCCGCCATACTGGTCGGTACGCTGGTTGGCGTGCACCGAGAAAAAGCTCTGCGCCAGATAGCCGTGAGCGAAGTGCAGTTCCAGCCACTCATAGCCGGCATCGCGTGCGCGGATAGCCGCCTGCACGAAGTCGTTGCGGACGCGCGCGATATCGTCGAGCGTCATGGCGCGCGGCACCTGCGGCAGATTGTTGCCGAAGGCGACAGCAGAAGGAGAGAGGGTCTCCCAGCCGCGTCCGTCGTCCGCTGCGATGTGATCGTCGCCTTCCCAGGGTTTGTTTGCGCTTGCTTTACGACCGGCATGGCCGATCTGGATGCCCGGCACGGCGCCCGCCGCTTTGATCGCCTGCGCGACCTGCGCCAGGCCTTCAGCCTGCGCGTCATTCCATAAGCCAAGGCAGCCGGGAGTAATGCGTCCTTCCGGTGAAACGGCGGTCGCTTCAACGATCACCAGGCTTGCGCCGCCGCGCGCCAGCGCAGCGTAGTGGACGTGATGCCAGTCATTAACCAGGCCCTGTTCAGCGCTGTACTGACACATAGGCGGCACCGCGATGCGGTTGCGCAGCGTAACGTCTTTCAGACGGAATTCAGAAAACAGAGACATAGCACCCTCTTAATCATTGATCAGTTCGATCGCCTGCTTGCCGCAAGGCTACGGCGCTGTTGCGTCGTGCAGCGGCAACCAGAAGCGATTCGCTGTGCAATGTACCCTGAGAGCTTTCCCGCAGCCTACGCTCCCTGTGCTGCGCGGGGCAGACAGCGAGGGAGCGCGACAGGCGGGGAGGGCCGCCAAAGGCGCCCGCCCGCCTTGGGCTTATTTCGCCAGCGTCGCCTTAATCACCTCTTGCCAGGGTGTAGTAGCGCGCCCGATCAGTTTGCTCAGGCTGCGGGAGTCATCAAACAGGCCGCCCTGTGACGCGCCCTTGTCGGAATCCGCCAGCATCTCCGCCAGGCCATCCGGCAAACCGGCGCCTTTGAGCGCGGCGGCGAACTCGGCGGGGGAAAGATTGACATAGTCCACCTGCTCGCCGGACTGACGCGCAATTTCAGCGGCGAACTCCGCCAGGGTGTAGCTGTCGTCGCCCGCCAGCTCATAAATTTTGCCTGCCTGATCGTCGCGGCTAATGACCTCTGCCGCGGCATCGGCGTAATCCCGACGCGCCGCCGAGGCGATACGTCCCTCGCCAGCCGATCCGATAAAAGCGTGGTGCGTCAGGGCAGGGGCGATGCTGGCCGCATAGTTTTCGGTGTACCAGCCGTTGCGCAGCAGCGCGAAAGGAATGCCAGACGCCTGCAGCAGCGCCTCGGTGGCGCGGTGTTCGACGCCAAGGCCTAGCGGCGAGCTGTCCGCATGCAGCAGGCTGGTATAGGCGATAAATTTTACGCTGGCCGACTTGGCTGCGTTAATGACCGCCTGATGCTGCGCTTCGCGCTGGCCCACCTCGCTGCCGGAGATCAGCAGCAGCTTGTCCACGCCGGACAGGGCTGACATCAGGGTCTCGGGCTGGCTGTAGTCCGCTTTACGCACCGTTACGCCCTTTGTCGCCAGATCGGCGGCTTTTTCTGGCGATCGCACGGCGGCGATGATTTGCTCCGCCGGCACTTTTTTCAGTAATGCTTCAATGACCAGACGGCCTAGCTGGCCGGTTGCGCCTGTTACTGCAATCATTTTTCGCTCCCTGGTATTTGTGGTTGTCGAAAGCCAGAGTAGGATAAAGGCTAACTTTTCGTAAGTACTTACAACTTTGTTAGTTTGGAAGAAACAAGTTAAATGTCTGAAAAAATAAGTGAAAAATTTAGCCGCGGTGAGCTGTTAAACGTTAACTGTCCGTCGCGCGAGGTGCTTAAACGGGTTACCAGCCGCTGGAGCGTGCTGATTTTCCTCGCATTGCGTAACGACAGGCTGCGCTTCAGCGAGCTACGCCGCGCCGTTGGTGGCATCAGCGAACGTATGCTGGCGCAGACGCTGCGCCATATGGAGGAGGACGGGTTCGTCGAGCGCATCGCCTACAATGTCGTGCCGCCGCATGTGGAATATTGTCTGACGCCGCTTGGTCGCGAGCTGGAAGGGCAGGTGGTCGGCCTCGCGGACTGGCTGGAACTTAACGTGAACCGTATTCTGGCGCAGCGCGAGAAAGCCTGACGGCGCGCCGTTACGCTACAGCGCGCATTCTGAATCGGCCTCATCCCCTGCAGCCTGCTTTCCCGGCGGGCTTTACCGCTTCGCTTTTGCGGCGCGGCTTTACATCCTTATCAAAACAGAGGCCCGCGCGAGAAGGGATCCAGAGGTTCTGTTCCCCCGGCTCTCATTCAGCGTCGTACCAGCAGAGGCTAAACAAAAAAGCGAAAAGCAAGCGGCCAAAACGAGGCGCGCCAATATCCGCCTGAATAAAAATCGTCGCTGCATCGGTTATTACCGCTGCGCCATGTTAGGTTTTTATTAACAACTTTATCTCATCTTTTTGTGACGGATTAATTAAGCGTGACGGAATAGCGAATAATGGCTGTGTGTCATAAATCACGCTTTTTAAACGTAACGCCTTAAAAGGGGTTCTTAAGGGCCTAAATGCTTAATTTGCATTAATTAAGGCCTGTACTAAACTAAAGAATTGCCCGTTTTTCTGCTGTGGGTATAGGGAAAATAACACGCCAAAACATGGCGTTGCGTATGTAAAGAATTGCTATGTGACTTTCGTCACTCCCCTCACATAATCACGCAACAATAAATAACAAAGATGTCACATTAAAGCCTGTGAATTAACCTAAAACCTTGCGTTAAAATAGGTAATTACGGACAAAAACAATGACCAAAATCAAAAAACGCTGTTATAGTTTTCGCATCCCAGACTGTTTCTGTTTGTCAGGCGCGAGTTCCTATAAATTCGCGTCAGCAATAGGCTTAAGCACAGCGTAAATATTAACGCTGTGCTTTGGTTGTTAACTATAAGTAAATATATGGTGTTATATGTGGCAACGAGGTAAGCAATGTTCGGATTAGACGCCTTTCACCTGGCCAGGA
Organism: Pantoea sp. YU22; assembly: GCF_003970755.1. Classification (NCBI taxonomy): domain Bacteria; kingdom Pseudomonadati; phylum Pseudomonadota; class Gammaproteobacteria; order Enterobacterales; family Erwiniaceae; genus Pantoea; species Pantoea sp. YU22. Next base: position 17,041 of record NZ_RYDU01000014.1, on the reverse strand, counting down.
TACAGTTCGCGTTTACTGTCTCCTTTCATATCCTTTTTCCCGCCATTACCATCGGCCTCGCCAGCTTTCTGGCAGTGCTCGAAGGCATGTGGCTGAAAAGCCGTAACGAAACCTACCGCGATCTCTATCACTTCTGGTCCAAAGTCTTTGCCGTTAACTTTGGTATGGGTGTGGTATCAGGTCTGGTGATGGCCTATCAGTTCGGCACCAACTGGAGCGGCTTCTCGCAGTTCGCGGGCAGTATTACCGGTCCGCTGCTCACTTATGAAGTCCTGACCGCATTCTTCCTGGAAGCAGGCTTCCTCGGCGTGATGCTGTTCGGCTGGAACCGCGTCGGACCAGGACTGCACTTCTTCGCGACCTGTATGGTGGCGCTGGGCACCCTGATCTCTACGTTCTGGATCCTCGCCTCTAACAGCTGGATGCATACGCCGCAGGGCTATCTGATCCAGAACGGGATTGTGGTGCCGGAGGACTGGCTGAAAATTATCTTCAACCCGTCGTTCCCCTACCGTCTGTTCCATATGTCGGTCGCCGCCTTCCTTGCCAGCGCCTTCTTTGTCGGCGCGTCCGGCGCATGGCATCTGCTGCGCGGCAACGATAACCCGGCTATCCGCAAGATGTTCTCTATGGCGCTGTGGATGGCGCTGATTGTCGCGCCGATTCAGGCGATGATTGGCGATGCGCACGGTCTGAACACCCTTGAGCATCAGCCAGCGAAGATCGCCGCGATTGAGGGACACTGGGAAAACCCGCCGGGCGAAGCGACGCCGCTGATCCTGTTCGGTATCCCGGATATGGATGAAGAACGCACCAAATATGCGGTGGAGATCCCTTACCTCGGCAGCCTGATTCTGACGCACAGCCTGGATAAGCAGGTGCCAGCGCTGAAGACGTTCCCGAAAGAGGATCGTCCTAACTCGCTGATCATCTTCTGGTCATTCCGCGTGATGGTGGCGATGGGGCTGCTGATGATTACGCTTGGCGTGGTCAGCCTGTGGCTGCGTTATAAAGGGCGTCTTTATCAGTCGCGTCCGTTTCTGTGGTTTGCCTTGCTGATGGGGCCTTCTGGTCTGATCGCACTGCTGGCGGGCTGGTTCACGACGGAAATTGGCCGTCAGCCCTGGGTCGTTTACGGCGTGCAGCGCACCATTGATGCGGTGTCTGGTCATGGCGATCTGCATATGAGCATCAGCCTGCTGGCCTTTATCCTGGTTTACTCCGCGGTGTTTGGCGTAGGTTACATCTATATGATCCGTCTGATTAAGAAAGGCCCGCTCACCGGCGAAGGCAAGGATGTGCGTCACGGCGGTCCAGGCCATGGCAAAACTCCGGCTCGTCCGCTCTCTGCGGCACATGAAAGTCTGAACGATCCGCAGGAGGGAAAATAAGATGATCGATTTTTCCATTATCTGGTTCGCGATTATTGTTTTCGCCACCCTGATGTATATCGTCATGGACGGTTTCGATCTCGGTATCGGGCTGCTGTTCCCCTTTAATAAGGATGCGGTCGAGCGCGACATGATGGTTAACACTGTCGCGCCGGTATGGGATGGCAACGAGACCTGGCTGGTGCTGGGCGGCGCGGGTCTGTATGGCGCTTTCCCGCTGGCTTATTCCGTGATCGCCGATGCGCTCTCTATTCCGCTGACGGCGATGCTGATTGGCCTGATCTTCCGCGGCGTCGCCTTTGAGTTCCGCTTTAAGGCGACCGAAACGCACCGCGCGTTTTGGGACAAGTCTTTCGTGGCGGGCTCTATTCTGGCGACCTTCAGCCAGGGCGTGGCGGTTGGCGCGATGCTTGACGGCATTCAGGTAACAGGTCGTCATTTCAGCGGTTCCGCAATGGACTGGCTGGCGCCGTTCCCGCTGTTCTGCGGCGTGGGTCTGGTTATCGCCTATGCGCTGCTGGGCTGTACCTGGCTGATTATGAAAACCGAGCATGAGCTGCATCGTAAGATGTCTGCGCTGGCGACGCCGCTGGTGATCGCGCTGCTGGTAGTGGTCGGCATTATCAGCCTGTGGACGCCGTTCAGCCATGACGCTATCGCGCAGCGCTGGTTTACCCGTCCGAACCTTTACTGGTTCCTGCCGGTTCCGGTGCTGGTGCTGCTCTGCTCGTGGGGCATTATTCGCGCCATTAAGCGCGAGGCGCACTATTCGCCGTTCCTGCTGACGCTGGCGCTGATTTTCCTCGGCTTTTCCGGACTTGGCATTAGCGTATGGCCGAATATTATTCCGCCTTCCGTTACGATCTGGCAGGCAGCGTCTCCGGCGATTAGCCAGGCCTTTATGCTGGTAGGCAGTTTGTTGATTATTCCGATGATTCTTGGCTACACCTTCTGGAGCTACTACGTGTTCCGCGGGAAAGTCAAAGCAGACGAAGGATACCATTGATATGCGAACCGAAGTCGACAGCATGAAAAACCACAATGAAGCCAAAGCCCCGTTGTGGAAACGCATTCTGTGGCTGGTGGTGATCTATGGAGCAAGCGTGCTGGCGCTCGGTGTCGTGGCCATGCTGTTCCGGATGATGATGACCGCAGCAGGTATGCGAAGTCACTAACAGTTTTGGTTGATATAAAGGCTGGCGTTGCCAGCCTTTTTTTATGCCTTTATATGGGCAAGGGCAAGGGCCGGTGCTGACGCCAATGGCATGGGCCGATCGCAAAGTCGCTCAAGGCATCCATGCTCGCTCGGCCCGCGACATCCCTGTCGCGGGACGCTTTGCTCTTCTGCCCATGCCATTAGCGTTTCAGACACGGGTGCGATTGCGACTTTGTTTTAAACAGTTTTGTTGCGGGGGCTTTGCTCTTCTGCTCACGTCATTGGCTTTTCAGGCACGGGACGATTGCGACTTTGTTTTAAACAGTTTTGTTGCGGGGGCTTTGCTCTTCTGCCCACGTCATTGGCTTTTCAGACACGGGTGAGATTGCGACATTGTTTAAAACAGCTCTTCGCGGGACGCTTTGCTCTTCTGTTGATGCTCTCGGCGTTTCATTTCTTAGCCTCTCCCCTGACAGGCTAAACATTAAATGCCTTTTATCGCCGCTTTGCTTGCGCTTTCTTTACCCTTTCTTACATGCGTAAGACGTTTTTGTTATGATTATGTGACTAATCTCGCACTACTTTCTACGATCTTCACAGAAATGCTCAGCCTGAACGTAAAAAAACAGTACATCAGCGATCTGGTGGACTGGATTGAGGCGAATCTGACCGACGATCTCAATATCGATCTGATTACCCTGAAATCCGGCTACTCCAAATGGCACATGCAGCGCATGTTCAAAGAGATGACCGGCCAGACGCTGGCGGCCTATACGCGCAAGCGTCGCCTGACGATGTCCGCTATGGCGCTGCGTCTGACCCGCATGCCGCTAATCGATATCGCGGTGCGTTTTGGTTTTGATAACCAGCAGAACTTCACCCGCGTCTTCAAGAACCATTTCTCCCTCACGCCAGGCGCTTTCCGCCGCGTGCCCGACCTGCAGCTGAAAAGCTTCCACGGGCCTATCTCCATTCACGGCGAAATGATGCAGGCGCAGCTGGTAGAGCGCGATGAGCTGCAGCTGCGCGGCGAGCTGATCGAGTGGGAGTGTAAATTCGGCGACTACGTGCGCGACCATGCGCAGACCGTCGCGCAGCAGGCGCGCAACTTTGTTCGTCTGGCTGGTCAGCAGGTCGATCGCGGCTGGCTCGGCTTTCAGTATGGCCCCGGCAACTCGGCGGAACAGCAGCATATCAGCCTGTTCCAGGCGCTGGAGAGCCAGCACGCCGATATCCTGGGACCGAATATCGTCAACTGGACGTCGGCGCGCGGCCTTTACGCCACCATCCCCTGGCAAGGCTCGCCGGAGCAGCTCACGCGCTTTATCGCCGATCTTTACTACGTGCATCTGCCTGCGCTGGGTGTCGCGCGCCGTCAGGGAAAAGATCTGCTGCGGCTGGATATGAAGGCCTCAACCCCCGATGCGCTGGTCGGTCTCTTCTCTGTGCCTGTCACCCAGTGCTGACAGCGGCTTTTCGTGCGGTGAAACGTGATAAACCGCACGATTCTATAAAACAGATGCGCTTTCTGGCGTAAAATTCCTGTCTTAACCCGGAAGCCATGCGGATATCGTGCATAAGGCTGGCCGGACTGGATATTCATCTGCCTTTCAGGTTCTTTCCGAACCAGATATAAAACGACGACAACCATGAAACTTTCTTCGCTGTTACTTACTACGGCGCTTGCTGCTTTGCCGCTCTTTGCCGGCGCCCAGATGGCTGAACCCTTTACGCCGCCTGCTGGCCTGCATCCGCACGCCCAGCCGACCCAGCACGAAATCCAGGGCGACAACGCGCTGCCGCAGCAATCGCAAAAGCACTTCAGCTCAGACACCTTAAACGACAACGTCTGATCGTTGCGCGCGCCGGTTCAGCGCGCGCCTTCGCTTTACCCTTTCTCCTTAACGCGTGCAGGCGCTGGCCTGTGCGCCTGTTCGGCTGCGCGGAAATAGCACAATCGATCCTTGCGCCTAAGATATATCATGAGTAATCTGAGCCTCTCAAATGAGAATCATTTCTGACATTCTTACGCATTGACGTCCGCAGCCGGCGACGCTGACCGGCTTCGTAAAAGGAGAACCTATGCATTCCGACAACAGAGCGTTCCGAAGCCGCGCGCCGCAGCGCGTGCGCAACGAGCTGCGTTTTCGCCATATCGCCGTCGCCAGCAAAACGCTGGTTGCGGGTGAATTCTGGCGCGTCACCTTTCACGGCAGCGATCTGGCAGGCTTTAATTCGCCGGGCTTTGACGACCATATCAAGCTCTTTTTCCCGCAGAACAGTGACGACGCGCTGCAGTTGCCGCAGATGACCGATGAAGGCATCGTCTGGCCGAATGGGGCGCGTCCGCCAGCGCGCGACTATACGCCGCTCGCCTTTGACGGCGAAGCGTCGCTAACGCTCGACTTTTACATCCACGACGGCGGCGTCGCCAGCAACTGGGCGCAGCAGGCGAAAGAGGGCGATCGGCTCATTATGGGCGGCCCGCGCGGCTCGCTGGTGGTACCGACCGACTACGGTTTTCAGCTCTATGTCTGCGATGAAACCGGCCTGCCTGCCTTTAAGCGCCGTCAGGCGGCTATCGAGGCGCAGGAGCTGCATCTGTTCGCCTGCGTAGATGAAGCGACCGGGCGCGACTATCTGCCGGATCTGAGCGGGGTGAATGCCCACTGGCTTGGTAGCGGCGCGGCAGAGGCGAATAAACTCGACGCGCTCATCGCCGCGCTGGATAACATCGCCGTTCCGTCGTCAGATTACTTTATCTGGCTGACCGGCGAAGGCGACTTCGCGAAAGCGCTCGGCGACTACTTTGTCGAGCGGCGCGGCCTGGATGGTACCTTTGTGCGCGCCGTCGCTTACTGGCACGCGAAATAAGCTGCCGCCGCCGCCCGTGTTGAATTTTGCCAGGCGGCGGACTACTATCTTCCTCCCGACCATACTCCCCCTTCAGGCAGGCAATGAAACAGGATCCGGCTTTCTCGTGTCATCAGGATTCCCCCGCGCGCGGTGGCTGCGGCGGTCGCCGTAAACGTCGTGAGAAGATGCTGGATGCCAGCGATATCCGCCTGTTAATGCTGCACTTTCTGGCGCAAAACGATGCGCATGGCTACGAGCTGATCAAATCAATCGAAGAGCTTTCCAAAGGGGAATACTCTCCCAGCCCCGGCATTATTTATCCTAACCTGACGCTGCTGGAGGAGATGGACGCTATCCGCGTGGTGGATTCGCAGGCGTCGCGCAAAGCCTATACGCTGAATGCGGCAGGACGTGCGCTGCTGGCAGAACAGCAGGCATCCGTCGAACATATTATCGAGCGTCTCTCCTCGCTGGCTATCCTGGTCAATAACCGCAGCATTCCTGATGTAGATCACGCCATCCATCGTATGCGCGCCGTGCTCAATAACCGCCTGTCACAGGAAGCCATTTCGGCGGAAGCGCTGGAGAATATCGTCGACGCGCTGAATGCGGCGGCGGATAAGATCGCCGCCAGCTAAAGCCGCTGTCTCAGCTTTTTTTCTTATCGACATGTCCCAGCGAACGCTCCGGGAAGCAGACGTCGCGCACGCGCTGCTTCAGCGCCGCCGCGTCTGGAAAGCCGCCGTCGCGCTTACGCTCCCAGAGGATTTCATCATTAATGGTGATCACGAAAATCCCGCCGGTCCCGGGCCGGAGCGTGACTGCCGCCAGATCGTCTGCGAAGGTATGCAAAAGTTCCTGCGCCATCCAGGCGGAGCGCAGCAGCCAGTTACACTGCGTGCAGTAGTGGATAGTGATGGTGGGTTTCTCAGTCATGGCAATGTTCCAGCGTGGCAGTAGTCAATGACGTAAAGCGCAGATTAGCAAATTGTGCGGTACAAGATACATCTTAATCTGCACCTAGTTGATAATGATTCCCACTTGCATTACAGTCCTTGCGAAATTACTTATAATAAAAACGGCGTTTCTGTTTACGGTTTTATGTGCGAAACCGTAGTCTGACTACTGATAGCAAGTAAGTGAGCAAATACTAACGTTTATAAAGGTATTTGCGCTTATGTCTTCAATGTTTCAGGGATTGACCCAACAGCGGCTCTGTAAAATTGCGCTGCTGGCCTCTTCGGTTCATGTCGCCTGCGGCTATGCCGACAGCAACACGCTTGCCGCTGAAAAAAACAGCAGCGAGCCTGTGATGACCGTTACCGCGCCGAAACCTGACGCGGGAAATAAAACCACTCTTACCGCCGATGACCTTCAGAAACGTGGGGCGAACGACTTCGGCTCTATTATGCGTTACGAGCCGTTAATCAGCGCCAACGGAGCGGCAGGCGGCTCTTCAGTAGGTAAAAGCGGCTTCGATCGCGCAGGCTACACTGGCTATAACATTCGCGGTCTGGAGAGCAATCGCGTCGGACTCGACGTTGACGGCATTCCGCTGCCGGATGCGACAGGGCGACCCTATGTCAGCCGCGTCGGCAACAACACCTTCGGTATCGGTCGCGGCGACTATATCGATCCCTATATGTTCGGCAGCATAGATATTGAAAAGGGCGCAACGGCGGTCAGTCAGCCTAACACCGCTATCGGCGGCAACGTCTCTTTCCATAACAAAAGCGCCGATGACTACCTGAGCAGCAGCAAACACACCTATTTCGGCTATCAGAGCGACTACGACTCCTCTAACCGCAGCTGGCACAACGGCATCACGGCGGCGGCGGGCGACGACGAGCTGCGCGGGGTGTTCGTCTACAGCCGCCGTGACGGTCAGGAGACCAGAAACAACAGCGGCGTGAAAGCATCTTATCCGGCTAACTGGCACTCCGATGCCTTTATGACCTCAGGCATCTGGCAACCGAACGATCGGCACAAGCTGAGCGCCACCTTTGACTATTACCAGAAAACTAACCATACCCACTACGATGGCTGGAACAGCGGCGGCACTGCCGTCTGGGGAACCACGCAGCAGCAGAGCGATACGCGCCGCTTCGGCGTCAGCCTGGGGGATGAATGGACGCCTTACAATGACCTGCTTGATACGCTGACCACGCGTCTCTACTGGCAGAAAACCGAGTCGCACGACAACACCTGGATGCCGAGCAGCGCCACCGCTTATAAAAGGGTCTGGTCGGACTACAACACCGATAGCCTGGGCTTCGACACGCGCGCCACTAAAAACCTGGGCCGTCATGAACTGAGCGCCGGTATTAACGCCCGCGGGGAAAAAACCGAGCGTCCGTTCCGCTCTACCTCAACCTCGTCGTATGGTAACGCTGGCGCGATTATGCAGCCGCAGGCCGACAGTCGCAGCTATACCGTAGCGGGCTACGTCCAGGACAAAATCAATTTCGACCTCGCCAGCCATAACTTCGCGGTGATCCCCGGCGCGCGCGTAATGTACCAGAACACCAAACCGCGCGACCTCTCCGATCTCGCCTCCGGCAGCAGCGTGCTGACCGCAGAACAGCTGGAAGCGCTTTACGGCTCCGGCAGCAGCGATACTAAGGTATTGCCGTCGCTCACCTTCCAGTACGATCTGACGCCAGCGCTGATCACTTACCTGCAATACAAGCGTGGCGTGCAGTTCCCGACCGCCAGCCAGCTTTACGGCTCATGGAATATGGGCGCCAGCTATGCGGGCACTGCCCAGTATGCCTTGATCGGCAACACGGACCTGAAAACAGAAACCAGCAATAATATTGAATGGGGTCTGAAAGGTCAGGTAACGGAAGGCGTCACGGTGAATACCTCGCTGTTCTACAACCAGTACAAAAACTTTATCGCCTACACGCGCTACACCCGCTCTGGCAACCCTGACAAATTTGTTAACGTGCCGAGCAATATCTACACCTCTTTCCAGGCGGAAAACCGCGATAAAGCCTATATCTACGGCGCCGAACTGACGACCAAAGTTAACTTTGGCACCTGGTTCCAGCCGGTCGACGGGCTGAGCGCCACCTTTGCGCTGGGCTATAACGAAGGGAAGTCAAAATCGAACTACACGGGCGACAAATATGTCGATCTCGACAGCGTCGCGCCGCTGAAGGCGATCGTCGGCCTGGCGTGGGACGATGCGCAGCGCGGCTATGGCGCCGCCGTTACCGCAACCTTTGTTAAAGGCAAGCGCGCCACTGAGACCAACCGCGAAAGCTACAAAAATACAGGCACGGCGATTACCGACTCCACCAGCGAATATATGCGCGTGCCGGGCTATGGCATGGTGGATGCTACCGCTTACTGGCAGGTTGCGAAAAATGTCCGGCTGAGCGGCGGCGTCTATAACCTGACCGACCGCAAATACTGGGATTACACCAGCAGCCGCCAGCTGACCACCGACACGGCGCAGGATCGCAACGATGTGGCGCTGGCGGTAATGCCGGGCCGTACGTATCAACTGGGCGTTAACGTCGAATTTTAATCACTCGTCCGCCCTGCGCAGGCGCAGGGCGCTTTTCTGAAGGGAGTAGTGCGCAATGAACCCACTTTGGCAGCAGTACCAGCTAGCGAAAAGCGAACATCCGAAAAAATATGCCCGCGACCTGGCGGCCCTGATGGGCGTCAGCGAAGCCGAGCTGTGCCACGCCCGCGTCGGCCATGAGGCGCAGCCGCTGAAGCCGCAGTTTCGCGAGCTGATGCTGGCGCTGGAAGCGGTTGGCGAAACGAAAAATATCACCCGCAATGCTTATGCGGTGCATGAGCACCTCGGCCATTACCAGAACGTCAGGCTGGGCGACCACGCCGGGCTGGTGCTTAATCCACGCGCGCTCGACCTGCGTTTTTTCCCTGACCAGTGGCGCAGCGCTTTCTTTCTGCGCGAGCAGAGCGCGCGCGGCGAGCGGCAGAGTATCCAGATCTTTGACCGTTACGGCGACGCGGTGCTGAAAATCTACGCCACCGACCATACCGATATGAACGCCTGGCAGGTGCTGATTGCGCGCTTTGTTGATAACGCGCCCGCCGAGCTGAGAGTCGAGGCGGCGGAGGCAGCTAATTTCGCCTGCGATTTCGACGCCGCCGCCCTCGACAGCGAGTGGCGCGCCATGACTGACGTGCACCAGTTTTTCCGGTTGCTGAAACGCCATAACGTTTCAAGGCTGCAGGCGTTCCGCGCGGCGGGAGACGATCTGGCATGGCGCGTGGATAACAACTCGCTGGCACGTCTGCTGACGCAGGTGCAGGAGGAGGGCAATGAAATAATGATTTTCGTCGGCAATCGGGGCTGCACGCAAATCTTTACCGGCGCGCTGGAAAAGCTCGTGCCGACAGGAAACTGGCTCAACGTATTCAATTCAAACTTTACGCTGCATTTGATGGCGGATCGCATCCATGAGAGCTGGGTGACGCGCAAACCGAGCGGCGACGGCTTCGTCACCAGCCTGGAGCTGTTCGCCGCTGACGGTACGCAGATCGCACAGCTCTACGGCCAGCGCAGCGAAGGCACGCCGGAACAAACGCGCTGGCGCGAGCAGGTGACTTCGCTGAGCGCGGCGGGAGAGGCGGCATGAAACGGCTGATCCCCTGGCTGCTGTTGCTGGCGCTGCCGACGTTCGCAGCGGAGCGCATTATCTCTATCGGCGGCGACGTCACGCAGATCGTCTATGCGCTGGGGGGCCAGCAGGCGCTGGTGGCGCGCGACAGCACCAGTCAGCATCCGGCGCTGGCGAAGCGTCTGCCGAATATCGGCTATATGCGTCAGCTCAACGCCGAAGGCATCCTGGCGCTAGAGCCGACGCTGGTGCTGAGCAGTGCGCAGGCGAAACCCTCGCTGGCGCTGCAGCAGATCGCTCAGACGGGCGTAAAGGTGGTGGAAGTCACCGGTGAGAACAGCCTCAAGGCTATCCCTGAAAAAATCGCCACCATTGGTAAGGCGCTGCATCGCGATGAGGAGGCGCAGGCGCTGGCGGATCGGGTTAACCGGACGCTGGCGACGCTGCCGAATCGGCCGCTGCCGGTCAGGGTGCTGTTTATTATGACGCACAGCGGCATGAAGTCGCTGGCGGCGGGCAGGGATACCGCCGCCGACGGCGCTATTCGCAGTGCAGGCTTAATCAACGCGATGGGAACGATGCCGCATTATCAGACGCTGTCGCAGGAGGGCATTATCGCCGCCGCGCCGGATCTGGTGGTTATCGGCAGCGACGGGCTGAAAACCTTAGGCGATGAAGAGAAGGTGTGGCGACTGCCTGGCCTGGCACTGACGCCCGCAGGCCAGCATAAAAACCTGCTGGTGATCGATGAGATGGCGCTGCTCGGCTTTGGTCTGGATACGCCGGGCGCGATCGTTAAGCTGCGCAAAGCGGCGGAAGCGGCACGCCATGGCTAACCCGACCGCGTTGCGCTGGCTGGCACTGATGCTGCTTAGCATGCTGGCGGCGATGGCGATAGCGGCGAATCTGGGCGCGATAAGGCTCTCGCTGCGCGTGCTGTGGCAGGCGCCGCTCAGCGATATGGTCTGGCAGATCTGGCTGAATATTCGCCTGCCGCGCGTGCTGCTGGCGGTGCTGATCGGCATGGCGCTGGCGGTTTCCGGCGCGGTGATGCAGGGGCTGTTTCGCAACCCGCTCGCCGACCCCGGCCTGCTCGGCATCAGCAGCGGTGCGGGGCTGGCAGTAGCCATCGCCATTAGCCTGCCGCTGGCGCTGCCGCCGCTGCTGGCGCTCTGGTTGCCGACCCTGGCGGCCTTTCTCGGTAGCCTGGCGGTGATGGCGCTGATCTTTAGCCTCAGTCGGCTGGCGCTGGGCAATCTGGCGCGTCTGCTACTGGTGGGCATCGCGATTAACGCGCTGTGCAGCTCGGTGGTGGGGGTGCTCTCCTGGCTGAGCAACGACCAGCAGCTGCGCCAGCTGTCGCTGTGGGGAATGGGCAGCATGAGCCAGGCGCAGTGGCCGATGCTGGCGGTGTGTGCCGCCTTTATCCTTCCGTCGCTGCTGCTGACCCTGCTTCGCGCGCGCCATCTCAATCTGCTGCAGCTGGGCGAAGAGGATGCCCACTATATGGGGATTGATGTCAGACGCACGCAGCGGCAGCTGCTGGTGCTGAGCGCGCTGCTGGTGGGCGCGGCGGTTTCGGTAAGCGGCATTATCGGCTTCGTCGGCTTAGTGGTGCCGCACATGATGCGCTTCTGTCTCGGCAGCGATCATCGCTGGATGCTGCCAGGTTCGGCGCTGGCGGGCGCCATCCTGCTGCTGCTGGCGGATACGCTGGCGCGCACGATAGTGGTGCCTGCCGAAATGCCGGTGGGCCTGTTGACCAGCATGCTGGGCGGTCCCTGGTTTCTCTGGCTGATCCTGCGCCAGCAGCGAGGAGTGGAATAGTGGAACAGTTAGAGGCGCGCAACCTGCGCTATTCACGAGGCGGCAGGCTGCTGATCGATTCGCTGGATCTGTCGCTGGTACCGGGCGAACTGGTGGCGCTGATTGGCCCGAACGGCGCAGGCAAATCGACGCTGCTGCGTATGCTGACTGGCTTTCTGACGCCAGATTACGGCGAGTGTCGGCTGGGCGACAGGCCTTTAGCCGAGTGGCCACGCGTGAAGCTGGCGCAGCGGCGCGCGGTAATGCGCCAGCAGAATCCGGTCGCCTTCTCTTTGCCCGCCGCCGCCGTGGTGGCGATGGGCCGCGCGCCCTGGCCTGGCGGGGATACGCAAGCCGTGGTCGAAGAGGTGATGGCGTTGACCGACTGCGGAAAACTGGCCGAACGCGACTACCGACAGCTCTCCGGCGGCGAACAGCAGCGGGTGCAGCTGGCGCGCGTGCTGGCGCAGCTCTGGCAGAACGGCGCGCCGCGCGGCTGGCTGTTTCTGGATGAGCCGACCTCGGCGCTCGATCTCTTCTGGCAGCAGCAGGCGCTGCGCCTGCTGCATCGGCTTTCGCGCCAGAAGGATTTCAGCGTATGCATTGTGCTGCACGATCTTAACCTCGCCGCGCTCTGGGCCGATCGCATTTTGCTGCTGCATCAGGGCAGGTTAGTGGCGCAAGGCCCGGCGCAGGCGGTGATGACCGAAGAGACGCTGACGCGCTGGTACCGGGCAGAGCTGCGCGTTTCTCCTGACCCTGAGAGCGGCAGACCAGGCATCCGGCTGCGTGCCTGAAGCCGTTTGGCTTACTATTCATAACGTTAGCTTTTAACGGCGCGCCGATTTTCGACCATACTTTCTACTCTGAATCCACTAACAGGGAAGCAAAATATGAACGATGCATTAGATCAGGCCGCCGAACAGCTTGGCGAGCGGCTTCTCTCCTCTGAGTGGCGGTTAGCGACCGCCGAGTCCTGCACCGCCGGCTTGATCAGCATGACGCTGGCGAAGGTAGCAAACAGCGGCAACTTCTATACCAGCGGCTTCGTCACCTACAGCGATAATGCGAAAAGCCAGCTGCTGGGCGTCCGGCCGGAGACCCTTGAAGAGCATACCGCCGTCAGCGAACAGACTGCGCGCGAGATGGCGATCGGCGCGCGCGAACGTTCCGGCGAGCCGGTCAGCCTGTCGATTACCGGCTATGCCGGGCCAGACGGCGGCGAAGACGGCACGCCAGCGGGCACTATCTGGTTTGGCTGGACCCTGCCTGACGGCAGCGTGGTGGCTGAGATGCGGCGCTTCGAGGGCGAGCCGAAATCGGTGATGGAGCAGGGCGCGCAGTTCGCGCTGGAGCGTCTTGCGGTGCTGCTGCGCGACGCCGCCCTGCATCAGAACGCTTAACGACAGTCGACGATCAGGCGGCCGCGCACCTTGCCGTCCAGCAGATCCTGCGCGCCCTGTTTCGCTTCGCTGAGCGGAATTAGCGTAGTGAGCTGCGTCAGTATATCGTCATTCAGCAGTTCCCCGAGCCGCTGCCACGCCTGCTGACGCAGCGGTTTCGGGCACATTACGCTGTCGACGCCGGTGAGCGTCACGCCGCGCAGAATAAAGGGCGCGACGCTGGCGGGCAGATCCAGACCCTGCGCCATGCCGCAGGCGGCTACCACGCCGTCTCGCTGGGTTGAGGCCAGCACGTTGCTCAGCGTATGGCTGCCGACGCTGTCGATAGCGGCCGCCCAGCGCTCTTTCGCCAGTGGTTTGCCTGGCTGTGACAGTTCGCTGCGGTCGATAATCGAACGCGCGCCGAGGGTATCGATCAGGTAGCCCTCGTCGCTGGCGCGTCCGCTGGCGGCAATCACTTCAAACCCCAGGCGCGCCAGCAGGCTGACGCTGAAGCTGCCGACGCCGCCGCTGGCGCCGGTGACCAGTACCGGACCGCGCTCGGGCGTGACGCCCTGTTTCTCCAGTGCCATCACGCACAGCATCGCGGTCAAACCCGCGGTGCCTATCGCCATGGTCTGCAGCGGACTCAGGGTGGCAGGCACTTCCACCAGCCAGTCGCCAGGGACGCTCGCCTTCTGCGCCAGACCACCCCACTGTTTCTCGCCAACGCCCCAGCCGGTAAGCAGCGCCACATCGTCCAGCTGCCACTCCGCATGTCGGCTGGCGGTGACGCGGCCGACGAAATCGATGCCCGGCACCATAGGGAACTGCCGCACGATCGGCCCTTTATTGCAGATGGCCAGCGCGTCTTTATAGTTCAGCGTGGACCAGGCGACGTCGAGGGTGACGTCATGGTCGGGCAGCTGGGATTCGTTGAGATCTTTCAGGTTGGTGCGGTAGCCTTGCTCATCATTTTCAATGACTAATGCTTTAAACATGCAGCCTCCGGCAATGGGGAATGTGCCGGTCAGTCTACTCTTCTGCGGCGGGAAGGGGTAGAGAAGGGGCACCTGACGCCGGGGATGCTGGCTGTTGCATAATATTTCATAAAGCAAAGATAATTAAGCACTTATTTGCGGGTTGTTGTGTTTAATTATTTAATTATCATGGTGTTATGTAATTCTTTTTCGCAAGCTTATTTACTTTTCCCGGGTTGTTCCCGCGCGAGAAAAATGACATCATTGCGCCTCTTTTTCGCTGACCCGTTGAGGATGCCGTTATGGTCGCAACAATGCGCAACCGCACTTGCCTCCGCTCGCGTTGCCCTGCGCGCAAGGCGTTCTCCCCGACTATCTTCGCTAAGCATTTCCCGCTCACCATGCGGTGAAGCCAGCTAAACGTTCGCTGTTGGGCATGCGTAAAGACAGACGCGATCTGGCTTTACTGATGTCTATCGGGTGCGGCTTTACCTTTTGCTCCGCCTCCGCCTGACGTTATTCGCCGGGGAATCATCCCCATTGCCGTGCCTCTGGCACCCACTCATCCTTCACCGTTGGGGATTTGTGTTATGACACCACTGAAAATTGCCGCCAGCGCTGCTGTGGCTCCCAGTCTTACCCTGAATACCGGGCGTGACGTAGTGACGCTGGACAATACCGACTTTACCGACGTGGCGGCAGTGGTCGTCTCGCTGGCCGATACGCGCAGCGGCGTGCTGGCGCTGTTGCGCCATACCGGCTTCAACCTGCCGGTATTTGTCGCCAACGCCTGGGAAGAGGAGGTGCTGCACCTGCCGGGCGTGACCGGCGAACTGGACGGCTCTGTGGAAGCCTGGGCGGCGCTGGAATCGGCCGCGGCGGAGTATGAGGCGAACCTGCTGCCGCCGTTTTTCGACACGCTGACGCGCTACGTCGATATGCAGAACAGCACCTTCGCCTGTCCGGGACACCAGGGCGGGGTCTTTTTCAAAAAGCATCCGGCGGGGCGGCAGTTTTTTGACTTTTACGGCGAGAATCTTTTCCGTTCCGATATGTGCAACGCCGACGTCAAGCTGGGGGATCTGCTTATCCACGAAGGCTCGGCGAAAGATGCGCAGAAGTTCGCGGCGAAAGTGTTTAACGCGGATAAAACTTACTTTGTGCTTAACGGCACCTCCAGCGCCAATAAAGTGGTGACCAACGCGCTGCTGACGCGCGGCGATCTGGTGCTGTTCGACCGCAATAACCATAAGTCGAACCATCACGGCGCGCTGATTCAGGCGGGCGCGACGCCGGTCTATCTGGAGGCGGCGCGTAATCCCTTCGGTTTTATCGGCGGCATCGACGCGCACTGCTTCGACGAGGCCTGGCTGCGTGAACAGATCAAAGAGGTCGCGCCGCAGCGCGCCGGGGAAGCGCGTCCGTTCCGTCTGGCGATTATTCAGCTCGGCACCTACGACGGTACGGTCTATAACGCGCGGCAGGTGGTGGATCGCATCGGACACCTCTGCGACTACATTCTCTTCGACTCGGCATGGCTCGGCTATGAGCAGTTTATTCCGGTGATGGCGGGCACTTCGCCGCTGACGCTGGAGCTGACAGAGAACGATCCGGGCATTTTCGTTACCCAGTCGGTGCACAAGCAGCTGGCGGGCTTTTCGCAGACCTCGCAGATCCATAAAAAAGATAACCATATTCGCGGCCAGAAGCGCTTTTGCCCGCATAAGCGGCTGAATAACGCCTTTATGCTGCACGCCTCTACCAGCCCGTTTTACCCGCTGTTCGCCGCGCTGGACGTAAACGCCAAAATGCACCAGGGCGATGCGGGCCGTCAGCTGTGGCAGTCGTGCGTGACGCTCGGTATCGAGGCGCGCAAGGCGATCCTGGAACGTTGCGAAATGATCCTGCCGTTTGTGCCGGAGCAGGTAAACGGCGAACGCTGGCAGGATGCACCGACCGAAAGCATTGCCAGCGACAGCCGCTACTTCAGCTTTGAGCCGGAGGCGCAATGGCACGGCTTTGCCGGTTACGCGCAGGATCAATATCTGGTCGATCCCTGTAAGCTGCTGCTGACGACGCCGGGCATCGACGCGGCGAGTGGTGAGTACGCCGACTTCGGCATCCCCGCCACCATTCTGGCGAACTATCTGCGCGAAAACGGCATCGTGCCGGAGAAGTGCGATCTTAACTCTATCCTGTTTCTGCTGACGCCAGCTGAGAGCCTGGAGAAGATGGCGCATCTGGTGGCGATGCTGGCGCAGTTTGAACAGCATGTCAGAGAGGATGCGCCGCTGGCGGAGGTGCTGCCGACGATTTATCGCAAGAATCAGGCGCGCTACAAGGGCTATACCCTGCGTCAGCTCTGCCAGGAGATGCACGATCTCTATGTCAGCTTCGGCGTAAAAGATCTGCAAAAGGCGATGTTCCGTCAGAAAAATTTCCCGGCGGTGAAGGTGAATCCGCAGGATGCGCATCAGGCCTATATTCGCGGCGACGTCGAGCTAGTGCCGATCGCGAAAGCCGAAGGGCGTATCGCCGCCGAAGGGGCGCTACCTTATCCTCCTGGCGTGCTCTGCGTGGTGCCGGGCGAAGTCTGGGGCGGCGCGGTGCAGCGCTATTTCCTGGCGCTGGAGGAGGGCATCAACCAGCTGCCGGGGTTCTCGCCGGAGCTGCAGGGCGTGTATACCGAGGATGACGGGCAGGGGCGCAAGCAGCTGGTGGCGAATATGATAGTGGGATAGTGCCCGGCCGGGCGGCGGGGGGCGCCCCACCAGGCGGGGAGCCTCAGCGCAGGTTTCGTTCGCACGACAGACGGGGGGCTTCAGTGCAGGTTTCGTTCGCCCAACAGCCGGGCAGTTTCATCCCG